>CAIOSP010000190.1 GCA_903861005.1 uncultured Pseudomonadota bacterium
GGGCGAGGCCGGGCCGGGCCCGCGGTCCGTTTCGCCCCGCCGGTCGCAGCGGGCCGCCTCCGCCTTCGCCGAGAGGTCCCCGCCCCGGGCCGGCAAGCTCCGGGAGGCGGCGGCTGGGGCGGCGGCGGCGGCGGCGGCGGTTGGGGCGGCGGCGGCGGCGGCGGCGGTTGGACGCCCTGACCGGCGCTCGGTCCGAGGACTAGCCCCCGATCCGCGTCATCACGCCCTCGAACGCGGTGCCCAGGTGCGCCTCGTGCCCGGCGACCTTGCCCCAGACCATCCCGCGGATCGCGCGCGCCAGCGCGTCGTCGCTCGCGTTCGCCCGCAGCAGCTCGCGCAGCGGCGGCGTCTCGTCGCGTGAGAGGCAGGTGCGGAGGTGGCCGTCGGCCTCCAGCCGCAGGCGATTGCAGCGCTCGCAGAAGTGCTCGGTCATCGGCGAGACGAACCCCACCCGCTGACCGGTCTCCACGACGCGCCAGTCGACCGCGGGGCCGCCGTCGCCACCCCCGATCGGCTGCAACCGGTAGCGGGTCGCCAGGAGCGCGCGCACCCGGCTTCCCGGGAGCGCCGGGCGAGCGGCGCGCTCGAAGGGCATCGACTCGATGAACCGCACGATCGTGTCCGCGGCGTACGGCGCGAAGTGCTCGAGCAGCGCGAGCGGGGCGTCGTCGTTCTCGCCCTCCACCATGACGGCGTTGACCTTGATCGGCGTGAGCCCCGCGGCCCGCGCGGCGTCGATGCCTTGGAGCACGCGCCGCACATCGCCGCCGCGCGTCATGCGCGAGAAGACCACCGGATCGATCGCGTCGCACGACACGTTCACGCGCGTCAGGCCGGCCTCCGCCAGCCGCGGCGCGTCCTCGACCAGCCGATGCCCGTTGGTGGTGAGCGACAGATCGTCGAAGCCCAAGTTCGCCAGCATGCGGACCAGCACGTGCAGGTCGGAGCGCAGCAGCGGCTCGCCGCCGGTCAGACGCACGCGGCGCACGCCCAGGCCGTGGAACACCGACGCCAGCCGCACGATCTCCTCGAACGTGAGCAGCGTGTCGCGCGGCTTCCAGGTGAGCCCGTCCTCAGGCAGGCAGTAGGTGCACCGGAAATTGCAGCGGTCGGTCACGCTGACGCGCAGGTAGGTGTGCGCCCGACCGAAGCGGTCGAGCAGCGGCCCGTCGTCGCCGAGCTGGGCCCCCGGCAACGGCGCGGGGAGCGTCACGCGGAGGCCGGCAGACCGATCTTGGCGGCAACACGACGCGCCAGCGCGCGCAGGCTCGCGGCGACCTCATCGTCGCCGAGCACGGCGGGCAGGCCCGCGTCGCTCGCGTGGCGGATCGACGTGCGCAGCGGCAGCTCAGCCAGCAGCTCGGTCTCGTACTTCTCGGCGGTGCGCTTGCCGCCGTCGCGGCCGAACACGTAGTCCCGGGTGCCATCGGGCAGCGGGTAGTAGGCCATGTTCTCGACCAGGCCGAGCAGGGGCACGCCGAGCTTGCGGAACATCTCGATGCCGCGGCGCGCGTCGGCGAGCGCGACCTCCTGGGGGGTGGTCACGATCACCGCGCCCGCCAGATCGATCGCCTGGATGAGCGTGAGCTGCGCGTCGCCCGTGCCGGGCGGCAGGTCGACGACCAGCACGTCGAGCGGGCCCCAGGCCACCGTCTGGAGGAACTTGCGGACCAGGTCCATCACCATCGGGCCGCGCCAGATGATCGCCTCACCCGCGTCCACCACCAGGCCGGTGGACAGGCACTTCACGCCGTACGCGACCGGCGGGACGATCAGCTTCTCGTCGTCCACCAAGGGGCGCGAGAACACGTTCATCATGGTGGGCAGGCTCGGGCCGTAGACGTCGGCGTCGAGCAGGCCGACCGTGTGGCCTTCAAGGCGCAGGCCGACCGCCAGGTTGGTGGCGATGGTCGACTTGCCGACGCCGCCCTTGCCCGACGCGACGGCGATCACGTGGGTCACGCCGGGGATGGGCCTGCGCGCGACCGGACCGCCGTGCGGCGCCATCCCAGGTCCAGACATTCCCTTGACCGCGTCGCCCGGGCCCGACTGCTGCTTGAGCGTGGCCGGCCCGAGCTCCATCGTGCGCGTCTGGATCTCGCCCGTGAAGCCGTTCCCGCGCAGGTTTGCGGTCATCGCCTCGGCGATGGCGCGGCGGTCGTCGGGCGCGTGCTCGGGACGGAAGAACAGGTCGTAGTGCAACACGTCGCCGTCCATTCGCCCGTTTCGCACCACGCCGGCGAGCCACACGCTCCGCCCTGAGACAGGGTCGCGGACCTTGGTGGCAGCGGGCTCAAGCAGGTGCAGCGGATCAACGTCGGACATGCAGTCTCCACGGGGCCGGGGCCCGGAGCAAGCCGCACGGCTAACCGCTTGCCATCGATAGGGCCGCGTGGGCATTGTCGGTTGGCGTCAGGACGCGCTAGTCTAGCGGAAGCGTCGGACGGTCCATGCACGCCAGGTTTGCTTGCTTCATCGCTCTCGCCCTCCCTGCGGTCGCCCACGCGGGCTTCCCGGAGGACGTCACGCCGTCCAGCATGACGGATCAGGGCGGCGTCCGCGTCGTCGACTCCGCGCTGCTCGGTGAGGCCTATGCCCGCATGATCCGCGAGCTGGGCGCCAGCATCGACAGCTCCACGCTGCTCCCCGCGCGCACGCTCGGCGCCAGCGGGTTTGAGATGGTGGCCGAGTCCAACATCTCGTTCATCGACACCAAGAACAACGACGGCACGCCCTCCACCTGGGAGCGTGTCACGCCGGACGAGAGCCCGTCCAAGGTCTTCTTCGCGCCGGGCATCAGCCTGCGCAAGGGCTTGCCCCTGTCGATCGAGGTCGGCGCCACCGCGCGCTGGATCGGGAACACCCGCCAGGGCATCTTCGGCGGCTTCGTGCACGCCGGCCTGCTTGAGAACTTCGAGCCTTGGCCGGACCTGGGCCTGCACGTCGGGTACACCGGCTACATCGGCAACGACGAGCTGGAGCTCGGCGTGCTCGACGCGGGCCTGACGCTCGGCGGCTCGTTCCGCCCCGGCGGCAAGGATCGCCTGCGCGCGGTCGAGGTCTCCCCCTTCGCGGACGCCTCTCTGCAGCTGGTGACGGCCACGCCCACGCTCGACGCGGACACCATCGCCACCATCGGCGCAGTGACCTACGGCAAGCGCGGCGGTGACCCCACCACCAACAGCAAGGCCGTGTTGATGCCTCGCTTCTCGGGCGGCCTGCAGATCCGCGCGGCGCACCTCGTCATCCGCCTCAGCGGCTCCTACTCGCTGAAGGCCGTGCCCAGCGTCGCCGCCGCGATCGGCTACACGTACTGACCGTGGCGTTCGCGTGGGTCGCGTGGTGCGCGACCGCGTTTGCCTCGCCGCACGTAGACCTGGACGCGGTCGTCGACCCTGACCTGCGCGTGATCCGCGGCACCCTCAAGGTGTCCGATCTGGACGACGCCACCTGGGTCGACGCGCTGATAGACCTGCCGATCCCGGACGACCCCACGGACGTCGCGCGGACCTTCCCCGGGCGCCCGAACCGCGGCGGCGTCAGCTTCCAGCGCACCGGCGACGTGATCGCGTTCGAGGCCGTGCTGCCCGACCGGTGGAGCGACCTGGGCTCGTCGCGACACGGCCTGTTCGCGAACGGCGCGTGGTACCCGGTCGCGCTGGTCGACGGGCGCCTGCCCACGGTCAGCTGGGACGTCAGCCTCACCCTGCCGGACGGCGTAGTCGGCGCGCTGGGTGACGTGACCGGCCAAGGCACGCTGCACTGGACCGGCGACGCCGAGCGCGTCAGCCTCGCCGCCATCCCGAACGGCGTGCTCACTTCGTTGGGCGGCGACGACTGGTCGACGACCCTGCTCACGCCTCGCAAGCCGCGGCGCGGCCTGGTGCGGGCGTTCGAGCGCGCGCTCCCGCTGGTACGCGTGGACGGGCGGACGTGGTCGGGCGTGGCGGTCGAGGCGCCGCTGCGCCGTGATCTGGCCCGCCCCGGCGCGCAGCTCGCCTACGTGTCGGACCGCCTTGGGCGCGTGTTCCCTTGGTTCGTCCACCTGCACGACCGGCCTCTGGTCCAAGGCGTGGTGACGTCCTGGCAGGGCGACCCCGATCCGCTCACCCGCGACGTGGCGGGCGCCACGATGGCCTCGGTCGCGGGCGCGCGCGAGCGGCGGCGCCTGTCGGTGAACTGGCTGGGCATCCTCAAGTGGATCCCGGCGGTCGACACCGCCCTGTACAACCGCGACATGGCCTTTCAGGACGAGCTGCTCCACCGCGTGGTGCCGACCGACGGCCTGAGCGACGACCTGGCCGCGCGCTTCGCCCCCGCCGTGTCTGGCACTTGGGTCGCCGCACAGGTCGGCGACGAGGCTGGCCCAGACGCCGTGCCTAGGCTGGCGGACGCGCTCGCGCTGGGCTGGACCCTGCGCCGCGCGCTCGATCACGTCGGCTTCGACGGCGCGCGCGTAGACGCCTGGGGCGTGCCCTACCCCGCGCAGGACTGGACCCTGGACCGGCGACCGGACTCGGTCGTCGTGACGCGAGCGGCCCCCGCGGACGCGCCCCCCGAGGCGATCGTCCTGTCGGTCGACGGGGCGCCGCGACAGCTGCTCGCCCCGAGCGGGGACGCGCGCTTCGAGATCCCGCTCGACGCAGGTCTGCACCGCCTCCGCCTGGATCCGCAGCGCCATGTCGGCCAGACCTCGCGGGAGGGCGACGTGCGCCCGATCCCGGTTCGCTGGACCCTCAACGGCCAGATCTCCGCGATCAACGCGGCGGAGGGCACGGCGTCGGCGTTCGCGGTCCTCACCGCCCGCGGCCAGGCCGACACGCACAACCGCTTCCGCCTGTGGGCGATCACCAACTCCCGATCCTGGCTGGAGAGCCGCTTTGGCTGGACGCACTACCTGGGCCCCCTCACCCGCCCGACCGAGCGCGCGCACAGCCTGACCTTGGGCGCCGAGGGCGCCTGGCTCAACCCGAACTTCGCCGACGCCAACGGCGCGCACGCGTCGGTCGGCGGCGTGCTCGCCTGGGCCTACGACACGCACGACACCAGCCTGTTCCCTACGCGCGGAATCCGCACCAGCGCCGCCGTCTACGCGGGCGGCCTGCCCGAGACCCACGCCAGCTACGTGCGGACCGTCGCGGAGGCCGCGGGCGCCATCTCGCTCGCGCCGCGCTTTGTGCTGGCCGCGCGGATCGTCGGCGGCTGGGCCCACAGCGACCTGCCCCACGAGCGGCTGGCGTTCGGCGGCGACACCGGCGTGCGCGCCTTCCCCGACGACGCCGTCCAGACCACCACCCAGGTGGTGACCAACCTGGAGCTGCGCACCGCCCCCATGCGTCAGGGCTCGTGGCCGCTCGGCGTGCTCTACGTGCGCGACCTGCACCTGATCGGCGGCGTGGACGTGGGCGTAGGGGACGCGCAGGCGGTGCCCGTGGCCGCGGTGGGCGCCGCGTTCGGCCTTGGCGTGGTCGTCGACAACCTCGGCATCGCGCCGGGTGCGGCGATGCTGACGGTCGGCGTGCCGCTGTGGCATGAAGGGTTTGACATGCCCACCCACGCCCCGCCGGTCACCCTGTCCGTGACATGGGGTCCCGTGTTCTGACCCGTCACGCGAAGTGCCGCCCGCCGCCGTGCGGGGTACTCCGCGCCCGTCCACGCCGAGGACCCGAATGAAGCTCGACCCGCGCCTCAAGTCCCTGCTCAAGGCGCTCGCCACCATCGCCATCTTCGTGGCGATCTTCGCCGAGTTCGGCGGCGGGCCCGTGCCGGTCTCCAAGGCCGCCCTGACCGACGGGAGCGCGCTCTTCCAGGCCAACCCGGACAGCCCTGGCTTCCTCGGCAAGCTCAAGGCCAAGGTCACCCACGCGCCGCTCCCGGACCCGTACAAGCCGCTCGCGTTCGACGCGCTGTGCAAGACCGCCGCCGAGAACACCGTGTTCGTGAAGACGACCGCGGGCGACGTCGTGAAGCTCAAGGCGCTGCGCCACTGCGTGAACGACGTGTTCACGGACGTTCTCCCCTCGCCCACGTCGGATCAGGTCGCGCTGTCGGCCACCACCGACGACACCGTCTACGTGCTCAAGCAGGGCTTCCAGCTCGTGCCGATGGACATGCGCGATCTGTGGAACGAGATCCGGTCGATCGACCTGGCGATCTTCCTGCCTTGGTTCCTGTTCGCGATCGGCGTCAAGCTCGCCGGCATCTTCGCCAACATCCTGCGCTGGCAGGTGCTGCTGGCCGGTCAGGGCGTCGAGCTCGGGTTCGGCTGGCTCACCGCCAGCTACTTCGTCGGCCGGTACTGGGGCATCGTCACGCCGTCGACCATGGGCCTGGACGGCTGGCGCCTGTACGACACCATCCGCGCCACCCGCAAGCCGGTCGAGTGCACCACCGCCATCGCGGTCGAGCGCGTGATCGGGCTGGTCGGCCTGCTCACCGTGATCCTCGGGTTCATGCCGTTCGCCGGCCTGGACGGAAAGGATCTGGCCGACGTCATGAAGGCGCTCGCCCTGCCCATCGCCGCGGCGATCGTGTTCGGGCTGCTGCTGCTGCTGCGCCCCGCGTGGTTCCACGGGCTGGTGCGCTTCATCCCCAACGCACGCTTCAAGGGCTTCTTCACGAGCGCGATCGAGAGCGCGACCGCCTACTCGTCCAACCGCCGCGCGCTGCTCATCGCCCTCGCGTGCGCGGTGTTCGGGCAGGTGACGACGATGTTCATGTACTTCGGCAACGCCATGGCGCTCGACGTGAAGGGCGCCAGCGTCATGCAGATCCTGTACGCCAGCGCGATCATGACGCTCGGCACGTTCCTGGCACCGTCGGCCAGCGGTGAAGGCGTGCGCGAGCTGGTGTTTGTCACCCTGCTTCACGGCAAGACGACCGCCGCCAAGGCCTTCCTGATCGGACACCTCGGCTTCTGGATCGAGAAGCTGCCGCTGTCGCTGCCGGGCGGCTGGTTCATGCTGCGCGCACCCGCCGCCTACCAGCGCGTGACCCAGGACGACCTGGCGCGCCTCAAGGCTGAGGTCAGCGCAGAGAACGCGTCGTAGCCTCAAGCGTGGTGCGTCCCTCATGCGACCGTCGGTCAACCGGGGCCGACGACATCGAGCGAGGCGGGCCGCGCGGTCACGCTCGTCGCGCGAGCGCCCTACCAGCCGTACTCGACCCGGTCCGCCTCGCCCGACAGCAACATCACCCGCACCGGCTCGCCGGGCTGCGGGCCAGGCGTGTCTGGCCCGAGCACCATCAGCCCGTCCGCGCGCGCGAGCGACGACAGCACGCCGCTGCTCCGATCGCCCGTCGCCCACGCGACCCGGCCCGTCGGGCCCTCGGTCAGCCGAACGCGCTCAAAGCGCGCGCGCCCGGGCCCGGATCGCAGCGCCTCGCCCGCCGTCGCGAACACGATCGGCAGGTGCGGTCGGGCCGCGCCCATCGCCGCACGCAGCCAAGGCCGCACCATCGTCAGGAACACGACCGCGCATGACACCGGGTTGCCGGGCAGGCCAAACACCGCGACCTCGCCCGACGCGCGCGACCACAGCCCGAAGGCCAGCGGCTTTCCGGGCTGCATGCGGACCTTGTAGAACTCGCGCGACACGCCCACAACCGCGAGCGCCTCGCGCGTGACGTCGCGCGTGCCCACGCTCACGCCGCCGGTCGTGAGCACCACGTCGCAGTCGCCGAACGCCTGAAGCGCGGCCACCGTGGCCTCCAGGTCGTCCCCGACGAACGCGACCTCGGCCACCACCGCGTCCGCCGCCTGCACCAGGCCCGCGAGGACCAGGTGGTTCGACGACCAGAGCTGCCCCGGATCGCGCACCTCACCGGGTCGCGCGACCTCGTCACCGGTGATCAGGATCGCGACCCGCGCGCGCCGTGTGACCTCGACCGCCGTCAGACCGATGCTGCCGAGCAGCCCAAGCTGCGCCGCGTTCAACGTCGCTCCCGCCGTCAGCACCGTTTGCCCCACGCTCAGATCCGCGCCGCGTCGCCGCACCCACGCCCCAGGCTCAGCGCCCGCGCGCAGCGACACCTCACCCGTCCGCGCGGCGTCCGTGTCCTCCACGATCACGACGGCGTCTGCGCCGTCCGGCATCGGCGCGCCCGTGGCGATCGGCGCCGCCAGCCCCGCTTCGACCGCCTCCGTCGCCAGCCGCCCCGCGGCGATTGGCGGCTGCAGCGCAAGCCTCGCGCCCGGAGCCGCGTCCGCCGCGCGCACCGCGTACCCATCCATCGCGCTGGTGTCCCACGGCGGTACGTCGACCGACGACACCACGTCGCGCGCGAGCACACGACCGAGCGCCGCCTCCACGTTCACCGATTCCACCCCCACCGCGCGGACCGTGGTCAGCACACGGCTGACGGCCTCGTCGACGGGGAGCACGGCTACTTCTTCACGTGGATCTTGATCCGGTCGCCCGCGAAGATCGAGCTGCCGCGGATGCCGTTCCACGCGCGGATCTGATCGACCGACACGTGGTACCGCTCGGCGATGATGCCCAGGCTGTCGCCGCTGCGCACCGTGTAGGTGATCACGCTGTCACCCGACGAGGACGACGACGACGACGAGCTGCGAGAGGAGCCGCCCTGGATCTTGAGCGTCTGGCCAGCGCGCAGGTCCGACGGGTTGCGGATGCCGTTCCACGACTGCAGGTCCGAGACCGACACGCCGTAGCGCGTCGCGATCGCCGACAGCGAGTCGCCGGAGCGGACCTTGTAGGTCTGAGCGGCGGGCGCGGCGGACGACGAGGACGCGGACGACGACGAGCCACCCGACGCCTGCCCGCCGACCTTGAGCACCTGGCCCGCGGCGATGCGCGACGGATCGCGGATGTCGTTGAGCGCCTGGATCTCGGCCAGCGACATGTCGAAGCGATCCGCGATGCTGCCGAGCGAGTCACCCGAACGAACCGTGTAGGTGGCGGGACGCGAGGACGTCGGCTCGGGCTTGGGCGCGGACGCCTCCTGCCGCACCGGCTCGGCGCGCTGCGCCGTGCCCTCGGTGTGCTGAGCGACCGCGCGGGTCTCTGGCTCGGGGTGGGCCGCGGCGATCACGTCCGCCGCATGGGCGCCGCGCACCGGGATCACCAGCTTCTGTCCGACCGCGATGCGGTTGGGGTTGGTGATGCGGTTGGCGTCCTGCACCACCTGCGCCGTGGTGCCGTACCGGGCCGCGATCATCGACAGCGTCTCGCCGCGCGCCACCGCGTGGACCACCAGCTGACGACGCTCCGCCGGGGGCACGGCCGCCAGCGCCGCCACGAACCTGTCGCGCGAGCCCTTGGGCACGTGGACCGTCGTGCTACCGTCCGGCGTGGCGTAGCGGCGAATCATCGGGTTGAGCTCGCGGAACGTGTCCTCGGTGACGCCCGCGCACTTGGCGATCACCGACACGTCCACCACGCCGTCTACCGTCGCTGAGTCGTACTCGAGCGTGGGCACGGGCTGGAGGTTGGTGAAGCCGTAGCGCTCAGGGTGCTTGCCGATGATCGCCGCAGCCAGGATCTTGGGCACGTAGCCCTCGGTCTCAGGGTGCAGCATGTCGCGCTCGTAGAGCGTCCAGAAGTCGGCCTTCTCGCCGCCCGCCGCAAGGCGCGCCACGCCGCGCGAGATGCGCCCGGGGCCGGTGTTGTACGCTGCGAACGCCAGCTGCCAGTCACCGAACTGCTTGTATAGATCGCCCAGCATGTGGAGCGCAGCGCCCGTGGCCAGCTCTGGATCGCGCCGCTCGTCGATCCAGTAGTCGACGCGCAGGCCGTACATGCGACCGGTGTCTGGGATGAACTGCCACAGGCCCGCCGCGTCTGCGGTGCTGTAGGCGTTCGGGTTGAAGCCCGACTCGATCATCGACAGGTAGAGCAGGTCATGCGGCAGGTGCGCTTGGTCCAGCGCCGACAAGATCATCGGCCCGAACTTGGAGCGACGCTCCAGCCAGCGCTGCGTGTACTTGCGCTGCGGGCCCAGCAGCGCGCGCATCCAGGTCTCGACCGCCTCGTTCACCGTGACGGGGATGTCGAACTCGCGCGGGTTGATCTGGTCGAGGAAGAGCGGGTCACCCAGGAGCGTGCGCTCCGGGTTGTTGTAGTAGTCCGACGGGATGTCCAGGCCGTCCAGCTGCTCGACGAGCGCGCGATCCTGCATCTCCACCTCGACCGCCTCGTCGATCGCGTCCTGCTGCGCGGGCTGCACCACCTCGCCATCCAGGCGACGCGTCCAGGCCCAGATGCCGTCCGGATCCCGCTCGATGTCGACCGGCACGGTGCCGTCGACCACGACCTCTGCGACGCCTTCGTCTGCGGCGTGGGCACGGGTCGTCCACGTCAGCGCGAGCGCGATCCACAGCGTCGTGCGCAGCATGGTTTCTCCGGGGATCGCGACGTACGCGGGGGCTTGGAGGGCTGGGCAGGTGCCACCCGGGGAGGGCGGCAGCCTGCGGCGAAGGCAAGACCTGGCGGAGCGGGCACTCCGGACCGGCGTGCGACGCTCGGGTCGAACATCGGCAGGCCGCCATTATCGCACGGATCCAGGCTCCACAAGTCGGCCACCCTGGATAGGCAGGGCGGTCCGTTCGAGGTCCAGGCCTGTCCCCCTCCATCGACACCCTCTCGCCAACCGCCACGACGCCCGAGCGCGTCGCCGCCACCCTGCGCGATACAGACGGTTCAATCTGGCTCGACGGCGGCGACGCCAGTTGGTCGGTGCTGGTCTGGGACCCCGCTGAGGTGGTGCGCGACGCGGACGGTTGGGTGCAGGCCGGCCGCGCGCGGACCCGCGTTGTTTTCGGCCACAACGATCTCCCGTTCGTCGGCGGCTGCCTTGGCTACGTGGGCTACGGCGCGGGTCACGCGGTCGCGCCGGTGCCCCGCTCGGCCCCCACCTGGGAGCCCGAGGTCTGGCTCGGGCGGTACGACGGCGCCCTCCTCCACCACGGCCCGACCGGCGCGTGGGTCGCGGTCGGTGGGTCGGCGTTTCGCGCGGACGCGGCCAGGCGCGTGGCCCAAGCCCCTGTGCTCGAGGCGCCGTCGCGCCCATCTGGCCTCGCGCTGCCGAGCTGGTCGCGCGCCGCCTACCAGGACGCCGTCCACCAGACGCAGGAGCGCATCCGCGAGGGCGACGTCTACCAGCTCAACGTCACGCGCGTCGCCCACGCGGAGCGAGTCGGCGACGCGTTCGACGCGATGCGCCGCCTACGCGCCACCAGCCGCCCCGAGCGCGGCGCCTGGCTGGTCCTCGACGACGGCGTACGCATCGCGAGCAACAGCCCCGAGCGCCTGCTCGACGTGGTCGACCGCCAGGCGAGCACGACGCCCATCAAGGGCACCCGCCCCCGCCACGACGACCCCACGTGTGACGCCGCCGCCGCGAGCGAGCTGATGACGTCCGACAAGGAGCGCGCCGAGCTGACGATGATCGTCGACCTCTGCCGCAACGACCTCGGCCGCGTCGCAGTCCCCGGCACCGTGCGGGTCGGCGCGCGCACGCCCACCGCCCACACCAACGTGCACCACGCTTCGCAGGTGGTGTCCGCCACGCTGCGCCCCGACGTCGACGCGTGGGACGCGCTCGCCTCGGTCTTCCCGCCTGGATCCGTGACCGGCGCGCCCAAGATCCGCGCCTGCCAGCGCATCGCCGAGCTGGAGCCCGAGCCGCGCGGCGTCTACTGCGGCGCGATCGGCTTCGTCAGCGACCACGGCCGCGCGTCCTGGTCCGTCGCCATCCGCACCGCCGTGTTCCGCGGCGATCACGCGCGCTGGCACATCGGCAGCGGCATCGTCGCCGACAGCGATCCGGCGGCCGAGTGGGAGGAGACCGTCGCCAAGGGCACGCTGCTCGCGGCGGCGATCCTCGCGCCGTAGCGCCGCCCGGACGGGCGGATCGACACCTCGGTCGACCGGCAGTGAACGATGCGCGTGCACGCGCGTCGGGATTGGGGAGATCCGAGCGTTCCGCGCTCTAAGGCCGCAGCGCTAGTTCTCCGGCGGAGCCGGATCCTCTTCGTGCGCGGGCGCCTCTTCAGGCGGCGGATCCTCGGCGTTCTCCGGCGCGTCGGCGTTCGGATCGGGATCCGGTTCCTCGTCCGCCGGGGTCACGCCGTCGTTGATGCTCGGAGGCGGCGTCGCCGGCGGGTTCGGGATGCGTCCGTCCGTCGAACCCGGCATCGGGGTCGAGATGGCCGAACCGACACCCGGAGCAGGCCGGGTCAGGCCGCGTGTCCCCGCGTCACGCTCGGGCCGGAAGTCGCCGAAGCTCAGGTGCCCCAGCGCGCCCTCGACCTTGTAGTGGTACGACCCGTCCGCGAAGCGCGCGCTGCGAAGCGCACCCTCCAGCGGTCCGCGGAAGTTGGCCAGCGGCGTGCCCTCCCACTCGCCCAGCTCGATGACCGCGCCCAGGTCCAGCTTGCTGCGACCGGGGTTGTCTTCGAGCGCGATGGTGCCGCTCAGCTTCGCGTTGACGAGCGGCGACGACAGCAGGCCGTCGGTGATCGTCGCCTCGCCGCCCTCCACCGCCATCTGGATGCTGAGATCCTCGATGGGGGTGTTGATCTCCATCTCGTTCCAGCCGATCAGCGTGGAGCTGACCTTCTCGATCTGGATCTGGTTGCCCTTCACCGAGATCTCGCCGTCGGCCTTGGCCAGGCCGTTCGGGAGCTGCAGGTCGACGCTCAGGTCCACGCCGCCGCTCGCGGTGGTGCCGCCGTCGCCGCCCACGCCCATCATGCCGAGCACGTCGAGCACGGGGATGTTGGAGGCGTCGAGCTTCACGCTGCGCAGCGCGAGCGCGCCGTCACGCATGGCGCCGCGGAGCGCAAAGTCCAGCGAGGCCGACTCCATGCCGATGTAGCCCATGAGCAGGGGCGCAGGGCTGAGCTTGAGCAGGCTCCACGGGCTGACGCGCACGCCCGCCGCGTCCGCGAAGAAGATCGGGGTCGGGAGCGCGTCCTTAGACAGCTTGTCCACCGACGACACGACCACCTGCTTGGCCGACAGGCCGTACCACCACGGCGCCACCGAGCCGACCGACAGCTCGAACGCGCCGCCGCTGCGGGTCGACACCTCGTACGACAGGCGATCCGACACCGCCTTCGACGGGAACGACAGCCAGAAAGCGCCTGAGAACGCCACGGCGCCCCACGCGCCAAGCGCCAACCAGGTCAGGAAGCGATTCATCCCCCACCCTCCGGCTTGTCGTAGGTGACCAGATCCAGGCCCACGTCCATCATGCGCGAGTCGCCGACGCCGTCGGCGCGGAACTTCGCGGACTTCACGCGGATTGGGTACGGCGAGGTCTCGACCGCGAAGAGGAACTCGACGATCGAGCCGAGCTCCGCGTTGTCGATCTCGACGTGGTAGTCGCGCTGCCGGTAGCGGCCCTGCGTCTCCGTCCCCAGCTCCTTCACTTCCTTGAGCTGCGGCAGCATGCCCGCGCCTTTGGCCCAGTCTTCCAGGTACGTGTTGATCTGGTTGGCGTGGAACGCGCCCATGCGCGTCTCGGCGGCCTTGAGCTTGGCCGCGACCACGCTGTACTCGCCCGACATCTCCTGGGTGTGCGCCAGGTCCGCCTTGGCCGTGATCACGTTGGCGGCCAGGTCGTTGAGGATGCCCTTGAGGTACCAGGTCGTGCCACCGGCAAACCCGAGCGTGAGCGTAGCCACCAGCACGGTAGCCAGCGTGCGATCGCGGGGCGTCATCGCCTCGAACTGATCGCGGAGGTTCTCCATCAGTGCGCGTAGGCGATCCATGTCAGCCCTCCTCGCCGGCGGGGGGGACGTCGGTGTCGCCTTCAACGGCCACCTCGACGCGCTGGATGCTGATCTTGAACCCGAGCTTGCCCCCGCCGTCCTTGTTGCCCGGCGACGTCTCGACCGCGGGGAACAGGCCAGACTTGGTCAGGCCCTCGTCGATCTTGTCCACCTGGGCGAACCCATCGGTGGAGCCCTCGATCTGGATGGCGTTCGGCGTGATGTCGAGCAGGTCCACCTGCACGGTCACGTCCTCGGGCTTGGGGAAGTTGTCGGTGATCTTGCTGAGCAGGTCCACCGTGGGCGGCGCGGAGTTGGCGTCACCCAGGAAGGACGCCTGCGTGTTCGCGTCGTCGAGCGACGAGCTGAGCAGCTCGACCGCGCCCGACGCGCTGAGGTCCTCGGGCAGATCCGGCACGGCCTCGAGCACCAGCGCGCGGGTGCGCGCCTCGACGTCCGCCTGCTCGCTGGTCAGCTTGTGGTACTGGAACGCGAACATCAGCACGACCGCGGCCATGAAGAAGCCGACCATCGCCCCGCCGTAGCGGAAGACCAGCCGGGTGGCGTCCATGCCGCCGCGCCAAGCCAGGTCGCCGACGCGCAGGTCGGTCATGCCCGACTCGCCCAGCGCGATGCACGCGGTGGCGCCGCGCACCGACGCCAGCGCGTCCGGCACCTCGACGCCGTACTCGCGCGCCCGCACCACCGGCACACCCAGGTCATTGTGCAGGAAGGTGGCGAAGTCCCGCGCGCGCGACGCGCCGCCGGTGAGGATCACCTCGTCGATGCCGATGCCGAGTTCGTCCTCAGCGTGCACCAGCGACGACCGGATCTCGGCGAGCAGCAGGCCCATCGACGCGTGCAGCGCCTCGACCGCCTTGGCCGGCATGATGTCCAGGCGCGGCGAGGTGGTCTCGAGCGTGCGCTCCTCGGTGGGCGAATCCGACGGACCCGCGACGTCCAGGTCGGCCATCCGCAGGTCGTCCTCATCCGGGACGCCACGGAGCAGCGTCTCACCCTCGGACGGCGAGCAGCCGAGCGACGCCGCGATGGCGCCGGCGAAGGTGCGACCGCCCAGGCTTACCGCGCGCGACATCAGCGCCCGGCCCGCGCGCGCGACCACCAGCGTGGTCTTGGCGTGGCCGACGTCGATCACCGCGTAGACCTTGTCGTCCCCGCCCTGCGCCCAGGCGGCGAGCGACTCACCCTCCGGAAGCACGCGGCGCGGGTCCAGGCCGCGCTCAGCCAGGCCGTCGAGCATGCCCGACAGGTCGGCGTGTCGGGCCAGCGTGACGAGCACGTGGCCGTCGTCCGCGCGGCGCCAGGCCATGGCCATGGAGTCCAGGTCGAACGGGACCTCGGACTCCACCGCGAACGGCAGGGTCTGGGCCAGTTGGGCGTCGTCGCCGAAAGGCAACTCCAGGCGGTGCACCGTGGCCAGATCGCCCGGCCAGGTCACGACCGTGGTGTGCGAGCCCTGCTTGAGATCGGGGTGTTCCCGGAGGATCTCGTCGAGGGCCGCCAGACGTTCGTCGATCGACGGCAAGACGCCGACGTCCGCCGGGACCCGCTGCGAGGCCTCAAGCGCCACGGTGTCGTCGGCCCCGGTGCCTGTTCGGACCGAGACCTTGACCGCGTATGCGCCGAGATCGATGGAGATGATGCGCGCCATGGGGCCCCTCTAATCCAAGCCGTGGTTCCGCGGGCAGGTGCTACTGCACATGCCAGTAGACCACCTTGCCAACACGATTGTTCTTCTCGAAATCAAAAACTGCTTCAATCGCCACTTTCGACTTTCCGACTCGCCCTTCCGAGGTCACTCGGAACACCGTGGACTTCGTGGTGATGGCGTTGGCCATCGCGTCGTCGACCGTGCCGGGCGCGACCGTGCGGAGGAAGGTCACAAAGTCCTGCGGCGTGCGGAAGATGCCGCCACCCATCGCCACCGGCGTGCTGCGGTACGCGTGGATGGCGTCCATCACCAGCGACCAGTCGTTCTGCGGCGGCGAGATGTAGGCGTTGAACAAACCCTTCATCACCTCGCCCTTGGCGGTGTTGATGTTGATCTTGCCCGAGCCGTAGATGGTGAACAGCCGACCATAGCGCTGCCAGAGGTCGTCGCGCTCCCAGTTGTGCACCAGGCGGATCTCATCCACCGAGTCAAAGCCTGCGTTCTTGGACTTGTAAGGGTCGTCACCCTGGTCGTAGAGCTGATCCTCGCTCCCGCCCTCGAAGATGCGCTGGTCGTCGGCGTCGGTCCAGTCCGCCAGATCTCCGACCAGCTCCCAGGGGTCGATGTTGATCGAGCGCAGCCAGGCGGAGTCCGCCTCGTCCGACATCATGCCGTGGATGACGCCCGCGGTGACGTCCTTCTGCAGCTCCAGCATGGTGGTCGCGCGGAAGTTGCCCACGTAGATGCGGCCGTCCTCGTCCTTGACCGTCGCCACGAAGTCGCCGTCGAAGTCCAAGAAGGGCTTCTTGAGCGTGGTGTGCACGCCGTTGCCGTCCCGGGTCATCGCGTTCTGCTCGTCGGTCAGGCCGCCGCTCGCCTCGATCTGCTTGGCCTCGTCGGCGTCGCCGCCGGCCGCGAGCAGCAGGCGCAGCGTGCTCGTGCTGATCTCGGGGATGATCTCCCACAGCGACGCGGAGTTGATCCCGCCGGGGATCATCTGGCTGATCATCTCGACCAGCGGCGAGTCGTCGACCTGCTTGCTGGCGATCAGGAACAGCCGGTAGAACTCGATGCCGCCCATCGCGAGCGCCTCGGCTTCGGCCTCGTCGCGCTGGTGCGCCGCCAGCTGAATGCGCACTGTCGCCGAGCGGACGATGTCCATCACCAGCACAGTGAGCAGCGCGATAGTCGCGAGCACCAGCAGCATGGCCACGCCTGCCCGACTGCCACGACCACGACGCGCCGAAGCGCCCCGACCACGCGGGCGGTTCAGCTCGGTCCAGAGCCAGCGGAAGCGCGCCTTCACTGGGCACCCCCGGGTGGCGTGGCGCCTGGGTCGAGCAACTCACCCGCCGCCTTGGGCGCGATCGGATCCGCGTAGAACAGCTCGACCGTGGTCACGTAGGGCACGTCGATCGACTGCTTGGGGTCGTCCGGGTCCTGCGACTTGAGCACCATGCCGATCTGCACCGCGCGCGGCAGCTGGTAAGGCGTGTCGGTGCTCCGCGAGTCCCAGTCGTCGACCCACTCGAACGTCGCGCTGTTGAGGTAGCGCAGGTTGAAGGTCTCGACGTGGTACGCGAGCGGCCAGATGCGCCCGTCCTTGTCCGGCAGGCCGTCGATGCGCGCGGACTCGCGGTGGTAGAGGATGTCGCCCGGGCCCATGTCGCGCGGCGCGTCATCCACCCACAGGCTGACCTCGGCCTGGTCGCACTCACGGGTGTTTTTGTACAGGCGCTTGTGGGCGAGCGTGGAGAACCACACCTTGTCCGGGTCACCGTCGGTCCCCACGAACACGGTCTGGTAGACCTCCAGGTTGTCCTTGTGCGGCGTCAGGAACGCGAGTTGAAGCTCACGCCGCATGCGGTCGAACGCCACGCGCGCCGAGCGGGTCGTGATGTCGCCCTTGGACAGGACGTCACCCATCTCGATCGCGTCTTCCAGGCTGGACCAGCCCACGCCCGCGAGGATCATCAAGATCCCGATCGAGATCATGACCTCGAACAGCGTCATGCCGCGACGGAGTCGACGCGTCATCGGCCACCGCCGAGTCCGCCGCGACCGCCGCCACCACGACCACCGCCGCCGCGAGGGCCGCCGCCGTTGCCGCCGCCACCGCCGCCGAACCCACCGCCTCCGCCGCCGCCGCCGCCGCCGCCGGAGAGACGGCAGCGGCGACCGCTTCTGCGTGCGGGGAGAGGACGAGGCGGGCGAGGGAGAGGAGGGCGAGGGGGTGGTCCGGCTCGAGGGCCACGGCCCGCCGCATCGCCCCGGCCGCGGCCCGCCA
>CAIOSP010000191.1 GCA_903861005.1 uncultured Pseudomonadota bacterium
ACGGCCAAGCAGCAGCGCCAGGTGGCGAACTCGATCAAGCGCGCTCGTCAGATCGCGCTGCTCCCGTACGTCAAGGCCGACTGACCCTCACCAGGGTTGTCGCCGTGAAGGGGCGCTCCGAAAGGGGCGCCCTTTTTCGTTTGGGGGTCTGGGTTGCTCAATGGACCCCGCCGCCGGTAGAGTCGCACGCACTGTGTGCTTTCTCTCTCTCGGAGGTGTGCTTTGAATCTGACGCCCAAGGCCGGGACGAACGTGCGCGACGGCTTCAAGTTGCTCATGGACCTGTCCCCCGGAAAGGTCGTGCACTTTTGCCTGGTGCGGGTGGGCGGCGAGGCCGACCAGGCCGTGCGTGTGGTGTTCGGCCCGCGGTCGGAGGCCGCCACCAAGGAGACCTTCTCCCGCGCCTGGTTGGACGACGACGACGTCAAGGGCTCGGCGCGCCCCAGTTGGTTCGTGGTGCGTGGCGCCGTCACGCTGCGCGCCGACAAGGTGACGGTCGTCCCGGCCATCCGCGGCAACCGCGTGCTGGCGGCCGCCGAGCTCAAGAAACAGATCAAGGACCTGCGCGCCTCCATGTCCGGGGCCGGCCTGTCGAGCGCCCCGCTCAAGAAGGTGATCGACGGCAAGTTCGTCCGCGCCGAGGACACGACCAAGCTGGTGAGCAGCGACGCGCCACCCGCCAGCGCCGAGGACGTGGAGGAGGAGGAGGACGCGCAGGACCTGAAGGAGCTCAAGGGCGCCAAGGACGCCGACGTGGTCGCGCTGGTGGCGCGCTACAAGAAGATCAGCCTGAAGTCGGCGCTGGCCAAGGCGGCGGCCGCCCGCGACGACGACGCCAAGGTCGCGGCCGCCAAGGCGCTGACCGCGGTCCGCGACGAGATCGTCGACGCGCTGGAGGACGCCGCCAAGCTGGACAAGTCCCTGCGCGCCAAGACCCTCGGGTCCACGCGCTTCAAGGACAGCCTGACGTCGCTCAAGGAGCTGACCACCCGCGGCACCGCGGCGCTCGAGTCTGCCGAGACCGCGCTCGGCCACGCGATCGGCGGGGCGCACCTGGCGCCCGAGTCCCGCAAGGGCAAGGCCGACCCGATCCTCGACACCCTGCGCAAGCTGGTGTCGTCGCTGAATGCGGCCGCAGACGACAAGAAGATCGGGGTGCTCGCCGACCTGTACTTCGCGGCCGACACCTGGCTGAAGATCGCCGGGGAGGGCTCGGCCAAGCGCACGCGCTCGGAGGAGGTCGACCTCACCATGAAGACCAAGGTGCAGGACGTCTACGCCAAGGCTGCGCGTCAGCTCGCCGAGCGCGCGGGCGTGACGATCAACAACCTCCCGTCGTGGCTGGAGCGCAACCACGGCAAGGGCATGACCGCCCACGGCTACCATCTGGACGTGGAGCAGGGCCTAGCCAAGTGGATGACGGCCGATCAGCGCGAGGTGTTCCGCCTGCACGTGAAGGGCGGCAAGCTCTACCAGTACAACTGGTGGACTTGGTCTGAGGCCGAGCTGTGGGGCACCACCGGCAAGGTGGACCTGTCCAAGAAGAAGCTGGTGATGGCGGACTCCGGGCACTCCGAGAACGCCGCCGTGATCACGGCAGGCTACTCGGGCTTCGTGATGAGCATGAGCGGCGACCTGTACCTGACCAAGCAGTTCGCGGGCGGCGTGAAGGTCGAGGGCGGCTCGGTCTACCACTCGTCGTACATGGCGGGCCTGCCGGTGTTGATGGCGGGCGAGGTGCTGGTCAAGGGCGGCACGGTCAAGCGCGTCAACACGCGCAGCGGCCACTACCAGCCGTCCGCGCCGATGGTGGTGCGCTTCCTCAAGCAGCTCCAGCTGCTGGGCGTGAAGGTCGACGAGGTCGCGGACTTCGACAACAAGAACGAGAAGTCGGTCCAGGCCTACCTGGCCGAGATGGGCGACCGCCTGCCCAGCGCCGACGACTACGCCAAGAACGAGAAGGACACCGCCGAGTACCAGCAGAAGATCTTCTTCGCGCAGATGATGGAGGCCCAGACGCTGGAGATCGCCGAGGCGCGGCGTCGCCTGGCCTCGCTGGAGTCCGCGACCGTGGCGCTCCAGCAGTGGCTCGCGCGGGAGGCGACGGGCACGGCGCAGCCTCGCGGTGTCACCGAGCAGAAGGTGCGGTTCGAGGTGAAGCGCACGAGCGGCCAGGCGACCGCGTCGATCGAGGCCCTGGCCAAGATCGTCGAGCGCGCGGACGAGCGCCTGGAGCAGCGTCGGGTCAACCACGAGGCGCTCAAGGGCAAGGACAAGGACGCCCAGGCCGAGAAGGCCGACGGCTACGTGAACGCGCTGACTACGCTCAAGGCCGACGCCAACCTGGCGAGCGCCAAGCTGACCACGGCGCTGCAGGCCGCGGCGAAGGTGCGGTAGGTCGCATGGGCGCCGGTCGCTGGCAGCAAGACACGCTAGATCCCCGTTGCATTGAGCACTGGGGTTCGACATGACGGACGGCCAAGCCGACGGCGCCGAGCGCGCGCGTCTGTGGGACACCGAGCGAAACCTGCGCGGCTGGGGCTACGTGTTCCTGGTCGGCGGGCTCGGCTACGCGCTGCTTGGTTTGGGCTTTGCCGGGCTGTCCGCGCTGGGCGCCGTGTCGGAGGCGGGGGCGGCCGGGGCGCTCGGTCTGCTGCTGGGTGCGGGCATCGCCGGCTGGGGCCTGCTGTTTGGCGCCGTCGGCTACATGCTGTCGGTGCTGGAACCGCAGGCGCGTTGGTTTGCCGTGGCGGCGTCGCTGGTGTCGTTCCTGCTGGGGCCGTGCGGGTTCATCAGCCTGTTCCCGCTGGGCTGGCTGCTGGCGGGCACGGCCGGCGAGGTGCTGTCGCCGATGCACGGGGCTCTGCGTGAGCGGACGGCGGGGCAGGAGGCCGAGCTGCGCCGGACGCGCGGGAGCGAGCTCAAGCCGGTGCTGATCGCCGGGGGCGTGTTCGCCGTGATGGCGGGGATCGGGCTGGTGATGACGCTGGTGGTGGGCGGGGCGGTCTACCAGTACCAGAAGATCGAGGAGCAGATCTTGACCCAGCCCGAGGACGCGGACCAAGGTGAGGGGCAGGAGGAGTAGGGCGTGTTGCGACCCGCCTTCGACGGGCGGAATTGATCGCGGCCAGCCCATGTGGGCTGGCCGCAGTCAGGCTCAGGGGCGACGGGGCGCGATCAGGAGCAGCCGCTCGTCGAGCCGCAGCTCACGCACTTGAGGCAGGTGCCATTGCGCACCATCGTCATCGCCCCGCACTCCTCACACGGCACGCCCTCGTACCCCTTCGCCTTCGCATCGAGGATCTTCTCCACCCCGAGCGCCCGCGACACGCTCCCATCCGTCCCCATCTGCATCCCGCCACCGCTCCGCCCCGCGAGCACGCCCGCATGCACCGGCGCCGCGTCCACGTCGATCGCCGGGCCCATGACCCGCTTGATCTCGACGACCTCCTCGGACACCACCTGGGTCTCGGAGTCGTCGTCCGTGTCGTGCATGGCGTCGTGGCGCAGGTCCTCTTCCTTGACGTGCGCCAGGTCGTGGCGACCCAGGTAGTTCACGGCCAGGTCGCGGAAGATGTAGTCGATGACCGACGTGGCCATCATGATGCGGTCGTGGCCCTGGACCATGCCGTTCGGCTCGAAGCGGCTGAAGACGAACTGGTCGACGAACTTCTCCAGGGGCACGCCGTGCTGCAGGCCGATGGAGATGGCGATGGCGAACGAGTTCATCAGGCTTCGGAAGGCGGCGCCCTCCTTGTGCATGTCGACGAAGATCTCGCCCAGGGCGTGGTCCTCGTACTCGCCGGTGCGGAGGAAGACCTTGTGGCCGCCGACCACGGCCTTCTGGGTGTAGCCGCCGCGGCGGTTGGGCAGGCGGCGACGGTTGGCCAGGTAGCGGTAGACGATCTTCTCGGCGATGACCGTGATCTGTTCGGTCTGCGAGGCGGCGAGGGGCGCGCGCTCGCCGGGGGCGGCCGTGAGGTCGACCGCCGCGAAGAGGTCGGTGGCCAGCAGGGACGACAGGGGCTGCGAGAGCTTGGAGCCGTCGCGGTACAGGGCGTTGGCCTTGATGCCCAGGCGCCAGGACAGCAGGTAC
>CAIOSP010000192.1 GCA_903861005.1 uncultured Pseudomonadota bacterium
GGACCGTTAAAGGTCCGTGCGCGCGCAGCCCCGGTGATCAGGCCAAGTCGGAGCCGGGCGCCGCCGATGATCCAAGGCGCGCCACCGGGCCCGTTCTAGGGGGTTGCCCGGCCCGAGGGGCGAGCGACGCGCCGCAGGCCGGGTCTGCGAAACTCAGCCCCACCCGCAGGGTGCGCCGTGGGACGCCCCCACAAGCTGACCCACCCGCAGGGTGCGCCGCGGGCCGAGCCTGCAATCAGCCCCACCCGCCGGGTGCGCCGCAGACCGGGCCTGCAAAACCCCGACCCACCGGTGCCCTACAGGATCCGACGAAGACCTACTTGGTGACCTTCGCGCGAGCCACGACGTCCGCCATCCAAGCCTGCACGAACCCGCCGCGCTGCGTCCACAGCGCCTGCTCACGGATGGTGTCCGCGTCGCGGGTGAACTCGGCCATGTCGGCGTCCTGGCGGTTGGTGACCGCGCCGACCCAGTAGGTGCCTTCGCGCTCGAAGGCCTGGCCAAGGACGGTGCCGACGGCGGCGTCGCGGGCGGCCTTCATCATGTCTTCGGGAGGGGCCATCAGGCCGCCCGGGTCACCGACGGCCACGAGGCCGGTGGTGTCGACGTCCAGGTGGAGCGGCTCGAGGGCGGCCGCGGGGGGCGCGCCGGCCTGCTTCCACTGGGTCAGGAGCGTGCCCTCGGCGAACTCCTTGGCCTTGGCGGGGGCCTGCTCGTCACGCAGCAGCGCGAGGGCGATGTCCTTGCGGACCTCGTCGATCGGGACGGTGCGAGCGGGGGTGCGCGTCTCGAGCTTGTAGAGGCGGACGTCCGTGTCGCCGACCATGATGGCGGAGAGTTGGCCGGGCTGGAGCGCGCGGAGAGCGTCGCCGACGGCGGTGGCGAGCTGCGGGACGGCCAGGTCGGACTGCAGGCCGCCGTCGACCGCGGAGGGGTCCTCAGACCAGCGCTTGGCGACGTCGCCGAATTCCGCGCCGCCGTCGATCTCGGCCTTGGCCTTCTCCAGGCGGATCTTGAGCTCGGCGACGCCCATGCCATCCTGGGCCACGCCCAGGCGGATCAGGCGGAGGTTCACCAGCTCGGGCTTGTCGTACAGGCGCGAGAAGTCCTGGTCGTAGCGGGCCTGGACGGTGTCCTTGTGCTCATCCGCGTACTTGGTGACCGTGGCGTCGTCCGGGTTGATCTGCTCCGTGAACGCGCTGGCGCGAACGCGGACGTAGGTGATGTCGACCTTGGTGTGGCCCTCCACCCAGTCGCGCTGGATGGCGGGCTCGCTCACGCTGGCGCCGAGCATCATCAGCGACTGGAGCTTCTGGATCAGCAGCTCAAGGCGGAGCGACTCCTCGAAATTGGCGCGCGTCTGCCCAATTCGGCGGAGGTAGTCCTCGTACGCCTTCTTGTCGAACTGCTTCTGGTCGTCCAGCAAGAAGGTGAAGCCGAGCAGGCTCTGGGCGATCTCACCGGTGGAGACCTCCAAACCCAGGCGACGGGCCTCCTGGGCGAGCGCGTGCTTGCGGATCAGGCCTTCCGTGACCTTCTCACGCAGCTCGGCGCGCATGTCGTCCGTGAGGCCGCCCTGGCTGCGCTGCGACGCGCGCTGCTCCTCCGCACGGTACTCGCGCGCGAAGTCGATGCCGGTGATGGCCTCGCCGTTGACGGTGGCGACGGTGTCCGTCTGGGACCCGCCCTTGTTGCCGACGCCCCAACCCACGAACGAGATCACGACGGCCGCGAACACGACCTGCATGATCGTCGAGTCACTTCCGGTGCGCAGCTTCTCAAGAACGGAGGACATGAACGCTCCCACGACCGGGCGCGACTATGCCGCCGATCCCTGGCCAGCAAGCTGTCAGGGCTACCAGATGACCTTGAGCGAGTCTTCGCCCTCACGCTTGTGGCGCTCGTACTTCTTGCGGGCCTGCGGCATCCACTCGCGCAGGTTGTCCTGTCGGGCGGCGTTGGCCGGGTGATCGGACAGGAACGCGGGCGGCCCCTTGCCTGCGACCTTGGTCATGCGGTCCCAGATCTCGATCGACTCCTTGGGCGGGTAGCCGGCCTCGGCCATCAGCATGATGCCGATGACATCGGCCTCCTTCTCCTGGGCTCGGGAGAACGGGAGCGCGATGCCGTACTGCGCGCCCAGACCGATCGCGGCCATGACCGCCTCGTGCTGGCCCTTGTTGAGCTTGCCCGACCCCGACAGCGCGAGGTCGATGAGGCTGAGCGCGCCGGCGACACCCAGCTGCTCGCTCATGCGCTCGGCGCCGTGGTGCGCGATCGCGTGGCCGACCTCATGGCCCATGACAAAGGCCATGCCGGCCTCGGACTGGAGCACGGGCAGGATGCCGCTGTAGAAGCCGATGTACCCGCCAGGCAGACACCACGCGTTGATGTCCTCGCTGCGGATGAGGTTGCTCTCCCAAGCGAAGTCCGGCTCGTCGGCGCGGTCGGCGATGCGGCGACCGACGCGGTGGAGGCGGTCGACGTCGTCGCCGGAGCCGACGACCGTCGCCTTGGCCAACTCGTCCTTGTACGCGGACTTGCCCATGGCGTTCATCGTCCCCTTGGGGATCACGTTGAACTGCTTGCGATCCGTGTACGGGACCTTGGTGCAGGCGATCGCCAGCGTGGCGACGCCGAGCGCGGCGGCGAGCAGGCGGGTGCGTGATGACATGATGGAGGTCCTCCCAGACGGCCCTGGTAACCGCGCGCCCCGGCTGTTGCCGGTCCGCGGATCCGACGACGCAGACATTGCGTCCGAGGCCTACAACGCGGTACACTCGCCATACCTTCCCGCGCGTGTCCCCCACGCGCCCCCTACGACGCTCGCGCGGCTCCCCGCCCCGCTGCTTCGGATGTTGCATGATCGGCTCGTTGATCGGCCTGTTCTCGCAGGACCTGGCACTCGACCTTGGCTCGGCCCGGACGCGGATCCACATGCGTGGCGCTGGCGTGGTGGTGGACGTGCCCACGGTCGTCGCCACGCGCACGCACCGCTCCGGTCGGCGGGAGCTGATCGCGCTCGGGGATGACGCGGCGGCGCTGATCGGGCGCACCCCCAGCGGCGTGCAGGCGATCCGTCCGGTTCGCGCGGGGCGCTTGGCAGAGCCGGATCTCGCGGTCGCGCTGGTCCAGCACTACGTGCAATCGCTGCACGGCCGGAGCAATTGGATCCGCCCGCGGATGCTGATCGGCATGCCCCACGGGGCGCCGGACGCCGTCGTCCGCTCGCTCGGCGACCTGTGCACCGCGGTCGGCGCGCGCGAGGTCACGCACCTGCCCCAGCCGATCGCTGCGGCGCTCGGGTCCGGCCTGTCCATGGACGCGTCGGCCGCCCACCTGCTGATCGACATCGGCGCAGGCACCACCGGCATCGCCGTGGTCTGCCTCAATGAGGTGATCGCCTCGACCGTGCTCGACATCGGCGGCGACGTGTTCGACGGCGCGATCGTGCGCCTGCTCAAGCGCGAACACGCGGTCCTGGTCGGCCAGCCCACCGCAGAGCGCATGAAGCTGGAGCTCGGCGCCGTCGGCACCCCGCGCTCGCGCCGCGCCCACGCCGCCGGCCGCTGCCTGCGCCGCGGCATCCCCCGCTCGGTCGAGCTCGACGGTGAGGCGATCGCCGCCGTGCTGCGCGAGCCCGCCGCGGCGATCGGCGCGGGCATCCGTCGCGTGCTCGAACTCACGCCCCGCGAGATCGCCGCCGACGTGGTCGATCACGGCGCGCTGCTGTGCGGCGGCGGAAGCCTGCTCCCCGGCCTGGACGCGGCGCTGCGCGCGGACACCGGCCTGGCCATGCTCCCGGGCGACGCGCCGGATCGCGCCGTCGCGCGCGGCCTCGGCTTGGTGATGGACGGCTCGGCCACCCTTCGACGGGTCGCGTAGAGCATGGACGCGCTGCTCCTCCTCCAGATCATCCATGGACTGGTCGGGGGTGCGGCGATCCTCGCGGCGGTCGTCGCCGCGATGGCGACCAAGGGCTCGCCCGCGCACGTGCGCGCTGGACGCCTCTACGCGCGGATCCTGCTCGCCGACGTCGCCCTGACCACGCCGGTGTTCTTGTGGTCCGGCGACCTGTTCTTGATGGTGCTTGGACTGACCGCGCAGGTGCTCGGTTGGAGCGGGCAGCGCGAGATCGAGCGCCGTCGCGACGGATCCGGCCCCTCGTCGATGGATCGGACGGTGCTGATCGGCGTGCTGCTGGGCGCGCTCGGCCTGTTCGCCGCCGGGTCGAGCGCGTTCGGCAAGGACGGCATCACCGGCTCGATCATCTTCCTGATCGGCTTCGCATTCGGTACCTTCATCCTGGCCGCCAGCGAGTGGCACCGCCTGCACTCCGCGTCCAGCGAGCCGACCGTGTGGGCCACCCAGCACGTCTCGGCCATGTCCGGGTCTGTGGGCGCGCTCACCACCTCCGTCGCCGTGCTCGTGCTGCACGAGGCGCCGCTGCCGGTGTGGTTCGTGTGGCTGGCGCCGTCGATCGCCGCGGCGGCGTTCGCCACGATGGGCATCACGCGGATCCGCCTCGGTCA
>CAIOSP010000193.1 GCA_903861005.1 uncultured Pseudomonadota bacterium
CCGCACTGCGGGCACGCGCCACCCTGCGACGGCGCGTGGGGCGACACCGTGCTGCATCGGTCGCACAGCGCCCACACCTCACCGGGGCTGCACGGGTCGGGGGCCCGGAGCGTCAGCTTCTCGCCGTCGAGCGACCCGTGGTCGTCCACTAGGTGCGGGCGCAGCGCCGCGTACAGGGCGGGCGCCGAAAATGCGGGCAAGCCCCGATTGAGTTGGAGACTGAGCCCTGGGGCCGCGCGGCCGTTCAGCTGATCCGGCAGCGTCTTGATGACGTCTCCCCCCCAAGTAGCGGCCTGGCACCCGGTCCCAGCGATCCCTCGCGCCGAGGCCACCACGTGGAGCCAGCGCGCGAGCACGGCGTCGCGGCACGAGGCGCAGCACGCGGGGTCGTGCGGGCACGGGTGCGTGGGGACAGCGGCGCGGCACGCCTGCAGCTTCTCCGCGGAAGGGGCGAGGAGCGCGAGGGCGAGGCTAGTCAGGTTCTGGCTTCGGTTGAGCTGCCGCGCGGACGGCTTGGCCGGCTTGGTCTCGCCGCTCGGGGTCACCTTCAGCCCGCCGCCCGCGGCCGTCGCGTACACGATGGTCGACCAGCCCGACGGGCAGGCCGTGTTCACGCAGCCGCCGCTCCACGTCATCACGTCGTCGCGATCCAGCTCCTCAGCGCCTCGCAGCGCGCGCCAACCGTCTCGAAGGTCGTCGACCCCTCGCTCGTCCTCGCCCGCGGCGAGCGGCACCCGAACGCGCGAGCCGAGGCGCGCCTCGCCGACGACGAACGCGGCCTTAAGGAGCGAGAGGTTCATCTTCTTTTCGCTCCGCGTCTTCGCGAGCTCGCTCCAGCCGACGAGCAGCACGGCGCGCGCGGCGTCACGCGCGGCGAAGCCGTTCAGATCGATCGAGAGCTGCGCGGCGCGCTGGCGAGAGTCTGAGAACGCCAGGACCTTGCGCCCCTCAAGAGGGGCGAAGCGCAGCCGCCTCGCGCGCTCGTCAGGCGCCTCGTCGCGGGTCGCCTGCGCGCGCTGGATGCCCAGCTGCCGCTGGACGAGCGCCGCGAAGGGCTGGACCCCCTTGGTGACGTGGTCCTGCACGGTGGACCGGAGCCCGGCGCCTTCGCAGCACGGGCACGGGTAGAACTGTCCAGGCTTGACGCTCCGCGGCCTATGCTCCCCATCATTGTCGTCGCCTGGCTGGGCAGGCGCCATCGGCTGCCCTGTGACGACGACCCGCCGCCCGCGCTCGGGCTCTCCTCGGACCAGGCGCCCGTCCGTCGTTAGCCACGCCGGGACACCTGGCCTCTGGGCGTCCGGGTGCCTGGGATCCGCGTCGCCGTCCCAGAGCAGGAGGTCCACCGGCTGGAGCGGCCGCGCGCCGTCGTCATCTTCGCCAACAACTCCTCGACACTCGCCGGGCTCGGACCACAGGTAGCCCCAGCTCGCGCCGATCACCGCGCTCACGACGTCCCCCTCGAGCGCGTCCTCCTGCGCGCTCGTGTAGGCGCGCGCGAACGCGACGCCGCAGTCTCTGCATGTGTGAAGCGGGAACACGCGCGCGCCACAGCCGCACGTGGGGCCGGGGTCCACGCCGTGCAGCCGAGACTCGCAGGTCGGGTCGACGCAGATCCACAGCCCGGGCAGGCCGCGGAAGTAGGCGTGCGCGCGGGTGGGCAGCAGGGCCTCTCCACCCTTTCGGGCCGCGGAGGCGAGCGCGAGGAGGGCCGAGAGCGCGCGCTCGCGCGCCTCCTCGTCGGGCCCCGGCGCGACCGCGCCCACGAGGGTGGGGCCCGGGTACTCTCCGACCACCGCCCGAAGCGGCCGCGGGCGCGGCGACGCCCCGTCATCTACGCCGCCGACGCTCGCCGCGGCCTCCGACGGCGCCCCGTACGTCGCGGTCGCGCGCAGGCGTCGGATGATCGGGCACGCGGAGAGCGCCACGTAGAGCGCCGCCTCGAGCGCCCCATCCGTACGCTCCCACTCGGCGACCCTGGACGCGAAGCCCGCGTCATCCGCGAGCGCCGGGTCGGCGTGCGCGAGCGCCGGCCGCGCGGCCTGCGCGCGCGCGATGGTCCCCTTCGACAGATCCTCGAACGTCGCCTGATCTACGCCCTTGAGCGCCTCGACCCACGCCTCCACCGCGCGCGCCTCGTCCGGCGCCGGGGGCTGGAGGTCGAACGTGGACGAGATGGCCTCAAAGTCCTCCAC
>CAIOSP010000194.1 GCA_903861005.1 uncultured Pseudomonadota bacterium
AGGTGGGGATCAAGACCAAGCGTCTCCGAGCCGGGTGGGACGACGCGTACATGATGAAGCTGCTCCAGTTGGCAGGTCATCCTGGGGAGGCAGGCGATGCGTAGGCACGGCCAAACCTCGGATCTTCATGCGATCGCCCTGGGCCGAACACTGGACTACGATAGCCATTCCCGTGTCCGCACTGAAGGGAGCCAACACGAACCTCGACCTCACGGCGATCCGATTTGTGCATCTCTGGAGTGGCGCCATCTCCAACCGTGGCGACGTCTACCTCGACAACCTCGAATTTAGGAGCTTCTGATGCGTTACCTCTTCACAGCATGCCTCCTGACCGGGTGCGCGGTGCCATCATCGGACGACGACGAGGCACTACTTGGCCCGCGCGGTACGAGGAGGGACACATATGTACCTGTCGACGCAACGTGCACGCCCGCTCCAGAGTTCAGCCTGCTCGCCGCCGATCCCAGTGCGTCCGGTCGGTCCCCGTTCGCCGGCAACGTTCCGCTCGAATTTGTCAGCGCCCCGGTGTCCCGTTTCTGGGCCGCCGCGCTGCCATCTGATACCTGGGCAGCGACCCTGGCCGTGCGGGCCGATGGTTACGGCGTTCCCATCTTCGAGGCGATCGGTTGGGATCGCGTGCTGGGTGAGGCGCTCGGGGCGGCTGTGACGTGGCCAACCGATCTTGGCCCGCTCGCAAGCCGCATCGACCTCTGCAGCGCGACGTTCTCCCTCGCAGTAACGCTGACGGAGTTGGATGCAGGAGGGGTTCTGAAGAACGACGGTGCTTGCGTGACAACCGTCACCACGCCGTTCCGGCTGGAACCCGACGCGGCTGCAACGAGCCTCTGCCCGCTCTTCCTCCCGAGCGAGGAGACCCTGCAGCGCCTCCGCGAGATGCAGCAGCAGCAGATGGCCACGCTGACGGCACAGTTGAACGCTCCCTAAGCTTGACCGGGGTTGAGCAGTCGGTCTCTGGCGCTGCCTGTTGACGCTCACCCCAGACGCGGCGCGTTCCATCACGTCTGCCGCGGCGTGTCGGCCCGCGCCCCTGCATGTCAACGTGAGTGAGACACGGCGCCCCTCCGAAAATACTGAGCAGGGCGCATCGAGACCTCATAGCGGGGATCACGCAGACCGAACCTTGTAGCCGCAGAGACTGACCCACGCGGTCGCCCCGCTCTCTCGGGTGGTCCTGGCGGCGGCATCGATCGCCTCGTAGCGGCGACGCGGGTTCGCGCGTCGCGGTCAGGTTCACCCGGAGCAGCGCAAGGACCGCATTCCGGGAAGCGCCAGCCCGGCGCCGCCGTTTGACAGCACGCCCCCCCGCGGGCCATCTGCACACGACGCCGCCACCCGCCACCCCACGAGGTCCCCGCATGGAGCAACCCGCGCGCCCCCTGGGGTGGAGAACGCCGCTGGGCGTCGGCGCGCTGCTGGCGCTCCTGGTGGGCATGGGCGTGCGGCTCAACGACATGAGCGGCCGCGTCGACGAGGGTGAGCACGTCGAGCAGATCCTGCGGCTGGTGCGCGGCGAGTGGACGCTCAACCCCGTGCTCACCACCGTGCCCGGCTTTCACGCGCTGATCGCGGCGGTCGTGCGCCTGACCGGCTTGCAGTCGCTCGAGGCCATGCGCGCCGACGCGCTCGGCTTCGCGCTCTTGGCCGCCATCACGTTCGCCGCCTGCGCCCACGCGCTCACGCCCGATCGCGCGGTCGTTCGGACGTGGACCTGGGCGCTCTTCCCGATCCTCACGCCCTTCCTGTTCCTGATCTACACCGACCTCACGTCGCTGCTGTTTGTGCTGCTGGCGCTGTTTGCGTCGGTGCGCGGCCGCCACGGGTTCGCCGGCCTCGCCACGATCGCGAGCATGGCCGTCCGCCAGAACAACGTGCTGTGGCTGGGCTTCTTCCTGGCGCTCGCGCTGACCGACACCACCACGCCCCGGCCCAAGCGGGAGTGGCTGTGGGTCTACGTGCTCGGGTTCGCCGCGTTCGCCGCGTTTGTGGTGGTCAACGGCGGCGTGGCGGTCGGCGATCAGCCGTCGCACCCCTTCCCCGACGTGCACGCGAGCAACGTGGACTTCCTGCTCTTCCTGCACTTTGTGTTCTTCCTGCCGGAGCACGTCGCGCGCGCCGCGGACGTGGTGGCGCTGGCGCGGTCGAACCGGTGGATCTGGGGCGCGCTCGCCGTCGGCTTCCCGCTGTTCGTGCTGACGTTCACCAACACGCACGCGCTCAACACGGGCAGCGAGCAGGACATGTTCTTCCTGCGCAACCAGCTGCTGGGCTGGCTCGTCGGCCCGCTCAGCCACATGGCGGTGGCCTACGCGGCGGTCGCCTGGACGGTGCTGTCGCTCGCGACGACGCCGCTGGTGCGACCCCAGTACCTGCTGCTCTACCCGTTCACCGTGCTGTTCCTGGTGCCCAGCTGGCTGGTCGAGCAGCGCTACACGCTCATCCCGTTCACGCTCTTCCTGCTCATGCGGCGGCCCGCCAGCGCCCGCGTGGAGCTGGCCACGTGGCTCTGGATGCTGCCGTTCACGGCCTACATCCTGTGGGGGATCGAGGCGGGCCGCTTCTTCTTGTGAAGCGACCCGCCGATCCGCGCCCTAGTGAAGCGGCGTGCGCGCGTTCTCGCCCCAGCACCACGTGCCGCCCGCGGCGTCGAGGCCGCAGATCGTCGACGTGCCGATGGTCACGTACTCGAAGTCGACGCCCTGCGGCACGTCGTTCTGGCCCAGGGTGTTGATGCCCCAGCACTCGGTGTGGCCGTCCTCGAAGATGCCGCAGGTGTTGGAGTCACCGGCCGCGATGAACGTGAAGGGGCCCGGACGGTCGAGCGCGTCGCCGTTGGGGCGGCCGCCGAAGTTGATGCCCCAGCAGACCATGTCCTGGGTGTCGGCGTCGATCGCGCAGGAGTGCTCGCTGCCCGCGACCACCTGCGAGACGTGCAGCAGCGTGGCGGGCGGGCGGGCCTGGCCGCCGAGCGCCGTGCCTCCGACGCCGTTGAAGCCCCAGCAGGTGACGGTGCCGTCCTGCTTCCACGCGCAGTTGTGCTGACCACCGACCGCCAGGCCGATGAACTGGCCGGTGGGCGGCGTCTGCTGGCCGTAGAGCACGCTGGAGCTGCCCCAGCACAGGATGTCGCCGGTGAGGGTGCGACCGCACGTGTGGGTCAGGCCCGCGCCGATCTCCTGGAACTTGGTGCTGGCCGGGATGTTCAGCTGGCCTTGGGAGTTGTCGCCCCAGCAGTAGGCGTCGTCGTTCTCGTCGATGGCGCAGGTGTGCGTGTAGCCCGCGTCGATCGCCGTGAAGTGGCCATAGGGCGGGTAGGTCTCGCCGGACACGTCCGTGCCCCAGCACAGCGGCAGGCCGAACACGTCGAGCTCGCACTGGTAGCCGGAGCCCGCGGAGATGGAGGAGGCCTCACCGTACGGCAGCTTGAGCACGCCGCCCGTGCTGTCGCCCCAGCAGACCACGGCGCCCGCGGCGTCCATGGCGCAGGTGTGCGACTCGCCGGCCCAGAGGTTCACATAGTGGCCGGAAGGCGCGTTGCGCTGGCCGACCGAGTTGTCACCCCAGCACGCCAGCGTGCCGTCGGCCTTGATGGCGCAGGAGTGCAGCAGGCCCGCGCCGACGCGGGTGAAGGTGCCCGCAGGAGGCGTGGCCTGGGCGGCCGTGTTGTCGCCCCAGCAGGTCAGCCCACCGGTGGCGTCGATGGCGCAGGAGTGGCCGCCGGCCGCCGCGATGCGCGAGAAGTTGGTGCCGGCGGGCGGCGTGATGCGGCCGCTGACGTCGTGGCCCCAGCAGTCGATCGCGTGGTCGGTGCCGATGGCGCAGCCGTGCTCGTAGCCGACCGCGACGGCCAGGTAGCTGTCGGTGGGCGGGGTGGACTCGCCGTTGAGGTTCGTGCCCCAGCAGGAGATCAGGCCGTCGGTGTCGAGCGCGCAGCTGTGGGCGCCGGACGCGGTGATCGCCGAGAACACACCCTCGGGCGCCGTCAGGCGGTTGTTCGCCGCGCGGCCCCAGCACACGATCGAGCCGTCCGTCACGATGCCGCAGGCGTGGGCGGTGCCCGCCGCCAGGTCGGTCACTGCGTCGGTCGATGGGGCCTCGGTCTGGCCGATGTCGTTCACGCCCCAGCAGGACGGCGTGCCGTCCGAGCCCGACGCGCAGGTGAAGTTGGCGCCGAGCGCCATGTCGAGGAGCAGCGGGGGCGCGTCGCCCACCGTGACCGAGTCCCAGCCCTGGTAGGCGCTGGTGGCCGTGCCGTCGTTGGAGCGCGCCAGGCACACCCAGCTGTCCCCGTCGTGGGTGCGGCTGGCGTTGATGGTGTCGCCCGCGGACACGGTGGTGGTGGCGCCGGTGACGGCCACGCCGTTCTGCAGCCAGGAGTACGTGTAGGTCAGCGCGTCGTTGTCGACGTCGTAGCCGGGGAAGGTCACGCCGCAGACCAGGTCGTCGCCGTCGGCGGCGGTCTGGGGGACGATCGCCACGAAGGGCGGCGTGGGCGCGGTGTTGCCGATGACGATCGGGCCGGTGGTCAGCGCCACCTCGGCGCCGTTGCCGTCGTTCGCGGTCACGTCGAGCACGACCGTGTCACCCTTGTCGAAGTCGGTGCCGGCGAAGGTGCGGATGTTCGGGCCGGACTTGACCTCGGTGCCGTTCACCTTCCAGGACCAGTTCCAGGTGATCTTGTCGCTCTCGGGGTCGGTCACCTTGGTGGCGGCGGTGATCGTGTCGTTCGTGCGCGGATCCGCGGGCGTCCAGGTCAGCGGGTCGAGCACCGGCGCGGCGTTGCCGATGGTCACCTTGGTCTTCACGGCCTTGGCGGCGTGGGTGCCGTCCGTGGCGACCACCGTGACGGTCCAGGTCTGGCCGCGGACGGTCTTCTCGCCAGCGATGGTCGGAGACGAGGCCTTGAACTGGACGGCGGGGTCGTCGCACTTCCAGGTGACGTTGTAGGTCACGGCGTCACCGTCCGGGTCGACCACGTCGGCGACCTGCACCGTGATGGCGTCGCCGGTCACCGGCACGGCCGGGTCGATGGTCACGACCGGCTCCGGCGGCGCCGTGTTGCCCGAGGGGTCGACGTCGGTGTCGGTGCCATCACCGCCGCCCTTGTCGGAGCCGTTGCAGGCCGCGAGCGACAGCGCCGCGACAGAGAGAATGCAGGTCAGATGCCGTGTCATCGAGAGACTCCTGGGAACCTGTTCTAAACCGAGGGCGGAAGTATCCGAACGCCCCGAGGCGGGGATAGGGCACCACCGTATGTTCACAGGTCTTGGATGCCCATGCGAATCTCTCTGTGCCTCGCGCTCGCGCTCGTCGGCTGCGCCCCTGCCACCGATGACGTCGTCACCCCCGACCCCAACCCGGACGACGTGCCGTTCACGTACTCCGAGGAGCCGCTGACCGGGTTCGTCGACCCGATGGTCGGCACGGAAGGCTCGGGCAACACCATCCCAGGCGCGCTCGTACCGCACGGCATGGTCCGGGCCTCGCCCGACACGTTGGGCACGCCTGGCGACATCGACGCCTACCGCTACGAGTCCACCCGCATGGAGGGCTTCAGCCACACCCACCTGGAGGGCCCGGGCGGGTCGGCCAACGGGTACAGCCAGATCCTGCTGCTCCCGCAGTCGGGAGAGCTGGTGACGGACCGCACCGCGCGCGCCACGCCGTTCGACCACGCCAGCGAGACCGCGCGCCCGGGCTACTACGGCGTCACGCTGGGCGGCGTGCAGGCCGAGCTGACCGCCACGTCGCACGCCGCCGTGCACCGCTACACCTTCCCCGCCGGGCCCGCGCGCCTGCTGGTGGACGTGGGCAGCAGCATGGGCACCAGCTCCGACGGCGCGCTCCAGATCTCGGGCGACACCGTCACCGGCCACGGCGTCTACCAGGTCCACCCGATCGTCGCGGCGCTCACCGGCGGAGACGGTCGCACCGGCTTCACCACGGTCTACACGTCGGTCACGGTGTCCGTGCCCCCCACCGACCACGGCACCTTCCAGGGCAGCCGCTCCGTCATCACGCTCGACGGCGCCGACAGCGTGCAGGGCTCGTGGGCCGGCGGCTGGATCGGCTGGGACTTCGACGCGGAGACCACCGTCGAGTTGCGCGTCGGCATCAGCTACATCTCCGAGGCGCAGGCCCAGAAGAACGTCGACGAGGAGATCGGCACCGACGGCTTCGACGCCGTCGCCGAGAAGGCGGACGCCGCCTGGAACCACGTGCTCAACCGCGTGCAGGTCGACGCGCCCGACGACGAGAAGCGCCAGTTCTACACCGCGCTCTACCACGCCGCGTTCCAGCCCTCCGACCACACCGAGGCGGGCGGCAAGTACGCCATCCACGCCAGCGGCGAGGCCCACGTGCTGGACGCCAAGGGCATGAAGTACATGACCGACGACTGGTGCCAGTGGGACTCGTTCCGCACCGTGCACCCGTTCGGCACCCTGTTCGAGCCCGAGCTGCGCGACGACATCGCCCGCAGCGCGCTCAAGGTGTTCGAGGAGGGCGGCTGGCTGGACAAGTGCCCGTGGGCCGCCACCGGCTACAGCCGCGTGATGATCGCCAACCCCACGGTGCCCATCCTCACCGACATGCTGCTCAAGGGCCTGGACCGGTTCGACACCGACCTGGCCTGGGCGGCGATCGACAAGGCCGGCACCGAGGAGACGCCCGACGCGCCGCGCGGCCTGTGCGGGTTCGCCTCGCTCGGCACGCCGCCCGAGTACCTGACGCTGGGCTTTGTGCCCCAGGAGTGCGACCCGTCCCAGTCGGCGTCCGTCACGCTGGAGGAGACGGTCGACGACGCGGCCGCCTCTCGCTTCGCCCAGGCCATCGGCCGCACCGCGGACGCCGACCGCTACGCCGCGCGCGCAGACTACTGGAAGAACACCTGGGACTTCGACCTGGGCTTCGCGCGGCCGCGCAACGCCGACGGCGCTTGGGTCGAGCCGTTCAGCCCGGACGACAACTCCGAGTTCAACGGCTTCACCGAGGCCACGAGCTGGATCTACTCCTTCCACGTCATGCACGACGTCCCCGGCCTGCAGGAGGCGATGGGCGGCCACACGGCCTTCCTCGCCAAGCTCGACGCGTTCTTCGACGAGGGCCACTTCGACGTCTCGAACGAGCCCAGCTTCCACATCCCGTTCCTCTACGCGGCGGTGGGCGATCCGTCCGACACGCAGCGCCGGGTGCGCGAGACGCTGAACGCCGCGTTCTCGGTCACGCCCGGCGGCCTGCCCGGCAACGACGACGCCGGCGCCACCTCCACCTGGATCGTGCTCGCGTCGCTCGGCCTGTACCAGATCGACCCGAGCAGCCCCGTCTGGACCGTCACCACGCCCGCGGTCGCGCGCTCCGAGCTGCGCCTGCACCCCGGCTACTACGACGGCGGGACCTTCGTGATCGAGACCGTCGGCGACCTGGCCACCCAGCCCTACATCGCCAGCGCCACGCTCAACGGCGAGCCGCTCGACCACGCGTGGATCACGCAGGCGCAGATCACGGCGGGCGGCACCCTCAGCCTGACCCTGTCCGACACGCCGACCACCTGGGGCGAGACGCCGTAGGCGCGCCGCGGGCGCGCACGCGTCGGCGCATCGCCTTCGGTGGACCGACGTCACGGTCCACCGAGCGGCGATGTGCCTAGTAGATGAACGGCACGATGCGGTACGGGACCTTGGTGCGGTACTCCACCCAGGAGTCGCCGTACTTGGCGGCGCAGCGCTTCTCGTCGCGGCCCGCGCGGTCGAACAGCAGGATCGCCAGGAAGACCCAGTAGAACCAGGGCAGGAAGTCGCTGAAGCCCGCCGACACCGTCCAGGCGAAGGCCAGGCCAAGCTCCGGCACGTAGTGGAAGTGGCGCGCCACGCCCCACCAGCCCGACAGCAGCAGGATGCTCGTGCGCTTCTGGCCATCCGACGTGGTGTACGGCGCGATCATCGTCTCGGGCGGCTTGCCCCACACGGTCGTCTTGCCGTCCGTCGCGCGCACGCGCTGGCGCTGGGCGTCGGCGTCGTAGTTGATCCAGATCGACAGCACGCCCAGCGCGATGATGCCGATGGTGACCGGCCACGAGCGATCGATCGGGTGGTTCACCAGGTACATGAACGGCGTCTCGTAGGCCGACGGCACCCACGCGAGCACGCCCCAGCAGATGTAGTAGCCGAAGCGATCGTGCATGATGTCGAGCGACGTGAAGTAGCCCGACTCCCACCAGAAGAACTTGTAGAGGTAGACGACCAGCACGGCCACCGCCGCGATCATCGACGTGGAGAGCACGGCGTGCTTCTCGTACTGCGCCGCCGCGAACACGCAGGCGATCACGCTCCAGCCCATCATCGACACGCGGCAGTTGATCAGCTGCTTGAGGTTCATGCCGCCCAGGCGCGGGTGCAGCTCAGGCCCCTGGAAGAAGTCGAAGACCAGGTTGCCCGTGAGCACCGCGTCGCGGCTGGTCGGGTAGTGCGTGCCCTTCCAGTAGAGGAACGCGCAGAAGGCGAGCGCGCCCAGGTTCAGGGTCACCAGCAGAGATCCGTATTGGTCGTAGAAGTTGGCGGCGCTGAACAGGCCGCCCCACCACGCCGCCGCCACGCCCACGTGGCTGATCCACCACGCGGCCATGCCGTTGAGCTTGTAGACCGGCTGCTCGCCGGCCGGGGTGGGCGGGCCCAGGAAGCGCTCCCCCGGCAGGTAGGTCAGCAGCAGGCCCTGCACCGCCGTCCAGCCCAGCGCGATCGCCAGCGCGTTCAGCGTGGGGCGCGGCAGCTCAGCCAGCCAGGCGCTCGGCCCAGCCTGGAAGAACTCAAGGAACGAGCCCTGGTGCTCGGACGCCGTCAGCCACAGGGCGATCATCAGGAAAGGCGTCGTCGTCATCAGCGCCAGCGGCCCGATCACCAGCCGCAGCAGGGTCGAGTCGACCGGCTTGACCACCGGCGGCGCAGGCCGCACTGACCCTACGGGAAGGCCAGTGAGGAAGGATTGCAGGCTCGTTTCAACGCGGAGGGCCGCTTCAGACATGGGGTCTTCCTTGCCCCATGGAAAGGGGACCCCGCGACGGTAACCGTCTGTCGCGGGATCCCGCCAGCCCTATGCAAGAACTACCAGGTACGACCGCCGTGGTTCTCGCCGTGGCAGCTGCCCGTGCACTGGCCGCCCGAGAAGGTGATCCCGTTGGGCAGGTGCACGTCCTTCACGCCGTTGACGTGCAGGGTGACGTCGAGGATCTTGTTCGAGGCGTCCACGGTGTCGCTGTGGCACTCGGCGCAGGCGAAGCCCTCGCTCAGGTGCTTGCTGTGCTCGCCCGACATCTTGAGCCAGTTCAGGAAGCCGCTGGACTTGTCCATGTGGCACTGGTGGCAGTTCTTGATGTCGCCGGTGTCGACCATCTTGCCGTTGTTCCCGCGGCCGTTGCCGTGGCAGTACAGGTTGCTGCACGAGCCCGCGGCCGCGTTCCACTTGCCCGCCTGCGACAGGCCCGCCGAGAAGTCAGCCTCCGCCACGCCCGGCGTGTTGTCGCCGACGAAGATGTGGCCGGGCGTCAGCACGTCCTCAGGCTTGTTGTGGCACTGGACGCAGTCGAACGCCGCATGGAGCGCCGTCTCGCCCGTGTGCGCGCGGTGCGGGATGAAGCTCGCGTTCAGCGCGTCGTCCACGCCCGAGATGTGAACGGGCGGAGATCCCGTGCCGTCGGCCGGATCACCATGGCAGAACGTGCAGTTCGTGCGCCAGCCGTCCTCGTGACAGGAGTCACAGGACACGGCGTCGCCGTCGCCCGTCAGGTCCGCGCCGTGGCAGTTGATGCAGGTCTCAACCTGGAACTTCGCGTCGTGGCCGTGCACGTCGGAGTCCGCGTACCCAGCCGGATGGTGACCACCCGCGCCGCCGCCGCCGCCGCCGCCACCACCGCCGCCGGTGACATCCGTGTCCGTCACCGGATCCGTGTCGGACGTCGCGTCCGTCGAGTCCTTGCCCGTGCCGGCGTCCTTGCACGCCATCATGCCCGCGATCAACACCCACGCAAACCGAGTCATCTTCAAGCAGCACACTCCGTCCACGCACTAAGCACTATGCGGACGGTGACCACAACCTGTCGCGAACGGTCACTTCGAACGGCAACGAACAGGGCCGACTCCCCGTGCCGACACGCCAGGGGGGGAACGTGTGGCTCGGAGAGTCGGTCAGTTCGAAGCACGCTGCCGTACCCCGTGCCCCATATGTAGGCGCCAACGCCGGGACTGACGTGTCACATCGCGTCCCGAACCCGCCAGACCTGTCAGCTTCCGATCCACGTCCGTCGACGATTGAATGGGGTCGTCGGGATCGCGACCCGGCGCCCGCCCAACGGCCGTGGAACCTGCTCCCACTCGACCGCCGCGCCGCGAACCCAGAGGTGCGCGAGCGTCTCCAGCAGCGTCGCCCAGCCGCGGTCCGACCGGTGGACGCCCACCAGCACCCGACCGCGCGCGTCGATCGCGCGACGAACCATGCCGAGCAGCTGCGGCTGCGGGCCGATCTCCACCAGCAGCGTGGCGCCAAGGTCGACCGCGGTCGCCAGCGACGCGGAGAAGCACACCGTGGACCGGGCCGACGTCGCCCAGCCGTCCGGCGTCGCCAGCGCCATCGCGTCGACCCGCCCCGTCGCTGAGACCACCAGCGGACGGGCCGCGGGCGACAGGCGCGCCCGCCCCGCCGCCGCACGCAGCGCGTCCAGCGCGGGGTCGACCAGCGGCGAGTGCAGCCCGCGCAGGTCCGACAGCGGGATGGCGTCCACCGCCCCCAGCGCCGCGACCACCGCCGCCACGCCCGCCTCAGAACCCGACAGCACCACGGCCTCCGCGCCGTTCACCGCCGCCACGTCCACGTCCACGCGTCCGCCGATCGCCGCGCGGACCGCCGCCTCACCCACGCGCAACGCGACCATCCGACCCGGGGTGGTGGCGTCCAACGCGCGCGCCCGCGCCGCCGCGAACCGCACCGCGTCCACGCCCGACAGCACCCCGGCCGACACCGCCGCCGCGATCTCGCCGACACCGTGCCCCAGCACCACGTCCGGGCGCAGGCCCCACGCCTCCAGCCGGGCCGCCATCGCCACCTGGAACGCCGTCAGCGCCGCCGCCGCCAGCTCCGGACGCTCCACCCCCTGCCCGCTCGCGAGCGCCGCGCGCAGCGATCCGCCCAGCTCGAACGCCAGGTCCCGGTCCAGCGCGTCGATCGCCTCGGCGAAGCCAGGATCGTTCCGCAGCAGCTCGGCCGCGCCGCCCAGCGCACCCTGCCCGGAGAACACCCACGCCATCTTGGGCGGCTCGTGCGGAGCCTCCCCCTCAAAGCGACCGTCACGCGACTCGCCGCGCAGCGACGGTCCGATCGCCGCCGCGTCCTCGCCCACCACCGCCAGCCGGAACACGCCGCTCGCGCGCCCCGCCAACGCCGTGCGGGACAGGTCCGCGAGCGACACCGTCATCGCGACGTCCGCGACCTTGGAGGCCAGCGCCGTCAGCGAGGCCTGCGTCCTCGCGGCGAGCGGGATCACCGCCGCGATCCCATGCGCGCTGGTCGGAGCGAGCGCGTCCACGCCCTCGATCACCACGTGCGCGTTCGTGCCGGACAGCCCGAAGCTGCTCACGCCCGCCACCCGCGCGCCCGTCCACGGCGTGGTCGACGTCGGGATGGTGATCGGCAGGTCGGCCGGGATCAGCGGGTTGCGCGTCGCGTAGTTCAGGTGCGCGGGGATCAGCCCGTGCTGCAGGGCGAGCACCGCCTTGATCAGCCCCGCCGCGCCCGCGGCCAGCTCCAGGTGGCCCACGTTGGTCTTCACGGAGCCCACCGGCAGCGGCCGCGTGCGACCGTCCAGCGCCGCGGCCAACGCCGTCAGCTCGATCGGATCGCCCAGGCGCGTGCCCGTGCCGTGCGCCTCGACGTAGCCGAGGTCGTCCGGCGTCACGCCGGCGCGCGCCCAGGTCTCGCGCAGCAGCTCGGTCTGCGCGGGCCCGCTCGGCACGGTGAGCGCGCTCGACGGCCCGTCGTGGTTCACGCCCGATCCGCGCACGATCGCCAGCACCCGCAGCCCGCGCGCCTTCGCGTCCGACAGGCGCGCCACCATGACCGCGCCCGCGCCCTCGCCGCGCACGTAGCCGTCCGCCGCCGCGTCGAACGCGTGCACCAGGCCCGTAGGCGACAGCGCGCGCAGCGCCGCCAGCCGCACGTGGCTCTCGGGCGCGACCATCAGGTTCACGCCGCCCGCGATCGCCAGCTCGCACTCGCCCACGCGCAGCGCCTGACAGGCCAGATGCAGCGCGACCAACGACGCCGAGCAGGCCGTGTTCACCGTCATCGCCGGGCCACGCACGCCCAGGTGGAACGCGATGCGCCCCGCGGCGAAGCTGGTGTCGTTGCCGGTGCCCGCGTACGCGTCGCTCGCCGATCCGTCGGGGTGCGCGAACCGCGCGTCGTACTCGCTCGCGCCCATGCCGACGAACACGCCGGTGCGCGACTGCGCCAGCGGACCGAGGCCCACCGCCGCGTCCTCCATCGCCTCCCAGGCGACCTCCAGCATGAGGCGCTGCTGCGGGTCCATCGCCTCCGCCTCGCGCGGCGACAGGCCAAAGAACAGCGGGTCAAAGCCCTCGATGTCGTCGAGGAAGGCGCCAGCGCGGGTGTAGGTCTTGCCGCGTGTGCCCGGAGTTGGATCGTAGAGCGCGTCGAAGTCGGGCCAGCGCGACCGCGGCGCTTCGCCCACCGCGCTGCGACCGTTCACCAGCAGGTCCCAGAACGCGTCGACGTCCGGCGCCCCGGGGAAGCGACAGGCCATGCCGACGATCGCGATCGGCTCCTGGGTCGGCGCGCGCAGCACGACCGGCGCGGTCATCGAATGCCCACCGAGCCGCGCGACGACGTGCGCGGTGAGCCGCGTGACCGTGGGGTGATCGAGGGTGGCGCCCGGCGACAGCGGCACGCCGACCTGACGCGCGACCTGATCCGCGAGCGCCACCGTCATCAGCGAGTCGAGGCCCAGCTCGAAGAAGCCCACCTCCGCGTCCACGCGCGACGCGTCGTCAAAGCCGAGCACCTTGGCGACCGCGGCGCGCACGATCGCGCGCACCTGATCGGGCGTGAGCGAGTTCGCCGCGGAAGGAGCGACGGGAGCCGACTCGACGACCGGCGGGGCGAGCACGTCGAGCATCGCGCGCGCGGCGCCGCCGTCGAACACGCGCCGGTAGGTCGACCAGTCGGCGTCCGCCACCGCGACCGACGCCGGACCACCCGACCACGCGCGCGTCAGCGCCTCCACCGCGGCGGTCGGCGCCAGCAGCCGGATGCCGCGGCGCGTCATCTCGTCGGCGTGTCGCGCCGCCATGCCCGCGCCGGACCACGGACCGAAGGCCACGCTCGTCGCGTCGCGGCCCTGGCCCCTCAGCGCGCCCGCGAGCCCGTCGAGCGCGCCGTTTGCGATCGCGTAGGCGCCCTGCCCGTGCGCGCCGAGCCACGCCGTCGCCGACGACACAAACACCAGCCGCACCGCGTCGGACGTGGCGTTCGCCAGGTTGAGCGCGCCGTCTGCCTTGGCGGCGAGCGAGGGTGCCACGCGCGACCAGTCGAGCGAGGCCACGTTCGCGTCGTCCACCACACCCGCCGCGTGGATCACCGCGCCGAGCGTCTGCCCGAACTCACCCGCCGCGTCGACGATCCGCCGCGCGTCCGCCGCGTCCGACACATCGCCCAGCACGATCTCCAGGCGGGCCCCGCGCGCGCGCAGCGCGTCGATCGCGGCGCGCGCGTCGGGCCCCGGCGCGCGGCGCGTGTTGAGCACCACGACCTTGGCGCCGTCGGCCACCAAGCGGGTCGCGATCGCCAGACCCACCGCGCCGAGCCCGCCGGTGATGAGCACCGCGCCGGTCAGCTTGGTCGACGTCGCCGCGGGCGCGGGCGCCAGGCGCGCGACCTGCCGGGTCGCACCCTGCACCCGCTGACGGTCCTCACGCAGGTCGAGCAGCGCGTCCGCGAGCGTCGCCGGATCGACCTCACCCACGCGCTCGACGACGCCAGCGTACCGGGCTCGCTGCTCCAGCCCCACCACCCGCGCGAGCGCGCCCACCGCGGTCGAGACGGGGTCCGAATCAGCGACGCCGGTCAGCCAGACGATCGGCGCGTGGCCGCTGGCGACGTCGGGGCGCGCGAGCCACGCGAGCAGCGGCGTCAGCGACGCGCGGAGGCGGTCCGCCAACGTCGCGTGCGGATCAGTTGGCTCGACCACCCACACCACGCGTCCCACGCGCGCGTCGGCGGGCGGCGCGTCGCCGCGCAGCACGGTGACGCCACGCGCCGACAACGCCGTCGCCGCCTCGTCCGTCCACGCGCCCGCACCGCGCACCCACACCGGGCCCGATGCAGGCGTCGAGGGGGACGCCGTGGTCCAACGCCACACCAGCGTCGGCGCGGACGGCACCGCCGGCGACGCCGCGCCGCCGATCCAGTGACGCGTGCGCTGCCAGGCGATCGTCGGGAGCGGCAGGATCTGCGGCGCCGTGCCGCCCGCCAGCGCCCGCCACGACACGTCGCCCACCACCGCGTGGTGCCGCGCCATTGCGTCGAGGAGCGTCGCCACATCCGCCTGTCCGCGCCGCGCCGACGACAGCCAGATCAGCGAAGGATCCGACGCCACGCGCGCGCCGGCGGTGGTGAGCACCGGGTGCGGACCGACCTCGATGAACACGGTGACGCGCTCCGCGACCGCGCGTCGGATCGCCGGCGCAAAGCGGACCGCCTCCCGGATGTGGCGTACCCAGTAGTTCGGGTCGACGAGCGCCTCGCGCTCGGGCTCGCCGGTCAGGTTCGACAGCACCGGCAGCTGCGGGGTCTGCCGCCGCGCGGCGCGCACCACCGCCTCGAACGCGTCGAGGACCGGTTCCATGCGGCGGGAGTGGAACGCGTGCGACACCTCCAGCCGCGCCGCACGAACGCCGCGCCCCGCGAACGCCGCCACCAGCGCGTCCACCGCGCCGACGGCGCCGGAGATCACCGTCTCTTCCGGCGCGTTCAGCGCCGCGATCTCCACGTCCTGGCCCGCCGCGATCGCCGCGCGCACCGTGGCCTCGTCCGCGCCGATCGCCGCCATGGCGCCGTCGCGCGGGAGCGACTGCATCAGGCGACCGCGCGCCTCGACCACCGCCAGGCCGTCCTCGATCGACCAGAGCCCCGCGACCGTCGCCGCCGCGAGCTCACCGACCGAGTGCCCGATCAGCAGCGAGGGCGACACGCCCGCCGACTGCCAGAGCGCGGCGGTCGCGACCTCCACCGCGTAGAGCGCGGGCTGGGTCCACGCTGTCTCGCCGATCGGCGAAGACGCCGTCGGGAACAGCACCGGCAGCAGGCCCTCGCCGCGCAGGGTGCGCATCGCGACGTCGCAGCGATCGAGGATGTCGCGGAACACCGGGAAGCGCTCGTAAAGCCCGCGCATCATGCCCGCGGACTGCGCTCCCTGGCCGGTGAACAAGAAGGCCGTGCGCGGCGCGACCGCCCCCGCGAACACCGCACCGCTGTGACCCACGCCCGCACGCAGCGCGGACGCCGCCTCCGCCGCGGTCGACGCCACCACCACACGACGGTGCGCCTGCTTCGCGCGCCCAACAGCGAGCGTCCACGCGACGTCCGACAGCGCGGCGTCCGGGTGCGCGTCCAGCCAGGAGGCCAGCGCCTCGACGCTCGCCGCCAAGCCCTCGGCGGTGCGAGACCACACCACGATCGGCTGCGCGCCCGGCGAAGGCGCGCGCTCCGGCGGCCGATCGGACGCGTCCGCCAGCAGCACGTGCGCGTTCGTACCCGAGAGCCCAAACGCGCTCACGCCCGCCACGCGCCGGTGATCGCGCGGCCAGGGCGTGGTGTGCGTGGGCACCGTCACCGGGAAGTCGCGCGAGGCGCGCGGGTTCCAGGTCTGGAAGTGCAGGCTCGCGGGCACCGCGTCGTGCTGCAGCGACAGCACGGCCTTGATCAGGCCCGCGACGCCTGCGGCCAGCTCCAGGTGGCCCACGTTCGTCTTGACCGATCCGACGATCAGCGGTCGCGCGCCGGTCCTGTCGCCGAGCACGCTGCCGATCGCGTTCAGCTCGATGGGGTCGCCGAGCGGCGTGCCGGTGCCGTGGGCTTCGAGCACGTCGACGTCGTCCCCGCGCAGGCCCGCGTCCGCCAGCGCGCCGCGCAGCAGGGAGACCTGCGCCGATCCGCTTGGCACGGTCAGCCCGCCCGACGCGCCGTCGTGGTTCACCGCCGACCCGGCGATCACCGCGAGCACGGGGTGGCCGTGACGGCGCGCGTCCGACAAGCGCTCCAGCACCAGCACGCCGCAGCCCTCGCCGCGCACGTAGCCGTCGGCGTCTGCGTCGAATGTCCGACACCGCGACCCAGGCGACAGCGCGCGCAGCGCCGACAGCCGCAGCGTCTCCTCGGGCGACAGCATCAGCCGCACGCCGCCCACCAGCGCCAGGCTGCTCTCGCCCGCGCGCAGCGAACGCACGCCCAGGTGCGTGGCGACCAGGCTGCTGCTGCACGCGGTGTTGAGCGAGAGCGCCGGCCCGCGCGCGCCCAGCACGTAGCTGATGCGCCCCGCGGCGAACGCCGGATCGTTCCCGGTGCCGGTGTACGCGTCGTCGGCGTCGGCTGGACCTGCGCGCTCGATCACGCGCTCGTAGTCGTGCCCGCCGATGCCCACAAACACGGCGGTGGGCGTGTCGCGCAGGCTGTCGGGCGCGACGCCCGCGCGCTCCAAAGCCTCCCAGGTGCACTCCAGCAGGAGCCGCTGCTGCGGATCCAAACGCGACGCCTCCTTGGGCGAGATGCCGAACACGCCCGGCTCGAACCCGGCGACGTCGCCCAGGAAGCCGCCCTCGCGTACGTACAGGCGACCGGGCACGCCGGGTTCCGGGTCGAACCACGCGTCCACGTCCCAGCGATCCGCAGGCACCGGCACGATCGCGTCACGGCCGTCGGCGAGCAGCGACCAGAACGCGTCCGGATCGGCCACGCCACCCGGCATCCGCAGGCCCATGCCCACCACGGCGATCGGCTCGTCCCCTCCGGCTGCCGCGGGCGCGTCGTCCAGCGTGACCGCGTCGGCCAGCTGCGCCAGGACCCACGCCACCAAGGCGTCGATCGACGCCTGGTCAAACGCGATCGTATCGGGCACCACCAGCTCGGTGCGGCGCGCCAGCCCGCGCGACACCTGCACCGCCATCAGCGAGTCCAGGCCCATGTCGAACAGGCCACGCGACCCGTCGAGCGCGGCGCCGTCGGGGTGACCGAGCGCGGACGCCACGGTGGCGCGCACCGCCTCCACCACCCGCTCCGTGCGCTCGCGCAGCGGCAGGCGGGCCAGCGGCGAGGTCGACGCCGCCGCCTCTGTCGGCAGCAGCGACGAAACGAGCGAGGCCGAGCTCGGCTGCGAGCGCGCCCAGGTCGCCGCGTCCAGATCCAACGCCACCCACGTCGCGTGACCGCCGCCGAGCGCGCGTCGCAGCGCGCCGAGCGCGTCTTGCGGCGACAGCGCGCGCATGCCCACCGTCGCCATCGCGTCCGCCACGCGCGCGTCCGCCATGCCCGCGCCCGACCACGGCCCGAACGCCACGCTGGTCGCCGGCAGCCCCTTCGCGCGGCGGTACAGCGCCAGCGCGTCGAGGGCGGTGTTCGCGGCGGCGTAGCCAGCCTGCCCCGTCCACCCGAACGTCCCCGCCGCCGACGAGAACAGGACGAAGTGTTCGAGCGACAGACCCAACGTCGCCCGGTGCAGGTTCCACGCACCCAGCCGCTTGGTGGGCATGGGGGCGGAGAAGCGCGCCCAGTCGCTGTCGCGCAGCGTCGCGTCGGACAGCGCGCCGGCGGCATGGACCACGCCCACCAGCGAGGCGCCGAGCTCGTCGGCGATCGCGGCGACCGCGTCGGGGTCGGTGACGTCCGCCAGGCGCACGTCGATCGCGACGTCCGCCCGCAGGCGATCCAGCGCCGCCGCCGCGTCCGCGTTCGGCGCAGTTCGACCGGTGAGCACCAGCCGCTCCGCGCCCAGCACGACGAGCGCGCGCGCCACGTGCAGGCCGAGCGCGCCGAGCCCGCCGGTGATCCACCAGGTCCCATGCGTGCGATCGATCGGGCGACCCTCATCCACGACCAGCGACGGCCGCTCGACCACGCCGCCGAGCACACGAAGCTGGGTCTCGCCGTCGACCAGCGCGTCCGCGACCCGCGCCGCGTCCAACGCGTTGAACCCGACGACATCGACGACGTCGATCCAACCGCCGGTCGCCGCCGGCAGCTCGCGCGCCATGCCCCGCATCAGGCCGACCACACCCGCCGAGGCGAGCGAGCGGCCCTCGCTCACCCCGGCCGTCACCACCCAGAGGCGCCCCTGACGCGACGCCACCGGCCGCACCAGCTCGAACGCGGCGCGCAGGGTCGGATCGTCGATCGTGTCGGCGCCGTCGCACGGGCGCAGGTCGACGACGCAGCCCGTCGCCTCACCCAGCGCATCGACCAGACTCACCTGCTGACCATGCGCCCGCAGCGACTCGGCGACCGCCAACGCCACGCCGCCGCGGTCCGCGATCAGTGTCCACGGACCCGACACGTTCACGCGCGTGGAATGCGCGACCCAGGTCAGGCGGTGCAGCTGCGCGGCGCCCGGAACGGTCGCCTCACCCTCCTCGGCGACGCGCGGCACCCAGAAGCGCGTGCGCTGCCACGG
>CAIOSP010000195.1 GCA_903861005.1 uncultured Pseudomonadota bacterium
CCTCGACGTGCCCGGCGGTCGCCTGGACGAGGACTCGGTGGAGACGTCGCTGCGCGTGGTCGGCACCGTCCGCACGCCCGCCGAGATCGAGGACTTTGTGGTCGGCCAGGCGCAGGGCGCCACCGTGCGCGTGCGCGACGTCGGCCTGGTGCTCGACACCACCGCCGAGCGCCGCACGATCATCCGCGTGGACGGCGAGGAGGCCGTGTCGCTGGAGGTCCTCAAGCAGGGCGGAACCAACATGGTGGCCGTGGCCGACGGCGTGTACGCCACGCTCGACAAGGCCCGCGCCGCGCTGCCGCCGGACGCCAAGCTCTCCGTCGTGTCGGACTCGTCGGTGTTCATCCGCGAGAACGCCAACCAGGTCGAAGAGGAGCTGGTGATCGGCGGCCTGGCCGCCATCGCGATCATCTTCTTCTTCATGCTCGACTGGCGCTCCACGTTCATCTCGGCGCTGGCGCTGCCGACGTCGGTCGTGGCCACGTTCGCGGTGATGTACGTGGCGGGCTTCACGCTCAACATGATGACGCTGCTCGGCCTGTCCTTGTCGATCGGCCTGCTCATCGACGACGCGATCGTCGTCCGCGAGAGCATCTACCGGCACATCGAGGCCGGAGAGCCGCCCATGCTGGCCGCCAGCAACGGCACCAAGGAGATCGCGTTGGCCGTCATGGCCACCACGTTCACCATCTTGGCCGTGTTCATCCCCGTCGCGTTCATGGGCGGGATCATCGGCCAGTTCTTCAAGCAGTTCGCACTGACCATCTCGGCCGCCGTGCTGGTGTCGCTGTTCGTGGCCTTCACGCTCGACCCGATGCTGTCGGCGCGCCTGGTCAAGCAGCACGACCCGAACGTCCGCGAGACGGAGAACGTGGTCGCCCGCAACATCCGCCGCATGCTCGACGCCATGGACGAGGGCTACCGCACCATGCTCGCGTGGTCGCTCGGCCACCGTAAGACCGTCCTGTTCGCGTCCGTCGTCATGCTCGCCGCGTCCGTCGCCACCGTCGCGCTGACCGGCATGGAGTTCTTCCCTAAGCCCGACCGCGGCCAGTTCAGCATCGCCGTCACCCTGCCCGCGGGCTCGTCGCTCGACGCCACGTCCAAGGTGGTGACCGAGATGGAGGGCATGCTGCAGGCCGACAAGGACGTGCAGCTGGTCTACGCGACCGTCGGCGTGAACGAAGAGGCCCGCCGCGCCAAGATCCGCGTCAACGCCGTGCCCAAGAGCGAGCGCGACCGCACGCAGAACCAGATGATGGCGGACATCCGCAAGCAGTTCGCCAAGTTCGCCGGCGTGAAGTTCAGCCTGGCCGAGGCCGGCATGGTCGACGGCGACATGGACGTCCGTGAGTCGCCCATCGCGCTGTCGGTGCGCGGGCCGGACATGGCCACGCTGGCCGAGACCGCCTCCAAGATCGAGGCGATGGTCCGCGCCACGCCGGGCTCCGCCGACATCTCCAGCACGTACGCGCCCGGCCAGCCCGAGCTGCGCGCCCGCATCGACCGCACCGCCGCCTCCGCGGTCGGCCTGTCGGGCGGCGGGCTCGGCATGTCGGTCCGCTCCGCGGTGGTCGGCGACGTCGCCACCCGCTTTCGCGACGGCGAGGACGACATCGACGTGCGCGTCCAGCTCAGCGAGGCCGACCGCAACTCCCGCGAGGCGCTCGCCGGGCTCTTGATCCCCACGCCGACGGGCCTGGTCCCGCTGCGCCAGATCGCCACGCTCGAGAACCGCACCGGCCCGTCCACCATCGAGCGCCAGGACCGCCAGCGTCAGATCACCATCACCGGCGAGGTCGCGCTGCGGCCGCTGTCCGACGTGGTCTCCGACATTCAGGCGGGCATCGCCAAGATGGACCTGCCGCCCGGCTACACCACCAAGTTCGGCGGTGAGGCCGAGCGCATGGCCGAGACGAACAAGGCGTTCGGCGTGGCCATGCTGCTGGCGATCATCTTCGTCTACATCGTGCTCGCCAGCCAGTTCGAGAGCTTCCTGCACCCGTTCACCATCATGGTGTCGCTGCCGCTCGCCATCGTCGGCGCGCTGCTGGGTCTGTTCCTGTCCGGCTACACCATGGGCATGTCGGCCATGATCGGCATCATCCTGTTGATGGGCCTGGTCACCAAGAACGCCATCTTGCTGGTCGACCTGACCAACACGTTGCGCGACGAAGGCGCCGACGCGATCGATGCGATCATGACGGCAGGCCCCCGCCGACTGCGCCCCATCCTCATGACCAGCGCCGCGATGGTGCTGGGCATGATGCCGACCGCCACCGGCCAGGGCCCCGGCTCCGAGTTCCGCGCGCCCATGGCGATCGCGATCATCGGCGGCGTCATCACGTCGACCATGCTCACCTTGGTCGTCGTGCCGATCGTCTACCTGTGGTTCGACAAGTGGACCGCGCGTCACAAGCGCGAGGACGAGCACCACAGCCACGACCACGAGGCGCCGCCTGCGGGGCCGCACCTGGTGGAAGGGGCGGCGAAGTAGTCAGGGCTCAGTGACGCCGGGCCGCGAGGCACGGCGGGGCGGCCAGCTCCGATCAGCGCGCGGCCGGCGCGCAGTCTCGGAGATCGGGCCCGTTGTCCACGCAGTCGGTGCAGGACGTGCCCAGCCGCGTCGCCAGCGCGTCCACGTCCGACGGACAGAGGAACGGGTTGCTGAACACGGACAGCACCCCACCCAGCGAGCTCAGCCCATCCAGCGCGTCGATCGACCCGAGGTTGGCGTTGATCGCGATCTGGAGGTCACTGTCAATCGCGGTGAGCCCCTGCAACCCGTCGAGCGAGGTCAGCGCGTAGTTCCCCACCACGCTCAGGCCGCCTTCGAGGTGCGAGATCGACGCGAGCGCCTGGACGGACACCAGCACCGGGTTGCGGCCGATGGCGACGCTTCGGACCGTGCTGAGGTGCTCCAGCCCGGCCAGCGAGGTCAGGGACAGCGCGCTGTCGATCGACAGATCGCCCGCGCTCTTCAGCCCCCGCAGCCCCTCGATCGAGACCAGATCCACGTTCGCGTCGATGCGCACGCCTTCCCCCACCTTCTCCAGCGCCTCCAGCCCGTCGAGGTTGGTGAGCAAGGTGTGCTCCACGCTCAGCGCGCCCGTGATCTCCCGAACGCAGCGCAGCGCCGCCAGGTCGTCCGTGTTGTTCACCATCGCGGTGCCCTCGTGCACCGTGGTGCCGTCCGGGCACAGGTCGGTGTCCTGCGTTGAGGCCACGTCGGAGTCGCCGGTGGCGTTTGGGTCGGTGTCCGAGCCGGGACCGTGGGTCCCACCTGCGCATCCCATGGTCAGGAGACACGCCATCCACGAGATCGAACGCGGCATCTGAACCCCTTCGCCGCCAGGCACGGCGCCACCAAGGGCGCACGCCAGCGTCGTAGCGTCCTCGTACCCGGACCGCGGCGCGGTTCACAGGTCCGGAAAGGCCCGCGTCCAAGCCTCCAGCGACTTCGCGCGGAACAGCGTGTCCGGCGCCTCTCCGTCCGCGAGCACCACCGGGCTCCGTCAACCTGGGCCAGCCGTCAGGGCTCGGCGACGCCGGACTGGCCAAGCAGCGCGCGGTCGAACGTCACCAACGTCGCGCACCCGGCCTCGTGGCCGCGCGCGGCGATCAGGCAATCGGCGAACCCGGCGGAGCCGGCCTGGAATCGCAAGAGCGCGCGGCGGAGCAGGTCGGTCGACTCGAAGACGAGGTGCTCGGCCTCGAGCAGCGCGCGCAGCGCGGCGCCGATCTGGACGCGCTCGAACCGGTACGCGGCTCGGAGCACCCACGTCAGCTCAGCCACCACGACGTCGCCGACGAAGAAGGTCTCGCCGCGGGCGATCCCTCGGCGGAAGAGCGCGACCACCCGCTGGTGCTGCGCCATGTCGTCCGCCACCAGGAAGCGCACCAGGACGTTCGTGTCCAACGCGATCACGAGCCCGCCCCGACGTCGGCCGCGAGCAGCGCGCCGATCGCGTCGTCCATCTCCTCCACCGACACCGGCGGACCGTCCCACTTGAGCATGCCGGCCAGGGACAGCAGGTCCCGAGTGCGAGGCGTCAGCTCAACCACGCCGTCCGCCCGCAGGAAGAACTCGACCCGGTCGCCGCTCTGCACGCCGAGCGCGTCCCGGATGTCCTTGGGGATGGTGATCTGGCCCTTGGTGGTGACGGTGGCGGTGGAAATCCTTACCTCATTTGTGATTCCTTACTTAATAGAATGCGAGGTCGCAAGACGTGCGGCCCCGTCGGCGGCCAACTTCGGGCGGGCGCGCAGGGTCCCGAGCGGATGCCGGACGGCCGACCGACTTGCCCTCAGGGACGAGCGGGCGTATGTTTTCTCCCGGAGGATTCATACACCGTGGCTGTCGCCCACCCCAGCCTTGTGCCAGGACGTGTGTACCGCACGCGCGATCTGGCCGTGTGGAGCGCGAACACGCCACGCCTGGCCCGGCGCTTGGTCGAGGGGGGAGCGCTGGTGCCGCTCGCGCACGGCCTCTTCGCGCACCCCCGTCAGAGCCGCTTCGGGCCGGTGCCGCCGCGAGACGAGGAGATCATGCGCGCCTTCCTCGACGGTGGGCCGTTCGTGTTCACCGGCCCGGAGCGCTGGAACGCGCTGGGCCTCGGCACCACGGCGGTGTTCGCCGTGCCGCTCGTCTACAACACCAAGCGCTCCGGCACGTTCACGTTCGGCAACCGTCGCTTCTTGCTTCGGCGCGTGGCCTTCCCCGAGGACCCGCCCGCGGAGTGGTTCGTCATCGACCTCCTCGAGCACGCTGACCAAGCGGCGGCGTCACCGGCGGACCTCGCCGAGGCCCTCGGCCGCGCCCTGGCGCACGGGCGATTCGATCGCGGGCGTCTTGTGGAGCTCGCCCGACGCTTCGGCTCGCGGGCGACGCAGACGCTCGTCGAGGGCGCGGGCGCGGGCGCGGCGCCGTGAGGTTCGTCCACCAGAACCGCCAGGAGTTCGCCGACCTCATCGAGATCGTCGCGGCCGAGAGGGGCCTGCGCCGCTCGATCGTCGAGAAGGACTACTGGGTCACCCACGCCTTGTGGGCGCTCTCCGTCGCCGGCTTCGACGTCTGGTTCAAGGGCGGCACTTCGCTGTCCAAGGGCTTCGGCCTCATCGAGCGATTCTCCGAAGATCTGGACCTGAAGGTCGAGGCAGGCGCCGTGACCGCCTTGCCGCTCGTGTCGAGCTGGAAGAGCGAAGGCGCGAACGCGACCGCGGAGCGCCGGAACTACTTCGAAGCGTTCGCGAGCGCGCTTGTCGTGCCGGACTGTCGGGTCGCGCTCGACGTCGAGAGCGCGGACAAGGCCTGGCGAGGCGCGAGCCTGCGCGTGATCTACCCGAGCCTGTACCCGGGAGAGCTGCCTGCCGAGGTCTCCGGCCACGTCCTCCTGGAGATTGGGAGCGCGCGCGTCACGCCGCACGTCCCGCGCGACATCACGTCGTGGGTCCAGGAGAAGGTGGACGCATCCGGGCTCGGCGCCGAGTTCGACGACAACGGAGCTCGCGGGGTGCGGTGCGTCCACCCGCTGGTGACCCTGCTGGAGAAGCTCGACGCGCTCCATCGTCGCTTCCCGAACGAGAAGGCGGCACCCCAGACCTTCGTGCGCCACTACGAGGACGCCGCCCGACTGGCCCTCAGCGCGGACGCTCTCCCTCCGCTCGTGGGCTACGCCGACGTCCGAGCGCTCGCGAGCGAGATGCTGGCGCAGAAGCAGCTGGTCGTGATGCCGATCGCGGACGACGACGCCCTCGCGCCACATGACGACGCGCGCTGGGAGGCGATCCGACGTGCGCACGACGCGATCCAGCCGATGTTCTGGGGACCGCGAGTCTCGATCGACGACGCGTGCGCCGCGATTCGTGGGTGGATCGCGGTGGCGCTCCGATAGCCGCTTCGGGGCTACACGGGCGTACGCGCGGGTCGTGTCCAATGGACGGACGGGGAAGCACCTCCAGGCGAACGGTGGTGACCTCGCAGGCGCGCTCGGCTCGGAGATGGGCGCAGCCGTTCGACGTCACCCCGCCAGCGCCACCACCTCGGGCAACCTGAAGTCGTCCGTTTCCGCGAGGTGGGTCCAGAGCCGATCCCGCAGTTCCGCCAGCACCGCCGCCATCGCGGGGTCACCCACCAAGTTCGTCCGCTCGAGCGGATCCGCGTCCAGATCGAGCAGCTCCTCAGGCGCTCGCGGCTCGTCGAAGTGCTGGTCCGGCAGCGCCCCCACCTCTTCTCGCCAGGCGCCGTCGCCTTCGCCCATGCCCCAAGCCTGGTCGGACAAGTTCACGATGTACTTGTACCGGTCCGTCCGCACCGACCTCGCGGGGATCGGCCCGCCGTGCTGCTCCATCTCGCCGAAGAGGGCGTCTCGGGGCTCCTCGCTCCCTCCGAGCCCGAGCAACGGCCGCCACGATCGGCCTTGCATGTTCGGCAGCGGGGGCACCCCCAACAGGTCCAGCAGCGTCGGCGCCAGGTCCACGCTGCTCACCAGGACGTCCGTTCGCGCAGGGGTGATGGCGCGGGGCCAACGCACCATGAGCGGCGAGCCGAGACCCCGATCGTAGAGGGTGAGCTTGCAGCCGCTGAAGGCTGGGCCGTTGTCGGAGACGAACACGATGAGGGTGTCGTCGGCGAGGCCGAGATCGTCGATCGCGCGGAGCACGTCGCCGATGAGCGAGTCCATCCACGCGAGACGGCTCATGTAGCCCGCCACTTCCTCGCGGATCTCGGGCCAGTCGGGCAGGCCCCACCACGCGGGCGGGTGCGCGTCGTCGGGGGAGACCTCGAAGCCCTCCGCCTGGGGAAAGCTGTCGTAGAACGGATCGCGGTGGGTCTGCATGAAGTTGAGTTCAAGGAAGAACCGATCCCGTCGATGCGCCTCAAGGAACGCCTTGGCGGCGTCCGCGCTGCGGATCAGCTGATCGAAGTCGGTGGCCAGGAACGTGTCGTAGCCGAAGTCCTCCACGTCCTCGACGAAGGACAGGTGCCACTTGCCCTGGAGCGCGGTGGAGAAGCCGGCGTCCTGGAAGGCGCGCGCCAGGTGGGGCGTGGTCGAGGGCAGCGACAGCTCGGGGTTTCGGTGCACCAGGCCCGTGACGCCGTGCGTGTGCGGGTACTGGCCCGTGGCGAACGTGGCGCGGCTTGAGCTGCACGTGGAGGTGACGTCGAACGCGCGATCGAAGGTGACGCCCTCCGCCACCAGCCGGTCGAGCGCGGGCGTGGGCACCGTGGTGAGCCCGTACGCGCCCACGTCCTTCCACCCAAGGTCGTCCGCCGTGATCAGGATCACGCCGCGCGGGACGACGGGCGCGTCCGTGTCGTCGAGCGGGGCGTCCGTGTTGCCGCTCCCGCGAGGCAAACACCCCGCCGCCGCGATCACGCCCAACAGCGCGCCGTTCACCTCTCGACGGGTCCAGCGACGTGCGGTCATGTTCAGAGCCTCTGGGCGCCGTAACGCCGACGCGGCTCGGTCGCCGTCGGCTTCGGTGTGCGCTCGAGGCACCGGGCGACTTCAGCGCGCCGCCGCCGGGACTGCGCGGCGGCGGCGGGGAGAGCACGCCGCGCTAACCGGCAAAGCTGCTTCAGTGGGACCCGCTAAGCGCAGGATGTGGCCGATCCTGCGCTTAAGGATTCGACCCCACAGATCGCATCCGGTAGCGTCATCGAGATCGCACCCTCGTCAAACAACGATGACGGCTGGGTGTGGTGATCTCCGCCAAGCTCAACCACGCTCGAACCAGGTTGCCACCATGAACCCGTCCCGCGTCACGGTGTCCCCGACCTTGCTCCGCGCCGCGCGCATCCTGGGCGTCTTCGCCCTGGTGTCCGCGTGCCAGACCGCCGACGACGCCGCGGACGAAGGCCCGGTCACCTGCGCGTCCTACTGCGCGCTGTTCCACGACGAGGGCTGCGCGGGGAGCCAGTGCTCGTCGGCGTGTAGCACCCTGAGCCAGGGGAGCCGGGACTGCCGCTACGCGTTCCTGCTGGAAGGCGACTGCACGAACGGCGGCTTCTTCAGCGCCGCGTGTCAGTGAGCGGCCGAGCCCGTTCGCTCGCTCGCGGCGCGTGACCGCGCGTGGTGCCTCACCGCGCGCGACACCCCCTACGCCGTCCGCGGCGGCCTCCCCCGCACCTCCGCAAACCACGCCGCCCCGAGCCGATCAAAGTCCTCCTCGTGGCAGGTGAACACCAAGATCTGCAGCCGCTCCGACGCGCGCCGCAGCACCTCCACCATCCGGCTCCGCCGGTTGGCGTCCGAGTTCACGAGCGCGTCGTCCAGCAGCACCGGCAGCCGCCGATCGCCCGCCAGCACCTCCGCCAGCCCCAGCCGCACCAGCACGCCCAGCTGCTCGCGCGCGCCGCCGGAGAGCTGGTCAAACGTCTCCAGCACCCCGTGCGTCTGCAAGCCGACCACGTCGCCAGAGTCATCAAACGCCAGAGACGAGCCTGGGAAGAGCAGGCCGACGTAGCGCTCGACCGCGCGGCGGACGGGCTCGACGAAGCGCTCCTGCTGACGACCCCACGCGTCCTCGACCGCCTCGTGGGCCACGCGCAGCACCTCGGCCTCGTGGGCCACTTGTGCGGCGCGAGCACGGGCGCGCTCCACCGCGACCTCGGTCTCCTGCACGCGCTCGTGCAGGCCCTCCTCCAGCCGCTCGGCGAGCGTGGCGCGACGGCCGCCGATCTCCTCGCGCACGGCGTCGCGGCGGCCGACCAGGGCCTGGAGCGCCGCGCGCTCCTCGCGCACCGCGCGCGTGGCGCCCTCACCGCCCGCGGCGTCGAACGCCTTGCGGTGCGACTCCACCTTGGCCGACGCCTCGGTCAGCGCGGCGCGGGCGCGCTCGGCGGCCACCGCCAGCGAACCGGCGTCCGCCAGGCTGCTGCGCTTGCCGGCCAGCGCGTCGCGCTTCTCGCGGTCAGACCGCACCGCCGAGCGCGCCTCGGACCACGCGGTCCGCGCGGCCTCGGAGCGGGCGTCCGCTTCGCGCGCCGCGGTCGACGCGGCGACCTCACGCGCGTCGGCCTTGTCCCAGGTCGCGCGCGCCTCCACCAGCGACGGCAGGTCGCCGTCGTCGTCCACCGCGCCGATCGCCGCGCGGGCGGCCTCCAGCTGCTCGCGGAGGGAGAGGATGCCGCCCGGGGCCAGCACCTCGAACGCCTTCTGGTGCTCAAAGCGGCGGCGCTCGAGCTCGCGGCGCTCCTCCACCAGCTGGCGCGCCTCACCGACCGACGACACGCCCAGCGTCTGCAACGAGCGCGACAGGCGCGTGCGCGCGTCGTCGTAGGCGATCGCCAGGTCCTCCCAGCCGACCTCGCCGGGGCGCAGCTCGATCGCCAGGCGGTCGTCGACCACCACGCGCTTGGTCGACTCGAAGCGCACCTCCAGCGCCTCACCCACCGCCAGCGCGTTGCCGTCGATGGTCGTGGGCTGGAGCGCGGTGAACACCACGCGCGACGAGGCACCGTCGAGCCGATCCTTGGCGACGTCGCGTGCGCGGACGCGGTCTTCGAGCTGGGTCAGATCGTCCGGGCGTACGGGGATGCGGTCGATCGCGTCGACCGCGTGGCGCGCGTCGGCCTCGTGCGCGGACGCGCGGGTGATGCGCTCGGCGAGCTCGTCGGCGCGGGCGGCCAGGCCGTCACGCTCGGCGCGACGCGTGACCCGATCGACCACCTCGCGCGCACGACGCGCCGTCGACGCGGCGATCTCCGCCTCGGTGCGCGCGCGGGCGCGCTCCACCTCGCGGGCGTCGCGCAGGGCCTCGGCCTCCGCCACGCGCGCCTCGCCCTTGGCCAGCGTCGCGTCGAGCACGGCCCACGCCTGATCCAGGCTCGCGCGCTCCTTGGCGCGACCGTCGGCCTCGACCTCGGCCTGCCGCAGAAGCACCAGCTCGCGCGACACCACCTCCAGAGCGCGCGACGCGTCGTCCGCCGCCCGCGCCCGCGCCTCGGCCGCGTCGACCAGCAGGCGCTGCTCGCGGATGCGACCCTCCAGGCTGCCCACCTGCCGTTCGGCGTCGGCCAAGTCCACCGCCATGCGGCGGGTGGCGGCGAAGCGCTCGCGGGCGTCCAGCAGGTCGCGCTCGGCGGCCTCGAACGCCTCGTCCACCGCCACCCGGGCGGCGTTGCGCTTGCCGGTGGGGGTCCACCAGCGGGCGTAGGCGTCCGCGGCGCGCGTGCGGACCGCGAGCCCCAAGGGACCGGCGATCATCGCGCCCGTCTGCTGGCCCAGCGACGAGGTCAGCAGCGCGCGGGCGTCGGGCACCAGCGCGTCGCGCGTGGGCGTGCCGGACTGGCCCTGACGGACCCACAGCAGCGGCCAGATGCCCAGCTCCTCGGGCTTCATGGCGCGGTTGCCGCCCGGTCGCGTGCCGAAGATCGCGCGCAGGCGGGCCTCGGCGTCGGCGTCCTTGGCCACCACGTTGCGGCCTTCGAGCGTGGTGAACGGCCGGTCGAGGAAGCGCTTGTGGACGTGCCAGGTCTCGCCGTTGTCGTCGGTGAAGCTGACCTCCACCTCCGGCGCGTCGTCGCTGCCCCACGACCAGACCTCGCGCTTGTGCTCGGCCTCGCCCTTGGCCTTCTCGAACAGGCCGAAGTGCAGGCCCTCGACCAGCGTGGACTTGCCGGACTCGTTGGGGCCGTAGAACAGGCAGAGCTTCTCGGACAGCGCGTCGAAGCGCGCGTCCTTCACGCCGCGGAAGTTGCGGAGGGCCAGGCGGTTGAGGATCATCGCGCCGCCTCCACCAGCTGGCCGGTCAGCCACGCGGCCGCATCGAGCGCGGTGGCGTCGCCCGCCTTGAGCACGTCGAGCGCGGACGCCAGGTAGGGCGGCACCGCCAGATCCCCCAGCGGGTCGCCCTCGGGGACGGGCTCGGGTGCCGCGGCCTCGGTCGGGACCAACCTGTCGACCCGCACCGCGCGCACGATCGGGTCCTGACCGCGGGCCAGGTCGACGATCAGCACCTCGCCGCCGCCGTCTGCCCCGGCCACCGGCGAGCCGGGCCACGCCGCGCGGACGTCGATCGGGCGGTGGGTCAGGCCGTCGCCCAGCGCGACCCAGTCGACGCCGCGTCGGGCCAGCGCCGCCGTATCCACGCGGGACAGCACCTCGGCCGAGCCTCCCGCGCCCAAGGCGCCGCCGTGCGCCACCACCACCTGGATCGACTCGTCGTCCGGGCCGCGCACCGGCACCTCCCGGGTGGGGTCGTCGGGGTCGGCGCGGCGGGTGATCGGGCAGGCCAGGACGGTGAACCCGGCCAGCGCGACGGGGCCGCGGGTGGTCGCGACCGTCACATGCGCCAGCGGACCCACGCCCGCGCCCAAGCGGGACAGCGCGCCGCCCGGCTCGGCCGGGTCGGACGTGCCCGCGACCAGCAGCACGGGGATGGGGGCGAACGCGACCAGCCGCTCGGCGGCGGCGCGCAGCACGCGGCCTGAGACCTGGTTGTCGTCGAACACGTCGCCCGCGACCACCACCAGCCCGACGCCCTCGGCGTGCGCGACCGCCGCGATCTGCGACACGACCTCAAGCCGGCGCGCCCGCGCCGCGGCCAGGTCGGCGTCGGCCGAGGCGGGGACGGCGCGCCCGAGGCGCCAGTCGGCGGTGTGCAGGATTCGCGGCATGGAGGCTCCCAGGGCATCCCCGGTAACGCCACCCCATCGGCAGGCCCACGGTTCGTGCTAGCGTGACGGTGGAGGTGCCCATGCCCGTTCGCTCGGCCCGACTCTGGTTGTGCTTCGGTCTAGCCGCCCCCGCTTACGCCCAGCCGCTGGCCGCTGTTCCCGACCCCGCGCCCGCGCCTGCCCCGGCCGCGGCGCCACCGACCGCGCCTGCCCCGGCCGCGGCGCCACCGACCGCGGCGCCGTCAGGCACCCGCGACTGCGTGGGCACGGTCACCGGGTTTGGCGACGGCAGAGACCGGGTCGAGGTCAAGTGCGACGACGGCCAAACGCTCTCCGCGTTCACCGGCACCACCATGCTGCCCGACAACCTGGCCATCGGGACGCACGGCACGCTCACCTGCACGCACGCCACGGGCAGCAGCCTGTGCACCATGAACCAGTTCGTCGACACGTCGGGGGTCGTGTACACGCCTGCCGCGAGTTGCTTCCTGACCACCGCCGTGACGCGGGCGCGCGGCGAGCCGGACGACGGGCCCACGCTCACCGCCCTGCGGCGCTTCCGCGACGGGCCGCTCGCGGGCCACCCGGACGTGGACGAGTACCGTCGCATCGCCCCGGCCATCGTCCACTTCGTCGAGGCACGTGCGGACGCGGCGCAGATCTGGCGCGTCGTGGACGAGGACTACCTGCGCCCGATCCTCGCAGACGTACACGCGGGTCGGAACGCGGACGCGCACGCTGGGTACCGGAACCTGGTTCGTGATCTCCAAGCGGTGATGTCGCGGATCGGGTGACCGGCGCTCGTGCGCGCCGATCTCGCGCGATAGCGCGCTGCACGGAGGCAGCATGGATGACTTGAAGGCGCGGATCGAGGCGTCGTGGGCGGGCGGGCCGCTCGACAAGGACGCGGTCGCCGCGGTGTTGGAGGCCCTGGACACCGGCAAGCTTCGCGTGGCCGAGAAAGTGGGCGACGCCTGGGTGACCCACGCCTGGGTCAAGTCGGCGATCCTCCTGTACTTCCGCATGATGGAGATGCGGGTTGGCACCTACGGGGACTACGTCTACCACGACAAGATCCCCCTCAAGACCCGCCTGGTGGAGCAGAACATCCGCGTCGTGCCGCCTGGCACGGTCCGCTACGGCGCCTTCCTGGAGCCCGGCTGCATCGTGATGCCCGGGTACGTGAACATCGGCGCGTACGTGGGCGCGGGCACCATGGTCGACACCTGGGCGACCGTCGGCAGCTGCGCGCAGATCGGCAAGAGCGTGCACCTGTCGGGCGGCGTCGGCATCGGCGGCGTGCTGGAGCCGCCGTCCGCGACGCCGGTCGTGATCGAGGACGGCGCCTTCATCGGCAGCCGCTGCATCGTGGTCGAAGGCGTGCGCGTGGGCGAGGAGGCCGTGATCGGCGCCGGCACCACGCTGACCGCCAGCACCATGATCATCGACGTCAGCGGCCCGACCGAGGTGGTGACCAAGGGCTTTGTGCCGCCGCGCTCGGTGGTGATCCCCGGCACGCGCCTCAAGCGGTTCCCGGCCGGCGAGTACGGCGTGAACTGCGCGCTGATCATCGGCCAGCGCAAGGAGAGCACCGACCGCAAGACCTCGCTCAACGACGTCCTGCGCGAGTTCGCGGTCGCGGTGTGAAGGGGTCGCCGGCGACTCCCGCGCCGCGCGCCACGACGCCGGCAGCCTGGGCGCTGTCGGCCGTGCTGTGCGCGGTGCACGTCGCCACCGGGGCGTGGGCGCTGTCCACGCGCCGCGTGCCCGACGCCTGGGCGGCGTTTGTGGGCGAGCGCCCCGCCGAGCTGCGCGTCCTGCTGGGCGACCGTGACAGCGCGCGCGTCGCCGCGGGCGAGCTCTGGCGCTTGGTCACGGGCCCGTTCGTGCACGCGAGCGGTCTGTTCCTGCTGATCAACGTCGTGGCGCTGCTGGCGCTCGGGCAGATCGTGGAGACCCGGCTTGGCGCCAAGCGCTGGCTGGTGGTGTTCCTGCTCGGCGCGGTGGGCGGCGGGCTGGTGTCGCAGCTCTCGGGCGTGGTGCGGACCGACGGCGCGAGCGGCGGGGCCTATGCGCTGCTCGGGGCGGCGATCGCCTGGGGTCGCTGGGCGCCGGACCTGGACGACGACGAGCGGCGCTGGCTGGTGCGTGTGCTGGGCGCCTTCGCGGCGGCGAACGTGGTCTGGTCGCTGGTCGATCCCAGGCTGGACGCGGCGGCGCACGTGGGCGGGTTGGGGATCGGCGCGTGGCTGGTGTGGCGGTGGATGCGCGGGGCGCGCACGCAGGAAGGACTTGGTTAGACGCCACCTATGTAGCGCCCGTGCAAATGGAACGATAACCATTCCAAATGCACCAACCCCAGCCTCGCCACCTCTCAGTCCTCCTGGATCGCGACCTCGCGCAGCTTCCCGCGGTGGCGATGGTCGGACCCCGCCAGTGCGGAAAGACCACGCTCGCCCGCGCCACAGTCGAACGGCTCGCACGCACCGGATCTCCAGCGATCCTCCTGGACCTGGAGCGCCCGTCCGACCGCGCCAAGCTGACGGACCCTGAGAGCTTCCTCCGCCGCCACGCGCACGAGCTGGTGGTGCTGGACGAGGTCCAGCGGGCGCCGGAGCTGTTTGAGGTGCTGCGCGTGCTGATCGACGAGGACCGTCGCCCCGGCCGCTTCCTGCTGCTGGGCTCCGCCTCGCCGTCGCTTCTTCGGCAGTCGTCCGAGTCGCTCGCCGGGCGCCTGTCGCTGCTGGAGCTCACCCCCTTCCTGTGGGACGAGCTCGTCCCCGCGGGCGCCGCCACGCTGGACGCGCTGTGGCTGCGCGGGGGGTTCCCCGACAGCGTGCTGGCGTCGGACGACGTGGCGAGCTTCCGCTGGCGCGAGCAGTTCATTCGAACCTTCCTTGCGCAAGACATCCCGCAGCTCGGCTTTCGCGTGCCCGCCGCCACGCTCGACCGGTTCTGGCGCATGTGCGCCCACCTGCACGGGCAAGTGCTGAACCTGACCGCGCTCGGACGCGCGTTGGGCGAGAGCCACACGGCGGCCCGCCACCACCTCGACATGCTCGAGCAGACCTACGTGCTCCGCACGCTCCCGCCGCTCATCGCGAACGTCGGGAAGCGGCTGGTAAAGTCCCCCAAAATGTACCTCCGCGACAGCGGACTGCTGCACACGCTGCTGGATCTGGACTCCTTGGACGCGATGGCCGGGCACCCAGTCTACGGCGCGTCCTGGGAGGGCTTCGTTGTCGAGCAAGTCCTGGGTCGGTCTGAGGGCTGGCAAGGCGCGTATTACCGGACTGCGAAAGGCGACGAGCTCGACTTGGTCGTGGAGCGTCGTGGGCGTCGGGTCGGGATCGAGTGCAAGGCGAGCGCATCCCCCACCGTCGGAAAGGGCACGTGGGTCTGCCGTCAGGACCTAGGCCTGGACGAGGTGTACGTGGTCGCGCCCATCCGCGAAGCGTTCTCCCTCGGCCAAGGCGTGGAGGCGTTGCCGATCGGCGAGCTGCTCGCGCGACTGGCCTGACCTACGCGGACCGCCCGTCAGCACCGCTCGGTGCTGACGAGCACTCCGTCGGCGTCCCAGCTCTCCCAGACCCCCACCGGCTCCCCCGCCTTGTACTGCCCCGTCCACTCCCGCGAGGTGGGCGTCGACGGCGTCGGCGCCCGTGGGCTTTGCGTTCCCCATGCGAATCACCGCTCCGATGGGCGGCCCATCCTACCAGTACACGAACTCCAGCTGGTACTTGTGGATCGAGTACGCGCTGTTCGTGAACAGGAAGGTGTCCCCGGTGCCGGGGTCACTCCACACGTCGAGGTACTCGCTGATCGAGTAGGTGGGGTTCACGTTGGCGACCGCAAACACGCTCGCGATGGCGCCGTCAGCCGAGTAGACCATGACCTCCGTCCCGGTCCGGCGGAAGTACATCCGGTCCTGCGCGTCGATCGCGAACCCCGTGTTCGTCTCAAGCGCCATCACCACCGGCGCCTCCGACACGAAGGTCCCGCCGTCAAAGATGTCGATGCGGTTGAGGTCGACGTCGAAGACGAACAGGCGCCCGGTGCTGTCGTACTCGGCGGTGTAAGGGCTGGTGAGCTGGCCCGGCTCCGTGCCAAACACGCCGAACTGCCCGACGTAGTCTGCGGTGGACTTGGTCGTGAGCAGCACCTCGTGCGCCGCCGCCGTCGCGATCGTGCCCATCGGCGAGAGGTTCTGCACGGACCCGTAGAGGTTGACCGTCGCCACCTCGTCGCCGACCTTCGACACCGCGAAGTGGTTCGCGCTGTTCAGGTTCGTCGAGTTGTTGAGCATCTTGTACGCGCCGACCAATGCGCCGTCGCCGTCGTACTTGCGCAGCACCCAATCGCCCCACACGTAGACGTCCCCGACCTCATCCACCTCGATGTCCATCGGGTTCGAGTAGGACCACTCCCGCAGGAAATTGCCATCGGGGTCCAGCTTCTGGACGCGGTCGTTCACGAAGTCGGCGGCGTAGACGTTGCCGTCGGCGTCCACCGCGATGTCGCCCACGTTGTCGAACTGGGCGTCGCCGGTGCCCTGCGTGCCGACCTCCCAGACCTCGGTCGCGACGATGTGCGGGACCTCTGGCTGACAGGTCGCGCTGCAGCCGTCGCCGTCGTCCTGGTTGGAGTCGTCACACGCCTCCTCGGCGTCGGTGACGCCGTCGCCGCATGCAGGCAGCGCGCAGTTCAAGCGGCAGGCATCGGGCGTGGTGTCGCTGTTCGCGGCGGCGTCATCACACGACTCGTCCGCGTCCATCACGCCGTCACCGCACGTCGCCTCCACGCAGCTGGTGCGGCACGCGTCGGCGGTCGTGTCGCTGTTGGCGTCCCCGTCGTCGCAGACCTCGATGGTGAGCGGATCGACGATCCCGTTTCCGCATGTCTCGTCGGACAGGCAGTCCGCCGAGCACCCATCGCCGCCCACGACGTTGCCGTCGTCGCACAGCTCGTCGTCGTCCACCACGTCGTCGCCACACGCGGCGTCCGGGTTGGTGTCCGGATCCTCGGGCTTGCAGCCCGCCAGCGCAAACGTCGCCGCCAGCACCAGGACCAGCGGACTCACACGGAGAGACAGGTTCGGGACCATCGTAGACCTCCCTTGGGTGGAGATCCAAGGGAGCACCGGTCGAAGTGCGTCACCGCGGCGACGTCGCTGCGGCACGAGCCTGCGCGCGCCAACCCCCGTCGGGATCAAGCGCCTTCGTGGGTGTGTCTCTGTCTCCAACTCGTGTTGCTGTGGGAGTGGAGCTGAGCAACGCGCATGCCACCTACGTCAGCGGCGGGTGGAAACCACGGCCTCCACCAGCCGCGCGTTCACCGCGCCGTACATGTCACCGTGGCGCGCCCCGAGCACCCGCGGCACCAGCGGCGCGAGCAGCCCGACGAAGGTCTCGTGGTGGGTGATCACGCAGCCGTCGCCGTCTGGCCGCAGCGTGAAGCCGTGCACCACGTCCAGCAGGCCGCGCACGCCGCCGCGCCACGCCAGCGCGCGGGCTGGCTCCACCGTCACCACGCGCACCGTCACGTGACGCGTCGCGCCGCGCGCGTGCAGCGCGAGCGTCCACCGCGCACCCAACTCCAGCGCCGCGGGCGACACCGGCGACACCGTGTTCCAGCGCGACCAACCCGGCAGGTCAGCGAGCACCGACCACACCGCCTCGCAGGGCGCGTCCACGCGGGTCTCAGCTAAAAAGCGCAGCGTCATGCCGCCCGTCTATCGGGGGAGGACGCCGCGCGCGCTCACTGACCGATGCAGTACGTGGAGGTGCCGATCTTGCGGACCACGCGCCACCGGAACTGCGCGCCGTTCAGGCGCGAGGGCACCGTGTAGGTGATGTGCTCGGCGACGCCCGAACCCGCCGTCGAGCTGCCCGTGGCGCCCGTCCAGGTGGAGGTGCCCGCAGGCGCGGTCTCCAGGATGAAGTCCAGGTCCGCCGAGGTCGTCGTCCAGCGCAGGTACTCGTCGAGCACGCGGCCGGTGGGCGCGGTGCCCAGGTTGTGGAAGGTGTTGAGCGTGGTGCTGATCGTGCCCGCGAAGTCGCAGGTGGACGAGGTGGAGGCGGTGATCGTCGCGGTGGTGCTCGCCTTGGCCGTCAGGCCCAGGTTGTCGGTGACGGTGAGCGTGACCGTGTAGGTGCCGGCCGTGGTCCAGGTGTGCGAGACCGCCGCACCCACCGCCGAGCCGCCGTCGCCGAAAGTCCAGGCGTAGCGGGCGATCGAGCCGTCGGCGTCCGACGACGACGCGCCGTTCAGGCTGCGCGCCACGCCGACCCGCGACGTGTACGGGCCGCCCGCCACCGCGGTGGGCGCCACGTTCGGGTGGTGCGCGGCGGTCCACGCCGTCAGCGCCTTGTCCACCTGGATGAGGCCCGCGCCGTAGGTCGTGTCCGCGCCCGCGGTGCCCAGGTCCAGGGCGTTGTTCTTGAGCATCGACTCGGCCTGCACGTTCGTCGCGCCCTTGGCCATCAGCATCGCGGCCGCGGCGGCCACGTGCGGCGACGCCATCGAGGTGCCCTCGTAGAAGTAGTAGCTCCAGCTGCCCGACAGCTTGGTCTCGGCCAGGATGCCGTCGTTGTAGCCGTCGGCGTTGGCGTCCACGCTGTTGTCGCCACCAGGCGCCACCAGGTCCAGCCCGGCGCCCTTGTTGGAGTAGGGCGCGAGCGTGTTGCGGTAGCCGGTCGCGCCCACCGACACGACGCCGGGGTCGGCCGCCGGGAAGTTGATCGTGGAGGCGGCGTCATTGCCGGCCGCGGCGGCGACGAACACACCCGCGGCGTTCGCGGCCTGCATCGCGGAGGCCTCAGCCTGCGACGAGCTGGTCGAGCCGAGGCTCAAGTTGATCACCTTCGCGCCGTGGGACACCGCGTACTCGACGCCGAGGATGACGTTGGAGGTCAAGCCCGAACCATCCTGGTTCAGGACCTTCACCGGTAGGATGGTGGCGTTGTAGGCCAGGCCCGCAGCGCCGATGCCGTTGTTCGTCTTCTCGCCGATGGTGCTGGCGACGTGCGTGCCGTGGCCGTTGTCGTCGGCGGCGCTGGCGTCGTTGTTCACAAAGTCCCAGCCGGCGTTGAGGTGCGTGATGCCGTCGTTGGGCGACGTGCCCACGCCGGTGTCGATCACCGCCACCACCACGCCCAGACCGGTGGACATGGTCCACGCCTTGTCCGCGCCGATCTTGTCGAGGTTCCACTGATTCTTGCGGAAGGGGTCGTTCACCGCGCTCGCGTGGCGCTCGTAGTCGAGCTCCGCGTAGGCGACCGCGCCCGAGGCCTGCAGCCACTGCACCACGTCCATCGGCGACAGGCCGTCCGGAACACCGTACACGCCGCCGTCGATCAGCTGGAAGGCGGCGCGGCGAACGAGCGTGTGGCCCTGGACGGTGAGCTCCTTGGGGGCAAAGCCGAACGTGCCGACCAGCACGCGATCCTGCGCGAAGGCCTGCACGGCGGCGATGGAGCCGACCCGCGGCGCATCGCTCGGGTCGGCGACCACCGCTTCGGGCGCCATGTCGGTGTCCTCGGCAGCAGTCGCGGTGTCGACCGCGTCCGGCGAGAGAGGCTCGACGATCTCCTCGGTGGCGTCCGTCGGCAGCAGCTCCACGGGAGCGTTGCAGGCGACGAGAGCGAGGAGGAGGAGGGGACGACGCATCGGAGACTCCGCACGGTGGCTGGGCTTGCAAGGCCTCGCGCACCGTCCTTCATCTCATCGTGGCGCCTCCGCGGGATTTGGAGGGCGTTCCACGTCCCGACGACTCGATCTCTCGATCGACCTCGTGAATTGCCCGATCCGGCGATCCCGCGCGCGGACGCCTACGCGACCAGGTCGCGCGTCTGCGTCTGGTCCGTCGCCAGAGTCGACAGGTCACCTTCGGGGAGGCCCGACTCGCGCGCGCGAAGCAGGCGGCGCAAGATCTTCCCGGTGCGCGTGCGCGGCAGCGCGGGCACGAAGTCGAGCTCCTTAGGCGCCACCGTAGGACCCAAGCGCGTGCGCGCGATCGACAAGACCTCTCGGCGGATCTGGTCGGTCGCCTCGAAGCCGGGCTTGAGGACCACGAACGCCTTGAGGAGCTGGCCAGTGTGCGTGTCCGGCTTGCCGATCACCGCCACCTCGGCGACCGCCGCGTGGCTGAGCAGCGCGCCCTCGGCCTCCACCGGGCTCACGCGCACGCCCGAGGTGACGATCATGTCCTCAGCGCGACCGAGGAACCACACGAACCCGTCCCCGTCCATGCGGGCCTGATCGCCAGACAGGTACCACCCGCCCTCCACGACGGGCGGCGTCGTGGCGCCGCGCACGGTGCCCAAGGACATCGAAGGCCACGGCACGTGCACGGCGAGCTCACCGTCCTCGCCCAACGGCGCCTCCACCAGCGCGCCCGTTGCGTCCCGCTGGAGCACCGCCACCGTCACGCCCGGGAGCGCGCGACCCATCGAACCGGGCCGCACCTCGACGCCCGCGTAGTTGGCGATCAACACGCCGCCCGCTTCGGTCTGCGCCCACCCGTCGTGGATCGCCAGCCCGTAGGTGTCGAGCCCCCACAGCACGGCCTCGGGGCTGAGCGGCTCGCCATGGCACGCGACGAAGCGCAGGTGACGCGCAGGCCCCGCGGAGCGCGTCTCCATGCTCGCCCGCATCATCGCGCGCACCACCGCGGGCGTGGTGTCCCACACGCACACGCGCTCCTCAGACAAGATCCGCGCGTAGCGCTGCACGTCCACGTCACCCTGATCCATCACCACCGTCAGCCCGTGCGACAGCGGCGCGAGCAGGCCGTAGGCGACGCCGCTCAACGTGCTCGGGTCGGCGGTGCACCACACGGTGTCGTCGGGGTGCAGGTCCAGCGCGTACCAAGCGCCCGTGTGGTGCACGACGATCGCTTCGTGCGGCAGGAGCACGCCCTTGGGCGCGCCGGTCGCGCCGCTGGTGAACAGCAGCAGCGCGGGCGAGCGGGGGTCGGTGGTCGGCACGTCAAAGGTCGAGCTGGCATCCGCGAGCAGCGACGCCAGATCCAGCGTGTCGGCCGGGAGCTCCTCGGGCGGCACCGGCCCGCCGTCCTCGCCGATCAACAACACGTGGCGCAGCGTGGGCACCGCGGCGCGGATCGGTTCGACGCGCTCTCGGTACAGCGTCGGCGTGGTCACCAGCACCGCGGCGTCACCCGCGCGCAGGTCCTGACGAACGCTCTCCGCGCTCGACTTGCAGCAGAGCGGACACACGACCGCGCCGAGCTTGAGGCCGCCGACCAGCGCGATCGTCAGCTCCGGGAGGCGGCCACACACCAGAAACACGCGCTCGCCGCGACCGACGCCAAGGTCCAACAGGGCGTTGGCGAACCGCGCGCTCTCCCCGGCGAGGTCGCCGTAGGTCAGCTCGCGCCGCCGGTCGGTCCGACCGATCCAGCGAATCGCCACCTTGTCGCCCAGGCCACCGTCCACATGTCGATCGACGACCTCCACGGCCATGTTCAGGCCGCCGTCCGGCTGCCCGATGAGCCCGCTGCGCGCCCCCTCCCAGGTGAAGGCGAGGCGCTCGGCGTCGTAGTCGACCAAGTTTGGTCTGACCGCGTGAAGCGAAAGCTCCTTGAGGATGCTCTCGTAGGTCATGGGAACTCCGACGTCGCCAATCACAAAGCAAAGGGTGTGCCTATCGGCAGAGCGCGCCGACGATCGCGGCCCCGGCGCGTTGAGCGGAGCCGACGCGCACGCTACAGCCCAGCCGAGCAAAGGCGGCGCAGGTGCCCAAGATCGTCGATCACGACAAGCAGCGTGAAGCGCTCCTCGACGCGAGCTTCCGTTTGTTCGCCGAGGGCGGCTACGACGCCGCGACCATGCGCAAGATCGCGGCGGCTGCGGGCGTGAGCACCGGCGCGCTCTACCACTACTTCCCCGACAAGCCGTCGATCCTGGCCGCCATGTTCGACCTGCTCACCCGCCGCGACATCGCGCGTGTGCAGGGTCAGCTGCCGCTGGAGGCGCCGGTGCCCGCGCGCATCGCGGCGCTGTTCGCGTTCCTGCGCGAGAACGTCGAGTACCTGCGCGCGCTCTTGAGCCTGGCGCTCGAGGTCTACCGGCACGAGCCGGGCAGCGCGTCGCGCGCGTACGTGCAGACCGCGCTGCGGAGCTATCGGACGGCCATGGCCGACATTCTGGGCGTCGACGGCACGCTGGCCGAGATGGCGTTCACCTTCCTGCTCGGATCGCTCACCTACGGCACGCTCGACCCCGACGGCCTGGACCTGGCGCAGGCGGAGACGTTTGTGCAGGGCGTGTGGACCCGCTTCGCCGCGGCTCAGGGCGGGCCCGTGCCTGCGTCAGGCTCCGCCGCGGGGTAAGGGCCGCTCGCTGCGGGGGGACGCCATGGACGACACGCAACCGACCGACCGGTCGGCTCGGTGGCTGTGGATCATCCTGCCCGTCGCCGCCGTGATGCTGTTCGCGGGCTGGTGGACCTTCCGCTTCCTGTGCGACGACGCGTACATCGCGTTCCGCTACATCGGGAACCGCCACCTGGGCTGGGGCTACACCTGGAACCCGCCGCCCTTCCGCCCGGTCGAGGGCTACACGAGCTTCCTGTGGGTGGTGCTGCTCGACGCGATCTGGACGCTCACCGGAAAGGACCCTCCGGCGACCGCCAACACGGTGAGCCTGGTGTTCGCGGCGGGCTCGGTGGCGCTGACGGCGGCCATGGCATGGTCGTCCGCCGGGCGCGCGTGGGCGGGCGCGCGGGCGGGCATGGTCGCGCTGGTGCTGTGGGGCGTGCTCACCAACCGCACCTTCCTGACCTGGACCACGTCGGGCCTGGAGACGCCGCTCTTTGTCTTCCTGGTGCTGCTGTGGACGTGGATCGCGCTCTACGCGCGGCGCGGCGCCGCGTGGCCGTTCGCGCTGATGGGCACCACGGCGCTGGTGGCGCTCACGCGGCCGGATGGCCTGCTCTACATGGCGGCGGCGCTCGTGATGTTCGCCGCCGAGGCGTGGCGGCGCGGCCCCAAGTGGCGTGACCTGGTGGGCCTGACGCCGCTGCTCCTGATCGTCGCACACCTGCTGTGGCGTCACGCGACCTACGGCGCCTGGCTGCCCAACACGTACTACGCCAAGACCCTGGGCGCGTGGTGGCCGCGGGCGGGCCTGACCTACCTGGCGCTGTTCGCGCTGCAGTACTTGTGGTGGCTGTGGCTGCCGGTCGCGTTCATGGCGTGGCGCACGCGCCGCACGCAGGGCCCGTACAACGTCCGCGAGCACGCCGCGTCCATCGTGGCGGTGCTCACGCTGATGGCGGAGATCGCGTACTACACGGTGGTCACCGGCGGCGATCACTTCGAGTTTCGTGTGTTCGCGCACCTGCCGCCGCTGCTGTTCGTGGCGCTCGCCGTGCTGGCCGACCGCGCGCAGATCACGCGCGCTCGCCAGGTCGTGATGTTCCTCAGCTTCACCGCCGCGGGCTGGATCCTGCCGTGGACCGACTGGGCGTCGCAGCGCGCCGTCACCGACCGCGACCACATCTTCCGGCTCGACACGCGCATCGAAGGCACGCTCTGGCCGCTGTGGCCCTATGTGTGGGTGGCCGAGGAATTCCAGAGCTGGCTGGTGAACCAGAGCATCTGCGCCCCGTGGCAGACGCACAAGTGGTTCGCGATCAGCCAGGCCGGCATGATGCCGTCGCGCCCCGACAGCCTGGAGTTCGCGGACCCCGACGACTGGGCCGAGGACGCCAGCGGCCCCTCCGCCTTCCCCGTCACCGTGGTCAGCTCAGTGGGCGTGATCGGCTGGCGGCTGCCCTACGTGGCGGTGATCGATGAGCTGGGCCTGAACGACTACGTCGTCGCGCGCACGCCCATCCCCCCCGACCGCGCGTGGCGCATGGCCCACACCCGCCGCCCGCCCGCTGGCTACACGGCCTGCTTTGCGCCCGACGTCACCGCGACCGAGGGCCCCAAGCTCAAGGACCGCAAGGCCGAGGTCACCGCCGACAGCATCCGCGCCTGCGAGGACCTGTGGTGGGGAAAGACCGACCGCGGCGAGCTGCCGAACAAGGCCGCCAAGGGCGACTGATCAGCCGCCGTCCGCGTCCCGCGCCGCGAGCACGCGCTGCCAGGTGCCCCAGAACCACTCGGCGATGACGTCCTCCGGCGGCGGCAGGCGGCCGTTCTCCGGGCGCCACAGACGGCCCACCGGGGCCGCGGCGGCGTAGTGCGCGAAGAAGAGCAGCAGCACGCGGTGGTGCGGGGCGCGGTTGTCCGCCTCCATCCGCCACGCGCGGAACAGGCTGGCCTGGGTGATGGCCAGGTGGGTCACCAGGATGGACTGCACCGTGTACGGGCGCTCCTCGGTGGGGACGCCGCCCCAGCTGGCGCGCGCGGCCTTGAGCCAGCCCTCGCGCACCGTGGCGAGCGCCGCGCCCACGTGCCGGACGTCGGCGCCGATCTGATCGGCGATCTCACGGTGGGTGGCGGGCGCGGCAGCCCAGTCGAGCAGGGGCTGCAGGCAGCGCTGCACGTAGGGGGCCAGGTCGAACAGCGCCGCCTGACGGTCGGGCGCGATGGTCTCGCCCAGGAGCAGGCGCGCGCAAAGTTCGGCGTACAGGCCCTGCATCATGATGGTCACGCGCGACATGGCGTGGCGGTCGAACACACGACGGGCGTCCGACAGCGCCAAGCCGCCTTCGCCCTGGGAGATCCAGCCGTCCGGCGGCAAGCCGTCGCTGGCCAGCGGCAGGGACAGCCACGCGGCGCTCGGGTGCGCGCGACCGAGGCCGGTCAGCGCCGCCCACCCCTCGCCGCGCCAGCGGTCGTGGTCGAGGAAGGTGTTGTGGTCGGCGTTCGGCACGGTGCAGACCATCTGGTCCAGCATGTCGCGGACCTCTTCGTCGGACGCGCCGATGCCGCGGCACAGGCTGCGGATGGTGGCCGGGTCGACAAAGCGCGCCGCGAAGTGCGTGTCGGGCACGCAGCTCCAGCGCCCGGACTCGGGCAGCCAGGGCAGGTAGAGCGCCTCGCGGGGGGGCGGGACGTCCTCGTCGACCAGCGCGTACAGGCGGCAGCCGCGGTGCGTGAAGCGCTGCGCGGGCGCGCCCACAGCGCCGGGGAACAGCATGTGGAACAGCGCCTCCGGCTGCAGGCGCGGGTTGCCGGCGCGCTGCCAGAGCCAGTGCAGGGCGCGGGTCTGCTTGAGCACGCCCGACACGCGCAGGTCGACGTCGGTGCGGATCTCGTCAAGCTCGGTGGCGGTCAGGCCGAGCGCGTCGGTCATGGACGGGGTGACGTCAAACAGCGGCGCGTCGTGACGCGTCGAGTAGACCGACAGCGTGCGCGACATGTGCGGGACGCTGAACAGGGCCTTGGCCATGGCGAGCGCGACCGGCCGAGGCGGCGGGCCCTCGCACTGGGTGCGCATGGGACGGCCCGCCAGACCCGCGACGTGGGCGACGTGCCCGCCGATCTCGATGCCGGTGCGGCGACTGTCGTCCAAGTCGCCGCGGGCGATCAAGCGCCCGTGGCGTGCGAGCGCCGCGAACAGGTCAGCGACGGCGGAGGGTGTGGGTTCCATGGGGCGCCCCGAATCTGAGCGCGGAGCCTACCACCGTCCACCGCCGCAGGCTGGACGATCCGGTGGTGCGCCCGTCACGCTGGGTAAAGCCTGCGGCGCAACGCCGGTGGTTCGAATAGGTCGCGCCCGGCGCGCAGCGTGCGCCGGATGAGGGTTTCATGCGGTGGGCCTTGCTTTCGCTCGGGATGTTGGCGGCGTGTTCGTCCTGGGGCGGCAAAGGGGAAGACGAGGACCAGGCGCCCCCTGAGCCCGTCACGGTCGTGCAGACCCAGGTGGTCACGGTCGGCGACGTGGCCGATCGCCTGCTGACGAGCGCCACCATCGAAGCGGCCGCCTCGGCCGACATCACCGCCCAGGCCACCGGCACGGTCGTGTCGATCGCCAAGGACGTGGGCGATCACGTCCGCCGCGGCGAGCTGCTGGCCGTCATCGACAACGTGCAGCTGGACGCAGGCGCTGAGCGCGCCGACGCTGAGGTCGCCAACCTGCTGGCCCGCGTGGCCGAGGCCGAGACGCTCCACACCCGAGGCGCCGTGTCGTCGCGCGAGCTGGAGGACCTGAAGTACCAGCTCTCCACCGCCCGCAGCTCCCAGCGCGAGGCCGACCGCGGCCGCGGCACCCTGCGCCTCACCGCCCCGTTCGACGGCGTGGTCGCCGCGCGCGACCTGCACGTCGGCGAGCTGACCAGCCCGGCCCGTGTGGCGTTCACCGTGGTCGATCCAAGCGAGCTGCGCATCCGCGCCCGCCTGCCCGAGCGTGACGTCTCTCGCGTGAAGATCGGACAGATCGCGTCGCTGACCGGCGCCTACGACGCGTCTGGCACCGCCACCGCCCACGTCACCCGCATGGCGCCCGTGATCGACGCCACCAGCGGCACGTTTGAGGTGGTGCTGACGTTGGACCCCACTCAGACCACGCTCCGGCCCGGCCAGTTCGTCTCGGTCGACATTGAGGTCGACAAGCACACCGGCGTGGTCGTCGTGCCCAAGGACGCCGTCCTGCGCGACCGCGGCCAGCCGGTCGTGTACCTGGTCGCCGACGCGCCCGCCGAGGCGGTCCACACCGACGAGTCCAAGAAGGACGACGCCAAGAAGGACGAGCCGAAGAAGGATGACGCCAAGGACGAGTCGGAGCCCCCCGGCCCCCGCTGGGTGGCCAAGCGCACCGAAGTGCAGACCGGCCTGGGTGACCCCGACCGCATCGAGATCACCGGCGGCTTGGCGGCCGGCGCGCGCATCGTCGTCGTCGGTCAGTCCAACCTCAAGGACGGCGCCCGCATCCGCGAGCCGGTGGTAGACGCCGCCGTGCCCGCGACGCCCCCCGCACCCACGGCTGCGACGGAGAATCCGTGAACGAGGAGACCGCGACACCCGAGGAGCGCCACGGCCCGATCGCGATGCTGGTCAACCGACCGGTCGCGGTGACCATGCTGTTCTTGGCGGCGCTGGTGTTCGGCTTTGTGTCGTACAAGCGGCTGCCGGTCGAGCTGATGCCCGACATCAGCTACCCGACGGTCACCGTGCGCACGACGTTTGGCGGCGCGGCCCCGCAAGAGGTCGAGTCGCAGATCAGCCAGCCGATCGAGGAGGCCTTGGCCACGCTCGACGGGCTGGTGACGCTGGAGAGCCGCAGCCGCGCGGGCACCAGCGACGTGGTGCTCGGCTTTGACTGGGGCACGGACATGCCGGCGGCGGCGCAGTCCATCCGCGAGGCGCTGCAGACCACCTTCCTGCCCGAAGACGCCGACCGCCCGCTGATCTTGCGCTACGACCCGTCGCTCGAGCCGTTCATGCGGCTCGCGCTGTCGATCGACCCCACCAAGGTCACCACGTCGCCCGAGCAGTCGCTGTTCGTGCTGCGCGAGGTGGCCGAGGACGAGATCCAGCGCCGCCTGGAGGGCATGAAGGGCGTGGCCGCGGTGCGCGTGCGCGGCGGCCTGGAGCGTGAGGTCCGCATCGCGGTGCACGACGACTGGCTGGTCGCGCGCAACGTCACGCTGGAGGACGTGCGCAACGTGCTCACCGGCGAGAACGTGAACGTCGCCGGCGGTCAGGTGCTGGAAGGCGACACCGAGTACCTGGTCCGCACCGTGGCGCAGTTCGCCGATGTGTCGGACATCCGCGCGCTGCAGATCCGCCGCGCGGACGGCGTGCTGGTGCCGATCACCGACGTGGCCGAGGTCACCGACAGCCACACCGACCGCACCGTCGTCACCCACCTGGACGGCGTGGAGGCGGTGGAGTTGGAGATCTTCAAGGAGGCCGACGCGAACATCGTCGAGGTCGCGTCGCAGGTGCAGCACGCGCTCGACGGCGACGACGTGGGCTTCACCCAGGCGGACGTCGACAAGGCCACCACCGGCAAGGCGCGCGTGGACATGCAGGCGCAGCTCGACGCGGCCAAGGGCCTCACCGCGCAGCTCCCGGACGGCGTGCGCTTGGCGGTGCTCGACAACAGCGCGGAGTTCATCCAGTCCGCGATCGACAACCTGCGCGACGCGGTGCTGATGGGCGGTCTGCTCGCGATCGCCGTGCTGTTCTTGTTTCTGCGCGACTACCGGGCCACCGCGATCATCGGCATCGCCATCCCGATCAGCCTGCTGATGGGCTTTGGCCCGCTCTACATCGCGGGCGTGTCCCTCAACCTGATGTCGCTCGGCGGCCTGGCGCTGGGCGTCGGCATGCTGGTCGACAACTCGATCGTCGTGCTCGAGAGCATCCAGCAGTGGCTGGACGCCGGTATGAGCCGACGTGACGCCGCCATCCGCGGCACCACCGAGGTGGCGGCCGCGGTGAGCGCGTCCACCATGACCATCGTCGCCGTGTTCCTGCCGATCGGCTTCATCGAGGGCGTCGGCGGCGAGCTGTTCGGCGACCTGGCGCACGCTGTCGTGTGGTCGCACGTCGCGTCGCTGCCGGTGGCGCTCTTCCTGGTGCCGACGCTGGCCGCCTTCGGCACGGGGATCGCGCTGCCGGACGCGGACGCCGCCCCAGGTCGCGCGTTCGACTTCTCCGGCGTGACCGCAGAGTGGCGCGAGGGTCGCGCGTGGACCCAGGGCGCGCGGTGGCGGCGCGTCGCGCTCGTGTACTTTGCGCTGCGCGCGCTCGCGCATGGACTCGCGGTCGTGGGCAGCGGGCTGGCCTTGCTCGGGTGGGGCCTGCTGCTGCGCGTGCTGTTCGCCGCGTGGGCCTACGTCGTGGTCCCGGTCGGCAACCTGTTGTTGATCCCCGCAGACTGGTTCCAGGCCGGCTACCGGCGCTTCGCGGACGCGCACGCCCGCTCGATGGGCTGGATCGTGCGCAAGCCGTGGTCGGTGGTCGGTGTGGCCATCGCGCTGTTCGCCATCACGACCGCGGTGCTCACCAACCTGGGCACGGAGCTGGTGCCCGAGGTGCACCAGGGCCGCTTCACGGTCGACGTCGCGATGCCGATCGGCACGCCGCTCGCGCGCACCATCGCCGTCGTGACCGAGGCCGAGCGTCGCATCGCCGCTGACCCCGACGTGGACGCGGTGTACACGACGATCGGCACCGATCCGCGCGACGAGACGCGCGCCGACGCGGGCGAGCACTCCGCGCGCATTCGCGTGCAGCTCAAGTCCGGCGTGGGCGGCGACGTGGCCGCGCGCGAGGCCCGCGCGATGTCCGCCATCCGCCGCGAGCTGGCCGAGTCGGTCGGCCTGTCGGCCCGCTTCTCGCGGCCCGCGCTGTTCAGCTTCCGCACGCCGATTGAGGTGGTGGTGCACGGCGAGGACCTCGACCGGCTGCGCGCGATCGGCGACGAGCTGGTCGCGTCGTTGAGCGCCGTGCCCTCGCTCGCCGACGTGAAGTCGAGCCTGCTCGCGGGCAACCCCGAGATCCAGATCAGCTACGACCGCGTGCGTCTGGCCCACCTGGGCCTGGACACCAACACCGTCGCCCAGCGCCTGCGCGACCGCGTGCAGGGCGTCGTCGCCACGCAGCTGCACGGCGGCGCCGACCGCGTGGACCTGCGCGTGCAGCTCGATGCCGATCAGCGCGGCTCCATCCAGGACCTGCGCCAGATCAACATCAACCCGGCGATCGATCCGGCCATCCCCCTCGACGCGGTCGCCACGCTGACCGAGGCCGTGGGGCCGTCGGAGATCCGCCGCGTCGATCAGCGCCGCGCGGTCGTGCTGTCGGCCAACCTCGCGGGCTTTGACCTAGGCGGCGCCATCCAGTCGGTCACGGGTGTGCTGCGTGCCGAGGCGCTGGACGCCGACCAGACCTGGGAGCTGGGCGGTCAGGCGCGCGAGCTGTCCTCGTCGGGCAACTCGCTGGTGCTCGCGCTCGGCCTCGCCATCTTCCTGGTCTACGTCGTCATGGCCGCCACGTTTGAGAGCGTGATCCACCCGCTGGTCATCCTGCTCACCGTACCGCTCGCGCTGTTCGGCGTGGCAGGCGGGCTGTGGATCTGCGGCCTTCCGCTGTCGGTGCCTGCGTTCATGGGCATCATCGTGCTGGCTGGCGTCGTCGTGAACAACGCCATCGTCCTGGTCGACGCGACGAACCGGCTGCGCGAGCGCGGCGAGGCGCGCTTGTCCTCCGTGCGACACGGCGCGGCGCTCCGTCTTCGCCCCATCCTCACCACCGCGATCACCGCGATCCTCGGCCTGCTGCCGCTGGCCCTCGGGTTTGGCGCAGGCGTCGAGGTGCAGCGCCCGCTCGCCGTCACCGTGATCGGCGGCCTCACCACGGCCACGCTGCTGACGCTGGTGGTCATCCCCGCGGTCTACGTGCTGGTCACCGGCGGCACGCGCCCGGATGCCGAGCCGCAGGCGGCGCTGCCCGACGCGCGCGTCACGCCCGCACCGGACGCGCCCGCTCCGGAAGGAGCGTCCGCGTGAGAGACTGGATCCCGCGCAACGCCTACGACCGCCCGGTCGCCGTGCTCATGGCCTTCTTGGCCATGCTGGTGCTGGGCGTGATGGCGTACAGCCGGATCCCGCTGCAGCTCATGCCGGACGGGTTCGCGTCGCACTACTTGTGGGTGCAGATCCCGTTCCCGAACGCCACCCCGGGCGAGTCCGACGAGCTGATCGTGCGGCCCATCCTGGAGCAGCTCTCCACGCTGTCGGGCATCAAGAGTGTCGACTCCGACGCGGACTCCAACTCGGCAAGCTTCAACCTGGAGTTCTACCCGTCCGCGGACATGGACGACGCGTACAACGACGTGGTGGACCGCATCGAGCGCGCGATGCCCGAGCTGCCGACCGACATCAGCCGCTACTGGATCTACAAGTTCAGCCCGACCGATGAGCCGGTGCTGTGGCTGGGCGTCACGTTCCCCGACGACATGGAGGACCCCTGGCACACCGTGGAGAAGGTGGTCATCCCGCGGGTGGACCGCGTCCCTGGCGTGGCGACCGTGGAGACCTACGGGCTTGAGCAGCGGCGCGTGTTCGTCGACTACGACCGCGAGCAGCTGATCGCGCACGCGGTGGACCTGGGCGACGTGCAACGCAAGCTGCAAACCGACAACTTCCAGATGAGCGGCGGCCGCGTCGAGGACGGCGGACGCGTGGTGAACGTGCGCTCGCTCGCGCGCTTGGACGACCCGTCGCAGCTGACGCAGTGGCCCGCGCGCGCCGACGGCCTGCGGCTCGGCGACTTCGCGGACGTGTCGATCCGCCAGGTGTCCAGCGGCGACATCGGCCGCGTGAACGGCCGCAATGCCGCGGCGCTCGGCGTGCGCAAGGAGTCGAACGCGAACACGGTCGACGTGACGCGCGACGTGTCGACGGTGCTCGACGAGCTCGCGCACGACCCCGCGGCCGGGGGCTTGCAGTTCTTCCCGTTCTTCGATCAGGGCAAGCTGATCTCCGAGAGCTTGGGCCAGCTGCAAGAGGCCCTGATCGAGGGCGGCGTGCTGTCGGTCCTCATCCTGTGGATCTTCCTGCGCGAGTGGCGCATGACCCTGCTGGTCAGCGCGTCGATCCCGTTCTCGCTGCTGGTGACCGTCGCCATCTTGTGGATGAGCGGCAGCAGCATGAACCTAGTCGCGATGATGGGCCTGATGCTCGCGGTCGGCATGGTGGCCGACGACGCGATCGTCGTGGTCGAGGCGATCTACCTGCGGCGCGCGCGAGGCCAAGACACACGCACTGCGGCGATCGAGGGCACGGGCGAGGTGGGCCTCGCGATCCTGGCCGCGACCGCCGCGTCGATGGTGGTGTTCCTGCCGGTCATCCTGATGACCGAGAACGCGGACTTGGGCGTGCTCATGGCGGTGCTGGGCCTGCCCGTGGTGTGGGCGCGCGCGGTGTCGTTGCTGGTGGCGTGGGTGTTCATGCCGCTTGCCACGCGCTTTGTGACCACCGCGCAGATCCGGCCTGACCCGGCGTGGCTCGCGTGGTTCACGCGCAAGTACGCGGTGCTGCTGGAGGCGACGATGCGCCGGCGCGTCGACTCCGCGATGTTCTTGATCGCCACCCTGATGCTGACCGCGATCCCCATGTCCGGCGTGAAGTGCTCGCCGGGTGACCAGGGCGGGATCAACGACTTCTCCGTGCGCTTCGTCGTTCCCGCCGAGGCCTCGCCGCCCGAGCGCGACGCGATCGTGCACCGCTTCGAGACCTGGATCGAGTCGCACCGCGCCGACTGGGGCATCGACGTGTACCGGGCGACGCTCGACTATGGCAGCACGCGCGGCCGCCTGTCGGTGTACCTCGTCGACGACCCGCCGCTGTCGAACGAAGCCATCGTCGACGCCGCAAAGAAGGAGCTGCCCAAGGACATCCCGGGCGTCACCGCGTCGATCGGCTGGGACAGCCAGTCCGGCGACGAGAACCGCGTCACGCTCACCGTGTACGGCGACGACACCGAGGTGCTGCGCACGCTGGGCGAGGAGATCGCGCGCCGCGTGGAGGACGTGAAGGGCGTGCTGTCGACCACGGTGGGGGACTCCGACGGGTCGCGGCGCGAGATCCAGCTGCACCCTGACACCGACGCGCTGCGCCGCTACGGCGTCGACGCATCCACGGTCGGCAACACCATCGCGTTCGCCATGCGCGGCAGCACGCTGCACCCGCTGGTGCAGGGCAGCGACGAGCTGGAGGTCGAGACGCGCCTGTCGGTCAAGGACCGCTCGGACGTGGGCACGCTGCTCGACTTCCCGATCTTCTCGCCGGCCACCATGAGCTTGGTGCCCGCCCGCGCGCTCACCGACGTGACCTACGGCTCAGGCCCGTCCAAGATCGAGCGCACCGAAGGCCGCACCGCGCAGGCGATCACGCTCGACCTGGGCAAGGGCGCCGACAAGGCCGAGGTGGTGCCCGCCGTGCACGCCGCGCTCGCCGACATGGTGCTGCCGCGCGGCTACACCTGGGAGGCCGGCGACTGGGAGGCCGATCAGGACAACGAGATGCAGGCGACCTACTTCGCGCTCGGCATGTCGGTCGTGTTCGTCTACCTGCTGATGGGCATCCTGTTCGAGAGCTGGACCCTGCCGTTGGCGATCCTCTCCACGCTCCCCATGGCCGGCATCGGCGCGTGGTGGGCGCTGTACCTGACCGACACGGCGATGGACACCATGGCAGGCCTGGGTCTGGTCGTGCTGGTCGGCGTCGTGGTGAACAACGGGATCGTGCTGATCGACTACGTCGAGCAGCTGCGGCGTGGCGGCATGCCCCGCGACGAGGCGATCCAGGTGGCGGCGGCGCGGCGCCTGCGGCCAATTCTGATGACGGCGCTGACCACCACGGTGGGGCTCTTCCCGATGGCGGCGGGCTCATCGGAGTTCGTGGGCATTCCGTACGCACCCCTCGGGCGTACGCTGATGGGCGGGATGATCACGTCGACGCTGCTGACGCTGTTATTTGTGCCATACGTGTACGTGGTGTTGGACGACATGCGCGCGTCCGCGCTCGAAGGCGTCCGCTGGGCGCTCCGGAGAACTTCATGAATCGGTCCCTGGTCCTGGCTCTCGGCTTGATGCTGGCGAACGTCGCTTTGGCCGGAGATCGGTCCGTGACCTACGAGGACGCGGTGGCCGCGGCGCTGCAGCACGCCCCCGACGTGGTCCAGGCCAACCTCGCCAAGGAGTCCGCGCGCCATGCCGTGCTGACCGCCAACGGCGCCTTCGACCCGACGCTGCAGCTCGACAGCCGCTTTGACCGCGCGCTCTCGCTGCAGCGGTTCAGTCAGTTCCCCGACCCGTTCCGCCTGACGTCTGACGGCTGGAGCGCGGGCCTGAACGTGTCCGAGGTGGCGCCCACCGGCACCAGCGTCCAGTTCGACACGCGCTTCCGGTCGTCCAACGCCACGATCAACATCCCCGACCCCAACTCCACGCTGGCCGCGCTGTTCACGGACGGCAGCGTGCAGAAGTCGTTCGAGCCTTCCTTCCAGCTGAGCTTGGGCCAGGAGCTGCTGCGCGGCGTGCTGATGTCGTACAACCTCCAGGGCGTGCGACGGGCCAAGGAGGGCCTCACGATCGCCCAGCTGCAGGCCGAGGGCGCGCGTCAGCAGGCGGTGGCCGACACCGCGACCGCGTACTGGACCTGGGTGCAGGTCGTTCGCACCGCTGAGATCGCGCAGCGCGCCGTCGAGGTGGCGGAGGAGTCGTTCCGGATCGGCGCCGCGCGCGTGGACGCCGGCGAGGCCGCGCCGATCGAGCGCACCCGCCTGGAGGCCGCGGTGGTGCAGGCCAAGTCCGACGCGATCGCCGCAGGCCAGGCCGCCGAGCAAGCCGCCGACGCGCTCCTGCGCGTGATGGGGGAGTCGCCCGACACCCAAATCACGCCCGGCAGCGAGCCCGGCGACGCGCCGCCGCTGACGCTGGACCCCGAGCAGGTGGTGCGGTCCGCGCTCGAGGGCTCCGTCGAGCTGTCCGTGCAGCGCGCCATGGTCGACAGCGCCCGTCGCGGCCTGGGCGACGCCCGCCACGCCGTGCTCCCCAGCCTGCGCGCCGACGTGACGGGCGGCCTGACCGGCTTCGACAAGGACGCCTGGTCCGGCGCGTTCACGCTCAACGAGTCGATGTTCCCCAACATCGGCGTGGGCGGCACGCTCACCGTCCCGCTCGGCTTCCGCGCGTCGCTGGGCGCCCAGCGCAGCGCCGAGGTGGAGGTCGCGCAGCAGGAGGCGCTGCTGTCGGACGCCATCGTCGGCGTGCGGATCGCGGTCGCGCAGCAGCTGCGCGTGCTCACCGCCGCGGCGACGCGCATCGAGCTCGCGGACGTCCAGGTTCGCCTCGCCAAGCAGACCTTGGCGTCTGAGGATGCCATGCACGAGGCCGGTCGGTCGCTGCTGCAGGACGTGCTGGAGGCCCGCGCCGCGGTCGACACCGCCGAGGCCGCCGCCGTTCGGGCCCGCACCGACTTCCGCATCGCGACGGTCGAGCTGCAGCGCCTGCAGGGCACGCTCGACAAGTAGGGCGCGGCACCCGCCGATCGATTCGTGGCGAATGCCCTACGGTTCGGCTACATTGGCGCGCATGACGGGGTCTGTTCCATGCGCCTGCCCGCCTCGATGTCCGTGTTGGTCCTGCTCGCGAGCTGCGGGGGGCTGAAGAGCTACGGCATCGGCGACACCGCGGACACCGACCTCAGCGGCACGACGGACCAGGGCCCGACCGACGAGGGCGCCGGCGACACCGACCCGGTGGTGGACACCGACGTCGAGGACACCAGCGTGCCCACCGACACCGACGGCACCAGCGGCAGCGGCGGCGGCGGCACCAAGCTGATCACGGAGCTGGTCGCCGGCGATTTGGTCCTGACCGAGCTGATGGTGGACCCGGACGAGGGCGGCGCCTGCAGCGACAGCGACGGCGAGTACATCGAGTTCAAGAACGTGTCCGGCAGCGCGGTGGACCTGCGCGGCCTGCGCGTGCATGACAGCAACACCTCGTGGACCGTGGCCAACAGCGTGGTCGTGCAGAACGGCGAGTGGGTCCTGGCCGCGCTCGAGCCGCGCACGGTCGGCTGCTATGGGTTCGCGCCGACGCTGCAGTACACGAGCACGGTATCGCTCTCCAGCCAGGGGGGCGCGGTCAGTCTGGACTACGTGGTCCCCAGCACCGGCAGCGCCGTGATGATCGACGCCATCGTGTACCCGTCGATCGTGGCGGCGCCCCCTGGCATCTCGCTGAGCCTCGACCCGGCGCACGCCACGGCCGCCGACAACGACGACCCCGCGAACTGGTGCGCGTCCACCACCGCCATCGCAGGCCACACAGACCTGGGCACGCCCGGCCTAGCCAACCTGACCTGCGGCGGCGGCGGCGGCCCCGGCGGCCCCACCGACACCAAGGACACGTCGCCCGGCGGCGGCCCTGGCGGTCCCGGTGGGCCTGGCGGACCTGGCGGACCTGGCGGACCTGGCGGCACGCCCGACACCGACACCTACGCGCCCCCCGTCGACACCGACACGCCCGGCGGCGGCCCCGGTGGCGGCCCTGGCGGCGGCCCTGGTGGCATCGGCGACACCGGCCTTCCCCCGGGCGGCACCGGCATCTAGGTCAGGGCGCTACGGCGCGTCGAACGGGTCGATCGCCTCCGACAGCCCGTCGTCCAGCCAGGTCTGGAACCAGCGCGGCATCTGGACCTTGTTGCTGTCGCACGCGAAGATGTGCGTGTGCGTGGCCTGCACCAGCTGCCCGTCGTCGACCATGTCGTCGTACTGGTAGAGCACCGCCGTGCGGCCGTTCACG
>CAIOSP010000196.1 GCA_903861005.1 uncultured Pseudomonadota bacterium
CGTGCTTCCGCCCAGACGGTCCGAACGCAGGTACCCGCGCCACGTAAAGATCAAGATGAGCAACTACCAGCGAAACCGAGGCCGCCGACCTCCGAAAGGGATCGGCGAAGCCTAGGAACTGCCCTAAGTGACCGGCATTGCGCCTAGAGCACCGAGCGGAAGCTCTCCTCGGCTGCGCCGCGCCTAGCTTCGGAGCGCCGCGCGGATCGCGTCGACGGTCCCGGACTCAGCGATCGGCAGGCCGGCCAAGCGGCAGGCCTCACCTGTGGTCGCACCGATCGGCGCGACCACGGGGTTGCCGTGCTCCGGCACCGCGGCGCGCGCGGCCACGTAGGCCCGCACCGTCGACGGCGAGGCCAACAGCACCACGTCCACACGACCCGCCGCCGCCAGCGCCGCCGCCCCACCTGACGCCGGGCCCGTGCCGTAGGTGATGACGTCGCGCACCACCGCGCCCGCCCGCTCCAGCGCCTCGCGGGTGGAGGGGAGGGCGTCCGCGGCGCGCGGATAGAGCACCACGCGGCCGGTCAGGTCGCCCAGCTCGCCGACAAGCGCGGCGCCCGTCGACTCCGTGGGCACCAGGTCGACCTTGAGCCCGGCGACGCGAGCCGCCTCGGCCGTGGCGGGCCCCACGCACGCCACGCGACGTGGGCTGATCCCCCGGGCGCCCACGCGACCGATCTGCTTGGCCGCGAACGCGCTGGTCAGCAGCAGCAGGTCAGGGGACGGCGTGGCGGCGAACGCGGCGACCAGCGCCGCGTCATCCGCCCGGCGCTCGATCAGCGGCGCCACCACCGCGCCAAATCCGGCGCGTCGCAGCCGCTCGGCCGTCTTGGGGGCGTCTTCCACGTCTCGGGTGACCAGCACTGTCAGCGGCACGCTCGCTCCTTGCGCGCGTCTCCATCGCGCCGCGTGGCGCGCGGCGCAAGTGGCGGGGCGGAGTGGGAGGGGGTCGGGCATGGGGGGAAGGTAATGCGGGCGGGGCATGGGCGGTGGCCGAGCCGTCGCCCCGGCCGCGACGGCTGCACACGCGCGGTGCGACGCGGTGCACGCCCGTCGCTCCTAACCAGCGGCCAACCCGGGACGATCCCGATACGCGCTTCGCTCCGGAGCCACAATGACCTCCCTCCGCCTGCTGCCTGTGCTGCTCGCGCTGGTCCCCGCCCTGGCCTTCGCCGAGCCGCCCAAGCGCTGCGCCGAGTCCACGCTCCCCTGGGGCGCGGACATGCACCCGTCCGCGCTCGATCGATGCGTCACCGACCGCCTGCGTGAGCGCTGCACGGACACCGACCGCTGCCTCGTGGCCTGCTGGACGCGGCGCGCGGATCTAGTCGAGATGCCCGACGGCACGGTCATGCCGATCGGCGGCGGCTGCGACCACATCTGCCAGACCGGCGAGAGCGCCGACGACGGACCGCCCCCGCTGGACGCGTGTGTGGACCGCTTGGACGAGCGAGCGCCGCCCGAAGCGCCGCTGATGCCGCTGCTGCCGCCTGACGCCCCGACCGCGTGGACCCAAGGGCTGCTCGCGGCGATGGGCTCCGACCCAAAGGCGCTCTCCGCGCTGTGCTCGCCCGCGTACGCGGCCGCGCGGTTGGACAGCTGCGGGGCGCTTGTGGCCTGGGCGTCCTACCCCTACGCCCAGCGCGTGTTCGCGGGCGAGCGCGTCAACGGCGCGCGACGCGTGGTGGTGATGGACGTGCGCCGCGGCGATCGGCTCGTGGACCGGCTGGAGCTCTACGTCGATCACGACATGATCGACGGCGCAGGGTCGCTCCCCGGCGTGGCGGACCTCTTCCTGGCCGGTCTGATCTCCGGTCGCCCGGACACGCGGCAGCTGCCGGACGACGTGGACGTCACCGCCGCGGCGCGCGCCTGGGCCGCCGCACCGAGCGAGGCGCGGACGAACGGGCACGAGGCGGCCTCGACGACGCCGGTGGACCCTGCGCGCGTTCGCGGGCTCCAGGTTGAGCGAGCCTGGCGCGCCGGTGACGTCGGCGTCGCGTGCTTCCGGACCGACGGCGACCCAACCCTGGTGCGCTTCGAGCGAAGCGACACCGGTTGGGCGCCCGTGCATGCGTTCGGCGGGTACCGCGTGTGCGACGTCGAGCTGGCCGACCTGTTGCCCAGGTCGAGCGCGCCGTCCGAAGCCGGGTCTCCAGCCTCCGAAGGCGACACGGCACCCGGCGCCAAGCCAACTCCGGTTCATGGCCTCCGCCTTAGCGATCCGATCATCTTGGGCGCGCTCGACCGGTCGCACACGAACTCCGTCCTCAACGCGGCGCTACCGGCGATGCTCCCTTGCTTCGCCGCTTCCCCGGAGGGGCGCTTGAGCCTCAAGTTCACCGTCGACCCGCAGGGCACGGTGAGCGCCGCCAGCAGCTGGAAGGGGACGACCGTCTCCGATCCCGTGGTGGCCTGCGTGTTGGAGCAGGCGTGGGGCCTGCAGTTCGACAAGCCCAGGGGCGGCGGGATCGTCATCGCGACCTACCCGATCCTCTGGACTCCGTAGGCGCGGAGCCTCCTGCCCGGGGACGCGCTGGGCGGGGCGCTCCCTGCCTCGCGACGCGCCGCGCCCGCCGTCACCGCTCGTCCGAGAACACCCCGTTGGGCAGCAGCTCCACCCGCAGGTTCGTGACCTTCCAGGTGCGATCGCCGACCGTGAGGACCGCCTCGCACGGGATCAACGGCTCTGGCTGCGGGTCGGCCAGCAATGGCCGCCCGCCCGCGGCAAGCAGCATCGTGGCGTCGCGGTATTCACGACCACGCCCGCCGCGATGCACCCGCAGCGACGCGTCGCCGAACTGCACCGCGACCCAGTCTCCGTTGCACGCGGGATCGACGATCGGGTCGCTGTCCACCGTGATCGGGACGAAGTCGGCGAGCCCCGTGTCCACCATGCCCCACAGCCGCCCGGCCCACGGCTCCGGGAGGGGACGCGCCAAGGGCGGCGGTTCCCAGGGCCGCCTCGGCGCGGCGTCCAGGTCTGGCCCGGCGAACGTGAGCAAGCGCGCCACCGGATCAAGCGTGAGGGTGAACGGTTCGCCGTAGAGCGCGGGCCCGCAGACACCCACTTCCCCTGTGCGGTCTGTCACGGGAGGCCACGCCTCGATCCGGCCGAAGACGTTGACCACGCCCATGTGTGCGAGGTCGCGGATGATCGCACCCCAGCAGGGACCCCTTGCGCCACTCGGCGCGTGATAGGAGCAGGCGCTCGCGTCCGGTGCCGCGCCGACAAGCGCAAGCCCGAGGGACACGGCGGCGGCCACGGCGACGGCTAGGCGAACGCCAACGCGCGCGAGCCCACGGCGCGTCACGGGACCACCCGATCCAAGAACTCCTTCCACGCCGCCGCGGCGATCGCGTCCTGGCGCAGGTACGATCCCGCGTGCCCCCAGCCGTCCAACGGTACGAACGTGACGTGCGGCAGGGCGTCGCGCAGGCGCTCGCCGTGGGTGAAGGGGACGGTGCGGTCGTCTCGGCTGTGGAGCTGCAGCGCCGGCTCGCTCACCTTCGACGCGAGCGCGACGGAGTCAAACGTCGTGCGGAGGAGCGAGGCGACGGGGAACATGGTGAAGCGCTCCGCCGCCACGCCCTTGAGTGAGTCAAACGTGGAGGACAGGACCAGCCCGCCTGCATCGACCTGGCTCGCCAGCGCCACCGCGACGCCGCCGCCCAAGCTGCCGCCCTGGATCACCACCCGCTCCGGCGCCCAGCCTCCGGTGGACACCGCCCAATCCCACGCCGCGCGCGCGTCGGCGACCAGCCCAGCCTCGGACGGCGCGCCGGGGACGTCGGCGTACCCACGGTACTCTACGGCGACGAAGTCCCATCCCATGGCCTCGACCGCGTCCGCCATGGCGCCTGATACGGCCGCGGTCTCGCCGTTTCCGTGAAACCAGAGGAGCAAGCGACCGTGGTGGCCGTCGCGCGTCCACACAGTGACGGTCGGTCCGTCTCGCCGAGCGATGTCGACGCGGACGAGGCGCGACGCTGCGGCCGTCTTGGCGACCTCGGCGGGATCATGCAGGCCCCCGAACGCGCCGGGGAACACCATGCGGTCCTGGACGAACCACAGGCCGGCGCCGACGGTCGCGTAGGCGAGGGCGCCCAGCAGCAGCGTCCCGCGAAGGACAGACAGCACGCGCATGCACACCTCGTGTCTTGCGGCGTAGCACACAATTCCGCGACCGCGCGGACAACTCACGCCTCCGACTGCAGATCGCGAGCCCGTGCACTGAGTCCTGGGACGGCATGGTGGGGGACGACCGCGTCCGGCACTGCGCCCTGTGCAAGCTCAACGTGTACAGCGCTTCGCCGTCATGTTGATGCCAAGTAGCCAGCATGCCTGACATAGCCTCGAGTATCGTCCTGCGTAACCTGCCGCGCGGCCGCAAAGATGGCCTCGCACAACGCGTCCACGGTTGCGGCGCGAGCGCGCCGC
>CAIOSP010000197.1 GCA_903861005.1 uncultured Pseudomonadota bacterium
ATCCCTGCCGACTCCTGTCGACACGCGTCCGGAAGGTCGACCCCTACCGATCGATGATCTGGACGTCCGACACCGGCGGCAGAAGCTCGTCGAGCTGGCGCTGCTCGCGGCCACCTTGCTCGCGGCCATCCCGGCGCTCGCGATCGTCGGCTTCATCGTGATGAAGGGCGCTCCGGCCATCAGCTACGAGTTCCTGTTCACCATGCCCACCTCGGGCATGACCAAGGGCGGCATCCTGCCTGCGATCGTCGGGACGCTGTGGCTCGTCGGCGTGTCGCTGCTGTTCGCGGTGCCGGTCGGCGTGCTCGCGGGCATGTTCCTGTCCGAGTACGCCGGGGAGTCCACGCTCGCGCGGGTGGTGGACCTCGCCATCGTGAACCTGGCGGGCGTGCCGTCCATTGTGCACGCGCTGTTCGGCCTGGGCGCGTTCGTGCTGTTCCTCAACCTGGGCACGTCGATCCTGGCGGGCGGGCTGACCCTGGGCGTCATGACCCTGCCGGTGATCATCACGTCGACCAAGGCGGCGCTTCAGGCGGTGCCGTACAACTTCCGCGTGGCGAGCTGGAACCTGGGCGCCACGCGCTGGCAGACCATCTGGCACATCGTCCTGCCGAACGCGCTGCCGGGCATCCTGACGGGCGTCATCCTGCAGGTCAGCCGCGCCGCCGGCGAGACGGCGCCGGTGCTGTTCACGGGCGCGGCCTTCTACCTGCCTATCCTGCCGACCTCGGCGTCGGACCAGACCATGGCGCTGTCCATGCACGTGTTTGCCTTGGTCACCCAGGTGCCGAACGTGCCCGAGTCCATGAAGTACGGCACGGCGCTTGTGCTGTTGGGCGTCGTGCTCGCGTTCAACTCGGTGGCCATCGTCCTGCGCGCCTACCTCCGGAGGAACCGCCGGTGGTGACCGACAACCCGCATGTGCGGATCAAGGGCCTCACCGCGCGCTACGGCACGCGCGAGGTCGTGCGCAACCTCACCCTCGACATCCCGCGCGCAGGCATCCTCGGTGTCATCGGGCCCGCGGGCAGCGGCAAGAGCACGGTGCTGACCTGCCTGAACCGCACGATCGAGCTGGTCCCGGGCGCGTCCACGTCCGGCACGGTGGAGCTCGACGGGGTCAACGTCCGCGACGTCGACGCGAGCGACCTGCGCCGCCGGGTGGCGACGGTGCTTCCGCTGCCGGTCGGCCTGCCCATGTCAATCTACGACAACGTCGCCTACGCCCCGCGGCTTTGCGGCGTTCGTCACAAAGACGACTTGAATGAGATCGTCGAGCGTTGCCTGACTCAGGCCGCGCTGTGGGACGAAGTCAAAGACCGGCTGAGCCAGCTCGGTACTCGACTGTCGGGCGGCCAGCAGCAGCGGCTCACCCTGGCGCGCGCGCTGTCGACCGACCCCGAGGTGCTCTGCCTCGACGAGTTCAGCATCGCGATCGACCCGGTCACCACCATGCGCATCGAGGACGTGCTCATGCAGCTCAAGTCGCGCATGACCATCGTGCTGGTGACCAACCTGCTGATGCAGGCGCGGCGCATCGCGGACGTGACGGCCTTCATGATGAACGGCGAGCTGGTGGAGTCGGCCAAGACCGAGGACCTGTTCGTGTTCGCCCGCGACAAGCGCACCAACGACTACATCTCCGGGAAGTTCGGATGAGCGCCGACCGCATCATCTCCGTGCGCGGCCTGTCGCTTTGGTACGGCGCGTTCCGCGCGCTCGACCGGGTGGACTTGGCCGTGGTCCCCGGTGAGATCCTGTCGATGATCGGCCCGTCGGGCTGCGGGAAGAGCACGCTGCTGCGATGCTTCA
>CAIOSP010000198.1 GCA_903861005.1 uncultured Pseudomonadota bacterium
CCGCCGCCGCCGAAGCCGCGATCGCCGCCGCCGCCGCCACGACCGCCGCCGCCGAAGCCGCCGCGACCACCGCCGCCGCCGCCGCCGCCCGGACGCGAGCGCTCTTCGGCCTCACGGACGTGGATCTTTCGGCCGTGGAGATCCTGGCCGTCGAGGCCCGCGATCGCAGCGTCGCCGTCCGCGTCGTTCGCGTACGACACGAAGCCGAAGCCGCGCGAGCGACCGGTGTCACGGTCGAGCACCACCTTGGCCTCGGTCACCTCTCCGAACTGCGAGAAGGCGTCACGCAGACCATCATCATCCGTAGCCCAGGCGAGGCCACCCACGAACAGCTTCTTTGCCATCTACGACTCTCTCATTGCGCGCGCGGCGCGTTGCAAGCTCATCTTCCAGCGGGGGAGCCCGAAGGTTGCGGAGCGATCATCCACACGATGTGGAACCTGTACGGACATCTTGCGAACCGAAGCGAACGTCGTCCGGTCCCAGGCCAAGCCACGAACACGCACCGACATCGTCTGACGATCCTAACGCGAACCCTACGTTTCGCCAGTACGATTCCCTGGCGAGGTACCTGACGGGTTAGCGGGTCACGGTGTCCGGAGGACGTCCCCGGCACGGTCGGGAGCGAGATGCCTGTCGGGTACCTGCGTCGACTGACGTCGCCCGAGCGCACGGCCAGGGCGGACCGGCACCTTGGACTCTCCTTGGCCTTCGTCGCCGGCGCGACCAACGCGGGCGGCTTCCTGGCGGTGGGCCGCTACACGTCGCACATGACCGGCGTCGTCTCGACCATGGCGGACGACCTGGCGCTCGGGAACGTCCGGCCCGCCGTCGACGCGTTGTTCGGGCTGATCGCGTTCGTGGTGGGCGCCACGGTGTCGAGCGTGCTCGTGCAGTGGGCGCGCGCGCGGCGCATGCGCAGCGAGTTCGCCTTGCCCTTGATGTGTGAGGCCACCCTGCTGCTCGTGTTCGGCTTGATGGGCGCGACGCTGCAGACCCGTTCGGCAGGCATCGTGGACATCACCGTGGTGCTGCTTTGCTTCATGATGGGCCTGCAGAACGCGATCATCACCAAGATCTCGCACGCGGTGATCCGCACCACGCACGTCACCGGGCTGGTCACCGACATCGGGATCGAGGTCGGCCGTGTCGTGTTCTGGCGGCTGACCCGCGTGAACGTGGCCGACGTGGGGGAGGCGGAGAACCGGCAGCGGCTCTTCACCCACGTAGGCCTGGTTCTGTTCTTCTTCGTCGGCGGGTTGGCGGGTGCGATGGGGTTCAACACCTTGGGCTTCGTGTCCGCGGTGCCGCTGGCGTTGTTCCTGGTGGTGCTCGCGGTCGTCCCGCTGGTCGACGATCTCCGCCACCGGCTGCTCGACCACCCGATCTGATCGCGCGCGCCGTCCTCTTCGCCGCGACGCCTGGGACCGCTCGGTGTTAGCTGCGCGCCCGGAGGTCGAGTGCGCACCACCCGCGGCAAGCCCACGCTCGATCGCTCCCTGGAAGGCGAGCCCGCGCTCGCCACCGCCATGGCCACGGCCCTACAGGCGCTGGAGCAGGCGGACCGGGTCACGCACGGGTTCCACACCTACCCGGCGGGCCTGAACCCGGACGCGGCGAGGGATCTCCTGGCCCTGTTTCCGGGCGACTCGCTCCACGACCCGTTCTGCGGGGGCGGCACGGTGCTCGTGGAGGGTCTGCTCGCCGGTCGCCGGGTCCACGGGCGTGACCTGTCGCCGATTGCCCAGCTGGTCGCCCGGTCGCGCACACGGGTGGCGTCGCCTGAGGTCTTGACCCAGCTGCGCGCCACCGCCCGCCGCTTGGCCGACGTCGCCAAGTTCGCGCAGACCATGCCGCCGGGCCCCATCCTCTCGGTGGTGGGCGACTGGTACGAGCCCCACGTCCTGGCCGAGCTGGAGGCGCTGCGGGTGGGCGTGCGTGACGCCCAGGTCTTGGACGAAGCCCGCTGGCTTCTGTGGGCCACCTTCTCGTCGATCGTGGTGAAGGCGAGCTTCCGCGCGTCTGACACCTCGAGCCGCCGCGAGGTCCACGCCCGACCGCCCGAGACCACCGCGATCCTGTTCCATAAGAAGTCCCGCGAGCTGGGGCGCCGCCTGGAGGCCCTTGCGGCCGCCGTCCCGGCCGGCACTCCGGTGGCCGACGTGGGCTGGGGTGACGCCCGCCAGGCGCCCGACATCGCGCCGGTCGACCTGATCCTGACCTCGCCGCCGTACCCGAGCGTCTACGACTACCTCGCCGTGCAGGACCTGCGCGCCGCCTGGATGGACGTGGGGCTGGCCGAGCGGCAGGAGATTGGCCCCCGGCGTGCCTTCCAGGAGCTGGGCTCCCGGGAGGCGTGGCGCCAGTGGCAGGCCGACACCCACACCTGGACTCGGGCCGTCGCCTCGCGCCTTCGCCCCGGTGGTCACCTCGTCGTGGTGATCGGCGACGGCCTGGTGGAGGAGGGGACGGTGCCCACCTGGGAGACCACCCGCGCCGCCGCCGAGGCCGCCGGGCTTCGGTTCCGTGCCTCTGCCAGCCTGGCCCGGCCTGACCCCGTGCGCCGCGCCACGCGCTGGGAGCACGCGCTGGCCTTCACGCGCCCCTAGCGGCGTCACGGGCTCGTTCGAGCGCGACGCACCGCGGCCTGTTGGGCCTGCGGAACGGTGGGGTCTGTGCGGTCGGTTGCCCCCTGCGGTCCGATTCTTGGGCGTGCAGCGGGTGCGTCGGTGACCCGACGGTGATCGCAACCTACGGTGCCGTAGCACGGTAGGTATGGTCCTACATTTTGGTATCCTGCGGGCCGCGCGTTTCGGAACTTCTGGCGTTGCGTCGTGGCGTGTTTCTGGCACGCATCCTGCCCGGGCTGCCCATCGCGCGGCGGGCCCGGACCCGGCGTCCTACACGGGCGTACCCACCGCCCCGAGAGGGACCGTCGCGCACTTCGCCGGCAGTTCTACCCACATTCTTGAAGGAGGCGCGATGGTCATCCCCCGTTCGGCAACCAGGTTCTTCGCGTGGACGGCCCTCGCCGCAACGCTCTGCACGGCAGGCATCAGCCGCGCCGAGGCGCCCCCCGCCGCGGCTCCCGTGGCCACTGAGGCGGCGCCTGCGGCCGCGACCGACCCAGGCGCGGCTCCGGTCGATCCCGCGGCGGCGCCTGCGCCCGACGCGGCCGCTGCGGCGCTCGTGGTCGACGAGGCCATGACCAAGCTCCAGACCACGGCCGACAAGGCCGCGGCGGACTCCACCGAGGCCATCCTCAGCATCAACGTGATGTGGATGCTGCTCGCGGGCTTCCTCGTGTTCTTCATGCAGGCCGGCTTCGCGCTCGTCGAGGCGGGCTTCACGCGCGCCAAGAGCGTCGCGCACACCATGATGATGAACATGATGGTCTTCTGCATCGGCGCCATCGGGTACTACCTGACCGGCTTCGCCTTCATGTTCGGCGGCGTGAACCACACGTACGAGGCGGTCAACGGCCTCGACGCGTGGGCCTTCTCGCCCATCACTTTGGGCGACTGGACCGGCCTGCTCGACCACGAGCTGGTCATCGGCGGCCACGGCATCATCGGCCTGTCGGGCTTCTGCCTCGCCGGTCTGTCCGCCAACTTCGGCGTCCTGGCGTTCTTCCTCTTCCAGATGGTGTTCATGGACACCGCCGCGACCATCCCCACGGGTTCGATGGCCGAGCGCCTGAACTTCAAGGGCTTCATCGCGATGAGCCTCTGGGTGTCGATGATCATCTACCCGATCGTCGCGGGCTGGATCTGGGGCGGCGGCTGGCTCGCCAACCTCGGCCGCAGCATGGGCCTCGGCAACGGCGCGGTGGACTTCGCAGGCTCGGGCCCCGTCCACATGATCGGCGGCGCCACGGCGCTCGCGGGCGCCATCGTCATCGGCCCGCGCATCGGCAAGTTCAACGCCGACGGCACGGCCAACGCCATCCCCGGCCACAACATCCCGATGGGCATCCTGGGCACCATCATCCTGTTCTTCGGCTGGTTCGGCTTCAACCCGGGCTCCTCGCTCGGCTTCACGGGCCCCTTCCACAACCTCGCGGTCCTCGCGGCGGTCAACACCCTCCTCGCCGGCGCCGCGGGCGGCATGTCGGCCATGACCTACATGTGGGTCTTCGGCCCCAGCAAGAAGCCGGATCCTGGCATGTCGGTCAACGGCCTGCTCGCCGGTCTGGTCGCCATCACCGCGCCCTGCGCGTTCGTGGACACTTGGGCTGCGGTCGTCATCGGCATCATCGCCGGCGTCCTGGTCTGCTTCGCCAGCTTCGGCCTTGAGAAGATGCAGATCGACGACCCCGTCGGCGCGGTCCCGGTGCACATGGTGAACGGTTGCTTCGGCGTCCTCGCCGTCGGCATCTTCGCGAACGGCAACCCGGACACGGCTGCCTGGAACGGCGTCGCCACCCCCGTCACGGGCCTGATCTACGGCGGTGTCGGCCAGTTCCTGGCCCAGGTCACCGAAGCCGGCACCGTGGCCATCGTGGTCACGGGCGCCAGCTACGTGTTCTACAAGATGGTCGACGCCATGGGCTGGCTGCGCTCCGCCCCTGAGGACGAGCTCGCCGGTCTGGACATGCCCGAGATGGGCGCTCCTGGCTACACCACGGACGACGTCGTGATGCACGGCAGCGGCTCCGGCAGCCGGTTCCGCGGCGCGATCAGCCCGATCAAGAAGCTCGCCTCCAAGTAGCGTCCCCGTGACCTGGGGGGCCGCCGGGCCCTCGGGTCTTCACGACTCAACAATCCCATTCCGAGGTTTCCATGACCAAGAAGATCGAGGCGATCATCCGCGAGGAGGCGCTGCAGGATGTGAAGGACGCGCTCCGCGAGCTGGGCATCGTCGGCATGAACGTGCACGAGGTCCACGGCCACGGTCGTCAGGGCGGCATCGAGCTGACCTGGCGCGGCACGGCCTATCAGATGGACCTGCTCCCCAAGATCCAGGTGAACGTCATCCTGTCGGACCACAACGTGATCGCCGTGTGTGACGCGATCGCCAAGGCCGCCCGCTCGGGCAGGGCCGGCGACGGCCTGATCATCGTGCTCCCGATCGACGACGTCGTTCGGATCCGCACCGGCGAGCACGGCCGCGACGCCCTCAGCTACAAGGGCGACATCGACGAGATGAAGACGGGCTGAGCGTCAGCCTTCCAGTTCGGGCCGTAGGCGCAACCCGCCTGCGGCCCGTTTTGTTTGGGGGAGGCGGTAGCGCGTTGTCTCCTTTGCCTGTCCCGGTTGCCTCGGACGCCTGCGCGTGTTCTGTTTGAGGGGTCGCGGTGGACACGTTCGCCGCACGTCCTGTTCGCAGGCTTGACCTGCCTCCATCCCTTTCCAAACTTCATTCACGCCCCACCCTGGAGGACCGGTTGAACGACGCGATGCTCGCCTCGATCCCGTCCGACGCGGCAGTGGCGTGGGGAGATCTCCGTGTCCACCGAAATCATTTGCAACAGCACGGGTCGCGAGACCCGAGTGGCGCTGATGGAGGCCGGCCGTGTGGCCGAGCTCCACATCGACCGGGGCGACGACCGCGGGTTTGTCGGTAACGTCTACCTGGGCAAGGTTGTCCGTGTGCTCCCGGGCATGCAGGCGGCGTTTGTTGACGTAGGTCTGGAGCGCGCCGCGTTCCTCTACGTGGGCGACATCTACCCCGAATTCCTCAAGATGCATGAGGGCGAGTCGGGCGAAGACGAGGGGATTCCCGCGTTTCAGCGCGGCCAGGGTCGCGCGGGCCAGCCCCCCATCCAGGACCTGCTGACCGAAGGCCAGCAGATCGTCGTGCAGATCGCGAAGGACCCCATCGGCACCAAGGGCGCGCGTCTCACCACGCACTTGGCGCTGCCGGGCCGCTACCTGGTGTTCATGCCCACGGTCGAGCACGTCGGCATCTCCCGCCGCATCGAGCGCGACCGCGAGCGCCGCCGCCTGCGCGAGTTCGTCGACAAGCACCGCCCCAAGGGCGCGGGCTTCATCGTGCGGACCGTCTGCGAGGGCAAGTCCACCGAGGCGCTCAAGCGCGACATGGACTACCTCACCAAGACCTGGGAGAAGATCCAGGAGATCAGCCAGACCGCCAAGGCCCCAGCACCGCTGCACTCCGAGTCCGGCCTGATCGTCCGCGCCGCCCGCGACCTGCTCGACGACGACGTCACCCGCCTGGTCATCGACGACAAGGACGTGTACGAGCAGGTGAAGGGCTTCGTGCAGGAGCTCATGCCCGAGCTCGCCGACCGCGTGCAGCTCTACCGCGGCGCCGAGCCCATCTTCGACACCTACGGCGTGGAGGGTGCCCTGGTGAAGAGCCTGGGCCGCAAGGTCTGGCTCAAGAGCGGCGGCTACTTGGTGATCGACCAGACCGAGGCCCTGCTCTCGATCGACGTCAACTCGGGCAAGTTCGTCGGCACCTCGTCGCTGGAAGAGACCACCCTGCGCATCAACCTGGAGGCGGTCGAAGAGATCGTCTACCAGCTCCGCCTGCGCAACATGGGCGGCATCATCATCATCGACTTCATCGACATGGAGAAGGCCGGCAACCGCGAGAAGGTCCACAAGTCGCTGGAGGAGGCCCTCCGCAAGGACCGCGCCCGCACCAACGTCCTGGCCATCTCCGAGCTCGGCCTGGTCGAGATGACCCGCAAGCGCGTCCAGGAGGGCCTGGACCGCTACCTGCACGAGGAGTGCACCGTCTGCCACGGCTCGGGCACCGTCCGCAGCCGGGCCACGCAGGTCTTCGAGATCCTTCGCTCGGTCAAGCGCGAGCACGCCCGGGAGCGGACGGCGCGGGTCCTGTACGTGAACTGCCCGCCGACGGTCGCGGACCTCATGTATGGGGCGCACTACGAGGACCTGTTGGACCTGGAGAAGCAGCTGGAGCGGCAGGTGGTCGTGCGGCCAATGGCGCACTTCCGGCCGGAACAGTTCGAGGTTTATGCTCGCTAGCGGCTCGCTAGCGGCTCGCTAGCGGCTCGCTTCGGGCTTTGGGTTCGCTCCGGGCTTCGGTGGACGGCACGCTTCCTCTGCGGCACACGCCCCTACAACGCCCGGCATGCGAGCCGAGATTGACGGCGTGGCGCGCGGCGTCGGATCCGCGATCGCCCGACCGTGAGCGTTCGAGCGCGCCGCTCAGGGCACGGCGACCTGCCGAATGGTGCGCACGTGGCCAAGGTCGCCCGCACCCACCGCCACGGTGTCTGTGTGGGCGCCGTGGGGCTCGGGGGTGACCCACGTGACACGCACCCCGTCGAGCGGCTGCGCAGGATCGTAGGCGCAGAACACGTCGCTAAGGTTTGTGCCGCCGGGCCCAGATCCGCCGCTGCCGACAACCCACTTCGACTGCACGAGATCGCCGGACAGACACTCGACGACCGTTCCGATCCCCGCGGAATTCGTGCGCAGCGCCGGGTCGCCCACCACGTCGATCGCGACGAGGTCGTGTCCATGTCGCGGCATGACCTGGACGACCGACCCGGCCGTTCTCCCGTCGCCACCAAGCATCAACACGTCCGCGACGCGTGCGTCCGCGAACTGCAGCGCCACGTTCTGCACGGACCATGACGGCGCCTGGATGCGCGTCGCCCGGTCGTCCAGGATTGGATGCGCCGTGTGGGCGTAGACAACCTGGACACCCTGCATCACGACACACTGCCCGTAGTATATGACGGGCGAGGGGAGGGCTGCCCCCGGCGGCGCCTCGTAGAGGCCCGTCGACACCACGATGTCAGGGCAGCCATCCAGGTTGAAGTCGCCTGTCCCGGCGCCCCAGCCTGCATAGACCACATCCGGCTCGCCCGCGGTGGTGGAAGGCAAGTGCAACTGCCGAAGATCGTGGGCCGCCGTGACCTCCTCAAAGCTGCTGCCGTTCCAGCTCGCCACAAAGTGCTGGACGTCGCGACGCTCTGGCATCAAGCCGAACGAAGGTTTGCCGTCCAGCCAAGTCCAGAAGAATCCCATCGGATCGTCACACCCGGCGAGCCCCGACGTCGACCCCTGGCACGCCGGGGTCGTCATGACGTAGGCGCCCGGCACCAGCTTGGCGAACGACCATGCCTCGTAGCGACCTATGTTCGCGTTGAACCGGTAGATCCCGTCCGCACCTGGCTCGTCCGTCGGCGTCGGGTTCACGCCGTACTCGATGAAGTACTTGTTCGGCGCGTGGATCGGGTCGTCGGAGAAGAACGCGATCCCCCAACCGTTCACACCGGACCAGTTGGGGATGAACGCGGTGGACCGTTCCGAGTCGTGCGCGTAGTCGACCAGGAACTCTGGCGTGGTCGGGCCGGGTGGCACGGCTCGGTTCTGCTGCAGCTTGTTTTGGAGCACCCAGGACTGATTGCGAGGCGACAGCCCCTGCGGCGTTGCACTCGAGCAGGTGATGTCGAGCGCCCCGTCGCCAAAGTAGGAGGCGCCTGCGGGGAGATCGGCGACCCAACACACGTAGGAACGCTGGAAAAGCGTGACATGATCGACGCCGGGGGTGTCGACCCGCGCGGGCACGAACACGCCCAACATAGTGTCCCACCGAAAGACGTTCGGGAATGCGACGTCACTATGGGACGGGTACGCGCCCCCGGAGGCGAGCACAAGATCCTGCTCGCCGTCGGCGTCCAGATCGACCGCGTCGGCCGAGAAGAGCACCCCCGGCTCGTCGAGCAGGTCCGGGATCCAGTCGATGAGGAACGGACGGTCTGGATCGAGCGTGCATGTCACGGCGCCGCCCGCGTCCAGACTCGCGACGAACACCGGGTGAATGCGGCCCGAGTTGAGGTCGACCACGTTGGTCTTCACGATACGCTCGACCCCGCCCACGCGAAACGAGAAGATCGGGACGCTCGACGCCTCAGGGGCGACAAAGGTGTACCCTGGGGTGTCACACGCTCGGCGAAACGTGGCGCCATCTTGCTCCGGGGGGAGCGCCGACAGGTCCGTGTCCGCCGAGGCGTCGCCGCCGCCGTTCGCGTCCGAGTCCAACGCGGCGTCGGTGTCCTCTGGATGCAACGGATCCCACGTCCCCGCCGCGTGTTGCGCGGGCTCGTCCACCTCCGACGCGTTCGGCTCGTCCATCGGATGCACGCCGCAGGCCGCAGCGATCAGCGCGCACGAACCCAGCCGCCACGTCGGTGGCGACGCCTCGCCCCGCCGCACCGACCGGCGAGGCGCGAGTTGGTGCGCGGAGCCGGTCGACCAGTCCACACCGAGGAGCAAAGGTCCAGCTGGAATTTCGGCCTCCGAGCAGGCGAGCGCACACTAGCACAGACGCGCCGTGCCGAATTCCAAAAAGGTGCGACGTTGGCGCCTGGGGCGTCACATCCCGTTGGTCCTTCCTGGGGCAAGGTCAACAGCCGGCCCACGCGGCGAGCGCAGGCCGACGACCTCGCCGAGCGCCGTCAGGCTCCGAGCTTCTCAACCCAGTTCACCAGCGTCCGCACCGACTGCCCAGTCGCGCCCTTCACGTAAGGGTCCACCTGCCCGTCGTAGAAAGCCGACCCGGCGATATCCAGATGCGCCCAGCGGGTGTCCTTCTTCACGAAGTGCCCGAGGAACAGCCCCGCCGTGATGCTGCCGCCGTTGCGACCGCCGGTGTTCTTGAGCTGGCCCCAAGTGCCCTTGATCAACCGGTTGTACGCGTCGACCAAGGGGAGGCGCCAGACGGCCTCGTTGGCGGCCGCGTAGGCGCCGGTGAGCTCGTCGGCCAGGCCCTGGTCCTTGGTGAACAGGCCGGTGTAGTCGGGGCCCAGGGCGACCAGGATGGCGCCGGTGAGGGTGGCCAGGTCGACCACGCGGCTGACGCCGGGGACCTCGGACGCGAGGATGAGGGCGTCGGCCAGGATCAGGCGGCCCTCGGCGTCCGTGTTCTGGACCTCGACGGTGACGCCGTTCTTGTAGCGGAGGATGTCGCCCAGCTTGTACGACGTGCCGCTCGGCATGTTCTCGACGCAGGGCAGGAAGGTGTCGACCGCGACAGCCAAGCCGAGCTGGGCGATGGCGCCCGTGGCGGCGAGGGCCGTCGCGGCGCCGCCCATGTCGCAGCGCATCGTGAGCATGCCGTCGGTGGGCTTGAGCGACAGGCCGCCCGAGTCGAAGGTGACGCCCTTGCCGACCAGCGCGACGTGGTCCTTGGCGTTGGGTGGACGGTACGAGACGCGGATCAGCACGCCGGGACGGGCCGAGCCCTGGCCGACGGCGACGATGCCGACGAGGCCCTCGGCCTCACAGCGCTTGATATCCCAAACCTCAACCGTCACGTGAGGGATCGACTCGAGCTTGCGGGCCTCGGCGGCCAGCGACTCCGGATAGACATCGGCGGGGGGCGCGTTGACCAGGTCGCGGGCCTTCTGCTGCCACGCCGCGCGGACACCCGCGGCGATTGCGGCCCCGGCGATCGCGGCGCCTTCGCCGTTGTCGAGCACCGTGAGGGTGTTGAGCGCGGGGCGCTTCTGCGCCTCGGGCAGGTAGGGGTCGTAGGCGTAGTTGCCGACCGGCACCAGCTCCAGCACGTCGCGGGCGGTGGCGCCGTCGAGCGCACCGAACGCGAGCGCGGCGGTGGTGGCCTTCTCGCCGCGGGCGATGGCGCCGACCTTGGCGCCGGCCAGGGTGCGATCGTTCGTGCCGCGATCGCCCAGGCCGACGATGACGAGCTGCTTGGCCTTGGCGCGGCCAAAGGTGGGGACGAGCAGCGACGCGCCGCCCTTCGCCTCGAATTTGCGATCCTTTAGGTAGTTCGCGATGTCCTGGCCAAAAGTGCCGAGCGTACGCGATAGATCCGCGGCGCCGTCGCCGGTGATGCCGACGGCCAGCAGGTCGACCTCGACGTTGAGGGCATCGACGGCAGAGAACACGACATCCATGACAGCTCCGAAGGGTGGCGAGACGAGGTTCGCGAGGCGGGGATCAGCAGGAACGGACGGAGGCGACCAGCACGATGAACACGAAGCCGCCCGCGATGGTCGCCATGAAGGCGGACCACGGATCATCCTGGAAGAAGGCCAACACGCTGGTGCGCAGGCCGTCCAAGCGGTTGAAGCGGGGCGGCAGATCCCCCATGTCGTAGGCGGGCAGGTCGCCGCCGATCGGCGCGGGGGGCGCGTAGTCGTGGAAGTTGTCGTCGGCCTGCAGGGCGGAAGGCATCGGCATGTCCAGGCCGTCGTGGCTCACGGACGTGGTCGTGATCGGCTCGTAGGCGATCGACGGCAGCGTCGGCGGGTTGGACACGGACGACGACATGGGCGGGGCCGCCACCGGCAGGGACGCCACGGGGAGCGACGCGATGGGCACGCCTCCGCGGCGCGGCTCCGGGGTGAACGACGCGGGCATCGGCGCCAGATCGTCGTCGAAGGTGGACGGCTCGGCGTCGGGGGGGCGGGCGTAGTCCTCCGTGGGCGGCGCGATCGGCCGGGGCGGGGCCTTGCGGGCGCCGCCGAACTCGATGACGTCGCCGTCGTCCTGGTCGGAGTTGTACGTGGGCGCGGCCGGGCGGGTCATCGGGATAGGCTGGGGCACATCGACCGGGACGGCAGGCGGCACGTAGCCGGGGCGCGGGCGCACCTCGAACTGGCCCTCCGAGACGGACGCCTCGCCGCGGGCGTCCTTGATCGAGAACGCCGTGCGGATCTGGTAGCGACCCGGCGGTACGTCCGGCAGCGTGAAGTTGAAGCGCCAGCGGCCCGACGGGTAGCGCTCGACCGTGAAGCGCGAGCCGTGGATGCGCACGCGCCCGTCGCCCGGGGCGTCCTGATCGCGCAGCAAGAGGCCGACGGCCACGTCCTCGTCGGCCGCGCAGCCCGACGACGTCTCGACGTTCACGCTGAACTCGGCGGTGCCTGCGCCCTCGAACACGTTGTCGCGCGCGGCCGTGCCGAGCATGACCTTCGAGACGTTCTTCACGGTCGGGTGGATCAGCTCGTGCACCTCGACCAGGCGGGTGCGCAGCTCGTCGACGCGATCGAAGCGGTAAGGCGGCGACGGCGTGGAGGGGCCCGACAGCGCGCGCTCCAGCGTGGAGCCCAGGCGGGTGGTGGCCTTGGTGGCGAACCGCGCGATCACGTGCTCGGCGCGCAGCCGGGCGACGGCGGCGTCCTTGAGGGTGGCCAGCTGTACGCGACCCAAGCCTTCGGTCGGCAGATCCAGGCGGCGCGAGCCGTCGTCGGCCATGCCGGGCGCGCTGCACGCCCGCCACAGCGCCACGCACAGCGACCAGGTGTCCCACGTGGCGCGCGGCGTCCCGGTGGACTCGGGCGGCAGGTAGACCGAGCGGGTGGCGGCCTTCTCCAGCGCCGCGCGCACCGGCACGAGCGCCGGCACCAAGTGGTCGGTCAGCGCGATCTCGTCGGACGGATCGAGCAGGATGTTGGTCGGGCGCAGGTTGCCGTGCGCCACGCCGACGGCGGCCGCCGTGTCCAGCTTGTGCAGGATGCGGATGACCAAATCGATCGCCTCGGACAGCGGCAGGCCGCTCGCCAGCCGCGACTCGAGCGTGCCCGCAAAGCGCGGGGTGACGATCGCCGGGCGACCGTCGGGCAGCGTCACCGCGCCGAGCAGGCGGGGCAGGAACGCGTGCCGGTGAGACTCCAGCTCGCGCCGGAACGCGTCGGCCGCCGCAGCGCACGCCGCAGCCAGGGCGCCCGCGTCGGTGACGCCGGCCAGATCGTCGATGGAGAGCGGCGCTTTGAGCACGCCTTTGGTGCCGTCGGCCGCCACCACGGCGTACGAACGGCCCCACAGACCGCGGCCAAGCTCCGATTCGATACGCCACGTCGTGGCGCCCGAATCTCCACGGGCGGAGGTGACGACTTCACCAGTTTGCATCGATGCCTCGCGACGCGTCGCGTCGTCAGTCCAGATCACCGGGATCGATTCCAGCCTCGCCATCGGCGAGGAAATCCGCGACCGCGCGTGCGAGGCCGACGTTGGAATTCGACAGGACGTGCTGGTATTCGGTCCGCGTCGGGGCCCAGACGTTCCCCGCGGAGTCCTTGAAGCGCTTGAACAGCGCGTCGTTCGCCTTGGCCGGGATGCGCGGGTCCGCGCTGCTCGCCAGGATGCCCAGACGGTTGGGCATGTTGCCCTGCGGCAGCAGCGACGCAGCGCCGACCATCATGTTGGGTGGCGCGGCCGTGCCGTTGCCACCCGGGAAGATGCGGTTCAGGCCGTTGCGGAGCGGCTGCAGGTCCGGCGACACCGTGGCGCCGTAGAGGACCCGCAGGTCATCCACCGGCGAGTCGAGCACGACCGCCTCGGACTTGTAGGCGAAGCTGCCATCCTGCTTGCGGATGGACAGCAGCTCCGACGCCGCGCGCGAGCCCTCACCGCCCAGGCCGACGATGAAGATGCGCGACGTGTCGACGTGGATGGGCAGGGTGACCGGGTTGCCCGGGGGGAACGGTTCGTTGGCGTGCAGCCAGCCGAACTCCGCCGCGGTGCGGCCGTCGCGGAAGAACAGGTCCGCGCTGAAGTCGTTCTCGTTGACGCTGCTGCGGTTGTGCCACCAGTCGCCCCAGCAGTTGCTGGGGAAGAGCATCGCGATGCCCTTGGTGGCGAGCGCCGCGGGGAGGGCGCCCGCGTCGATCTCGGCGTCATCGTACGACGGGTACATGCCGAGCGTGGCGAACACCTGCTGGGCGGCCCAGTCGAGCTCCAGGCGGCGGGACAGGCCCTGCGTCTCCTGGAACGTGTCGGTGCCGAACGGGTTGGTCGACGTGGGGGCGATCACCCAGTCGAACGCGCCCGAGTGGAACACGACCGCCGTGGGGATGGAGCCCACGTTGGGGTGGGCGCGGTAGTCAGCCTGCTCCGGGTAGACCAGCCAGAACCGCGCGGCCGTGCCGTCGGGGCAGGTCAGCGACATGTCGAACGACTCGACGAACCAGTTGTCTGGCCCACCGACCACGGGCGAGAACGCCACGCGGCCCGTGTCCACCACGGGGTTGTCGAGCTTCCAGCATGCGGAGAGCATCAGCAGGGACATCAGGCGCAAAGCGCGCACCGCGGCCTCCATTCTGTGGCGAGCATAGCGTCTCGACGCGTGGGGGGAAAGCGCACCCGTCGACCTTCTCACACGCGCGTTGTAGGCTGGGCCTGGAGGACCGACCATGACCGAGCGACGCGACGACGCGGCCCCGACCGGGAGGCGCCTCCCTGGCGCGCAGCCACCGGCGGCTTCTGCCCCGTCCGGCCCGTCCCCATCGGCGCCTTCGGCGGCGCCTGGCGTGGCGGCTCCGGCGGTCCCGCAGGTCGTCGCGGCCTCGCCGGTCGCCGTCACGCCCGGCGCCCCCACGTCGGAGCAGCGCACGCTCCGCGCGGTCGGCGCGTTCGCGTTGGGCACGGCGGCGGTCCTGCTCGGCATGGCGGCGGCGATCGTGATCGGGCTCTGGCCCCCGCCCCCGGTGGTCGACCCCTCCGTGGTGGCGTCCGGCGGCATGCCCGAGGACGTGGTCGCCGCGCTCGCCTCGCTGCGCAACGAGGCCCGCGAGGTGGTGGAGGTCAAGCACGTGCCGCAGCCGCCCCCGCCGCGCCCGGCCGACGCCACCCTCGGGCTGCCGGAAGGCCACCCGTACCGGGCCTGGGCGCTGCGCTGTCCGTCCACCTCCATGCCGCCGCCCCTGACGGAAGGACCGATCACGCCCGGATCGCAGACCAGCGTACTGATCCCCATGGTGCCGCCGGTGCGCTGTGAGGTGTCGCTGGCGGGCCCCGGCACCAACCGCATCGACGTGCGCGCGGGCGCCCACGTCACCTGCCACATGGCGGGCGGGCTGGTCTGCGACTGAGGCCACCGCCTCGCGCGGCTAAGCGGCGCCGAATCGGCTAGGGGCGGCCTCGGAGTGCCGCCTTGATCGACCTGTCGACGCTTGCCCCGCCCGCGCCCGCCGCGGAGCCCAACGACGCCACGCCCAAGCGGGTGTGGTTCCATACGTTCGGCTGCCAGATGAACGAGTACGACACGGGCAAGATGCGCGCGCAGCTGCGGATCGACGGCTACCAGGACGCGGCCGCCCCCGACGAGGCCGACCTCATCCTGCTCAACACCTGCTCCATCCGCGAGAAGGCGCAGGTCAAGGTCGACAGCGCGCTCGGGCACTACCGGCGCCTCAAGCGCCTGGGGCAGCCGGTCGTGATCGGCGTCGCCGGGTGCGTCGCGCAGCAGGAAGGGCAGGCGCTGCTCACGCGCTACCCGGATCTGGACCTCGTGTTCGGGCCAGACGGCGTGCCGCATGTGCGCAAGCTGGTGGAAGAGGCCCGCTCCGGTCGCCGCGTGCTCGACACCGACTTCTTGGACCTGGAGGCGTACCCGTTCGTCTCCGACCTGGACCCCTCGGTCGACGGCATCGGCGCCTTCGTCACCATCCAGAAGGGCTGCGACAACAAGTGCACCTTCTGCATCGTCCCGGCGACGCGCGGCGCTGAGGCGTCGCGCCCGAGCACGCAGGTGATCGACGAGGTGCGCGGCTTGGTCGGAAAGGGCGTGCAAGAGATCACGCTCATCGGTCAGAACGTCAACAGCTACGGCCTCAAGACGCCGGGTGAGGTGACGTTCGCTCAGCTGCTCTACGAGGTGGCCGCGGTGCCGGGCGTCTCGCGCATCCGCTACACCACCAGCCACCCGCGCGACATGGGCGACGACGTGGTCGCCGCCTACCGCGACCTGCCCGCGCTCGCGTCGCACCTGCACTTGCCCGTGCAGTCTGGATCCAGCGCGGTGCTGCGCCGCATGAAGCGCTTCTACACCCGCGAGCACTACCTCGACGTGGTGAACAAGCTGCGCGCCGCGCGCCCGGATCTGGCCCTGACCACCGACGTAATCGTCGGCTTCCCGGGCGAGACCGACGACGACTTTGACGCCACCATGGCGCTGCTCGACGAGGCGCAGTTCGTGACCTCGTTCAGCTTCAAGTACAGCCAGCGCCCGGACACCGCCGCGCTCCGCCTCAAGGACCCTGTCCCCGACGACGTCGCCAGCGAGCGCTTGAGCCGCTGGCAGGTCGCGCAGCGCGTGCGCAGCTTGGCCTGGACCCGCGGGCACGAGGACCAGGAGGTCGAGGTGATCATCGAGGGCCCGTCCCGCCACGAGCCCACGGTCCTGTGCGGTCGCACGTCGGGCAACCTGATGGTCAACTTCCCCGGCGACCCGTCGCTGGTCGGTCGCAGCGCGCTGGTGCGCGTCACGCGTGGCTTCACCAACACCGCTCGCGGCGAGCTGATCGCGTGAGCGACGCCGCGCCCGCGCGCAGGGATCTGGGCGGCCTCTGGCTGCTCGTGTGCTTCGGGTTCGGGTGGATCGGCGTGCTCGCGCTGGTGGTGGCGGTGGTTGTCGTCGCCGTCGCCGTGTCCTGGGCGTCGCAGTTTGGCGCGGATCCCGAGGCGATCGGCAAGGTGATCACGCAGCTCAATGCGGGCGACCTGTCGGGCCTGCCGGCGTGGGTGATGTCGCTCACGCTCGCGGTGCAGTTCCCGGGCATGTTCGCGCTGGTGTTCGTGGTGCACGCGCTCGTCGGCTGGTTTTGGTATGGACCGCGGCCCGGCCTGGTCGCGCGCCCCGACGGCTGGACCGGCGTGTTCGCGCTGCGCGCCACCACCTGGGAGGCCTTCGCGGCGGCGGTCGTGATCGGCCTGACGGTGGGCATGCTGCCGGGCTGGATCGCGGAGCAGATCCGATCGTTCAGCCCCGACACGCAAGGCGCGGTCGAACTCATCAACGACACGCTCACCAAGGGGCCGCTGCTCTCGCGCCTGGTGGCGATCGTCGCGGTGGTGCTCATCGGGCCGATCGTCGAGGAGCTGGTGTTCCGCGGCTTCATGTGGGACGCGCTGCGTCGCATGGGATCGCCGCGGCTGGCCCTGGTCGGCAGCTCGTTCCTGTTCGCGCTCTACCACATGGACCCGGCACAGTCCTCGGCGCTGCTGATCACCGCGTTCACGCTGGGCTGGGTGCGCTGGATGAGCGGGTCGATCTGGCCCGGCGTGGTCATCCACATGCTCAACAACGGCCTGGGCGTGGTCGCGGCGTACATCGCGCTCGACGGCTCGGCGCCGGTGTCGTTCGCCGCGGCGGGGGTGTCGCTGATCGCGTGCGCGGCGCTCGGACTGCGCCGCCTCCAGCGCGACGGCACGCTCGTGTCGGACCTGCCGCCGGTGGCCTGATGGGGCAGCCCTACACGCGGCTCTACGCCACGCTTCGGTCGCGCTCCGCGGGCACCACCCGGAGCACGCTCGCGCTGACGCTCGGGGTCGCGGCGGCGCTGGTGCCGCTGGTCCGCCCGGTGTTCATGGGCTTCCTCGATGAGCCGGAGATCCCGACGGTGGACGGGCTACGGGAGGTGTGGATCCGCGCGTCCGCGGTGGCGCTGGTGTCGATGGGGCTGGCGGTGCACGGCACGGTGCTTCGCGGCGGCGCGCGCGCGGTGCTGCAGCTCCACCCGGTCGATCCGGTCGCGGTCGTGCAGGAAGAGGTCGGCGCCGCGCTGCGCAGCCAGCTCCCCATCCTGCTTGGCCTGTGCATCCTCCTGACGCCGATCGGGCTTTCGGTCGGCTGGTCCGCGTGGGCGGTGGGCGTCGCGCTGGTGCTCGGCGCCGCGCTGGCCTCGCTCACCACGTCGACGGTGGCCTTCTTGGGCGCGGTCGAGGCGGCGGAGAGCCCCCGGTGGGCGCCGGTCCTCGACCAGCTCCGCGGCAACAACCCGCGCCCGCAGGCCGCGCTGATGTACGCGCTCGTGCCGGTGGCGATCGTCGCCGGTTGGACGTCCATGCAGGCGGCGCAGGCGGCGGCGGAGCTGTGGCGTGGCCCTGGCGGCCCAGTGTTCGCGCCCGGCGCGCTCGCGGCCGCGCTGCCGTGGGTCGTGGCGGCGGCTGCTTGGCCGATGGTGCCGCGCGTCGCGTCGCGCAACTGGTTCCGCGCCAGCCTGGTGCTGGCCGACATCCGCGCCCGGTACGAGTCGGTCATCGATCCGCTCGAGGCGCGCCGCGTCGCGTGGGACTGGACGCTCGGCCGCTTGCCTGCGCCGGTCGCCCGCGAGGCGCTGGGCGTGCTGCGCTACGGCTGGCGCGTGCGCCGCAGCGTGCTCTCCGTCGGCTGGCTGCTCGCGTTCGCGGCGCTCGCCATGGCCTGGCGTGAGGACCTGACGGCGCCGCTGCGCGCGGGCCTGATCGCGGGTGCCGCGGGGTGGGTGATGGGTCTGGTCGCCTTGCAGTCCACGCAGTCGGAGCCGGCGTTCCTGGTGGTGTGGCTGGACCGCGCAGACACCTCGCGCGCGTTGGGCGCCGCGTGGGCGGTGCTGTGCTGGTCGTCGAGCGCCGTTCTGGTCGGCGCGGCCGCCAGCTTGCTCCGTCACGGCGTCGCGTCCGCCGCCTCGACCGCGGCGCTCGGGTTCGCGGGCGTCGCGCTCGCTGCGGCGGTCACGGCCGTCGTCGTCTCTCGTCGGGGTGGCATCGCCCCGTTTGTCGCCGCGGGCCTGCTGGTTACCGCGGCCACCGCCGCTTGGTTCTTGGGGAGGGTCGCATGAGCGCGCCAGCCATCGTGTTCGAGGGTGTGCGCAAGGACTATGGGCGCGTGCGCGCGGTCGACCGGGTGGATCTGACGCTGCCGCGCGGCGCCTTCGTCGGCTTGATCGGCCACAACGGCGCAGGCAAGTCCACCTGCCTGGCCATGCTCACCGGCCTGCTGCGCCCGTCCGAGGGCCGGATCCTGGTGTGCGGCGTGGACGTGCACATCGACCCGCGCGGCGCGCTCCGCCACCTGGGCGCCGTGCCCGAGAACCCCGCGCTCTTCGACCACCTCTCCGCGCGCGAGTTCCTCCAGTTCGTCGCCGATGTGCGCGGCGCGTCCGGACTCGACGCCGCGCTGGAGATCACCGGCCTGGGCGAGGACGCCGACCGCCTGATCCGCGAGTACAGCCAAGGCATGCGCCGCAAGACCGCGCTCGCCGCCGCCTTGCTCGGCGAGCCCGAGGTCCTGGTGCTCGACGAGGCGATCAACGGCCTCGACCCGCCCTCCGCCGCCGTCGTGAAGGCCGAGCTGCGACGCCGAGTGGACGCCGGCGCCACCGTGCTGCTCTCCACCCACGTCGTGGAGACGGTGGAGGCGGTGGCCGACCGCGTCGTCATGCTCGCGCACGGGCGCGTCGTCGCGGACGTCGACGTCGCCTCGCTACCGCCGGGCGGCATGGAGTCGATGTTCCTGGAGCGGATGCAGGCCGAGCGGGACGGCTAGGGCGGGGTCTGCGCGCGGGCGTCCCCACCGGCCGTGGCGAGCGCCAGGCAGCGCTCCGGCAGGCCGAACGGGTCGATGTGCGCAGGCGCCGTGTGGTCAGCCCACGGCGCCGGCTCGGTCGCGATCGTCGCGTGGGCCTGCTCGACCGCCGGGCCCCAGGACTCCACACCCGCGCAGAGCGTGTCGAGACGCTCGGGGACGGTCTGGTCGAGCCACCGCTGAACGCCCCGCGTGTAGACGGTCGGGTCGAGCAGCTCGTCCCAGCGCCAGTCCGCCCACTGGTGCCAGTCGAAGTCGCGCACGCGCTCCACCTGTCCGTCCTTCCAGGTGAACAGGCCGATGTCCGGGTCGAGCAGCGACCCGTAGAAGGCCTGACCTCGCCAATTGGCGTGCAGATCGCCAAAGCTGAACGCGTCCGAGGACTGCAGGCCCAGGTAGGTGCGCTCGGTGCGCGTGCCGAAGCGGACGGCGGCCTCGTCGGACGCGTGGCGCGCCCGGTTCCAGTAGCGAAAGCCGGTCGAGAGGAAGTGGTCGACCTTGTCGGTGCCCATGCGGACGCCGCCCAGGTTCACCGTGGAGCAGGTGCCCGCCGCCGCGAGGATGGGCGCCGTCGTGAACGGGATGCCCGCATAAACGTCGGTGCGCTTGAGGAAGGCCTGACGGGGGATGGCCGCCGACTCAAGCCAGGCGGAGAAGGTGCCGTAGCCCATCGCCCGCAGTGGCCCGCGGCCGCTCACCGGGGTGCGTGCTGCGGTCTGGTGCCGAACCGCCCGCGCCACGGCGACGGCGACCCGCTCGGGGCGCGCGTGCCCACCCAGGCGCCGGTTGGACTGTGCCGTGGCCCTGTCGAGCAGGGCGTCCATCCGCGCGTTCCCGGCGGCGGTCGCGTCGCCGAGCGGTGCGCCACGATCGGTCAATTGATCAGTTTCCCACGCCCAAGCCGTTTCACCCTGCAACACGAGCAGCGCGACGGTGACTATCATTCGTGTAGGATGAACCAAGGAGACGCCTTCCATGGCGACGACGCGAACCAACATCGTGGGCCCCATGGCCGCCCTCGTCAAGCGGGCGCTCGTCGCTTCCTGGTTCGCCGCGGCCCTTCCGGCCTCGGCCGTGGCCGGTGACGCCTCGGACGCCATCGAGATCGTCTCGCTCAATGCGTGGGGTCTGCCGTCCCCCTTGGCGCCGCACCGACGCGAGCGGCTGCCGCGCATCGCGCGCTGGCTGCAGGACGTGAACCCGGACGTGGTCGCCATCCAGGAGCTGTGGAGCGGCTCCACGCCGTACCTGCCGATGCAGGTCCAGCGTCGCTCGGTGTCGGGCGATGACGGATTGGCGATCGCCGGCCGCGCGGCGCTGAGCGACCGCGCCACGCTCCACTTCGACCACGCCCGCGGCTGGGACCTGTTCAAGGCCAAGGGCGCGATGCGGGGCCGCGTCCACACCACCGGCGGTCCCGACCTGTGGGTGGTCGTGACGCACATGCAGGCCGGCTACGGGCGGGCGAACGCCCGTGTCCGCGAGGCGCAGGTCGACCAGCTGCTGACCTGGACCCAAGAGCTAGACGGCCCGATCGTGTTCGTCGGCGACTTCAACGTGGACACGGCGTTCCCCGAGGACGCGGGCGTGTTCAAGCGCCTGCGGGCGGCGGGCCTAGTCGACCTGGCGGACAGCTTCGGCGCCACCGAGGCGACCTACCCAGGCGACGGTCACCGCTACGACCACATCCTGGCGCGTGGCGGCTTCGGCTGGAAGATCGTGACCGACGCGGTAGTGGTGGTGGAGTACGACGACGACCCCCAGACCGCGGCGCCGTCGATGTTCTCGGACCACCGACCGCTGCGCGCGCGCCTGCACCTGGAGCGGGATCGCACGCAGGACTCGCTGTCGACGCAGTAGCGCCTACTCGGTCGCCAGCTCGTGGAACTGCTCTCGGAACAGCGCCGCGTACGACCCGTTCTGCGCCATCAGCGCGTGGTGCGAGCCCGTCTCCAGCACGCGCCCCTGGTCGAGCAGCACGATGCGCGTCGCGCCCACGATCGTCGATAGGCGGTGCGCGATCACCAGCGTGGTCTTGGTCGACAGGATCGCCGACGTCGCCTCCTGGATGCGTGCCTCGGTCAGCGAGTCCACCGACGCCGTCGCCTCGTCGAGCACGACCACGGCGGGGTCATGGGCCATGGTCCGCGCGAACGACAAGAGCTGCGCTTCGCCACCCGAGAGGTTCTTGCCGCCCTCGTCCACGCGTCCGTCCAGGCCGCCTAGCCGCGCGACCACGTCCTCGGCGCGCACCATCCGCACCGCGGCCATCAGCGTGTCGTCGCCGATCTCGTGGCCCAGCGTGAGGTTGGAGCGCACGGTCCCGGGAAACAGCTGCACGTCCTGCTGGACCGAGCCCACCATGCGGCGCACCGCGCCCGTCGCCAGTGTCTCGATCGGCGCGCCGTCCAGGAGGATGGTGCCGTCGTGCCCGTCGTACATGCGCGTCAGCAGCTTGCCGATCGTCGTCTTGCCGCTGCCGGTGCGACCACACAGCGCGACCACCTCGCCAGGCCGGATCTCCAGGCTGACGTCGTGCAGGATGGTCGGCCCGTCGCCGTAGGCGAAGCTGACGTGCTCGAGCTTCACGTGGCCCTTGGGGTGGGCGAGGGTGACATCGCCGCCGACCACCGCGTCCTGCACCTCAAGCAGCCCGAGGATCTTCTCCAGCGAAGCGACCGCGCGCTGGATCACCGCCACCTTGGACGAGAACTCCTGCACGGGGCGGAACAGCTTGCCGACGTAGTCCATGAAGGCCGCGAGCATACCCGCGGTCAGCACGCCGCTCAGGATCCCGCCGCTGCCGTACCAGAGCATCAGCGCCAGCGTCACCGACGTCACGCCGTCGACGGTGGCGTAGAGCAGCGCGTCGTAGACGTTGGTGCGGATGTTCGCTTCGGCGTGGGCCTTGTTGCGCGCCTCGAACTGGCCGAGCGTACGCGCCTCGTCCGCGTACAGCTGAACGATCTCCACGCCCGCGAGCCGCTCGGACATGTAGGAGTTCATCTCGGCGAGCGCGTTGCGGACCGCGTCGAACAGGCCGCGCAGGCGGCGCCGCACAAACTCCAGGAACAGGCCTAGCGGCGGCGCGACCAGCAACAAGGTCAGCGTGAGCTTGGCGTCGAACCAGAACATCGCGCTGAGCACGCCCACGACCTGCAACGCGTCGAGCACGATCGTGATCGCGCCCGCCGTCAGCGTCTCGCCCAGCGTCTCCACGTCGTTGGTGGCGCGGGTCAGCAGGCGGCCGGTCGGCTGGTGGTCGAACCACGCCTGGCTGCGCGTGATGGTGTGCTGGAAGATCGCGTGGCGCAGTCGGGTGATGGTGCGCATGGCCGCGAGCGACAGCAGCAGCGTGTGGCCGACCTGGAACAGAAAGCCGCCGAGCACGACCAGAAGGAAGGTGGTGGCCTCCACGCCGAGCGCCTTGAGATCCTTGGGCACGATGGCGTGGTCGATCGCGCGCTGCAGGATCCACGGCTGGATCATCGTCGACGCGGCGGTGGCCGGCGCGAGCAACAGCGCCAGACCGTAGAGCCACAGGTCCTGGCGCAGGTAGGGCCACAGGCCCGCCCAGGTGGCGCGCAGCGAGCGGGTGTCGGCGTCGACGGGCGTGGGGCTCACGACGCCTCCCCGGCCTGCTGCTGGTCCCAGGTGTCGCGGAAGCGGCCAGGGCGACCCAGCAGCTCTGCGGGCGTGCCCGCGTCGATCACCCGGCCCTCGTCGAGCACGATGACCTGATCGGTGTGCAGCAGCGCGCTCACCCGGTGCGCGATGAGCACCGTGGTGACGCCGCGCTCGCCCAGGGCGCGCAGGTTCTCGATCAGCTCCACCTCGGTCGCGTGGTCCACCGCCGACAGCACGTCGTCGAGGATCAGCACCGAGTGGTCGCGGATCAGGCCGCGCGCCAACGCCGTGCGCTGACGCTGGCCGCCGGACAGCCGGACACCGTGCTCGCCCACGATCGTGTCCTTGCCCTGCGGGAGCGCCGCCAGATCCGGGCCCAGCGCGGCCAGGCGCGTCGCCTGCTCCAGCGCGCCCTGGTCCTCGCGGCCGAGCAGGATGTTGTCCGCGATCGACTCTCCGAACAGGAACGGGCGCTGCGGCACCAGCGTCACGGCCCGGCGCCACGCGTCCAGATCCAGGTCGAGCACGTCCACGCCGTCGATGAACAGCGTGCCGCGCGGCGGGTTCCAGGCGCGGGTCAGCAGCGACGCGAGCGTGGACTTGCCCGACCCCGTGGCGCCCAAGATGCCGAGCGACTTGCCTGCGGGCACCGTCACCGACACGTCCTTCAGCGCCGCCGCGTCACGACCGGGCCAGGTGAAGGTCAGGTTCCGCAGCTCGATCTGTGGCGCGCTGGAGGGCGACGGCTGACCGTGCGCGCCCTCGGGGCGGTCGGGCGGCAGCGACAAGATCGCCTCAACGCGCTCGATCGACGCCTGGGCCTGCTTCACGATGGACCACAAGAAGCTCGACGTGCGCAGCGGGCCGGTCACGAACGCGACCAGCGTGGTGAACGCCACCAGCTGACCCACCGTCATGGTGCCGTCGATCACGCGCGGGCCCGCGAGCAGCAGCAACACCCACACGTTGAGGTCGGAGGCCAGAGAGAGCAGGGGACCGAGCGCCGCGCGGACCTGCGTGCGCTCCACGGTGGTGCGCAGGTACTGGTCGTTCTGCTTGTCGAACTCGGCGACGAACGCGTCCTCGGCGACGAAGCCCTGCACGGCGGCGATGCCCTTGTAGGTGCTCATCACGTGGCCCGACAGCGCGGCGAGCTCTTCCTGGCCGCGCCGCATGAGCTTGTACATGCGCTGGATCAGGACCTGTACGATCAGCAGCGCGACCGCGACCGGGATCAGCAGCCACCACGCCACCGGTGCCGACAGCCGCAGCATCTGCGCGCCCGCCATCGCGAAGGCGATGCCTGCGTTGGCCAACTGCAGGGTACCAAACCCCGCCAACAGGCGCACCGTGCCCACGTCCGAGGACAGGCGGCTGTACAGGTCACCGGTGGAGTATCGCGCGAGGAACGAGGGCTGGTGGCGGAGGATGGCCCCGAACAGGTCGCGCCGGAGGTTCTGCTCCACGTAGCGGCCGGGCGTGAAGTACAGCACGCGCGACAGGGTCCGCACGGCGATCACGGACACGCCCATCACGGCGACGATCCCGGCCTCGTGCGCGACGACCGGCGCGCCCGCAGCGCCCTTGGCGAGCGCGTCGACGCCCGTCGCTAGGTGCAGAGGGATGGTCACGGACAGGAAGTTCGTCGCCAGCAAGGCGAGGGTGCCACCCGCGTACCAGTGCCAGTACGGCCCCATCGTTCGGCGCGAGAAGCTCATCAATGGAGCTCCAAGGGGCCGTCATGCGACCCCAGGCGAGGGCGGCCGCGCCCGATCCGATGGACCAGGCGAGGGACTAGCGGCTCAGTAGCCGTCCGTGTGGCGCCACGCGTTCGCGTTCGCCAGGATCAGGCAGAGCGCGCCGATGACGACCAAAGGCACCGCGAAGCTGGAGTCCGGCAGCGCGCCGATATTGTCCAGGCCCGAGAAGCCGACGAGGCGGAGGTTGCTGTTGAGGTCCCCGCCGGTCCAGCCGAAGCTGTAGTACAGGTTGATGATGCCGGTGCCCAAGGACAGGCCGCCGACGATCAACAGCGCGAAGTGGAAGGGGTGCCAGTCGTTCTGGGAGGTCTGGGGCTCGGACATGCGCCGTCTCCGTGAGGCCGGGCACGCTATCGCACCCAAGCGCACTCGGCCAACCCCACGCGATGTTGCAGGGCGCGATGACGCGATGTTGCAGTCGTCGGCTCGCGCGGACCTGGATTTCGCGGCATGGTCCTGCCCGTGAGGACTTCAACGTGATCGACGGCTTCGAGCGTACGCGCCGCGGGATGCACGACGGCTGGCTGGGGTCGGTCGACGCCCTCGTCACCGACGACATCGCCGACGCGTCCCGGCTGAGCGATCTGGTGGGCGGCGGGGGGGACGATCTCGACGTCGCCGACCTGCTGCGCGCCTCGCGGCTGCCTCGACTGCGCCCCGTGCTCGTGGTGCTTGCCGCCCGCGCATCGGGTGGGGGCTCGGTCGATCCGGAGCTACAGTACGCGGCCGAGCTGCTGCACGTCGCCCTGACGCTGCATGACCTGGCGATCGGACCTGAGAAGAACCGTCGCCACCGCGTCGCCCGCCGCATGCTCCGCTCCGTGGGTTGGCTCGGCGGCAACCGCGTCATGCTCCGCGCCATGGAGCTCGCCCGCCACGCCCCCGTCCCCGGAGTGCTCGACGACCTGCTGGAGACGCTGGGCGCCTTCGCGGGCGGTCAGGAAGTCGCCGCCCAGCTGCTCGCAGAGGGCGTCCCGACCGACGCGCTGTGGAAGGCCCACGCGGACGGCCACACCGGCGCGCTCTTCTCGTTCTGCTGCCGCGCCGGCGGTCGGGTCTCCAAGGCCCGCGATGGAGAGATCGCGGCGTTCGGACGCTACGGCCGCCACATCGGGCGCATGTGGCACCTGGCCGAGGACGTCGTGCTCCTCCAGGGCGAGGACGCCGCCGAACAGCTCGTCGGGCGCGCGCTGGTCGGTCGTCCCATGTTGCCTGTCGCGGTGGCCGCCGAGCGAGACCCCGAGGTCGCGGTCGGCTGGCGTCGGCTGGTCGAGCACACCGACCCGGCGGACGCGGTCGCGTTGATGGAGCGGCTTCACGCCGTGCGCGCCGTGATCGGCACCCGCGAGCGGATGGCCCAGGAGCACTGGGCGGCGAGGCAGGCGCTGTCACGCTTCCCCGAGACCCCGTACCGCCGCGCGCTGGAGCGCCTGGCGTCCGGCCTGTCCCGCGCTCCGTATGAAGACGTCGGGCCTCGTCACGGTTCGTAGCGGCGGAGAGACGTTTTGCGGGGTCGCGCGTAGCCTTGGACTGCCCCTGGAGCGCCCCTGCTGTCCGCCCTGACCCGTCGGTATGGATCTGCCTCCGCGCCCGGCCCCCGGTCGGGGTGGGGGGCTGTCCCCGGTGAAATGACAACTCGGCGGTCTGTCGGTCCAATCGTGCTTGTGGGCCGCTGTGACCGTCTGGGACAGTCGGCCGGGGGACAGGGCGCCTCGCTCGATCTACACTCGGGAGTGGCCGGCCCTGGTCCCCGCGTCCCGGTCGGACAGCGGAGCCCCTTGCCGACCCTCCGTCCCCCCGTCTGCTCCCGGACTCATGCCGCCCCTCCGCATCAACAGGTTGGTGGTCCTGCTCGAGGAGTAGACGGGGAACGGAACTCAATCCACAACTGTGGAAAACGCCGCGTCTCTGCGATGGGTCGACACGCCAACGATGCGCGGTTTTTGCGCAGTGTTTACCCTGGCGGACGCCAGATCTTGCACGATTCTATGGGAAGGGCCGAGCCTGCTCGCGCCTTCCTCTGGGCTTGCCTTCCAGCATCAGGAGACCTCGGATGATCGACCTTCGGGAACGAATTCGCCGCCCTCGTGAGCGCCTGAACGCGGACGAGGAGCGCGACATGGCCCGCGCCATTCGTGGGGCCGAGGAGCGCGCCCGCAAGGCCTTGGACAAGCTCGACTTCGCGGACTCCATCCTCAAGCGCCGCCCGGGCCGTGAGGAGCGCACCAAGGCGGGCGCGGTCGACCGCCTGGAGCAGGCTGTCGAGGCCCTCTGGGAGCGCTCCCGCGCCGACAACAGCCTGCGTGACCGGGCTCGCACCGCGCGCGCCTCGTGGGCCGAGGCCGAGGACCTTCGCTGGCGCCTGGCCATGTCGGGCCGTCGCATCGCCCACGGCGAGGCCCGCAAGCTCATGGGCCCGTTCATGGGCGAAGAGGACCTGGTGCAGGAGGGCTTCATCGGCCTGCTGCGCGCCGCCAAGCGCTTCGATCCGGATCGCGGCATCCGCTTCTCCACCTACGCGCGCTGGTGGGTCCGCGCGCAGATGACCCGCGCGATCGACCACACCGGCCGCCCGGTCCGCCTGCCTGGCTGCGCGGTCGAGCAGACCCGCAACCTCCGCAAGGCGATGAAGCACTTCGAGGACGACGGCCTCGACTACACGGTCGCCGATCTGGCCCAGGAGGCCGGCATCGACACCGAGCGCGCCACGCTGCTGCTCGCCCAGGGCAAGACCATCTCCATCGAGGAGCCCGTCGACGACGGCCCGCGCCCCCGCAGCTTCGAGGGCTTCATGGTGGACATGGACACGCCCCTCCCGGACGGCTCCGTGATCGGCGGGCAGGAGCTGCACCGCATGCGCGACGCCTTCCACGTCGTGCTCACCGAGCGTCAGCAGTACGTCCTCACGCGCCGCTACGGCCTGGATGACAGCGAGTACCGCACGCTCTCCATGGTCGGGAAGGAGATGGGCCTGTCGCGCGAGCGCGTGCGTCAGATCGAGCGCGAGGCGCTGGCGCGGCTGCGCGAGCAGTCGGGGATCCGCGACCGAAAGGTGTCCTAGCGCACCAGCAGCGTCAGGTGCGGCACGCCGTCGTGCCGCCGCACCAAGACCGGGCGCTGCATCTGGCCGAGCGCGACGACGCGCGGGGCGCCGGTGGTGGCCCACTTAGCCGCGCCCTGGCTGGCGACGCCGATCGTCGACAGGCGGTGCGCGTCCTTCGCCACCAGCGCGAGCGCCGCGTCGATGTCGGCGACCCCGATGATCTGCGCGGCGCGGGGGAGCGATACCTTGGAGGCGTGCTCGGCCGGCAACAGGTGGACCGCCCACCCTTCGCCGGCGATCGCGCGGCCGGTCGCGCGGGCGAGCACGGCGCGGGAGCGGGTCGTCGCGTGCTCGATCGCCGACACCTCGCCACGGGGCCAACGCGCCTGCGCGCGCGCCATCGCGTCGGGGAGCAAGGCGAGCAGGCCGTCTGGATCGTCGGTCAAGATCATCGCGGGCGACATGCAGCCGCGTCCGTCATGCGCCGCCAGATCGCGGGCGAGCACGTCGGCGTCGGCCGAACCCTTGGACCACCACGCCACGCTGAACCGGCTGCCAAAGCCCAAGAAGCGGACAGACGGATCCAGCGAGGCGCGCAGCGAGGCGATCGTGTCGTCGTCGCCCATCGCCACCACCAGCGGCGCATCGTTCACGGCCCCGCGGTCCTCCGTCGCGACGAGCGGCAGGCCCACCGCCTCCGCGTGCGACACGAACCAGGGCGCCAGTCCTGCTGCGCCCGCCGGGTGCTTGAGCACCACGTCCGTCCCGCGCGCGAGCAGCAGCGCGAGCCACTCGATCGGCGCGCTCACCACGGTGCGCGCCGCCACCACCACGGCGCGATCGAACGGCGCACCGCCGGGGGAGAGCGCCTCCACCAGGGCGTCGTCGGTGAGCGCGTCCAGCGCGTCATCGATCACCAAGCCGCGACCCTCGGTCGACAGGCCGACGTCGGGCGCCGCGTCGCGATCGGCGCGCAGCCGATCCCGCCACGCGCGCACCCGCTCCAGACTCACGGCGCGTCCTCGCCGACCCAGCCGTCTTCCACGGTGAGCGAGCAGCCGCGCGCGGGCGCGCCCGTCAGCCGACCGCGCAGCCGCACGGCGCCGTCGCCCAGCACCACGCCCTCGTCGAGCGTCTCGATCGCCAGGCTGCCATCGATGTTCGCCAGGTCGAAGAAGCGCAGCTGGCCGGGCGTCCCGGGCTCCAGCGGCGCGCCGGACTCGGGATCGACCGCCAGGGCCTTGAGCCACGGCGGCGGGCGGTAGGCGTCCTCGGGCGACCCCCACATCTGGCTCGACAGCTCGGTCATGCCGTACTCGGTGACGATGCGCTTGGGCCCGAGGCGCGTCATCGCGTCGGCGTACAGATCGTCATCCGACAGGCGCACCACACGGCCCTTGAAGCCGCCCGTGACCATGACGAGCGAGCCGTCCGGCAGGCGCGGCACCTCGCCCTCCAGCCAGATCGCCAGCGCGAACGCGGTGGCACACAGGAAGACCGGCGCGTCGGAGGCGCGCACCGCCGCGTGGGCGGCGTCTGTGTCCACGCGCCCGTCGGTCACGTGCCAGGACGCGTCGTCGGAGAACAGGCCGACCATGTGCGAGAGCGAGCTGTCGGTCGCGCGGCGCGGGTCATCCAGCAGGGCGACGATGCGCCCCGGCATGTCGGGCAGGAAGCGCTTCGCCCACAGCACCGCGCCGTGATCGTAGGCCTCGGTCGCGCGCATGCGGTGCACCCCGCGCACGCCCTGAGTGGTGCCGCTCGTGCGGAACAGCACGCCGTTGTCGTCCTTGACCGTGCCGACGCGCAGCTGCTTGAACACGTCGACCGGCACCGCGGGGATCTGCGACCACGTCGTGACCGGCCCCTCGACCAGCGAGGCGATCACGGGATCATGCGCAACCTGCCACGCGTGCAGATCGCGCGCGAGCGTGTCGAAGCTCTCGGGCGGTCGCCCTTGAAGCGCGCCATCTTGGAACGCGAGCACGCGCGCGACCAGCGACTCCCGGCTCATGCGATCACCTCGGCGATCGACTGATCCAGCGCCGCCGCGAACGCGTCGATCTGCGCGGGCGTGATCGTGGACGGCGGGGTGAGGCACAACACCTCGGCCTGCATGCCGGCCGGCAGCACGATGAACCCGCGCCGCTGCAGCGCGCGGCACACCGCCAGGTTCTGCATCCCGCCCAGCGTTAGGCCGTGGGTCGACTTCAACGTGACGCCGAGCATCAGCCCCCGCCCTTGGACGTGGTGCCCGCGCGCCGTGAGGGCGCCCGTGAGCGTGGCGCCCACAGCCTCACAGCGGCCCGGGATGTCCTCGCGGACGATCGTGTCGAGCACCGCCAACGCCGCCGCGCAGCCGAGCGGGTGACCCAGGAAGGTCTGCGTGTGCAGCGCCTCGCCCTGGCTGGCGCCCCACGCGTCCATCACCGCGCGCGTGCCCAGGCAGGCCGACAGCGGGAGCCCGCCGCCGAGCGCCTTGCCCACGCAGAGCAGGTCGGGCGTGACGTCGCCCGCCGCCCACATCCTGCCTGTGCGACCGAGCCCACACTGGATCTCGTCGAACGCGACCAGCGCGCCGTGGCGGTGCGCGATCTCGACCACCGTCGCCAGCCAGCCGTCGGGCGCCACGCGCACGCCGCCGCGGCCCTGCAGCGGCTCCACCAGCACCAAGCCAAACGCGCCCGAATCCAGCGCGGCGTCCAGCGCGTCCGCGTCACAGCCAAAGGGCAGGTGCGTCACCGCGCCGTGTGTGATGTCGCGGAACGGATCGGTGAACGCGGCCTTGTAGCCCTGCGTGCCCAGCACCCCGAGCGCCAACCCGTGGTAGCCGCCGTCGAACGCCAGCACGCCGCTGCGACCGGTCGCCAGGCGCGCGGTCTTGATCGCCGCGTCGATCGCGTCGGCGCCGGACAGGCCAAGCAGCGCGACGTCGAGCCCCGCGGGCGCCAGCGCAGCCAACGCCTCCAGCAGCTTGATGCGCGCCACGTCAGGCCACGCGTCGCCCATCGCGTGTAGCAGCGTGTCGGCCTGCGCGCGCACGGCGGCGACCACAGACGGCGGACGGTGCCCGAGCAGCGCCACCGCAAAGCCCGCTGTCAGGTCGACGAACGTGTTGCCGTCGGCGTCACGGACGTTGGCGCCGAGCGCCTCGGACCAGACGAACGGGTCATCGTGCGCCGCACCCATCGCCGCCGCCCGGCGCGCGCGGCGCGAGGTGATCGCGGGGCACTCGTGGGCGGCGAGCACGTCGATCCAGCCGCGCGAGGCGGGGCCGGGGATCTCCGTGACCAGCTGGGGCAGGTCGGCGCCGGTGAGGGGAGCGGGCATCAGGCGCCGAAGCGCGCGGCCAGCGCGTCGAGGAGCTTCTTGTGCAGGCCGCCGAACGCGCCGTTGGACAGCACCGCCACCACGTCGTGCGGATGCGCCTGCGCGGCCACGGTGGCGACGATGTCGTCGACCGAACCGCCCAAGCTCGCCTCGACGCCGCGCTCGACCAGATCATGCACCAGCTGCTCGGTGGAGAAGCGGTTGTCCTCATCGATGCGGCTGGTGTCGAACGCGGGCGCGAGGATCACGCGATCGGCCTCGCCGAAGGCCTCAGCGTAGGCGGTCTGGAACACAGCGCGGCGGCTGGTCGCGGAGCGCGGCTCGAAGATCGCCCAGACCCGACGGCCACCGAAGCGCTGGCGGAGCGCGTGCAGCGTCACCTTCACCGCGGTGGGGTGGTGCGCGAAGTCGTCGAGGACGGTGACCTCGCCCGGCGATCCCAGCACCTCCTGGCGGCGCTTGATGCCCTGAAAGCCCGCGAAGCCTTCGGCGATCTGCGCGGGCGTCGCGCCCTGGCGGACGGCGGCGGCGCAGGCGGCCACCTGGTTGTACAGGTTGTGCTCGCCCACCATCGACGACGTGAACGTGCCGACCGGGACGCCGTCGCGCGTGACGGTGAAGGTCATGGTGCCGGTGGACGTGTCGATCGAGTCGATGCGCCCGTCCCAGCTCTGCGCGGGGCCGTACTTCCAGATGGTGCAGCAGGCGTCGGCGCTCACGTCGCGCACGTTCTCGTCGTCCCAGCGCGCGATGAGCAGGCCGTCCTCGGGGATGGATGACGTGAGCAGGCGGAACGACGCCTTCACCGCGTCCAGGTCCGCGTAGATGTCGGCGTGGTCAAACTCCACGCTGGTCAGGATGGCCGTGCGCGGGTGGTAGTGCACGAACTTCGGGCGCTTGTCGAAGAACGCGGTGTCGTACTCGTCGCCCTCGACCACAAAGTGCGTGCCCTTGCCGGCGCGCGCCGTGCGCTCCCAGTTCTTGGCTACGCCGCCGATCAAGAAGCCGGGCTCCAGGCCCGCCGCGTCCAGCAGCCGGGCGGTGATCGCGGTCGTCGTCGTCTTGCCGTGCGTGCCCGCCACCACCACGGTGTGCGCGCGCGACAGCCAGCGATCGCCGAGCAGCGCGGGCATGGACGTGTACGGCAGGTCGCGCTCGAGCATCGCCGTGGGCTCTTCGTAGTCCTTGCGGATCACGTTCCCGACGACGACCAGATCCGGCGTGTCGTCCAGGTTGCTGGCGACGTAGCCCTGCATGACGGGGATCCCGAGCCCGGCCAGGTAGTCCGACATGGGCGGGTAGATCGACGTGTCCGATCCCGTGATGGTGTAGCCGACGTCCTTGAGCATTCCGGCCATCGCGCCCATCGCCGTGCCGCAGATTCCCATGAGGTGCAGGTGCGCAGGGGCTTCGGGGGCGGCTTCGACACGCGGCATGGAGGCTCCGGAGGGCGGGTAGGCGGGGGAGACGTGACACGGGGATTCGACGGCCAAGCCGGTAACCCGCTGGGATCGTGCGGCTCATCGCAGCGATGATCTTGCTGCGTCGGAGCGTGTCACCGTGAATCACGTCCCGCTGCCATGCTTGGGCGGCAGACGCGCACGGCGTTATCGCGCTGACATTGGGTCGAGGTCAGACGTTGGTCGCTCTCCGCAAACTGCTGCGCGCGCTCGGGATCTCCGCTGTCAGCGGGTTCACGTGCTCGTGCGGCGTGGCGCCGTGGGCCTTCTCTGAGGGCAGCGGCGGCTCGGACGCGCCCACCGCCCCCAACCCCGACGAGCCCGCGTTCCGTTGGTCTGCGTCGGCCGTGTCGCTCCCCGCGGGCGGGACCGGCTTCCTCAAGGTTGAGCTGTCGGTGCCGGACGGCTTCAACGTCCGCCGCGGCGACATCCAGCTTGAGATCAAGGACGCCCACGGCCTGAAGTTCGGTGCGGTGACCCTGCCGCCGGTCGAGCCGAGCCGCGACGACGACGAGCTGGACGCCAAGTACGCCGGTCGCGTCGCCCTCACCGTGCCGGTCACCGCGTCCATGGGCGCGTCCGGCCTGTTCCCTGTGTCGCTCGAAGGGGAGGTCCACGGGTGCGCCGCGCACCGCTGCCTCGGTGCGTCGCGCACCCCCATCGAGGCCATCGTGCACATCGTCCCCACGGTCCACGCCGTCTCAAACCCATGACGGTAGCGTTGGAAGAAGACGTCGGCCTGCCTCTCGCAGACCGCCTTACCGTCGCCATGCTCTGGAACGACCAGGCCCGCCTTCTCTGGGTTGTGGCCTCTGATGCGGCCTCCGAGCTGGTCGATCGCCACACGCTGACCGGCCGCGCGGCGCTGCTGGGCGCTGAGCTCGCCGTCGCGAACATGCTGATGTCCGCCTGGATCAAGGGCGACGAGCGCGTCACCCTGCAGGTGCAGGCTGAGTCGCCCAAGCTCTCGTTCTTCGGCGAGACGGACGCCCAGGGCGCGTTCCGCGGGCAGCTGACCCCCAACCGCATCCCCGGCGTCGGCCGCACGATCGACGGCATGCTGCTCGCGATCAAGGCTGACGGCGAGCGCGAGATGTACCGAGGCGTGTCCGCCATCCAGGGCGAGACCATCGCGTCCGCGCTGGAGCGTCACCTGCGCACCTCGGACCAGGTCAGCGCGCTCGTCCGCATCGACGCCAACCAGGGTGGCCGCGTGCTGGGCCTCATGATCGAGCGCGTGCCGGGCGCCACGGGTGCCGCCGAGCTGACCGAGGCGGAGTTCGTCCAGGCCACGTCGCGCATCCGCGCGATGGACGCAGAGCGGCTCGCGACCGAGCTGTCGATGGGCAAGATCGACGGCCAGCCGATCGACGTGCTCGACATCCGCACGCTGCGCTTCCGCTGCCGCTGCTCCGACGACCGCGTCGACAGCATGCTCGCCAGCGTGGGCGCGACCGAGCTTCAGGCCATGATCGACGAGGACGGCGGCGCCGAGATCCGCTGCCACTTCTGCGCCGAGGTCCGCCACCGCGACGTGCCCGCGCTCCAGGCCATCCTGGCGCGCGGGATCGTGGAAGCCTAGCGCGCGGGCCTTACAGGCCGGCCAGGTACAGCTCGGGGCGGTCGGTGAGGCCGATCAGCGCACCGTGCGACGTATCCACGAACAAGGCGTGGTCGTGGCCCGCGTAGCGCACGTGCAGGCCGTACATCGATCCGGCCGGGACGCGCGACGCGGCGTCCATCAGCGCGTCGGCCGTGACGAACATGCGCGCGTCGCCGTCGGACGCGGCGCGGATGCGGTGCGCGGTCCACAACGCGCGGAACGTGTCGCGCTGGGTGAGCGCGTGCACGTCGACGATCGTGAAGCCGGGCAGCTTGAGCGCCACCAGCTCGCGCGGACCGGCGGGGAGCGGCGCGGGCGCCGGCGCCGCAGCCGCGGTCTTCTCGTTCTCGATCGCCCGACGCATCGCCTCCAGCGCGGAGAGCTTGCGGGCGGGCGCGGCGACGGGCGCCGGCGTCGGCGCCTGGATCGGCGGCGCCGTATGGTGCAGCGTGTTCGGGTTCGCGTGGGCGGCGGCGACGCGCGCCTTGGCCTCCTCGACCAGCCGCCTGGCGAGCGCATTAAGGTCGAGCTCATCCGCGGCCTTCGCGGCGACCTCGCGCGCGCGAGCCTCCTCGGCCTCGCGGGCCGCGGTCTCCTCGGCCAGCTGCATGGCGGCGGCCTCGGCCTCGTCGGCCAACTTCTTGGCAGCGGCCTCGGCCTCGTCGGCCTGCCTCTTGACGAGGGCCTTCGCCTTCGCGTCCTCAGCCAGCTTGCGGGCGAGCTCGCGCGGATCTGAGGGCTGGGACATTCGACGCTCCGTTCGGGCCAGCGCCTAGCACGGGCGCGGAGGTCGGGCGCGGTTCCGTCGGGATAGGTCAAACCCGGAGGTCCTGCATGCGCGACGGCGTCGAGCTGATCCTGATCCGGCATGGCCGGACGTCGTGGAACGCCGAGGGGCGCTTCTTGGGCCGAAGCGACATCGCGCTCGACGAGGTCGGGTTGGCGCAGGCTGCGACGCTCGCGCAGGACCCGGACCTCGCTCAGATCGACGCGGTGTACGCGTCGCCGCTCTCCCGCGCGGCGGACACGGCACGGGCGCTCGGTCGCCCGGTCACGCTGGTGCCCGCGCTGCGCGAGATGGAGCAGGGTGATCTCGAGGGGCTGGACTTTGCCTCGGCGCTCGGGACACACGGCGCGTTCCTGCGCGCGTGGCGTGCAGACCCGGCCGGCGTGTGCGTGCCGGGCGGAGAGTCGCTGGATCAGGTGCGCGATCGCGGGCTCTCGGCGCTTCAGGCGATCGCGGCGGCGCACGCGCCCGGACAGCGTGTGGTCGTCGTGAGCCATCAGATGCTGCTCGCCAGCGTGTGCTCGGCGCTCGCGCAGGTCCCGCTCGCGTCGTGGCGCACCTTCACCTTGGAGCACGTCGGACGACACAAGGTCCACGCGGTGGAGGGGGCGTTGCGGCTCGTGACGACCACCTGAAGCGGCGGCCCGGCCGCGCCAGATCGGGTATGGTGCGCGGCGCACTGGCCTATTTCCGGGGAGGTTCAACGTGGCGGACTCGTCTGATCTTCGACCGCTCTCACGCCTCATCGACGGCATGCGCGCGCTGGATGCCGGCCAGGGCGGCGTGGCGCGGTTCCGGTTCGAGCAGGTGGTGGCCGACGGCGGCGAGCGTCCGGCGCTGGAGGTCGCGCACGCGTGGCGCGGTCTGGCCCAGCTCTGCGCGCGCGACGGTGACCTGAGCGCCGCGGACGGGCACCTCAAGCACGCGGTGTCGGTGTACCGCGACGTGGCGCGCCTGGATCCCATCTACCGAGCCCGCGCGCAGGAGGGTGAGGCGGCGGCGCTACTGCTGGCGGCCGAGCTTCTGGAGCGTCGCGGTCAGGCCGAGGGCGGCAACCGCATGCTCGAGCGCGCCCTGGAGGTGCTCGACGGCCTGGGTGACGAGCGCAGCGCCGAGGGCTGGGCGACCACCGGCCGAATCGCGTCCCGACGGACGGATCGCTCGGGCGCCGAGTACGCGTTCCGCGAGGCGATCGCCCGCTACGAAGAGGCCGGCAACCACGGCGGCCACGCCGAGATGTTGCTGGAGATCTCGCGCCTGCGGCAGGAGCGCGGCGACAGCTCCGGCGCGGAGCGCACCCTCGCCCACGGCGCGACCATGGCCCGCGACGGCGGCCGCCTGGAGCTCTACGCCCGCATCCAGCTCGGTCGCGGCCTGCTGGTCGACGACCGCGCCACGGCGCTCGACTGCTTCCTGCTCGCGCGCGACGCCGCGGTGAAGGTCGGCGACCGCTCCACGGCCGGGCTCGCGCTCTTGGCGCTGGGGCGGCAGAAGTGGGAGGGTGGCGAGGGGCCGCTCCTCGCAGGCGCCCAGCTTCTGCTGGACGCCGGGCACTTCCCGGGCCTCGCGCTCGCGCTGCTTCGCTTGGCTGAGCACGGCGCCGCCGCCGGGGACGTCGAGCTCGCGCAGATCGCGGCGGAGGGCGCTTGGCGCGTGTACCGCGGCGTCGATCCGGTCGACGGCCTCGGGCGCGTGCTCAAGGTCGTGATCAAGGTGTTCTCCGCGCAGCGCCTAGCGCGTCCGCTCCTCGCCGGTGCGTTCGCGCGCGCGGCGCTGGTCGGCGGTCACTTGCCGCAGGCGCTCCAAGTGCGCGATCACTACGCGCGCTTGGCGCCGCTGGAGGTGGTCGAGGCCCTCGGCTCCATGTCGCGTGACAAGCTTCTGGATGAGACGCGCACCCACCTGCAGAAGCAGATCGTGCCCACACTCCAGCGCTTTGGCCTGCGGGCGTCCAGCTTTGCCACGGCTCAGGGTGCGCTCGACGTGCTTGGCGTGCTCGCGGGCTCGTCTCCGCGCGCCGTGGCCCGCAAGTACGCGCCGATCGCCGCCGAGGAGCAGGTCCGCGCGCTGCCCGAGCCCGGCGAGGAGGAGACCAAGTTCGTGCCGGCGACGCTCTCGGTCAGCATGGCGGTGGATCCGGGTGACGGACCCAAGTCGGCGCGCAGCGGCGTCTACGACCCGCACGGCCGACTGGCGGCCTGGGTATCTTCCAGCGTGGACTCGCGCGGCCTCGACGACGACGACGGCGCCGCGGGTGAGACCGGATCGTTCCGAAAGGTGTCCTCGCTCGCCGGCTTCGGCGGCGTGGAGGAGCCCGTCGAGGACGACAACACCGAGGAGATCCTCGAGGACCGCGGCTACGACGCGTTCGTCGCGCACCGCGCCAGCCCCGCACAGGTCAAGTCGGTCCGCACCAAGCCTCCCAAGGGCACGCCCAAGGAGGCCGCCGCGCCGATCGTCCCGATCGAGCAGGACGCCGGCTGGTCCTCGCTGCTCGACGACGAACGCTAGCCGCCTTGCCCTCGGGGGCGACGTGTCGGCCGACCTCGGGGGCGCGCGGTGGCTGACGCGGTGCGCGCAGGTCGGTCGCGAGGCGACGTGCGTGAACTGTCCGCCTCAAAACAAGAGAGGGCGGCCCGAAGGCCGCCCTCTTAGAGGCGTGAGCCGCGCGACGACTACTCGTCGGCGAGCTTCTTGGTGAACAGGGTCTTGGTGGCGAAGTCGTAGGACGCGACCCACCAGAAGTTCCCGAGCTTCACGATCTCGTTGTGGAAGCCGACCGGCTCCTTCTTGCTGCCAACGGTCTCGGCGACCCAGACCGTGCCCTGCTTGGACACGTACTTCATGTCGTTGTTCATGCCGTCGAAGTAGATGACGCCGATGTTGCCGCCGCGCTTCACGACCTCGGAGTCCGCGCCGACGAACTCGCCCGCGTCGGCGATCTCGTGCACCCAGCCGCCCGGGGTGCCGCTGGCCACCATCAGGTTCTGGTTCTGCACGTCGTGGTACGCGATGTAGAGCGTCTCACCGTCGCGCAGGATGGAGGGCCACTGGCCCATGTTGGCGCCTTGCGGGCTGATGTCGTTGCCGTTGAAGGTCCCGGCGCCGGTGCGCGAAGCGAAGCCGAGGCGCTGCTGGCCCGCGTCGTAGTAGGCGACGAACTCGGTGCCGCCCGTGATGAGCAGGCGCGAGAAGGTGCCGACGTCCGCGGGGCGGGAGATGTCCGCGCCGGCCGCGTCCACGCCGGAGAACGGCGTGCCGGTCATGATGGTCTCGCTGGTCCAGGTGGCGCCGTCGATCTCGTTGCCGCCGTCCGACAGCTTGGCGAGCTTGAGCGTGCCGTTCGCGTCGTCGTGGTAGCTGACCTCAGGCTTGCCGGTCGAGTCGAGCGCGAGCGAGCACCAAGTGCCGACGTTCGGGCCTGCGTCCACCACGCCCGTCACCCAGGACTTGGGGCCGCCGGTGCGGTGCGCCCAGCGCAGGGTCTTGAAGGTGGCGTCGTAGTAGGTGACCCAGACGGTGCCGTCCGGGGCGACCTTCATGGACGAGTACTTGCCGCGATCGCCGGAGTCGAGGCCGGTGCTCTCGTCGCCGTAGCCGTCGACCTGCTCGTAGTACCAGGAGATGGTGTCATCCGCCTGGGGCGTGCCGGTGGCGAAGCCGAGGCCGCCGAGCTCGCGGTCGTAGTACGAGATGACCAGGCGTTGGCCGTCGGGCGCGGTGCCCATCGACAGCCAGGTGCCCGCGTCGGGCGGGGCCGGGTCGGACGGAATTTCTTCCGGGCCCTTGGGGATCGTGATGTCCGGCGTACACGCGGTCATCAGCAGGGGCGCGAGGAGGAGGGCGAGGCTGGAGCGGATCATGGGCAGGAGCTCCTGACGGGTCGGGGTGCACCATGCCATTGACGCAACCCACTGTCAACGAGGATGACACCGTCCACACGCACGCCCTCACAACGCGGACGGGGTGATCCCGGTGCCAGCGCCCGACCCGGTGACAGCGCGCCACGATGTGACTACGCTTGAGGCATGCAACACACCGTCCCGCACGACCTCTCTGTGGCGCAAGCGCGCTCCGCTGCCGACCACGCGCTGGCGTCCTACCAGGAGCGCTTCCCGCAGTATCGGCCGACGGTCACGTGGACCGAGCCCACCAAGGCCACGGTGGAATTCCACGTGACCGGCATGTCCTTCAACGGCCTGTTTGAGATCCACCCGCGCGAGATCTCGATGGAGCTGGAGGTGCCGTTCCTGCTGCGCCCGTTCAAGAACAAGGCGCTGGACGTCATCGAGGGCGAGATCCGCGCCTGGGTCGACAAGGTCAAGAAGGGCGAGATCGCCTAGCCGAGCGTTAGGTCGGAGGCAGGCCCAGGGCGGCCGCGATCGCAGACGGCGCGGCGTCGACCGGGACGTCACCCGCGGTGACCCCAGGCGTCACGCCCGCGCCCCACATGAGCCACAGCGCGTGCCCGTCCGCATCCGGCGACGTGGACAGCACCACGGACCAGCGCTGCTTCCCGACCGCGCGGTCCAGGTGGTCGAACAGCGCCGCGAGCGACTGATCGAGCCGCAGCAGCGCGTCCAGCGTCTCCCACGAGTCGGGCGAGAAGCCATCGACGATGTGGCCAAACTGGTCGTAGGACAAGACGAGCAGGTCCGTACTGTCGCCCCGACCGGACTGACTCTGGCGCAGCGTCACCATCGCCGCGCTGGTCAGCGCCTCGCCCGCGGCGGGGCTCGCGCGCAGCGCCTCCGCGGTCTGAACGGGGGAGCCGTCCCGCGCGACGCCCGTCGGGGCCGGGTGCGGGAAGACCTCGCCGATGCCGCCGGGGCCATGCTCGCCGGGCGCGTCATCGCGCGCGTGCGGCACGTAGACCCCAGGCTTCATCGCGATCCACGGCCGGTGCGCGAAGGCGGCGATCGGCACGTCCTGGTTCAATTCCGCGAGCCACTCCGGGCCAACAGACGCCGCGGCGGTGAACGTGAGCGTGTCGGCGTCGATCCACGCGCCGGTCTCGCCAAGTCCCAGGCGGTCGAGGCCCGCGCGGTCCACAGCGAGCGCGTGGACGGACGCGGCGACAAAGCGACTCACCACCCACGACGGCGCCGCGGGGGCACCCTTCACGATGACCCGCGCCGCGTTGGGTGAGGTGAGGCGGACAAGGCCCCCGTTGTAGTTTGGTGCGAGGGAATCGACGGCCCGCACGGGCAGCTTGTCGAGCGTCACGTACACGACGAGAGAGGCTTGGCCGTCCGCGCGCGGGGCGAGCGCGGGTCCCACGGGCCACGCGGGCGGATCGTCAGGCAGGCGCGGCGCGGGCGCGGTGGCGCACGCGGATCCGAACAGCAGCAAGCGCAGCCCGAGCGCTTGCACGCGACCTCCGCCCCGTCGTCGGGTAAGCGATACCGCTTGTGTTGTCGGCTCCCGCCGCGGCGCCGTCATGGGCGGCCCCGCGGCAAGATCGCCCGCTCGTGTCCTCGGTTCGCCGACGTGCCCCTCACCAAGACCGGCGGCGAGCTCAAGGTTGGACCCGGTAGAAGCCCACGGTCACCGTGTCGGTCGGGTAGCTGTCGTAGACCCAGGTCCGCGCAGGCAGCTTCGCCTCGACGAGCGGCGTGAGCGCGTAGCCCGGGCCGACGCACAGCTTGGGATCGGCGCCGCCATCGGGGTGCGCGAACGAGCGCGAGGAGCAGGTGGCGGCGCGGTAGTACAGCACACACCGGCTGAAGTCGGGCGTCCATGCGTCGGTCGGGCGCAGCTCCAGCGGCAGCTTGGCCATGTCGCGCAGGTGCGTGGGGAAGGTGAGCCCCAGGTCTTCGGCCCACACGTCGTGGAGCACGACGCAGCCTGCAGGCAACGTCGGCAGGGTGTCTCGAATGAACGTGTACTCTGCGCTCTGCGTGGTCGGCGTCAGGTCGAGCTTGAGCCGCGATCCGCCGGCCACCACCACCGCGCCAACGAGCACGACGCGCGTCCAGCCTGCGTCGAGCGCCTGCGCCGCGCGCGCGACCGCCGCCCCCACCAGCGCCGCCGAGAACGGAAGCGCCGCCAACTGGTAGCGCGCGATCGCCCACGACGCGGCGCCGATCGGCGACCACACGGGCACCACCAGCGACGTGACCAGCACGGACGCCGCGAGCGCCGCGCGGGTTCGCCCAGGCAGCGCCCCCGCCACCAGGCCCACGAGCATCGCCAACGCCACCGGCGGCGCGGTGTACGCCGGGTCGAGCACGATCAGGTGACGCCAGCCGTAGGCGCGGAGCGAGTGACGGGCGAACAGATCCCAGCCTTGGCGTCCGTACGAGGCGACCTCCCACGCGGGGTTGTCGGTGGTGAGCGCGTGCAGGTGCCAGAGGGCCACCCCGACCGATCCCACCGGCGCGACCCAGGTCGCCGGGTGTCGCCACGGCACCTTGGCGCGATCGACGAGCGCGAGCAGGGCGACGCACGCCGGCAGCGCGACGCACTCGATCCGCCCGGACGCCGACGCGGCCAGCGCGGCGCCGGACACCAACGCCGCGAACCACGACGGCTGCCGCGCGTGCTCAGCCCACGCCGCCAGCCCGATCAGCCCGAGCGTCAGGGCGGGGACCTGCTGCGCGTCCGTGTGCCCGAAGCGCACCAGGGGCGTCGCCACGGCGAGCAGCAGCGCCGCGGTCCACGCGCCGCTCGCCGCCGTCCCCGTCGTCAGGAGCCAGGCCAGGAGCGCGAGCGGGGCTACGGCGCCGACGCCCGCCACCGCGTCGAACAGCCAGCCATCGTGGTGTTGCCAGCCCGGCACAAACGGGTGGAGCAGCCGCGCGAACGCCGTGAACCCGTAGCCTCGGTCGATCTCCAGCGCGCCCTCGCTGTACGGGCCCCACGAGCGGAAGTTGATGTCGTGCGGACCTGCGGGCGCGCCCAGGCGTAAGGCCAGCGCCAGCGCGAACAGCAAGGCGACGCCGACCTGCCCGCGGCGGTCCAGGGCGCCCAGCCCGCGCAGACCGAGCGCGGCGCCGCCGACCAGCGCCACCGCGGTCAGCGCCTCCAGCAACCCGAGCAGCGTCATTGAGGAGTCGGGCATGCACCACCGAACGCGAGGGAGGAACCCGGTCTGTCGCCCTTGTCGACCCGCGGAACGCTACGGCGCGGTGAGGCGAGCCTGGACCGTGTCACGCAGGCCCGGGTCGGTGGCGAGCACGATCAGCCTGCCTGCGACGGCCTCGGAGGTGGTGGTCGTGACGTGCAGGGTCCGACCGGTCACGGTCGCCTCGATGTCGTTCAGGGTGCCGTTGAGCACCTCAAACGCGTCGGCGAGGCCGAGATCGTCGGTCAGGTCGATCGACACGTCGATCGTCTGGTCGGCCAGCGCGTAGGGGATGTTGCGCTGCAGCGCGCAGTCGATGTCGGTGGGGCCTTGGGTCGTGTCGAGGCCGATGACGACCAGGACGAGCCCGCCTGGCACGCGCAGGGCCTCGACGATCGCGTGGGCGTCGGTGTGGGCGGCCCCGGTGGGCGCGCCGACCCGGAGCAGGTCGCGGACGCCGCGCAGATCATGGTTGAGGCTGCCGAAGGCCGCCCAGGTGTCTTCCCAGTCGGGCTTGAACTGCAGCGCCGTCTGGAAGAACATCACCCCGCGCCCACCGGCCGCCACAACGGACAACTCCTGCACGCGCGCCTCGGACGGAGAGGGCTCGCTCAACCAGCCGCCGAGCCCCTGCGTGTAGAGCCAGGTGGGCAGCGGCTCCTGGTTCCGCACGGTGGCGTGCAGGTAGTCGTAGGCGCCACGAAGCGGCGGCGCGGCGCCAAAGTCGGTGATGTGCGGCGCGCAGGCGGACGTGTAGAAGTCCATGCCCTGCAGGTCGGCAGACCCCGCAAACATGCCGGTGAAACGGTGACGCGACGCGCCGATGTAGGTGACGATCGGGCGCTCGCGGACGGCCCAGTACGTCGACTCCTCGGCCATGCGTCGCATCTTCTGGGTGTCGCGCAGCTCGTCGAGGGACTGGTTGTCGACCTCGTCGCCGAGCATGCGCGCCGGGGTGCGGTCCCAGGCGGCCTCGGGCATGGCCCAGCCGCCGTCGTCGGCGAAGGCGAAGATGTTCGCGGTTCGGAACTCGGCGTCGACGAGGCTTTCGGCGTCGCGCTGGGCGCACTGCGGAGCGTCCGCCGGGCGTCGTTGCCGCAGGAAGTACGTGTCGAAGCCCGCGTCCTGGTGCAGCTTGAAGTTGGCGTCGTTCACGCCGGGGAACGGACAGTCGCTGTCGTTGGGCCAGCTCTCGATCGGCCACAGGGGCATCGTCACGCGCCCGCCCGCGACGGCCTCGGTGGCGTCGTCGAAGGTGACGGCGACGGTCCACGCGTCACCCACGGACGTGGGCGCGCACAGCGGCACCTCGATCATCGCGGACGCGCCGGGCGCGAGCGTCGGCGTCGCGAGGCAGGCGGCGTCGGTCTGATCGCGTCCGTCGACGATCACCTGGGCGATGGTGTGCGGGACCGCGTCGTCGTTGTGCAGGTGGACGTACACCCGGTCCAGCGCGTCCCCATGCGCCACCGAGGTGAGCCGAACCGGCGTGGTCGCGTAGGGCGCGGTGGCGTCGAACGCGTCGCCCTGGTCGGTCGGCAGGCGAACCCGGATCGACGTGTCGGTGTCGAAGTGCGCGGCGCGGACATGCATCGACACCCACACCGGCTCGCCTGCGACGAGCTCGTTCGGCCAGACGCGGATCCAGTCGATCTCGCTCGCGTCAAGCAGCTCTGTCGCGGAGGTGCCGTTGATCTCGACCTCGAACGCGGTCGCGTGCGCGCCGCCTGCGGTCGCGGCGGGGAGCAGCGTGCCGGTCACGGCGGAGGTTGCGACGAACATGAGCCGGCCGCCCGAAGTGGGGTCGGGGATGGAGGCCTCGGGGTAGGCGGGCGCCTCGTCGGTGCCGAACACCTTGGAGGGGTCTTCGCTCATCGCGCCCGGCCCGTACGGGTAGAACCAGTCCTTGCGCCAGCTGGCGTGGGCGGACGATGGCGCGGCCGAGGCGCACGCGTCACCGGTGGTGCAGGTGACCAGCGGGTCGGCGGTGGTGGCGACGTCGGTGTCGTCGGGCGTGGGCGCCGTGTGGCAGGCGAGCGCAGTGAGGCAAACCCAGGGACAAACACGATGCGATCGAGCGAACAAGCGGGCTCCCACAAACGAGGCCGTCGTTAACCAAGATCGGGCGCGTCAGCCTTCGACCTACGCGGATCGAGCGGTACGTCGCGCCGTCGCCCAGCACCTTTGGGTCCCGCAGCAACGCGAGTCGGTCACGTCCCGCAGAAGGTCTGAAACCCCGCCGTGAACTGCTCCGACGCGGGCCCCGTGTAAGCCTCGTCGCCCTCGCGCATTTCGAACGGGTGCGTCACCGCGTCCATCAGGCGCTCCAGCGGCCCCAGGTCGCCCGCGACCGCCGCCGCCAGCGCCTCCTCCACGCGGTGGTTGCGCGGGATGACGCGCGGGTTCACCCGATCCATCGCGTCCGCGCGCGCCGTGGGCGCGCCGTCGAGCGCCACGCGCGCCCGCCACCGCTCGGTCCACGCGATCAGCGGCCCGGGATCGGGAACGAGCGCCGTCAGTGGTGCCGCGTCGCCGCGCGCCGCCGTCGCCAAGGCACGGAAGAACATCGTGTGGTCCGGGTGGTGCGCCGCCAGCAGCGCCTCCAGCTCAGCCAGCAGCGCGTCGTCACCCGCGTCCTCGCTCACCATCCCGAGCTTGCGCCGTAGCTCGGCGCGCCACGCCTTCGCATACACTGCGCCGTACTGGTTCAGCGCCGCCTGCGCGAGCGGCAGCGCCACGTCCGGATCCGGATCGATCAGCGGCAGCAGCGCGCTGCCGAGTCGGCTCAGGTTCCAACCCATCACCGCGGGCTGGTTGCCGTACGCATAGCGCCCGCCGTGGTCGATCGAGCTGAACACGGTCGCCGGATCGTGCGCGTCCATGAACGCGCAGGGGCCGTAGTCGATGGTCTCGCCGGAGATCGTGACGTTGTCCGTGTTCATCACGCCGTGGACGAAGCCCACGCCCATCCAGCGCGCCACCAACGCGGCCTGCGCGTCGCGCACACACTCGAACAGCGACAGCGCGGGGCGGGTCCGATCGGCGTCGGGGTAGTGGCGGTCGAGCGCGTAGGTGACGAGCAGGGCGGCGCGTGTGTCGTCGCCGTGCACCGCGAAATACTCGAAGGTCCCGACGCGGAGGTGGCTGGCGGCCACGCGCGCGAGCACGGCGCCGGGCGGGTAGCCCTCGCGCGCGACGCGGGCGCCGGTGGTGGTGACGGCGAGCGCGCGCGTGGTGGGGATGCCGAGCGCGTGCATGGCCTCGCCCATGATCGACTCGCGCAGCATGGGCGCCAGCGCGGCCAGGCCGTCGCCGCCGCGGGAGAAGGGCGTCCGGCCCGATCCCTTGAGCTGCAGGTCGCGGCGGTGGCCGTCGCGGTCGATCAGCTCGCCCAGCAGCAGCGCGCGGCCGTCACCCAGGCGAGGGGACAGGCCGCCGAACTGATGGCCGGCGTAGGCCTGCGCGATCGGGTCGGCGCCTTCCGGCACCTTGGCGCCCGACAACATCTGCGCGGCGACCGGGCGGAGCTGCTCCAGATCCAAGCCGAGCTCGATCGCCAGCGGCTCGTTGAGCACGACCAACGCGGGCCCAGGCGGCGTGGCGGGCAGGGCGCGCTCAAAGGTGCCCTCAAGGTCACGCGCGTAGGTGTTGTCGAAGCGAAACACGGGAGCTCCAGGCCAAGATCACCCCTAGCGGGTTGCGGCGGGGGAGACGCGCGATCGAGACGGAGCGTGAAGGGTGGGTGGCCCCCGGCGGGGCCGACGCGGCCGCTCGACACGGCCGCCGTCCCGATCATAGGGTCCTCGTCCATGGAGCGCCCATGCCCGGCCGCGACGTCGTCCTGCCTGCCCAGCCTGGGGGAACCGCCACCCCCGCGTTCGCCGTCACCCCAGACGGCGCCCGCCGCGGCGTCGTCGTCATCCACGAGATCTTTGGCCGTGCGCCCGAGATCGATCGCGTCGTCGAGCGCTTCGAGCGCATGGGCTACGCCGCCGTCGCCCCCGATCTGTTCGCGGACGGCATGAAGGTCATGTGCATCCGCCGCGCCGTGGTCGATCTGTGGCGTGGAGCGGGGCCCACGCTCGACAAGGTGATCGCCGCCCGCGACTGGCTCACCGCCGAGACGGGCATCCCGTCCGACCGCATCGGCATCATCGGCTTCTGCTTTGGCGGCAGCTTCGCGCTCGCGCTCGGCGGCGACTTTGGTGTGGTCTCCACGAACTACGGCGAGATCCCGCGCAACCTGCTGCCGGACGAGATGGCGCCGACGATCGGCTGCTTCGGGGGCCTCGACCGCAGCATGGCGTCGGTGCCAGGTCGGCTGGGCAAGCTGCTCCAAGATCGCGGCGTGCCGCACCAGCTCCACGTTGACCCGGACGCCGGGCACTCCTTCCTCACGGACGGCGACCGCCCGATCCTGGCGGCGATCACGCGCCCTCTCATGCACGTCGAGTACAACGCGGAGCGGGCCGAGTCCGGCTGGTCGAAGATCGAGGCCTTCTTCGCGGAGCACCTGCCGACATAGGGCGCGGCCCGATGAGGCCGATCGGCGCCGCGGTCGACTGGCCGCGTGCGTCACCGGGTACGGCGGGAGACGGGGCATGCGCGTCACGCGGTGCGTTGGCACGACGTGTCGCCGCGCTCCGCCACCGCCTTACGGCATGGGGAATTCGATCCGGATCTCCCCGAGCGTCTTCGCCACCGTGTCGGCCGTCCACGCGAGCTGCGCCTCGCTGTGGGTGGACGACAGGAAGAAGCGCAGGCGGGCCGCGTCGTCGGGCACCGCCGGGTAGACGATCGGCTGGACGTTGATGCCCGCCGTCTGCAGCCGCTGCGACAGCACGAGCGCGTGCAGCGAGTTTCCGGTGATCACCGGGACCACGCCGGAGCCGCCCGTCGCCGGGCCATTGTCCAGGCCATGCTTGAGGCATGCCGCGTGGAAGAAGGCCGCGTTGTCCTGCAGCTTCTTCACGCGCCAAGGCTCCTCGAGCATCAGCTCCAGGCTGGCGAGCGCCGCCACGCCGTTCGCGGGCGTCAGGCCCGCCGAGTACACAAACCCGGGCGACGTGTACTTGAGGTAGCGCACGAGCGCGGAGGATCCCGCGATCCAGCCGCCGCAGCTCGACATGGACTTCGACAGCGTGCCCATCCACAGGTCCACGTCGCGGCCGTCGATGCCCCAGTGCTCGCCGATGCCGCAGCCCGTCTTGCCGACGATGCCGAAGCTGTGCGCCTCGTCCACCATCAGCAGGGCGCCGAAGCGCTTCTTGAGCGCGATGTAGCGGGGCAGCGCGCACAGGTCGCCGTCCATCGAGTACACACCCTCGACGAGGATCAGGCAGCGCCGGTAGTGGCCGCGCAGCGCCTTGAGCTGGCGCTCCAGATCGTCGGGGTCCTCGTGCGCGAACGCGCGCCGCTGTGCGCCGGACAGCTTGATGCCCTGCAGCGCTGAGTCGTGGATGTACGCGTCGTGGAGGATCAGATCCTCCTTGCCCATCAGGTGGCCGATCGCGGTGACGTTGGTCGCGTGCCCGGCCGTGAACAGGATCGCGTCGTCCACGCCCTGGCACTTGGCGATCCGCGCCTCCAGGTCGTGGTGGAAGGGCCGCTCGCCGCTCGCCACCCGCGACGCCGACACGCTGGTGCCGTAGCGGTGGATCGCCTCTTCGACGCGCGTCAGCACGCGCGGATCGCCGGACAGGCCCAGGTAGTTGTACGAGCTGAAGTTCACCAGCTCGCGGCCGGCCACCGACGTGGTGTCGCGCGCGGTGCCCTCGTGGACGTGGAAGTAGGGGTTCTGCAACCCCATCATCTTCAGGCCGTCCAGGCGGATGTCCAGGTCCTGGATCTCCTGCCACTTGGTGAAGTCGGTGTCCTGGGCGCGCGGGACGAACGGCGCGTCGTCGCCGTCGAGCTTCTTCATCTCGGCGTGCACCTCCTCCGCGATCAACAGCGGCGCGCCGGTGGCGTCACGCAGCACGATCGTCATGGAGAAGCGGTCGCCCTTGGCCTCACCAAAGCGCGCCTCGGCGGTGTAGGTCTGGCCGGGGGTGAGCGTGCCCAGAACGGCGACGCGGCCCATGGACACCGGCGTACCCGCGCGACGGAAGCGTACGTACGCGGCGTAGGCGGCCAGCTGCTGCGCGCTGTCGAAGGCGAGCGGGTCGATCGCCCAGCGGGTGCGCTCGGTGCCGGGGATCCACTCGGCCGGCGAGCCTGCGACCACCGTGCCGCGCACGAAGTCCGGCCCGACCGCGTCGATCGAGCGGATGCCCTGCAGCATCGGCCCGTGGAAGGTGAGGCCGCTGTAGAAGGCCTCGAGCGTCAGCTCCGGCGCGTCGCCGCCGACGGTGGGCTCGGGCACGGGCCGGGATGCGTCGTACGGGAAGAGCTTGGCGGCGTCGTGCAGGCGGCCCTTGGCAGAGCGGAGCTCGGCGCGGTCCCCGTCCACCGTGAGGATGAGCTCACGCGGCTGGTCGGCGACCACGCCCGCGTACAGCGTGAGGTCGTGAAGCTCGTAGGGCACAGCGCGATCGGCCGCCCACGCCAGCAGGTCTGCCACGCTCGCCAGCGGCAGGATCGGCTTGCCGTCGATCGTGTGGTCGCGGAGGTACGGGTGGCCTTCCAGCGACACCAGCACCGGCGCGACCACGCGGCGCAGCCGGTCCGGCAGGCGACGCCCACGAACCCACGCGCCCGACGGACCCGCCAGGTCGTCGAACAGCGCGTCCATGCCCGCCTGCGGGCCGACAAAGTCGACGCCCTCCGCGCGCATGGCGGTCTTGATCGTCTCGGGGATGGTGGTCTCCATCCCGCTGCCCACCCACGGGCCGTACTCGCCGACCGCGCCGTGCACGCCGTGCGGCAGGTGCGTGATCAGCGACGCGAGCAGCGCGTTGGCGGCGGCGTAGTGGGTCTGGTGGCGGTTCCCCAGGCGACCGGCCCACGACCCCAGCCCGACCACCCGACGCAGCGTCGAGCCCGCGGCGGCGACCACGTGCGCGAGGCCATCGATCTTCACCTTGCGCGCGAGGGCGCCGAGCTCTGCGGGGACCGCGTCCACGGCGCCGTCCGCGAGCATGCCCGCGGCGTGCACGATCTGCGTGATACCCGACCGCGACAGCGCCCGGAGCACCGCGTCGCGGTCCATCACGTCGACGCGCACCACGCGCACGCGCTCGAACGCGTCGATCGTCGCCTGGTCCTCGCTGGAAGGCACGCCGCGGCCAACCAGGATCACCGTGGCACCCAGCGACGCCGCCCGAAGGGCCGCGCGCAGGCCGAGCCCGCGCGTGCCGCCGGTCACCAGCACCACGTCCGCCGCGGTGATGCCGACGCCTGCGCCCGGCATGTCGACGCGTTCCAGGCCGGGCACGTGCCGCGCGCCGCCGGTCCAGCGCACGTCCACGCTGCGGTCAGCGCTGATGAGCTCGTCGATCAGGTGCACCGACACGCGGCCGACGTCGTCGGTGGTCAGGTGCTTCACGGTGGCGCTCGGCCACTCGCGCGACAGCGCCCGCAGCGCGCCGGCCACGCCCGCGGCCCAGGGATCGTCGTGGCGGGACAGCGCCAGCACGTGCGGCTTGGCGCCGCGCTTGGCGTGCGCCGACACGATCGCCAGGAGCTCGCCGGCCTGATCGCGCCAGGCCCGATCCTCGCGCACCACCGCGTGGAAGGACGCCGGGGGCGTCTGCGGGCCGACCCAGATGATGGCGTGGGCATCGCGCTCGGCCGCCCACGCGGCGTCGGTCGCCTGCGCGTCCAGCCCCTGCTCGCGCAGCGAGTGGGCGAGCGCCTCTCGCGCCGCGGGATCGTCGGCCACCACCAGCACGGGGCCGGTCGGCACGGGGCGCGTGGGCAGCTCGGGCAGATTGGCCGGGCGCCAGGTGGGCGCGTAGCGGTGCAGCGCCGCGTCGTCGTCCTCGTCGGGGCCCGCGACGGTGCCCGTCTTCACGAACTCGACCAGATCGTTCACGGTGGGCGAGTTGACCAGCAGCTCGCGCGGGATGCCGCCCATGCCCGGGAAGCGCTCCGCGAGCTGGGTCGCCAGATCGCCGACCATCAGCGAGTCAAAGCCCAGGTCCTCGGTCAGCCGCATGGTCGGCTTGAGCGAGGCGAGCGGGTAGGCGCTCACCTTGGCGACTACGGCCAGCACGCCCTCCAGCTCCGCGTCCACGGCCTCGGCGGGTGGGGCGGCGGCCTCGACCACGACCGGCTCGTCGGCCACGTGCGCGGCGCGGCGGGTGTGCGTGCGCTCGCCCAGCGACACGCGACGCGTGGGCTTGTCCTGCACCACCCAGTAGGTCTCGCGGGGAAGCACGCTCGGCGGCACGGAGGCCACCTTGGACGCGGCGGTGATCGCGCGCACGTCGAGCGGCACGCCCGCGATCCACAGCTGTCCGAGGGTGGCGAGCAGGCCCACGCCGCCGTCCGCGTCGTCGAGCGGCGCCAAGGTGAACACGCCGCGGGTCCCGGCGGGGACGCTGCCCCGCGCGAAGCTGGCGAGCGGTCCGCCTGCGCCCACCTGCAGGAACAGATCGGCGCCCAGCTCGGCGCACTGCGCGAGCGCGCCCGTGAAGATCACGGGCGACGTGGCGTGGCGCAGGAACACGCTGCGCGCGTCCTCCACGCCCGCGTAGGGGCGCTCGGCGATGCCGCTGGCGACGGGCACCTTGGGCGCCGCGAAGGCGATCTCGTCGACCAACGGGCCCACGTTGATGGCGGCCAGGACCGCGCTGTGGAACGCGTGGCTGACGTCCAGGCGCTTGGCGCGAACACCCGCGGCCTCCGCCTTGGCGACCACCGCGTCGACCGCCTCGGTGCGGCCCGACACCACGAGCTGGCGTGGGTGGTTGACGTTGGCGATCGTCGCGCCGTCGACCAGCAGACCCTCAACGACTTGGCGCTCCGCCATGACTGCGGCCATCGCGCCGTGATCGCCAGGCAGCGAGGCCATCGCCTTGCCGCGCCGGGCGACGAAGCGCGCGGCGTCTTCGGCGGTCAGCACCCCGCCCACGGCGGCGGCGGTGAACTCACCCAGGGAGTGGCCGGTGACGACGGCGGGCGTGACGCCCAAGGAGGCGAGCAGCTCAGTGAGCGCGACGCCGGCGGCGAGCATCACCGGCTGGCAGTGCTCGGTGGCGGTGAGCTCGGCGTCCGCCTGCGCGGCGTCGACCGGCGTGGCGCGGCGCTCCGGCCAGATCAGGTGCGTGAGCGGCACGGTGGTCTCGCCGAGCAGTCCCTGCTCCAGGCGCGCGAGCGAGGCCGCGACCACCGGGAAGCGGGTCGCCAGATCGCGGAGCATGCCGACGCGTTGTGCGCCCTGGCCGGGGAACAGGAACGCCACCTTGGGCGCGCCGTCCACGGCCTCCCCGGAAAACACATTGGCGGGGAGCGCGGTGCCCGCGCCGAGCGCGTCCAGCGCGGCGAGCAGCTCGTCACGGCTGGCGGCGACGATCGCGGCGCGCGCGGGCTGCGGTCGGCGGCGGGCCCAGGCGCGCGCCACACCGGCGACGGTGATCGACGCGTCGTCGCGCACGGCGGACGCGGTGCGGGCGGCGAGGCTGCGAAGCGCCAGCGTGGTCGGCGCCGACAGCGTCACGAGCTCGGGCTGGCTCGCGGTCGCCGTGGCGGCGGTCGGCGCGCGCAGGACGGCGTGGCCGTTCGTGCCGCCAAACCCAAACGAGGACACGCCCGTCCAGCGCTCGGCGTCGTCCCAGGCGCTGGGCACGAGCGGGAACCAGAACGGCGTGCCGGCGACGGGCAGGTCCTCCTTGGCATGCTCGAACCCGCCGAGCGGCGGCAGGGTAGCGTGGTGGATCGACAGCGCGGCCTTGATCAGGCCCGCGACGCCCGCGGTGGACATCGTGTGGCCGATGTTGGCCTTGCTCGACCCGATCGCCACACGCTCAGCACCCTGCAGCGACGCGACCAGGCCCTCGAATTCCGTGACGTCGCCCACCGCGGTGCCGGTGCCGTGCGTCTCGATGTGCGTGGCCTTGGACGGCGAGGTCTTGGCGTCGTTCCACGCGCGCATCACCACGTCCGACTGGCCCTCCAGGTTGGGCGCCATCGGGCCGTCGCCGCGGCCGTCGTTGTTGATGGCCACGCCCTCGATCACGGCGTAGATCCGGTCGCCGTCGCGCTGGGCGTCCTCCAGGCGCTTCACCAGCAGCATGGCCACGCCGTCGCCCTGGATGAAGCCGTCGGCGCGGTGGTCGAACGGACGGCACGCGCCGCTGGTGCTCATCGCGCCGATCCGGCTGAACGCGATGTAGTGTTCGGGCGTGAGCTGCAGGTAGGCGCCGCCGACGAGCGCGGAGTCGATCTGGCCGGTGCGAAGCTGCGCGACCGCGTCATGCAGCGCGACCAGCGACGAGCTGCACGCCGCGTCGACGGTGTAGGCGGGGCCGCGCAGATCCAGCTCCTGCGCCACGGCGGCGGCCGCCATGTTCCCGAGCACGCCGGGCGCTGAGAACGGGCGAGGAGGCAGCACACGCTCCACCGCGTCGAGCAGCGAGGCCGCGTCCTCAGGGGCGGTACCCAGCTGGCCCGACGCCATCATCATCGCGACCATACGGCTGGCTTGCAGGATACGGAATTCGTGGCCGGTCAGGCCCACGTAGACGCCGGTGCGCTTGGGCAGGTCGGCCACGCGGTAGCCGGCGTCCTCGATCGCCTCCAGCGCGGTCTCGATCGTCATGCGCTGCTGCGGATCCATGACCTCCACGCGGCGTGGCGGGATGCCGAGGGCCAGCGCGGGGAAGCTGCGCACGTCGTCGAGGAAGCCGCCGATCGGCGACGTGGTGCGATCCATGTCGCGCGCGGACGTGGACTGGAACATCGCGGCGTCCCAGCGGTCGGCGGGCACGGGACCAAAGGCGTGGCGACCCTCGCGGACGAGCGACCAGAAAGACTGCAGGTCGGGCGCGCCGGCAAAGCGACACGACATGCCGACGATGGCGACAGCGCTCATCGAACACCAGGGGGAGGGGACGTGGAGAACAGCGCGCGCCGCATGGAGCGGCGCGTGGGAGATCAGCGCCCGAGCAGGGCGTTCTTGGCGCGGGCGAACACGCCCTTGGCGACGTGGCGCGCCACGGTCAGGGTGTCGCCCCCGGAGCCCATGGTGCGCGTGCCCTCAGCGCCGAGCTCACCGGCCAGGTACTGCGAGCGCGTCTTGCGGCGCTGGAGCTTGCCCGACGACGTCTTGGGGAGCGAGCCCGCGGGCAGGCAGATCACGTCGACCGGAGGGACGCCGATCTCTTCGCGCACCGCCTTCTTCACGTCGGCGATCACGCGCTCGTGATCCTCGTCCTTGGTCTCGACGACGACCACCAGCTCCTCGCTCTCCTTGCCGGGGCGCGAGAAGGCGACGACGTTGCCCTTGCGGACGCCGGGCACTTCACCGGCGCGCCACTCGACGGCCTGCGGGTGCACGTTGCGGCCGTTGAGGATGATCAGATCCTTCACGCGGCCGGTGACGTAGATCTCGCCGTCGAGGATGTAGCCGAGGTCGCCGGTGTGGAGCCAGCCGTCGCGGTAGGCGGCGGCGGTGGCTTCGGGCGCGTTGAAGTAGCCGGGCGTGACGGACGGGCCCTTCAGGCAGAGCTCGCCTTCCTGTCCCTCAGGCAGCACCTGACCGGCCTCGGACACAGCGCGCATCTCGTGGCCGCGGAAGGCGGGGCCGCACGACACGTGCTCGGCCATCAAGCCGCCCTCTTCCGGATCGGCCACGACGCCGTCCTTCTGGAAGCGCGCGGCGTCCACGCGCCGGGTGCGGTGCGTGTCGCGAAGCGGCTTGAAGCTGATCGCGAGCGTCGCCTCGGCCATGCCGTAGGACGGCAGGAACGCGTTCGGCTTCACCTTGGCCTTGGCCTGGAAGAGCTCCATGAACTCGCGCGCGGTGTCGGGGTGGATCGGCTCGGCGCCGCAGCCAAACGCGTCCACACAGGACAGGTCCCACTGCGCCAGCTCGTCGGGCTTCACCTTCTTGGTGATCAGCGCGTACGCGAAGTTGGGCGCAAAGGTCACGGTGCCGCGGTGGCGGTGCAGCGCGTCCATCCAGACCTGCGGCTTCTTGATGAAGCGCATGGTGGGGATGAACACGGACTTCATACCGTTCACGGTGGTGGCGATGACAAAGCCGATCAGCCCCATGTCGTGGTAGAGCGGCAGCCACGCGACGGCGACGCCGTGGCCCTGCATCTCCAGGCCCTCGACGATGATCGCCTCGCTGTTGGCGACCAGGCAGCGGTGCGTGACGATGACACCCTTCGGGTCCGCCGTGCTGCCGGACGTGTACTGAAGGAACGCGATGTCGTCGGGCGTGATCTCGGGCCACGTAGGCTCGCCGACCGTGTCCGCCAAATCCTCTACGCGCACCAGGCGCTCCAGGTTGGCGACGCGGTCGACCAAGCCCCACAGCACGTTCTGAAGCTTGGCCGAGGCAAACAGCGCCTTGGCGTTCGACAGCTCCAGCACGCGCGCCGTGCGGTCCGCGTAGGCGTCGAGCGCGCTGAACGACATGGGCGGGTAGAGCGGCACCGGGATCACGCCGATGCGCAGGGCCGCCAAGAAGGTGAGGACGAAGTCCTCAGGCTCGATCACCACCAGGCCGACGCGATCACCCTTGGTCAGGCCCATCTGCTGCATGGCGGCGGCGCGGCCGGCCGTCAGGCGCTCGACCTGCGGGTAGCTGTACGCGGTCTCTTCGCCGCGCATGTCCTGGAACACGTAGCCGTTCTGCGGATACAGCTTGCCTATGCCAGCAACCGCGGCGGAGACGGTCTCAAACAGGGGCATTTCAACCTCATGAGGGAGTGCTTGGCGCGGCGAGTAGCCCACGGGCCGGTCGGGGTGCAAGTTGGACGCATGCCGCTTTTCGTCAGGGAGGAGGCGATCAGTTCTGACTGACCCGTCGGAATGGTTGGACTTGTGCGGTCAGACCGGGATCCTCGGCCATAAATCCAACGAGGATTCATGATTTCCGACCGACGGGTTTTTATCGTTGGGCCGAACCTGTCACGCCGCCGCCACGATCCGCGTCGGTGCCACGGGCTGCGCAGAGGCCACGTGGGGGGAGTCCATGTTAGCGTGGCCCCATGCGACCTGTTGCCGCGGCTGTGCTCCTCTCCCTGCTCGCCACGCGCGCGGACGCGGGCAGCTTTCGCAACAACGGGACGGGCGCGTACGACGCCACGCCGCCGACGCGCTTCCACGCCGTCGCGGACGCGCTCTGGAGCGCCACGCCGCCGTCCTGGTCGAACAGCTCGCCGGTGTTGTTCGCGGGGCTCGTGTGCACGCTCGCTGAGCCCACGACGGTGTGGTGCGTCGACGCCGCAACGGGCCGCCCCAAGTGGTCGGCGACCAACGACTTCGCCGACACGTTGACCGCGGCGGAGCGTCCCGCGTTCGATCTGAAGGTCGCGGACGCGGCGCGCGCGGCGACCGACGTGGCGGCGCTCCAGGCGCGCTTCGGCGAGCTTCGCAAAGCGCTGCGCTCCAAGCCGGGTGACGCGGCGCTGTCGTCTGAGCTCGACGCGCTGTCCGGCAAGCTGGCGTCGGCGCGCGCGCTGGTGGATGGCTTCTCGCCGTTCGTCGCCGGATCCGATCGCGAGGTCATCGGCTACACCACGCACACGCCCGTGGCGGACGCGGCGCACCTGTTCGTTCAGACCGGCAACGGCGTCGTGTCGTCGTTCGACGCGTCGGGCAAGCGGCTGTGGTCCAAGTGGTTGGGGCCCGCGCCTCGACCGCCGCGGGGCTACGCGCTGGGTACGGCCGCGTCGCCGCAGCTGGTGGACGGCATGCTGATCGTGGCGCAGGGCAACCTGTTCGCGCTGGATCCCGCGACGGGACGAGAGCGTTGGCGAAGCGTGCCCTACAAGGACTTCGGCACGCCCGGCGTGGCGCACGTGGGCTCGACGACCGTGCTGCTCACGCCCGCCGGTGAGCTGGTGCGCGCGAGCGACGGCGTTGTGCTCAGCAAGGGCCTGGGCGACGTGTGGTACGTGGGGCCCACGGTGATCGGGCAGGACGTGTACTACGTGGGCGGCCGCTCTGACGTGCACATCTCGGCGGGCGCCAAGCCCGCGGCCACGTCTTGGCACCTCACCGAGGCCGCGCCCGGAGACGTGCGCGCGACGAAGCGCTGGACGTCCGACATCCCCGCGACCGAGCCGTTCTACACGGCGGGCGTGGTGCTCCCCGGCGCGCTGATGGTCGCGGATCGCGGCACGCGGCTGTGGCGGATCGACACGACCACGGGCGCGGTCGCGGCTGCGTCGTCGCCGCTTGATGGCATCGTGTTCGGGCCAAGCTACTCCAGCCCGTTGTTCGCGGGCGGCCGCGTGTGGGTGTGGTCCGAGACGGGCACGAGCGCGTCATTTGCCCCGGGCGGCGGGCCCGCCGAGACTTGGCGCTGGGAGACGATGCGCAGCACGCCCGTCTTCGATCACGACCGCCTCTACGTGCGTACGCTGGATCACCTGCTGTGCTTCGGAGGTGCGCGGTGACGCTGGGGCTGCTGTGGCTGGTCTTGACCGCGTGCGGCGGCGGGACGCGCGGACCGGACGCGGACGGTGACGGCCTGGCTGACGCGGACGAGATCGCGCGCGGGCTCGACCCGCACATCTCCGACGCAGACGCGGACGGCGTGAAGGACGGCGTGGAGGTGCGTGCGGGCACCGATCCGCGTCAGGCGCCGACCGACGGCGATCCACACCCCACGCTCAACCCGTTCCGCGACGCGCCCTCGCCTGAGCTGCAGTGTCAGCCTGAGCACCCGCGGCACGACTGCTTCGTGTTCATCGAGGGCGGCACCTTCGCCATGGGGGCGCAGGCGACGGAGCCGAACGCCCGCGGCTACGATCCGAACGCGGCGCCGCCTGAGGGCCCGGTGCACGACGTCACGGTGTCGTCGTTCTGGATCCAGCGGCAGGAGACGGGCATGTCCGACATCCGTCGCTGCCTGGATCAGGGCTGGTGCCCCGCGGGATCCGTCGGCCTGGACGCGGGCGCGAACCTGGGACGCACCGACAGCGCCGACCACCCGATCAACCGCGTGACCTGGGAGGGCGCTGCCCGCTACTGCGCGATGATCGGCGGGCGCCTCCCGACCGAGGCGGAGTGGGAGTTCACCGCGCGCGGCGCCGAGGGCCGGACCTGGCCGTGGGGCAACGACCCCGGCTGCGGCTACTACCGCATCAACCCGGCGCAGCAGTGGGTGCGCGAGATGGTGCAGGGACCGTGTGAAGGGACCGGCACCCGCGTCTACAACGACCTGTTCGGCGAGACGCCCGACCACCACGTGCTCGGCCTGGGCGGCAACGTGGTGGAGTGGGTGGCCGACAGCTGGGACCCGGCCGGCTACCCGGCGGGCCCCGTCACCGATCCCTACGGCGTGCTGGACGGCAAGCTCAAGATCCAGCGCGGCGGCGGCTGGACCGAGACGGAGCCGCTGGCGCTGCGCAGCGCGGGCCGCGTCGTCGTGCCGCCGGATCAGGCCTTGGTCGACGTCGGGTTTCGCTGCGCCTGGTCGCCGCTGCGCTGAGAGGCCGCCCGTTCGACGGCCTCTCGGCGCGCGCTCAGTTGGTGACCGCGACGGACGGCAGCACGACCAAGGCGTAGGTCAGGCACATCTCGTCGGTGGTGTTCTCGCCCCACGCCACGTCCTGCGGATCGCGCGCCACGCCGTTGACCACGATCTGGTTGGCGGCCGAGTTGTCGTACTCGCAGGTCATGTGAAGCGTCGTGTCGGAGTTCGCCATGAACCACGCGTCCTCCGGGTAGTAGTAGGTCTGCTGCCAGTTGAAGTCCCACTTGGGGATGTCGAGCAGGCAGGTGTCGTCCAAGCCGGTCTGCGAGGCCTTGAGTGAGATGGCGGTGCCCAGCTGGTGCATGTGGCCCATCACGCCCATGACCGGCAGGTCGATCGGCAGCTCACCGAACGCTTGGCGGACGCTGAACTTGTCCTTCTGCACGACGTGCGGGTCGCCCGAGGGGATCTGGATGTCCATCTTAGGGAAGGGGATGGTGAGCACGGCCTGGCTGGGCGTACCGTCGAACTCCCAGATGGCGACCGAGGTGTGGTCCATGGGCACGGTCGCCGGGTCACGACCCAGCGTGTTGTAGTGCACCTGGATGACCCACTTGGACCCGGCCGAGACGAAGCGCGCGGTGTCGTCGGGCAGGAACTCGCCGTTCTGACCGGGCGCCCACGCCATGATCGTCTGCGCGTCGGGGTTGCCGAAGCAGGGGTAGCCGACGTCCGGATCGGCCGCGTCATCAGCCTGCAGCTGCTCCACCTGCGTGGAGTCGAACTGGTACAGGATCAAGTGGTGGACGTAGGCCTTCTGGTCGGGCCGGACCTCGGCGCCGCGGATCCAGGTGTCCTGCGTGAAGTCGTGATCCATCACGATGCAGCGGTAGTCGTCGGGGCGGTCGTTCGCCTGGATCTGGTAGGGATCCGGAGACGACAGCTCGAAGGACGGCTCGCCCCACTGGGCCTTGCGGCCCTCCATGATGTGCGTCACCGGATCGGGCGACACGAAGTCGGCCTGGTCCCCGGCGGCGTGGTCGTTGGCGGCCCAATCCGCGAACGCCTGCTTCTCGTCGGCGGTCAGGCCGCGGGCGTCCTCGATCTCCTTGCAGTCACCCGACGGCATCCATGGCGGCATGCTGCCTGCCGCGACCGCGCCCGTGGCGGCGGCGGCCCAGGTGGGCGCACCATCGGCCCAAGCGGCCGCGTCCGTGAAGTCGAGCGGGGCGACGCCGCCAGCCTGATGGCAGGCGACGCAGCGCGACTCCACGATCGGTCGGATGTCCCGCTGGAAGGTGACGTCCGGGGCGGAACCGGCGCCGCCCCCCGAACAGGCGCTCAGAAGCGTAACGAACGACACGGCGGCGGCGACAGGCTTCACTCGGTCCTCCCAGGGGAGGCGCAAGTTGCCACAGCGACCGCAAAGGCACAAGAAAACTGCTGTCAATTAGACAAAACTGGGCGTGCCCCCGACATGGTTCGAACATGCGACCTGCCGTTTAGGAAACGGCTGCTCTATCCAACTGAGCTACGGGAGCAGGGCGGCGGCTGGTATCCCGGGGATTCCGAAGCGTCTCGCGTGCGTCCGCCCTCAGGTCTCGCTAGGGCGGTCGACCCGGAGGCGACCATGGACCTGGCTGGCAAGCGCGTGGTGATCAGTGGCGGTTCGAGCGGCATCGGCAAGGCCTTGGCCATCCAGGCCGCCAAGCGTGGCGCGAGCGTGGCCATCCTCGCGCGCGACGCCGGGCGCCTGGAGTCGGCGCGCGCGGAGATCGCGGCGGCGGGCAAGGGCAAGGTGATCGCGGTGTCGGTCGACGTGACCAGCGACGCCAGCGTCGAGGCCGGCGCGGCCAAGGTGCTCGCCGAGCTGGGCGGCATCGACGTGCTGATCGCCAACCAGGGCTACGCGCGCTGCGCGCCCATCTGGGAGACGTCCATGGACGACTTCCAGGCGATCATGAACACCAATTTCTACGGCCACGTTCGGCTGGTGAAGGCGTTCGTGCCGGCGTTCCGCGCGCAGGGGAGCGGCTCCATCTGCTTGGTGGCCAGCATGCTCGCGTTCATGAGCTTCTACGGGTACGGGCCGTACAGCGCGTCCAAGCACGCGATCGTCGGCTTCTCCGAGGCGCTGCGTCAGGAGATGGGCCTGTACAACGTGCACGTGAACCTGCACTTCCCGCCGACGACCGAGACGCCCGGCCTGACGGAGGAGAACAAGACCAAGCCGCCGGTCACCTGGGCCATTGAAGAGTCCAGCCGCAAGTTCACGTCGGAGCAGGTGGCGGCGTCCATCCTGGCGGGCATCGACAAGAACCGGCTGGTCAACCTGATCGGCGTCGACTCGTGGTTCATCTACGTGGCCAAGCGCTTCGCGCCGTGGCTCGTCCGCTTCTTCATCGACAGCGATCTGAAGAAGGGCATCAAGAAGAATGGTCTGCCCGCGGTCTAGGCCGAGCGCGCTGCAAGGAAGGCAAGGATGTCGATCAAGACGATGTTGTTCCCGGCGATCGAGGACAAGGGCAACCCGGTCCGCGACAGCTGGGACCGCCTCAAGGGTACGTCCGTCGGCATCTGGCTGTTCAACCAGCTGATGCGCGTCGTGGTGCCGTACACCGGCAGCTTGGGCGCGCGCGTCGAGGAGGTCCGCCCCGGCTACGCGCGCGTCGTCCTCCGCGAGCGGTTCGCGGTGCGCAACCACCTGCGCAGCGTGCACGCGATCGCGCTCGCCAATTTGGTGGAGCTGACGGGCAACGTGGCCGTGGTCTACGCGTGCCCGGACGACGCGCGCATGATCGTGGCGGGCATGCGCATGAAGTACCTGAAGAAGGCGCGTGGAAAGCTCACCGCCACGTCCAATCCGCCGATCCCCACGTCGAACGCGCGTCAGCAGTTCGAGGTGGTGGTGGAGGTGCGCGACGAGTCGGGCGAGCTGGTGTGCGAGGGCACGCTCGAGACGCTGGTCGGCCCGAAGAAGTAGGCCGCGTCGTCGGGCCGAGTGGTCCGCGCATGGGCCGCACCGACGCGGTGTGGTTAGTCCAGAGCCGTCGTCCCAGACGACTGGAGGATCCGATGACCGTGTCGGCGGCAACGTGGAGTGATCGGGCTGCGTCCTTGACTGGCGTGGCGCGGGAGGATCTCCCGAGCGTGCTTGGCGCTTGGTCGCTGGACGCCGCGGGCCCCAGCGCGCTGATCGGCGAGGCCGCGGAGACGATCCGCGAGCACCTCTTGGAGGCGGTGGTGTCCGGCAAGGGCCACGCGCGCGATCGGCTGGCCGTTGGAGCTTGGCTCGGCCGCCTGGGCGATCCTCGCCTGCGTCGTCCGGCGGACGAGATGTACTGGGTGCCGCTCACGCTGCGCACCAACGAGTCCTACAAGCTGGCGCGCTTCCCGGTCACGAACGACGAGTTCCAGGCCTGGGCGGACGCCGGCGGGTACCGCGATCGCGCGGCGTGGTCTGAGGCCGGCTGGGCGTGGCTCGCGGGCTGCGCGGATCCGTGGCCGGTGGTCGCGCACAAGTCCGACGTCGGCGAGTACATCGGTCCCAACCAGCCCGTGGTCGGCGTGACGTGGTTCGAGGCCGACGCCTACGCCCGCGCGATGGGCGCGCGCCTGCCTCGCTGGTACGAGCGCGTGTGGGCCGTGCGCGGCGCGGGCAAGCGCCCGTACCCGTGGGGAGATCCGTTTGGTGAGGGCAACGCCAACACCCGCGAGGAGGCGCTGGGCCGCCCGTGCGCCGTGGGCCTGTACGTCCGCGACGTCACGCCCGAGGGCGTGTACGACCTGGCCGGAAACGCGGGCGAGTGGACGTCCGAGTCCGCCGCCGACGAAGAGTACCTGCTGGCGCCCGGCGCGTGGGATCAGGAGTCGCTCGCGTCGTGGGCCAAGGCGCTCACCAGCGAACGTCCGAGCGCGCGCTGGGCGGGCCTCGGCTTCCGCCTGGCCAAGGACTAGCGGCGCGCACGTGGCCCAGACCGCCACGATGCACACGTTCGAGCTCACGCTCGCGGACACCGACCGCGGCGTGTACGGCACGTGGACCTTCCCGGTCGCGCGTCACCCGTCGGAGAGCGGCCCGTACCTGGTGTCGCGCTTGCTCGCGTTCGCGCTGGAGCACGAGGAGGGCATCGCGTTCAGCGCGGGCCTGTCGGACGGCGACGAGCCCGCGGTGTGGGTGAAGGATCTGACCGGGCAGCTGCGCGTGTGGATCGAGGTCGGCGCGCCCGATCCCAACCGCATCCACCGCGCGAGCAAGGCCTGTGATCGCGTGGCGATCTACGTGCACCGCGGCCTGGACGCGTACCTGCGCACCATCGCGGGGGCCAAAGTGCACGCGCCGGATCGGGTGTCGATCGTGTCGCTGGATCGCGGGGTCGTCGAGGCGATCGCCGAGCGCGTGGATCGGCGGAACAAGCTCAACGTCACCGTGAGCGGCGGCGAGGTCTTTGTGGAGCTTGGCGGCGAGTCCTGGAGCATGCCGCTGGTGACGCAGAGCTGGCCGGGGTGAGGCTGCGGCTGCCAGGTCGTTGCCAGCGTCGGCGTCGCAGGACACGAGAGCGGGAACACGGGGAGCCCCATGATCCTCATCGGCCAGTTCGACAGCCCCTTCGTCCGCCGCGTCGCGATCACGCTTGAGCTCTACGGCATGCCGTACGAGCACCGTCCGTGGTCGGTGTTTGGCGACGCCGACACGATCGCAGCCTACAGCCCGGCGCGGCGCGTGCCCGTCCTGATCCTCGACGACGGCGAGGTGCTGATCGAGAGCGCGGCCATCCTCGACGCGCTGGACCAGCTGGCGGGCGCGGATCGCGCGCTGACGCCGGTGGCCGGGGCGGAGCGGCGGCGCGCCCTCAAGATCTGCGCGCTCGCCAGCAACGTGGCGGACAAGGTGGTGGCGCTGATCTACGAGCGCCTGCTGCACGAGGTGACGTCGCCGGTGTGGATCGCGCGCTGCGGCGATCAGATCCGCGGCCTGCTCGACGCGCTGGAGGCGGAGCGTGTCGTCGGAGGATCGCCGTGGTGGTCCGGCGAGCGGCTGAGCCAGGTCGACATCACGGTCGGGTGTGTGCTGCGCTTCCTCAGCGAGGCGCAGGCGTCGCTGTTTGATCCGGCGATCTGGCCGGCGCTCGCCGCGCACGGCGCGCGCTGTGAGGCGTTGCCGGTGTTTCAGTCGATCCAGCAGCCCTTTTATGTGACGCCGCCGCGCAAGGAGTGACGCTTTTGCGTGCGCACCGCGCGCCATAGCCGCTCATGATGTGTCCCGAGCGCCGATCGGCGGCGTTCTTGTAGACGGTCGGCGCCTCAACGGGCATGGTTGGGCTCACGGAGCGTCTCATGCGTCACTGGGCATTGTGTGGTCTGGTCGTGGCGGGATGCGCTTCGGGCGGGAAGTCCGAGGTCGCGGACGACGCGCTGCTGCCGGGCGACACGGGGGACACGGACCTCGCCGCGGACACCGACCGCGCGGACACCGATCTCGCGGACACGGACGTCGCTGACACCGACGGGACGGACACCGCGGCGCTCGGCGTCGGCCTGCCGGCGTTCTGCCCGGCGCCTGCGGGCGACACCGACGTCGGCGGGGCAGGGGAGCCGGCGCTGCCGCGTACGATCACGTCCGCCACGGGTGACACGCTCGCGGTGATCGACGGGCTCTCGGCGTTCGACTTCCGGCTGTTCGCGCAGACCAACCCGTCCGCCAACACGGTGATCTCGCCGCTTTCGGTGTCGGTGGCGCTGGCGATGACCTGGGAGGGCGCTGAGGGCGCGACCGAGACCGAGCTCACGAGCGCGCTCGGCATCACGATCCCCGCGGCGGACTGGCGTACCAGCCTGGTGGACCTGCTCGCCGATGTGGAGGGCACCAGCCGGACGACGGGCGCCCACGTCAACCTGGCGAACCAGCTCTTTGGGGACGCGTCGTTCGGGTGGCGACAGGACTTCACGGACCGCTGCCGTGACGACTGGGGAGCGCCGTTCCGCGCGCTGATCTTCACACCGGATCCGGACCCGGCCCGCCTGCAGATCAACGACTGGGCGCGGCGTCAGACGTGTGGGCTCATCCCGAGCTTGTTCCCGCAGGGCGCGCTCTCGCCGGACACGCCGCTGGTGCTGGCGAACGCGCTGCTGGTCGAGGCCGACTGGAGCACGGTGTTCGACGAGAGCGCCACCGCCAGCGGCGACTTCCACCTCGCGGGCGGCGGTACGCGTAGCGTCGAGTTCATGAACGCGGAGCTGACGCTGGCGTCGACGCGGCCCGGCTCGTTCACCGTCGCGCAGTTGCCGCTCGACGGCGAGGAGCTCGGCTTCTGGGTGATCGTGCCGGACGCCGCCGACGGCCTGCCCGCGATCGAGGCAGCCTGGACGCCGTCCGCGTTCGCGGGCTGGACCGCGGCGGCGACCCAGACCCGGGTCGATCTGTTCTTCCCCAAGTTCCAGCAGCGGACCACGAAGGACATGGTGGCGCCGCTGCAGGCGATGGGCGTGAGCACCTTGTTCGACAGCCTCCAGGCCAACCTGAGCGGCATGACCGACGCGGCTGACCCGCTGTGGGTCAGCCAGATCGCGCACCAGGCGGTGATCGTGTTCGACGAGCGGGGGCTGAGCGCGGCGGCGGCCACCGGGGTCGCCTTTGTGACGGACACCGCCAGCGCACCGCCGCCGGAGCTCCGCGTCGATCGCCCCTTCCTGTTCGTGCTGCGCGACGAGCTGACCGGCCTGATCCTGTTCATGGGCCGCACGGTGGATCCGACCTAGGGCTGAGTCCTCGCGGCGTCGCACGGCGCGCTGAGCACCGCGGCGCCACGAGTGGACCGCGCTGCGCCCTGACCTCAGCGCCGCGCGCGGACCGCGCCGCGCCGAGACCTCAGCGCTTCGGCGTGAACCGCTCGCGGTACGCCGCGAACCGATCCGCGACCATCGTCGACGTGAGCCCAAAGTCGGCGAGATCATACGAGTGGCTGCCGTGCCGATCCTTGGGCATCGACGCGAGCGCCGCGGCGACCGCGGCGTCTGCCGCCGGATCCGGCTCCAGCGAGGCGGCGGCGCGGATCCGCGCGATCTCGCCGAGCGGGTCGCGCATCAGGTCGGCGTACTGCACGTCGATCACGCCGCGGTCGCCGCGGGCGTCGCGCGACGCGAGCGCGCGATCCATCATGCGACCGACCTTCTCCAGCCAGTCGCGGCCGATCTCCTTGGGGTCGACCACGTCCGACATCACGCCGCGCCCGTGCGCGACCATGCTGCAGAACGAGCCGACGGTCACGACTGGATCACGATGCGTCATCACCACGGTCGCGTCGGGGAAGACGTTCCACACTGTGTCCAGCCACTCCAGGTGGTGCGGCGTCTTGAGCACCCAGCGGTCCGGCCCCTCCTGCGAGGTCAGCAGCTGAAGCAGGCGATGCAGCATCGTGTAGGCCTGCGTCTGGTCCTGCTGCTCCAGCCACGCGGAGTAGGTGGGGACGCGCAGCGTGGCCTCAGGCACGGTGGAGAGGAAGCTGTGGTCGAGCAGCAGCACCTCCTCCTCCGGCGCGCTCGCTTCCACCGGGTGCACCGCGAAGAAGTCAGGCGAGAGCCACTTCAGGCCGGCCTCCGCGCGGGCGGCTTGTACGCGGCGCGGGTCCTTCTCGCCGCGCGGCGCGCCGCGGAGCGCGGCGGGGTTCAGCGCCTCCCACGAGCGCAGCGCGCGCAGGCGCGGGTCGGATGCGAGCAGGCGGTGGAGCAGGGTGGTGCCGGTGCGCTGCAGGCCGCTGATCACGATCGGCGAGGGCAGGGGGCGCGTGAGGATCGTCGGGTCGCGCTCGAACTCAGCGACCGCGCGCAGGCGGTTGCGCAGCGTCTGGATCAGCCGGCCGGCGGTGGCGACGCGGCCGAGCGGGTGCAGCTGCGCCTCAGCCTCGATGGAGCGCACCAGCACGCGCAGCGGCTCCAGGTCGGGCTCGCCCAGATCGTTGAGCCCCTCGGCGCGTCGGGCGCGGGCGATGAGACGGTCCGGATCCAGCGAAGGCAGGTCGTGCAGGCGCAGCGCGCGCACGAGGCCGTGCGCCGCCTTCAGCGCGGTGGGGCGGTAGGGCCGGCTGTACTCGCGCGACGTGCCTTGCAGCTTGGCCGGGCCCTGAACCATGCGTCAGCTCCTTTGGGACGTGAAGTCAGCTTGGGCGAGGACCTCGTGGCCTGCCTTCCAGCCTGCGGCGCCCTGTGAGGGCTCCATGCTGAGCGCGGCCGGCTCTTTGCGCACGGTCATGTGCAGGTACACGCCCGTCTGACCCGCGAGCTGGCGAGAGGCGGCAAGGTAGAGCACGGGGCGCGCGGCGACGTCGGGCGACTGGAAGAACGCGCGGAAGGTGAGGTCGAGCAGCGGCTTGGCCCAAGCCGGCGCCTCGCGCGCGATCGAGCTGGCGATGGCGCCCGGGCACAGGTGGTGCACCTCGATATGTCGGTCCGGCCCGCCGAGGCGACGGGTGAGCTCGGCCACCCAGGTGTGCAGCACGAGCTTGGTGCGGCCGTACTCGCTGACCACCTGCGAGGTGGTGTAGGTGCGCGGCGTGGCGAGCGCGGTCCAGTCGATCGGCTCGGACGAGCGGTGCGCCTCGCTGCCGACGACCACGATGCGCGGCGCCACGTCGTCGGGGACCAGCACGCGCCCGGCGAGCAGGCGGTCGACCAGGCGCATGTTCGACAGCGCGTTCACTTGAAGCATCATGTCGAGGCCGTGGGGTGTCGTGCGGGACGCCAACGGCACCACGCCCGCGTTCAGCACCAGCACGTCCAGACGAACATCGGCCGCGGCGAGCGAGGTGGCGAGCGCGTCCACCGAGTCCAGGCGCTCCAGGTCCAGACGCCACGCGGTCACCGTCCCGCGGCCGCCCTGCGCGCGCACGTCCGCGACCGTCTCTTCGGCCAGGCTGCGCACGGCGACGTGCACGTTCGCGCCCAGCCGCGCGAGGCCACGCGCGATCGCTCGTCCGAGCCCGCGGCTGGCGCCGGTGACCAGCACGTGCTTGCCGTCCAGTCGCTCGTCGGCTGCGAGGGAAACGTCGCCGCGCGGCGCGCGCACGCGGTCGATCATGCCGGCGAAGGTGGCGAGGAAGGCGCCCTGGTGGCGACGGGTCTCGGACATGGCAGGCCTCATGGACCCGTAGTGCCCGGGGTCCATGGTCCGGATAGCGCGTCGGGCGGGGTGCGACGATGCACGCAATTTGGAGCGCCGAAACCACGCTGGACGCGAGCCCGGAGTTCGTGTGGTCGGTCCTGGTCGACTTTGACGCGTACCCCTCGTGGAACCCGTTTACACGTCAGGTTCGGACGAGCGGGGTGCTGGGCACGCCGGTGGTGATGACCGTCGACATGGGGCCGCTGGGCGTGCTGGAGCAGACCGAGACGCTGCGCGTGCTCGACGCGCCGCGCCAGATCGTGTGGGCGCTCGACACGCTGCCGCGCTGGCTGCTGTGGGCGCGTCGCACGCAGACGCTCACTGCGCTGCCGGACGGGCGCACGCACTACCAGACGGTCGATGAGATCGGCGGCGCGCTGCTGCCGATCGTGCGCTGGCGCTACGGCGCGTCGCTGGAGCGCGGATTTGCGAGCATGGCCGCGGCGCTGAATGCCGAGGTCACGCGGCGACGCGCCTTGTGAGGCGTCAGCCCTTGGGCCTGCGCCACGCAGGCAGCGCGCCGCGCGGCTTGCCCTTCATGCGCGGCAGCGTGACCAGCACGCCGTTGAACTGCACGGCGGCATAGCCCCCGGCGGCTTTGGCGCGCGTGACCCAGCGCGCGAGCTGCTCGGCGAGCAGGCTGCGCGCGGCGTCGGCGCTGGGCAGGGGGCCCGCGCTCCACACGGGCTCGATCCCGGCGAGCGAGACGTACCAGCCGTCGTCGCGCTGTTCTTGGAGGGCGGTATACCACCAGGAGGCGGTGGGCTCGAAGTCGTGGATGGGCTTGGGCATGTCCGGACTGTACCGGCGTGCCCGGACAACGGATGCCCGCGCGTCACCACGCCGCGCCAACCGGACAACGGATGCCCGCGCGCGATGTGCGCCCGACGATCAGCCGACCCAGCGGTACCGAGTGCTGCGCTTGTTGCCGAAGCGCTCCACGCGGCCCTCGTCGACGAGCTCAAGCAGCAGGCGACGGACCGGATCGGCCTTGAGGCCCGTGAGCGTCTGCGCGCGCTGGCTGTCCATCTCGCGCTCTTCGCGCATGTGCTCGCGCAGCACGACGCGGGCGCCTTCCAGCTGCTGGATGCGCTCCGGGAACACGCTGATCTCCATCGTGTCGCGGGGGATGGCGTCGGCGTGGCGGACGTGGACGTGACGCAGCCCGGGGCCGCGACCGACGGCCAGGACCCGTCCGGTCTCTTCGAGCGCCTCACGCAGCGCGGGCCACACGGCCTGCTGCAGGCTCATCGCGGCGAGGATGTCCTTGCGCGCAGCGCCCCGCGGGCTCGACTCAAGGAAGCGCAGCGTGCGATCGACGAGCGGCGCTAAGTCGAGTTCGGTGGTCGCGCCGGTCGCGCGTCGCGTCCGGGGCAGGACGAAGCGGGTCAACGTGGCCTCCGTGGGTGTGAGGCGGGACTGCCTCGTGGTTCCGTATCGGTACGCGGGCGGATTCCTTGAGGGTGAAGTGCAGCGGCGCCCGCGGGTGCGACGCTTCCGGATGGGCTAGGTGGCGCCGCCTCGGAGGTTCCCGTGTCGCTGTCGTCCGAAGAGAGGGCCGAATTCCTGGGTCTCCTGCCGTCGCTGGGCGCCGGACAGGATGGCCGCGCGGCCGTCGCGTGGGCTCGCGCACACCGGGACGCGCTGCTCGATGAGCTTGGCGAGACGCCCGGCATGGACCAAGTCCGCGCGGGCGCGCTGCGGCTGCTCTCCGTCCTGGTACCGGATTCGGCCGAGCGTGGTCCTTGGTTGGACGCGGCGGACGCGGCGATCTCGTCCTTCATGGCGGACGCGCTCGACGGCGCGGATCTGCTCCGTCGCCACCCGGCGTGGGTCGGGCTGTGTGTGCTGGAGTTGGCCGGACTGCGCACCGGCGTGACCGGAAACGGCCTCGCGCGCGCCGCCGAGGTGTCGGCGGCCGGGTTCGCGCGCACGGCGAGCGGCGCGCACATCTCGCCTGGCGAGGTGCTGTGGGCGCTGGCTGAGGTCGCGGGCGACGTAGGCTGGGACGATCACGTCGACATGCTGCTGGCGGCGTCTGCCGCGGGGCCGTTCGACGACGAGGAGAACCTGGGCCGGGTGCGCCTGCTCCAGCTCTTCCGCCTGCTGGGCGCCGACGAGGCGGCGGCCGGGCCCGCGGTCGAGTCGCTGCTGGCCTTGTCTTCGCTGGACGCGCGCACGCGCATCCAGGCGCTGTGGATCGCGGCTCAGATCGACCGCGAGCAGGCCCGGGTCGGGCGCTCGATCGCGCGGCTCGAAGAGGCGCTGACGCTGGTCGACCCCGAGGACGACGACGACGCCGAGGCGCGCATCCGGTCGCTGCTCACCGCGATCCGCGGGGACGCGTCGCCGCCGGCTGAAGCGTAGGCTCGGGCCCCGCGAGCCAGCGCGCCACGGGCGGGAACACCCGCTCGGGCGCGAAGTGCGCCGCGAACAGGTCGACGTGGCTCACGCGGTTGGGGCCGTCGTCGATCGCCAGCGTGTCGACCGGGCCGCCTGTGTAGTCGAGCACCGCGCGCGCCGCCGCGGGCGGACACACGCCATCGCCCTCGGCGTAGACGGCCAGGGTGGGGCGGCCGAAGGCCTTGAGCCCGTGCGTCACGTGGTGACCGGCCAGGACGAGGTGTCGCTGCCGGATCCAGCGCGAGAGCGACGCGGACACGTCGGGGTGTGGATCTTCGATGGTCCGCAGCAGCGTCTCCGGGTGGAGCGTGTCGGTGATCTCGGGGTTCACGTAGAAGCCGACCGCCTTCGGCCCCAGGCGACGGGCGAGGGGGAGGACGGCGCGCGCGGCTTGGGTGGTTCCGCGCAGGGGGATGCGACTGAGCGCGGGCCCCAGGGCCCCGAAGGTCCACAAGACGGCGCCGCGATCCTGCCACACGAGCGGGCTGCCCATGGTGACCAGACGGTCGATGTGGTGCGCGTCGCGTCCGACGTGCGCGTAGAGCGCGCCGCCCCCCAAGCTGACGCCGATCGCGTGGATGCGGTCGCGACCGGTGACGGCGCGCACGTGGTCGATGGACGCGGGCACGTCCTTGAACGCGATGTCGGCCAAGCGGACCGCGCTCCAGGCGTGCGGCGCCTCGCTGGTCTTGGTGCCGCGCAGGTCGACCGCCCACGGGTCGAGCCCGTGCTCCATCAGCACGTCGAAGAAGGACGGCCCGGTGGGGTGGGCGTGGAACAGGTGCGCGTTCATCCCGTAGCCGTGCACGAACAGCACCGGCATGCCGTTCACGGGGCCGTTCGCCCCGCGGCCGCGGCGCAGCTCCAGTGTCCAGCCGTCGGGCGTGGTGACGGTGTGGTGCTCGATCGCCAGTCGATGCTGTGCGTTCATCGGGGCCTCGATGGGGTCGCTGCGGTGCCGGGACATCCCACACCCGCCATGCTACACGACGGCCGATGATGCCGCACGCCTACCCGCTCGGCGCCGGATGGATCGAGGTGATCACCGGCTGCATGTTCTCCGGAAAGACGGAGGAGTTGCTCCGTCGTGTCCGGCGTGCGCAGATCGGTCGGCAGCGCGTGTTGATCTTCAAGCCAGAGACCGACCAGCGGCACGCTCCGGACGCCGTCGTGGCGCACTCGGCCGCGCAGCAGTCGTGCACCTCGGTCGCGCGGGCCACGGACATCCTCGCGCTCGCGGGCGACGCGGACGTGATCGGCATCGACGAGGCCCAGTTCTTGGGCCCAGACCTGCCCCTGGTGGTCACCAAGCTCGCGGACGAAGGTCGGCGGGTGATCGTGGCGGGGCTGGACCAGGACTACCGGGGGCGGCCGTTCGAGCCCATGCCGGAGCTGCTGGCGATCGCCGACGTGATCACCAAGAACCACGCGGTGTGCACCATCTGCGGGGGGCCGGCCAGCCGCACCCAGCGCCTGGTCCGCGGCGACGCGCTTGTGTTGCTCGGCGCAGAGGAGTCCTACGAGGCTCGCTGCCGTCGGCACTGGAACCCGGACCGCTTTGACGCCGAGCAGGAACGCCTCCCGCTCGCAGGGGGATCTTGACCATGCTGCGACTCGTGCTCCTCGGATCGCTGCTTGGGCTGGCGGGCTGCGGCCTCGGCGCCTCGGAATTCCGCAACGCGCTCGACGCCGACGTGCGGGCCCAGTGTGAGGTCTGCGGCGGCAACGACTGCGCCGCGCCCCCTCGGGACACCGACGACATCCGGGC
>CAIOSP010000199.1 GCA_903861005.1 uncultured Pseudomonadota bacterium
GAGCTCCACGGGCTGGCGAACTTCGACGAGGTTCGATGCGCGCTGGTGCTGAGCACCGCGCCGGGCGACGCGCGCCCGCTCATCGCCGAGTCGATCACCAACCCGGACCTGCCCCAGCAGAACGTGGTCGTGGTGCTGATGGACGACGTCGGCGCGTATGACGTGGGCGCGTACGGCTACTGGTCCGACCAGCCGAGCACGCCCACCATCGACGCGCTGGCGGCCGAGGGGGCGACGTTCACCCGCGCGTGGTCCAACCCGCTGTGCTCGCCGACGCGTGGGTCGGTCCACACCGGGCGGTACCCGTTCCGCACCGGCGTGGGCGACAACATCAAGAGCATCTGGGAGGGCTTCGCGCTGCCGCTGACGGAGACGACGATCGCCGAGTGGCTGGTCGACCGCGCCGGCTACGACACCACGGCGATCGGCAAGTGGCACCTGTCGAGCCAGGCCGACCCGCAGGGCCCGACGCCGCTGGAGTACGGCTTCGCGCACCACGTGGGCGTCCCGGGGAACCTGGACCCGGGCAACTTCTCCCAGTGGGTCTACACCAGCAGCTACTACGAGTGGGAGAGCTGGATCGACGGCGTCCCGGAGATCCAGAACGGCTACCTGACCGTCCGCGAGATCGACGACGCGCTGGACGCGATGGCCCGCATGGCGCCGCCGTTCTACCTCTACGTCGCGGTGCACGCGGGGCACCTGCCCGCGCAGGAGCCGCCCGGCGCCATCGCCCCACCCGGCGGGTGGACCGGTCGCGCCCGTTACAAGGCGATGGTGGAGTCGCTCGACGCGGAGCTGGCCCGGCTGGTGGCCGCGCTCCCACCGGACACCACGCTAATCGTGGCCGGCGACAACGGCGCGCCTGCGAACCTGGCGCCGCCGCCGCCCTACACCCAGGACGAGCTGAAGGGCACCGCGATGGAGGGCGGCATCCGCGTGCCGCTGATCGTGAAGTCGCCCTACGTCCGCACGCCCGGCGTTCGGATCGACAAGCTCGTGCACCTGGTCGACCTGTTCCCGACGATCGCCCAGATGGCGCAGGCGCCGGTCGACGGGACGCTCGATCTGGATGGCCGCAGCTTCGTCGACTTCCTGGTCGATCCCGCCCGACCAGACACGCGCGGCGTCGTCTACTCCGAGCGGTTCGAGCCGTCGGGGGCCGTCGCCAACGCCACGCTCTGGGACCGCGCGATCCGCGACAACACCTACAAGGTGGTGCGCTCGCTCGGCTACCAGGACGCCTGCTACGCGCTGGGCAACGCCTTCCGCGAGGGCGAGGACCTGCTCCGCCTGGGGACGATCACGCCCGAGCAGCAGGCGGCCTGCGACGCGCTGAGCACCCGATTGGACGACTTGGACGTCCGGTAACGGAACGTCATCGTTAGGCACGCCTCATGCAAGGGCCCCCCATCCACGGAGGGCCAGATGGCCGGGCAGGGATGGGCACGGGGCGGGCTTGAAGCACCGCCGATGCGCTTGAAACCCCACCACGGACATCACCGCGATCGGTACTCGATCCGGTTTGCATGCCGACAAGGTTGAAGCAGCTTATCGGCCCTCCTGGCGGTCCTGGAGCATCAAATGGTCGCGCAGTGGATCCCGGTTCTGGTTTATCTCTCGCTTTGTGCCGCTCTCTCCGTCGCCATGTTCGTCGCCTCAGCGCTGCTCTCGGTGCGCGGACGAAACAACACCCCGGCGACCTTCGACAATTACGAGTGCGGTGAAGAGCCGGACGGCGCGGCCTGGATCCGCTTCCATCCTCGCTACTACATCGTCGCGCTCGTGTTCGTGGCGTTCGACGTCGAGGCGGCGTTCCTGTTCCCGTGGGCGGTGAACCTGCGCGGCGCGGGCTGGCTTCCCCTCGTCGACATGTTCGTGTTCCTCGGCATCCTGCTCATCGGGTGGGCCTACGCGGTTCGAAAGGGAGCCATCAAATGGCAATAGACGACGGCCGCAGCTTCGAGCACCCGCTCTACCACTACTGGGAGAACAGCCCGGGTGGTGGCATCGGCCTGACCTCGCTCGACCGGCTGCTGATGCACAGCGCGCGGCACAGCCTCTGGTTCTTCCCGATGGCCACCTCGTGCTGCGCGATCGAGTTCATGACGGCGGCCGCCAGCCGCGTCGACCTGGACCAGGCGGGCACCATCATCCGGCCCACGCCGCGCCACTGCGACGTCATGGTCGTCGCCGGCACCATCACCGTGAAGATGGCGCCCCGCGTGAAGAAGCTCTGGGACCAGATGCCCGAGCCCAAGTGGGCGATCGCCATGGGCTCCTGCGCGATCTGCGGCGACTTCTACCGCGACATCTACTCGGTGGTCCCGGGCGTGGACGTGATCATCCCCGTCGACGTCTACATCCCCGGCTGCCCGCCCAACGCGGACCAGGTGATGGTCGGCCTGCAGCGCCTGCAGGATAAGATCAAGCTCCAGCTCGAGGGCAAGTTCGTCGAGCGGGAACTGCGCCCCGGCACGATGATCTACCCAAAGATCGGCACACACGGCGACGCCAGGCAGTCGGCCGAGGTGGCCCAGGCGCAGCTCGACGGTGCCCGCGGTCTGGGCGTCGGAGGCAAGGAGCACCGCGTCCCGCGCCCCGCCGCGGTGCAAGCCCCACCCGAAGCCGACGCGACTTCCGACAGCGGAGAGCAGTCATGATGGGCCCGGTCGACCCGGCGCTGCGCGACGCGCTCGCCAAGCAGTTCCCCGACGTGTTCGCCGCAGAGGGCGACCTTGACCCCAACGGGGTGGTCGTCCCGGCTGAGCTTCACGTCGCGCTCGCCAAGACGCTCAAGGAGTCGTTCGGCTTCACGCTGTATGTGTCCGTGATCGCGACGAACTTCCCCACGTCGGACGGCGAGACCTACGAGGTCGCCACCGTGCTGCGCAACCCCACCACCGCGCAGCCCTTCTGGTGGCGCGTGCGCCTGGGCGCCGACCCGCAGCTGGCCACGCTGTACCCGCTGTTCGCGGGCGCGGACTGGCAGGAGCGCGAGCAGTTCGACCTGTTGGGCGTGAACTTTGTCGACCACCCAGACATGCGACGGCTGATGCTGTCGGAAGACTGGGAGGGCTTCCCGCTGCGGAAGTCCTACGCGATCGACACCCCGCACACGCCGTGGAGGTGACGTGAACCTCCGTCAACGCGACCGCATCAACCCGCACCTCGACCTCGACACCGTCGACGCCGCCGCGGATCTGATGGCGCTCAACATGGGCCCGCAGCACCCGTCCACGCACGGCGTCCTGCGCATCAAGCTGTTCCTCGACGGCGAGGTGATCATCAAGGCGGTGCCCTACCCGGGGTACCTGCACCGCGGCGTCGAGAAGCTCTGCGAGCGGCTCACCTGCGTCCAGCTCACGCCCATCTTCGACAAGCACGACTACGTCGCGCCGATGACGAACGAGCAGGCGCTGAACATCGCGCTGGAGCGCATGCTGGGCGTCGAGGTTCCCCGCCGCGCCCGCTACATGCGCACCATCCTCGCGGAGCTGCAGCGTCTGGCCAGCCACCTGCTCTGGCTGGGCACGTTCACGCTCGACATCGGCGGCACCATCGGCGGCGGCGCCAGCTTGATGATGTACACCTTCCGCGAGCGCGAGCCGATCCTCGACGTGTTCGAGATGCTGACCGGCGCCCGCTTCCACTACAACACGCACCAGGTCGGCGGGAACCGCCACGACATCCCGGACGGCTGGGCCGCGGCGGTCAAGACCTGCATGGATCAGCTCGCGGCGCGCATGCCTGAGTACGAGGAGCAGTGCGTCACCAACAGCGTGTTCCTGATGCGCACCAAGGGGATCGGCGTGATCGAGACGCCGCTCGCGCTGGAGCTCGGCCTGACCGGCCCCAACCTGCGCGCCAGCGGCGTGGACCTGGACCTGCGGCGCGACGCGCCCTTCCACGCCTACGACGAGATCAAGGTGAACGTCGCGGTGTCGAACGGCTGCGACACGCACGCGCGCTTCGAGGTCCGCATCGCTGAGATGTACGAGAGCATTCGGATCGTGCGCGAGCTGATCGACAACGTGCCCGAGGGCCCGATCTGCTCGCTGAAGCCGGTGCGCACGGTCAACCAGATCAAGCTGCCGGAAGGCAAGCAGATGTACACCGCGATCGAGACGCCGCGCGGCGAGCTTGGCACGTGGTTGATCGGCGGCGGCGCCGAGAAGGGCGCGTGCCCGTACCGACTCAAGATCCGACCGCCGAGCCTGCACGCCATGGCGGCGCTGCCCTACGCGCTCGTCGGGCACACCGTCTCGGACGTGGTCGCCGTGCTCGGGTCGCTCGACCCGATCATGGGTGAGGTGGACCGATGATCCCCAATCCCTGGCTCAACGGCCTGGTGGTCGGCGGCGCCGTGCTCGCGGTGCTCATGACGCTCGGCGCGCTGGCCTCCTGGTGGGAGCGCAAGTTCTCCGCCCGCCTGCAGGGCCGCGTCGGCACCACCATCCTGGGCCCGTGGGGCATCCTCCAGCCGTTCGCCGACGCCGCGAAGATGATCCAGAAGGAAGACCTCATCCCGCGCGACGCGGACCGGGTCCTGTTCTACATCGCGCCGCTCTTCCCGGTGACGCTGGTGCTCGGGCTCGCCGCGGTGATCCCGTTCGCCGGCTACTGGGCGGACGGCGTTTGGCACGGCGCGGCGATGGTCGCGGACGTGGACGTCGGCGTGCTGTTCGTGCTGGCGCTGTCCGGCCTGATGGTGTTCCCGCTGTGGATGGCGGGCTGGGCGTCCAACAACAAGTACTCGCTGCTCGCCGCCATGCGCGCGGTCGCGCAGGGCGTGTCCTACGAGATCCCCATGGTGCTCGCCGCGCTGGTGCCGGTGATCGCGTCGGGCAAGCTGTCGGTCACGGGCGTGATCGCCTGGCAGGCGGAGCACGGCTGGATCGTGGCACGGCTCCCGGTCGTCGGGTTCCTCGCGTTCGTCCTGTTTTACCTGACGTCGCTCGCCGAAGCGAACCGCATCCCGTTCGACATCCCCGAGGCTGAGAGTGAGCTCGTGGGCGGTGTGATCACCGAGTACACGGGCATCAAGTCCGGCCTGTTCATCCTGTCGGAGTACCTGCACACGCTGGTGGCGTCGGCGGTCGCGACCGGCATGTTCCTCGGCGGCGGCCACGTGCCTGGGCTCGCGGGCCTGCCCATCTGGGCGCAGGTGGTCATCTCGCTCGCCGCGATGTGGTTCAAGACCCTCGCGCTCTTTGTGTCCATCTACTGGATCCGCTGGTCCTGGTACCGCTTCCGCTCAGACCAGCTGATGGAGCTGTGCTGGCGCTACCTCGTGCCGGGCGGCCTCGGCCTCGTCGCATCCACCGCCGTTGCGGTGTCGCTGGGGTGGGTATGAACTACATCTCTGGATCTTGGTCCGCCCTCTCGGTGACCCTGCGCAACTTCTTCCGTCCGATCACGACCCAGTCGCGGCTGGACAAGCCCGCGCGTCTGCCCGAGGAGCGCGCCGAGCGTTACCGCGCCAGCTTCGCGCTGGTCCACGACGAGCACGGCGACACCGCGTGCATCGCCTGCAAGATCTGCGAGAACATCTGCCCGTCGAGCGTGATCACCGTGGTGCCGGGGCCCAAGGCTGAGTCCCCCAACACCGGCAAGAAGCGCGCGTGGCTGGAAGACTTCACGCTCGACCTGCAGGGGTGCATCTACTGCGAGCTGTGCGTGCAGGTCTGCCCCGCAGACGCGATCGTCATGCGCCGCGTGCAGGAGATCCCCGGCTACCAGCGCGAGGACCTCGTGCTGACGATGGACCGCCTCTACGCGAACGAGACGGCCAAGCCGCACACGTGGGCGAACGCCTCCAAGCTCAAAGAGATGCAGGACCCGACCCGCGGTCTGGCGCCCGCCGCGGAGGCCACCGACGCGTCGGCCGCCGCCCCGGCCGCGCCCGCCGCACCGCCTGCGGGAGCGCCGTGATGCTCGCCAACATCGCCTTGATCGTGCTCTGTGCGTGGACGGTGGTGTCCGCGTTCTTCGTCGTCGCGTCGAAGAACCTGGTGCATGGCGTGTTCTGGCTCGCCGCGATGCTGCTCAACACCGCGGTGATCTACATCGCGCTCGACGCGCCGTTCCTCGCCTCCATCCAGGTGATCCTCTACACCGGCGGCGTGATCACCATGATGCTGTTCGGCGTCATGCTCACGCTGCGCCAGTCGGGCACGATCATCCCCAACCCCTCGCAGCACTCGCCGGGGCGCGCCACGGTGGCGGGCCTGTTCGGCCTGACGATGCTGTGGGCCATCTGGACCACACCTGAGCTCGCGGCGATGACCCCGACCACGTCAGGGTCCGCCGACGAGATCGGCAAGCTGTTCCTTGGTCAGTACATGATCCCGTTCGAGGCGCTGTCGGTCCTGCTGCTCGCCGGCATGATCGGCGCGATCGTGCTCGCGCGGAAGGGTGACGCATGATGGACATCCGGATCTTCCTGTCCCTCGCCGTCGTGTTGTTCACGATCGGGGTGTACGGCGTGCTCACGCGGCGAAACGCCGTGGGCATCCTGCTCTCGATCGAGCTGCTCGCGAACGCGGTGAACCTCAACCTGGTCGCCTTCGGACACTTTGGCGCGGGCGCTGTCGGGCAGGTCTTCGCCCTGTTCAGCGTGGCGCTCACGGTCACCGAGGTGATCGTCGGACTGGCCATCGTGGTGCTGCTGTACCGCACCCGCCAGGACATCACGGTCGACCTGGCCAGCGAGATGAGCCGATGAACCTCTTCAACGCAGGCCTCGTCGCTGTGTTCGCGCCGCTCGTCGCGGCGCTGCTGCTCTTCGTCGTGCAGCCCATTCGCTACAACCGCCACCTGGCCGGCGGCCTGTCCGCGCTGGGCGCGCTCGCGTCCTTCGCGGCGTCGCTCACGCTGGTGGCGCTGCGCATGGGCGGTGACCCGGCGCCCGCGATCTACGAGAGCACCTGGCTGCCTGAGGCGGGCCGCTCGGTCGCGACGATCGGCATGCACCTCGACGGCATCTCCGCGTCCATGCTCGTGGTCGTTTCGCTCGTCGCGCTGTGCGTGCAGCTGTTCAGCCTGGAGTACATGGAGACGGAGCCCGACGCGGACTTCGGCCGCTACTTCACCTGGCAGTCGCTCTTCCTGTTCTCGATGGCCGCGCTCGTGGTCGCGCCGAACATCCTCCAGCTGTTCGCGGCGTGGGAGCTGGTCGGTCTGTGCAGCTACCTGCTGATCGGCTTCTACTACAAGAAGCCGTCGGCCGCGCGGGCCGCGCTCAAGGCCTTCTGGGTCACCAAGTTCGCCGACCTGGGCCTGCTGATCGGCCTGCTCGTGCAGTACGGCGCGGTGGGCAGCGTGGGCTGGGACCCGGCCACCGTCACCGCGATGCAGGCGACGGGCTCGGTCGCCACCGTGGTCGCCGCGCTCTACTTCCTGGCCGTGATGGGCAAGTCGGCGCAGTTCCCGCTGCACGTCTGGCTGCCCGACGCCATGGAGGGCCCGACGCCGGTGTCCGCGCTGCTGCACGCCGCCACCATGGTGGCCGCGGGCGTCTACTTGATCGTGCGCGCCTACCCGATCTTCCTGGCGGCGCCGTCGGTCATGCTGGCGATGTCGCTCATCGGCGGGTTCACGGCGTTGTTCGCCGCGCTGATCGCCATCAACCAGACCGACATCAAGCGCGTTCTCGCGTACTCCACGTGCAGCCAACTCGGCTACATGGTCGCCTCGCTCGGCGCGGGCGGCCTGTTCGGCGGCTACTTCCACCTGGCGACGCACGCCTTCTTCAAGGCGATGCTCTTCCTGTCGGCCGGCAGCGTGATCCACGCGGTCCACAGCAACGAGATCTCCCACATGGGCGGTCTGTCGCGCAAGATGAAGCTGACGACGTTCACCTTCATCACCGGCGCCGCGGCGCTCGCCGGCCTGCCCGGCTTGGCGGGCTTCTTCTCCAAGGACCAGATCTTGGAGGCCCTGCTAGAGGCCACCGAGCACAACACGCTGTACTGGGCGCCCTTCCTGATGTGCTTGGCGACGGTGGGCATCACCGCCTACTACATGAGCCGGGTCGTGTTCCTGGTGTTCTTCGGCGAGCCCTCCGAGCACGCGCACCACGCGTCCGAGGGCGGCATCGCCATGTGGGCGCCGCTGCTCATCCTGGCCGTCCCGTCGATCGCGGCCGGCTACTTCGGCAGCGCGTTCCTGCGCCTCACGGGCATCGAGGGTGAGTTCCACGTGAACCACATCACGCCCGTCGGCGGCCTGGCGTTTGCGTTGGCGTTCGGCGGCATCGGGCTCGGCTACGCGCTGAACGTGCTCAAGCTCGGCGCAGGCCTGGGTACCGCGCTCAAGCCGGTCGCGGACTTCATCGAGTACGGCGCGGTCGATCGCGCCTGGCTCGCCGGCTACCGCTACGGAATGCTGGCCCTGTCTCGCGGCTTCGCGTGGACGGACCGCTACATCATCGACGGGCTGCTCAACGCCATCGGCGCGAGCGTGCTCTCCATCGCAGAGTGGGTGCGCGGGCTGCAGACCGGTCGGGTCTCCGACTACGTCTACGTCGTCATGATCGGCGTCGTCTGCCTGGCCGCGTGGAGCCAACTCGTGTCCCTGGCCGGAGGCGTGCAGTGATCTTCCCGATCCTGTCCTTCATCGTCGCGACGCCAGCGCTGGCTGCGCTGCTGCTCGTGTTCCTGCCGGACGAGGCCAAGACGGCCATCCGGGCGATCTCGGTCGCGGCGTCCGCCGTGGCGCTCGCGGGCTCGATCTACGTGGCTCAGGCCGTGATGGCGCTGGGGCCCGCGCAGTTCCACTTTCACGAGCGCTACCCGATCATCCCGTCGCTGGGCATCAACTACATCATGGCGGTCGACGGCTGGGGCGCGTCGCTGATGCTGCTGACCGGCCTGATCATCTTCGCCGGGAGCGTGGCGTCCACCACGCTGGAGAACCGCCCGCGCGAGTTCTACATCTTCCTGCTCGGCCTGGTGGCGGGCGTGTTCGGCGTGTTCGTCGCGCAGGACCTGTTCGTCTTCTTCCTGTTCTACGAGATCGCCGTGCTGCCGATGTACCTGCTGATCGGCATCTGGGGCAGCACCGGCAAGGTCGAGTCCAAGGGCCCGTTCGCCTGGGCGATGAACCAGCTCGACGTGGGCGGCAAGGAGTACGCCGCCATGAAGCTCACGCTCGTGCTGCTCGGCGGCTCGGCGCTGATCTTGGCGGCCATGCTCGGCATGTACTTCGCGGGCGGTCACACCTTCGACATGGGTGAGCTGGCCAAGGCGTCCATCCCGCCCAACCTGCAGTGGTGGCTGTTCCCCGCGCTGTGGATCGGCTTCGGCGCGCTCGCGGGCCTGTTCCCTTTCCACACGTGGTCGCCTGACGGCCACGCCGCCGCCCCCACCGCCGTGTCGATGCTGCACGCCGGCGTGCTGATGAAGCTGGGTGCGTTCGGCGTGCTGCGCGTCGGCATGGTGCTGCTGCCCTACGGCGCGCGCGACTGGGCGTTCACCGTGGGCACGGTCGCCGTGATCAACATCCTCTGGGGCGCCATGTCCGCCATGGCCCAGAAGGACCTGAAGTACATCATCGCCTACAGCTCGGTCAGCCACATGGGCGTGGTGCTGCTTGGCGCCGCCACGCTGACCGTGAACGGCTGGAACGGCGCCATGTTCCAGATGTTCGCGCACGGCATCATGACGGGCCTGTTCTTCGCGCTCGTCGGCCTGATCTACGACCGCACGCACGATCGCTGGATCCCGCACATGGGCGGCTTCGCCAACATCATGCCGTTCATCGCGGTGTTCTTCACCATCGGCGGTCTGTCCAGCCTGGGCATGCCCGGCACGGCGGGCTTCGTGGCCGAGTTCCTGGTCTTCCTGGGCGCCTGGCAGGGCCCGCACGCGTGGTGGGCCGTCCCCGGCGCGGTCGGCGCGCTGATCACGGCGGTCTACGTGCTGCGCGGCATCAAGGACATCTTCTGGGGCGCCGGACCCCCACCCCAGTTCGCTGCGCTGCCCGACGCGCGCGGCGCGGAGCGCGTGGCGCTGGTGGTGCTCGGCACGGCGTTGATCGTGTTCGGGGTGTGGCCTCGCCTCATCCTCGACCTCATCGACGCGGCGACGCCCCTCTACCTCTCTGCCATCGTCGCGACGCAGGCGGCCGGGGTGACCCCATGACCTTCCCGGCCATCGTGAACCTGTTTCCCTTCGCGGCCGACATCGTCGTGCTCGTGGGCATCCTCGCGATCCTCGTGCTCGACCTGCTCCTGCCCCACGGCGACAAGCGGGTGCTGGGCGGCCTGACGATCCTGACGCTCGTCGTCGCGTTCGCCGTGTCGCTGTTCTACCCGATGAACGGCGAGGCCTGGGGCGGCGCCTACGTCGGCACGCCGATGGCGCTGTTCTTCAAGCGCATCTTCTACGTCGGCGGCATCCTGGGCACGCTCGGCGTTCGCCAGCAGGCGATCACCGAGTTCACGCGTCGTCAGGGCGAGTACTTCGCGCTGATCCTGGTCAGCGTGTTCGGCATGTCGCTGCTCCCCGGCGTGCGCGACGCCATCCTGCTCGTGGTCGCGTTCGAGACGATGGGCATCCCGCTCTACGTGCTCTCCGCGTACGCGCGGGACGACAAGAAGGCCGTCGAGGGCGCGCTGAAGCTGTACCTCGTCGGCGCCGCGTCCAGCGCGACCATGCTGTTCGGCCTGTCGCTGCTGTTCGGCCTGGCCGGCTCCACGTCCTTGGTGGCGATCGCGCAGCACGCCGGCGCGCACCCGTCGCCGCTCGCCATGGTCGGCACGGTGCTCGTGCTCGGCGGCATGGGCTTCAAGATCGGCGTGTTCCCCTTCCACATGTGGGTGCCCGACACCTACGAGGGATCGCGCACGCCGTTCATCGCGTTCCTGTCCGCCGCGCCCAAGGTCGCGGGCTTCGCGCTGCTGCTTCAGCTGCTGCTGCCCGCAGGCGGCGCGCTGCTGCACCTCACGCTGCCGGTGCTGATGACCGCGGCGGTGATGACGCTGTTCGTCGGAAACTTCTTCGCGATCCGCCAGTCCAACGTGAAGCGCCTGCTCGCCTACAGCGGCGTCGCGCACGTCGGGTTCCTGCTGTTGGCGCTCGCCACCGGCACTGAGCTGGGCATCGCGTCGCTGATGTTCTACTCGGCCGGCTACCTGTTCACGAACATGGGCGCGTTCCTGGTGGTCCACGCGGTCGCCACGGCGGGCGGCGATGACTCCGTCGAGTCGTTCAACGGCCTGTTCCGCCGCAGCGGCTGGCTGTCGCTCGCCATGCTCTGCTTCCTGCTGTCGCTGGCCGGCATCCCGTTCGTCGTCGGCTTCTGGGCCAAGCTGTTCGTCTTCATGGCGATCTGGCAGGCGGGCTACCCGGCCCTGGTGCTGCTCGGCGCGGGCCTGTCGGTGCTGGCGCTGTTCTACTACCTGCGCGTGGTGCGGGCGATGTTCATGACCACCCCCAAGTCGGACGCGCACATCACCGTGGACTTTGCCACCAACGCCGCGATCGCGCTGTGTTTGGCAGGCGTGGTCGGCGTGGGCCTCTACCCGACGCCGGTGTTCGAGGCGGCGCGCTTGGCGGCGATCGGCGTCCTCGGCCCGTGAGCGGCTGAGGACGCGCGTCCCTCCTGGCGCGTGCCCTTCGCGAGGTCCTTCCGAAGCGGCTACACCCGCGCCTCGGGAGCAGCCATGGCGTCGGACCTGGAAGCCTTGTTGGTCGACATTGCGGGGCACGCGGCGGCCTACCGGGACGGGGCCGGCGCGCGCTCGGCCTCGCCCGAACGCACGTACGCCCAGATGCTGGAGCGCTTCGACCAGCCCATGCCGGACGCGGGCCTGCCCACTCCTGCCGTGATCGACGAGCTCCGGGCGCGTGTGGACGGCGGCCTCGCGAACATGACGGGGCCTCGTTTCTTTGGCTGGGTGATCGGCGCGAGCGCGCCCGCGGGTCTGGCGGCGGACTGGCTGACGTCGGCGTGGGCGCAGAACACCGGCAACGCGCACGCGACGCCCGCCGCCGCGGCCTGCGAGGAGATCGCCGGGCGCTGGATCGTCGACCTGCTCGGGCTGCCGTCGGAGTCGTCCGTGGGCTTTGTGACCGGCGGCACCATGGCGAACTTCACCGGGCTCGCGGCCGGGCGGAACGAGGTGCTCCGGCGCGCCGGCTGGGACGTCGAGTCCGACGGTCTGATCGGCGCGCCGCCGATCCACGTCGTCGTCGGCGAGGAGGCGCACTCCACCGTGTTCTCGGCGCTTCGCTACCTCGGGCTTGGCGCCAACCGGGCCATCCGCGTGCCGGTAGACGATCAGGGCCGGATCCGCGCCGACGCGTTCGCCGACGTGGTGTCCAAGCTGGACGGGCCCATCCTGGCGGCCGCCCAGGCCGGGCACATCAACTCAGGCGCGTTCGACCCGGTGGGCGAGATCGCCGACCTGGTGCACGCCAAGGGCGGCTGGCTGCACGTCGACGGCGCGATCGGCCTGTGGGCGCTCGCCGTGCCGGAGCTCGCGCACCTCACCCAAGGGCTCGCCAAGGCCGACTCCTGGGGTGGCGACGGCCACAAGTGGCTGCAGACGCCGCAAGACATCGGGTACGCCATCGTGCGCGACAAGCACGCCCACCGCCGCGCCATGGGCATCTCCGCCAGCTACCTGCCCGGCGGCGACGAGCGCCACCCGGCCGACCACGTGCCCGAGCTGTCGCGGCGCGCCCGCGGCTTCTCCACCTGGGCGATGCTGCGGAGCCTCGGACGACAGGGCGTCGCAGACATGGTGCGGCGACACGTCGGACAGGCGCAGCGTGTGGCGCAGCGTCTGGCAAAAGCCCACGACGTGACGATCCTCAACGACGTCGTGCTCAACCAGGTCGCGGTCCGCCTGGGCACAGACCTGGCGCCCGACGTGGCCGACCGCCTGACCGCGCAGACCGTCGCCCAGATCCAGCGCGACGGTGTGTGCTTCGTGGGCGGCGCGGCGTGGCGCGGCGTGCAGATCGTGCGTGTGTCGGTCATCGGCGCCGGCACCACCGACGCCGACATCGACGCCAGCGCGGACGCGATCCTGGACGCCTGGCGTCGAGTTCGGTCAGACCGGGGCGGCGTCTAAGGCGGTTCCGGGGCCTCCCCTCGCCGAAACGTCCGATTTTCCGGACATCTCGTAAGTCGCCGACGCTGGGCTACGCTCTCGGCCAAGTCCTCCCGGAGCCTCCTATGGGCCATGGCCCAGTGCTCGAATTGCTCGTCGACGCGGTGCAGGCGTTCTCAGGATCCACCACGGACCTGACCGCCTTGCTCCAGATCGTCGCGCAGAAGCTCGCGCGCGCGACCGACAGCATGGCGGCGGTGTTCCTGACCTCGAACGACGGCAAGGAGGTGTCTCCCGCGGCGGGGTGGATCGAGGAGCCCGAGCTACGCCCGTGGGTCGCCAACCTCATCGCGCCTGGCCGATCGGTCGCCTTCACGCTCAACCTTCGCCGCGCCATCGAGACGCGAGAGACCGTCGTCGTGCCGCGGATCGAGCTTGAGACCCTGCGCCCGTACGTGTCTGCGGCGGTGTTCGAGACGCTGGAGCGTCTGCGCCTCAACAGCATGATCGTGGTGCCGCTGGTGGCCGGCGATCGCGTGCTGGGCGCGGTGAGCTTTGGCCGGTACGCGGACGCGATCGAGCCCTTCTCGGACGACGATCGCCGCATCGCCGAGGTGTTCTCGCACCACGCCGCGCACGCCATCTCCAACGCCATGCTCTACCTGTCGGAGCACGCGGCCCGGCTGGAGGCGGAGCGCACACGCGCGGAGGCCGCCGCGAACGAGCGCGCCCATCGCCTGCTGTTCGAGCAGAGCCCCATGCCGATGCTCGTGGTCGACACCACCCGCTGGCGCATCGTGGCCGCCAATGAGGCCGCCGAGGCGCTGTATGGCTACACCCGCGAGGAGTTCCGCGCGATGTACGCCCGGCAGCTCCGGCGCGCCGACGAGCGTCGGGCCCCGGTCGACGCTGAGGGCGAGCTCAACCCGCTGCTCGACGTGCTCGCCGCGACCCACCACCAGGCCAAGGGCGGGCGGATCTTCGAGGTCGAGGGACAGTCCCGGCCACTCATCCTCCGCGACGTGCACTGCCGCCTCTTCCTGATTCAAGACGTGACCAACCAGCGGCGCCTCGAGCAGCAGCTTCGTCAGGTGCAGAAGATGGAAGCCGTCGGCCGACTCGCAGGCGGCGTCGCCCACGACTTCAACAACCTTCTCACCGTGATGACCTGCTACACGGAGCTCGCCCTGTCTGCGCTGGTCCACAGCGACCCAGTCCGCGACCTGGTGCGCGAGATCGAAGGCGCCACCCGCAGGGCCACGGCGCTCACCCGCCAGCTGCTCGCGTTCAGCCGGCAGCAGGTGCTCGAGCCGCAGGTGTTGGACCTCAACCACTGCATGGCCGCGTTCGAGCACATCCTGGTGCGCGTGCTCGGCGAGGACATCGAGTTGGCGCTCCTGACCGACCGCCCCGTGGGCAAGGTGCTCGCGGATCCGACGCAGGTCGAGCAGGTCCTGATGAACCTGGTGGTCAACGCGCGCGACGCCATGCCGACCGGGGGCAAGCTGACGGTGGAGACCGCAGACGTGGTGCTCGACGAGTCCTACGCCGCCACCCATCCGGAGGTCACGCCGGGGCCCTACGTCATGCTCGCGGTGACGGACACCGGGCACGGCATGGACGCGGAGATCGTGCACCGCGTGTTCGACCCGTTCTTCACCACCAAGGAGGTGGGCAAGGGCACGGGGTTGGGCCTAGCCACGGTGTACGGCGTGGTGAAGCAGAGCCGCGGCCACATCTGGGTCTACTCGGAGCCCGGCGTCGGCACGACGTTCAAGGTCTACCTGCCGCGTCACTCCGGCGCACCGCTGCCTGTGTCCGACGCCACGCCGGTGCCTCGCGCGGCCCACGGGTTTGAGACCGTCTTGTTGGTGGAGGACGACCCGCAGGTGCGAACCGTGCTGCGGACCCTGCTGCGCAAGCTCGGCTACACCGTGCTGGACGCGATGAGCGGCGGTGACGCGCTGTTGCTGTGCGAGCAGTACGAGGGTCGGATCGACCTGCTGGTCACCGACGTGATCATGCCGCGGATGAACGGTCGTCAGCTCGCTGGGCGGTTGCTCGCGCAGCGCCATGACCTGCGCGTGCTGTTCGTCTCCGGCTACACCGAGACGACGATCGTGCACCACGGCGTGCTCGACTCGGGTGTCCACTTCCTGCAGAAGCCGATCACGCCAGACGCGCTCGCGCGCAAGGTGCGCGAGGCGCTGGAGTCTCCGAGCGTGCCCGTCACGTCGCAGCTGCACGACACGTCGGGGTTCGGCATCACGGTGACCTAGTCGCCTCGCCGATGCGCGGGTCGCGGAAGCTGGCACGAGCGTTGCGAACTCGCGGTTCAGGGCGGCACATGGCTCGAACCCGGTTCACGGACAACGCGCACGATCTCCCCTTCTCCTCGCTCCCGGCGTCCGCGCTGCGGGCGGTGTGGCGCGAGGGCTACACCGCCGCGCAGCTCAAGGCCGACGTGGTCGCCGGCTTCCTGGTTGGCGTGATCGCGCTGCCGCTCGCCATGGCGCTCGCCATCGCCGTGGGTGCGCCGCCACAGCAGGGACTCTACACCGCGATCGTCGCGGGCTTCCTCACGCCGCTGCTTGGAGGGTCGCGCCTGCAGGTGGTCGGGCCCACGGCAGCATTCATCGTGGTGCTGGCGCCGCTGCAGGCGCACTACGGGATGGGCGGACTGCTCGTCGCGGGTGTCATGGCCGGGTTCATCCTGATCGGGCTCGCGCTGCTGCGCCTGGGTCGCCTGATCGAGTTCATCCCCTTCCCGGTCACCACCGGCTTCACCGCAGGCATCGCGGTGGTGATCGCCGTGCTCCAGCTCAAGGATCTCCTGGGCCTGAAGCTCACCAGCAACCCGGAGCACTTCTCGGACCGCATCGTGGCGATGTGGGAGGCGCGCGGCACGACGAACGTGCAGGAGGTGGTGATCGGCGCCATCACGATGTCCGTGCTCCTGATCCCACGCATCCCCTCGCGCTGGATCCAGCTTCCCAAGTGTGTGAGCGCGGTGCCCGCGCCGCTCCTCGCGCTGCCGCTGGCGGCCATCGCGGCCCTGGCCTTCGCGCAGCTGGTCCCCGGCTTTCACGTCGACACGATCGGCACGCGCTTCCACTCCGTCATCGACGGCGTGACCGTGCCGGGGATCCCGCGCGTCCCGCCCCTCCTCGTCGCCCCGTGGTCAGGCGGCGGACCGGGCGGCGCGCCGATGGTGCTCAGCCTGAACCTGATCCGCGAGCTGCTGCCAAGCGCTTTCACCATCGCGCTCCTGGGCGCGATCGAGTCGCTGCTGTCCGCGGTGGTGGCCGACGGGATGGCGCGCACGCGACACGACCCGGACTCCGAGCTGTTCGCGCTGGGCATCGCCAACGTGGTCACGCCGTTCTTCGGGGGCATCCCGGCCACGGGCGCCATGGCGCGCACCGCGTCCAACTTCCGGTTTGGTGGACGCACGCCGGTCTCAGCGATGACGCACGCGGTGACCGTGCTGTTGGCGATCGTGATCTTGGCGCCCGCGCTGCAGTACCTGCCGATGGCGAGCTTGGCCGCGCTGTTGCTGCTGGTGGCCTGGAACATGAGCGAGGTCGAGCACTTCATCCACACCATGCGCGTCGCGCCCAAGAGCGACGTCGCGGTGCTGCTCACCTGCTTCTCGCTCACCGTGGTGTTCGACATGGTGATCGCGGTGACCGCCGGCGTGCTGCTCGCGTCGATGCTGTTCATGCGGCGCATGGCGGTGACCACCGAGGGCCGCGTGGTCGAGCACGGCCTGCCGGCGACACCACCGGAAGGCGTGATCGTCTACGACATCAACGGCCCGCTGTTCTTCGGCGCGGCTGAGCGCGCGATGGGCGCGATCCGCGCGATCGGGGCGGACGTGAAGGTCGTCGTGTTCCGGATGGATCAGGTGAGCATGGTCGACGTGACGGGCCTGGTCGCGCTGGAGACCGTGCTCGACGAGCTGGAGCGCCACGGGATCAAGGTGGTGCTCGTCGGCGTACGCGACGCGGCGCGGGAGATGTTCCGCGGCGCGGGGCTGGTGCCGGTGGAGGGCAAGCTCGCGTTCACGCAGACCACCGAGGAGGCGTTTGAGCTGCTGGGCGCCAAGATCCAGCGCTACGCACGCAAGCGCACCGGTCCGGTGCGGATCCACCTGTTGGACCGGCATCGGCGCAAGGTCGTGAAGGCGCCCGAACAGGTCGACTGACGAAGATGCGCGAGCCCGACCTCCCGCTCAGTTCGAGTCCCACCACACCCGAGGGTGGACGCGCGACGCCACCCCGTCCACGGTGACGGACAGCCGAGTTGTCCCGGGCGTCGACGACGTGACCGTCCACGCGCGGCAGCCCGGCGGCGCGACGTCCTCGATCGGGCTCAACGCGCTCGCCGCGCCGCGCAGGTCTTCGGCGAACAGCACCATCGTCGGCGCGATGGGGAGTCGCGCAGGCGGTTCGCCCAAGCGCAGCGGCGCGTCGCCGAACGCGCACACCTGGACGGTGACCGCCTCGCCCGCCAACACACGCCGCGTGCTCGGGGCGCCGTCCGCGTCGAGCATCACCAGCGTCGCGGGCTCCTCGATCACATAGGCCGCAGGCTCGCCGCCGCGTCGCGCGGGCACATGGGTGAGCGTCTGCTGAGTTCCGCTCGGCCACGTCCAGCGGACGGTCGCCTCCTTGAAGGTCCCAGTGCCCACACACACCTCTGGCTGCCCGGTGTGCACGTTCGGCCCACCGTCGCCGCCGAGCTGGAAGGACTGCACCGCCCCGTCCTTGGTCTCCACCTCGATGACGCTGCCGATCCCCAACGCGTTGCTCGTGGTGCCTCGCGCGCGAAGGCAGAACCCGTGGTTGGGGCCGTCGGTGTCGTCGAGGAACATGCGCGGCTCGCCGCCGTAGACGGGCGAGAACAGCATGTCCGCGTCGCCGTCACCGTCGACGTTGACGTAGAGCCCGCCGTTGAAGTCGCCGATCGGCGGCACGGCGCCGAGCACGTGGTCGAGCGGCAGATTGCGCAGGTTCGGATGCGCCGTGGCGCGCTCGACGCCGTCGGGCACGCCGGGGTTGATCCACACGCCGATCGGCTGGACGCGCAGGCAGTTGGCCTGGGTCTCGCACGGCGCGTTGAACGTGTAGTCCTCGCCCGACGCGGTCACGATGTCGCGCCAGCCGTCCCGGTTCAGGTCCAGCGGGCCCACCGCCCACGGCACGGTCGGCATCGGGCGGTCGTACGCCAGCGGAAGCTCGGCGTCGTACAGCGAGGCCACGTTGAAGATCTGGGCGCTCGCCACGTCGCGTACCTCGACGATGTTCAGCCGGCGGGCCTGGTCGCGCGCGGACACGATCTCCGGCGCGCCGTCGCCGTTGAGGTCGACCGTCGCCACGCCCATCCCCGGCCCCGCGTCCGGAACGCTGATCAGGCACGGGGCGAACAGGGGGTAGCCGTCTGAGTTCATGACGGGGACGCCGCCGTCGAGACGCTGCGCGAAGCACTCCCCCATCGCGTTCCCGGGCATCAAGCGGATCTGGTTGCCGCCCGCGTCCGACCAGAGGGTGCCGAGACCCGATCCGGTCTCCCAGCCGTCGGCCACGGTGTAGAGCGTCTGGTGCTCCCAGGTGCCCCGCCCGGCCTGCACGAACGTGACCACCGCGCTGTCGGTCACGTACGGCATCGACGGCCACTCCAGATCCAGGAGCCCGTCGTTGTCCACGTCGACCAGCCCAAGGTTGGTCGGCCCCGCGGCCAGGGCGTCCGACAGCCCCTCGTCGAGGAAGGTGCCGACAGGCTCCAGGCGCGCGGTCGCGGCGTCGAACCGGAGCAGAGGCGTACCGCGACGCGACGTCTGCGCCAGCTCGGAGACGCCGTCGTCGTCCACGTCCACGATCGACAGGCCGACCATCTCGCGGTGAACGTCCTCGGGGAGCATCAGGCCCAGCGACACAAAGTCATCCGGGAGCAGCGGCTGATCGATGAGCGCGCGGGTGGCGGGATCCCAAGCGAGCACCAAGCCGCGCGTCTCGAACGTCCCGTCTCCGTCGAGGTCGCGCTCCACATCGGCGAGCACTGTGAACCATGGGTCCTGTGGTCCCGCGACACGCCACCCGCCCGCGACGACGTGCACGTAGGTGACCGGGTTGGCATGCCAGACGTCGTTCGGGTCGGACCACGCCGTGGTGCACGACGGCGGCGCGCACAGCCCGGACACCGTGAACATCTCGGTCCAGGTGAGCGTGGGCAGCGTGTCGCCGTTCGGCGCGTCGGTGTCACCGCCACCGCCCGCGCCTGTGGCAGGAAGGTCGCCCGGAGGCCATCGATGGGGACTCCACGCGACCCCGTCGGACCCGTCGGACCCGGCCGGGTCACCACCGCCCGGCGCGTCGGCGACCACACAGCCGCTCCCAAACGCCGCGATGGCCAAGGACCACCGCAACGCGCGCCGACGTCGAGCTCCGGGTCCGGACCTGATCAAACTACCGCCGATTCCAGAGCGGCCATTACACCACAGCGTAGTGCGAAATCCAGGTCAGTCTTCCCGAAAGGGCGCGGCGCGCGACCTGCGGCCGCAGCCTCATGGGTCCGGCGTGGACCCGGCGACCTCCGCGGGGGGGAGCTGATCCTGCGCGTATTGAAGCAAGACCCGCAGACATGCCCCGGCTGCGGCGGTCGAATGCACCAGGTGGCGTGGGTGCTTGCGGCGAGCGGCGACGTGCTGCGCGGGCTGGACGACGAGCGCGTCCTTCCGACCGGGCGGCCCAGGGCGGCATGCTGCTGCTCGGGGCGCTGGCCCGCGGAGACCCGAACACGGCGTCGCCCGTTCGGTGACGGGGCGAGGCGGGGGAGGACATCGACAGGCCGCTGTGGCAGAACGACCGCGAAGGCCGAGGTGCGCGCGCGGGTCGGAGGGCGGGGAGGACGCGAAGCAGCTCGGCTGCGTCAGGGCGGTCAACGCACGGCTTCGGGAACACTCTCGCCCGATCAGGTGGAGTGACAGGCGAACGAGTCTAGACACCTACGTCGTCGGCGGCGGCCGCCTCCTGCGTCGCGCCCCCCGGCCACCCGCCGTCCCAAAGGGGACGTCGGTCATGATGGTCCAGACGGGACAGCGTGGCCGCCGACGCCCAGTACGGGAGTCCCCTGATTGGGCCGATTCTTCGAACGGGGCAATGATTTACCATATTCCGACGAAGGACGTCCTTGACCCACAGCCCTATAGAACGACTGCGCCGCGCCTTTTCTCGACGTGAAGAGCTCCGGCGCCGGTGGGACGCCGCGCGCAACGTAGACATGTTCGGGTTGCTGGTCTTCGCGTTGCCGCGGCTACTGGACGCGGAGCGGTGCGGTGTGTTCGTCTCCTCCGAAAGCGGAGACTCGGTGTGGCTGGAGGCTGGGACCGGCGTCGTCGAACGTCAGATCGTCGTCGCCTCCGATGCCTCCATGGTCGGACGCGTCATTGCCTCCGGCGAAACGCTGCTCCGGAGCTCCATCGCGCAGGGCGAGGTGGATACGATGGTGGCATCCCGGACAGGCTTCGTCCCACGCGACGCGCTCACCGTGCCGGTTCGCACGATCCAGGGGCGGAGGGTCATCGGGGCACTCCAGGTGCTCAACAAGCGGAACGGGAAGGCCTTCGACGCCGCCGACATCAGCCTGCTCGAAGAGACTGCCTTCGCGGTGCAGGCCAGCCTGCAGCGCATCTTCGAAGCCCAGGGTCTGCTGGCTGAGTGTGAGAGGCTCGACGCTGAGATCCGCGCACTTGACGAGGCCGAGAGCGCCTACCGAGGCGACAAGCGACTGCGGGTCTTTGGCCCGGTGCTCGCGGACGAAGGCGGCGGATTTCTGCATCACCGTTGGCGAGGCAAGCGGTACCCGCCCTTCATCTCGCCGGAGGGGACGAACGCGCTCTGCGAGAGCTGGGACACCGACCCCGACGACATCATCATCGCGACGCATCAAAAGGTCGGCACTCACCTCACCAAGCGCTTCCTCGTCGAACTTGCGCGCGACCTCTGCCAACTGCCAGACCAACATCCGCTCAAGTCGGGCGACATCGGACATGACGCGGTGCCGTGGCCTGAGGTGCTGTACGCTCAGCACGGCCGGGGCCGATGGAACGAACACCTCGCACGCACGGCTGGCCATCCGCGGCTCTGGTACACCCATTGCGCCTACGAGGACCTCCCAGTTCGTCGCATCCACCCGCGGACGCGCTTCGTCGTCTGCGTTCGGGATCCTCGCAGCGTCGCGGTGTCACAGTACCACTTCTGGCGGCGTCATCCGCTGCTGGGCTTGCCCGCCGACCTCACGCTCGACGCGTTCGTCGAGCGGTTCGTGGATGGCGATCTGTACTTCGGCGACTACCACGACCACGTGCTCGGGTGGCTGCGACGCACAGACGGAAGAGTTCGTGCCGATCAAGTTCTCGTGGTTCGGTATGAAGATCTCGTCGAGGACAAGGCGACGTCGATCGATCGACTTGCGTCGTTCCTCTCCCCCGGCGTCTCGCTGACCGCCGAGCAGCGAGAGCACATCGCGTACCGCACCGAGTTCGACGTGATGAAGGACGAGATGACCACCAATCCGCAGAGCTTCCACCTCAATCCGCATGTCTTCTTCCGATCGGGGAAGACGCGCGATTGGGAGGACCAGCTCTCCGCGGCTGCGGTCCATGCGATCGACCAGAAGACCCGGCGAGTCTGGGCCGGTCCGGACCTATCCTGCCCACCTGACATGCCCTAACCATTTCACACATCAAGCGAGGTTGTATGGACTCGGCCCTTGGTTCGGATGTCACGCTCTACGGGAACTGGCGCTCGTCTTCAACGCACCGCGTCGCAATCGCGCTTCGGCTCAAGGGGATCCCCTTCCGCTACGTCGCGGTGGACCTCTCCCACGGCGCTCAGAACGAGGCGTCGTTCCGCGCCGTGAATCCGGGGGCGCAGGTGCCCGTGCTCGTCCTCGACGGCGAGACGCTAACTCAGTCGACCGCGATCCTGGAGGCGCTCGACGAGCGCTTCCCGAATCATCCTCGCCTGATGCCTGAAGGCGTCTTGCCGCGGGCGCGGGCGCGAGAGATCGTCCAGTTGGTCAACAGCGGTATGCAACCATTCCAGCTTCCGAGCTCCGTGCGGAAGCGAATGACCGATGCGTTCGGCTTGGATCAACACCAGGACGGACCCGACCGCGCGTATCGCGCGTTCACGACCGAGCACCTCCGCGCCACGCTGGCCGAGCTCGACCGTTTGGTGGCCCGAACCGGCGGGCCGTTCGCGTTGGGAGATACGCCGAGCATCGCCGACTGTCTGATCGTGCCGCAGTTGGACGCCTCCGTCCCTTTCGGCATCGACATCAACGGCTACCCGGCGCTGTCCCGCACGTACGAGGCTTGCGCGAAGATTGCGGCGTTCCAAGACTCCAAGTCCCACACCTTCCCGGACGCACCCGCCCGCGACGCCACGCCGAGCGCTGGGCCCGGGGCTGGCGCGGCGCAGTCCGACTCTGTGCGCACCGCGGTCGCCGCGGTCGCCGAGCTTGCGCGCGTTGTCGCGGACGGGATGGCGTACAAGGAGGGCGATGAGGCAACGGCTCGCTACCTCGCGGACAAGGCGAACAACCCCATCCCCGGGATCGAGCTCGCGCGCGCGGAGGCGTTCCGACGCTTCGGCCCCGTCGCGACCAAAGCCTCCTCCTACGAGGTGTGTCTGTTCCTCCGTTGGCTCGCGGAGGTGATGGGCGCGCGCACCGTCGTCGAGGTGGGCGTGTTCACCGGGTCGTCGTCTCTCGCCTTGCTCGCGGGGATGCCTCGCGACGGGCGGCTCACCGCATTCGACGTGTCTCACGAGTACACGGACGTGGCGCGACAGGGTTGGGCAAGCATTGGCGCGACCGAGCGTGTGGACCTGCGGCTGGTCGACGCACACGAGGGCCTGCTTGCGATGCAGCGCGAGCCCGGACGCCTCGGCACCGTCGATCTCGCCTACGTGGACGGCCTGAACACACAGTACCAGGCCAATCACGAGGCGATCTTGCCCTTGATGCGTCCGGGCGGTGTGATCGTGTACGACAACGTGCTCTGGAAAGGGCGCGTGGTCGCAGGAGATACAGACGCCCAGTCGACGCACCTGCGCGAGCTCAACGCGATGCTGGCATTGGACCCTCGCGTGTCCAGCACGGTCCTCTCGCTCGGGGACGGCCTCGCGCTGGCGGTCTGTCATGCGGCGAGCTGATTCCTACGTCGACCGGCGATGGGACACGCCCATGTTGATCGAGAGCTTGGGCTGCATAGTGCGCGCGTCATGGTTCTATGGGTTGGCGTCGGCACCCCCAAGCAAGGAGCGCCGGAAGATCCGTCTGCCCAAGCCGCCGCTTCGGGATCTGAGGTCCATGTCTTGGTCCGCGCGGCTGCGGGGCGTGCGCCACGGTGACGCGCGCGCGCGGTCTGCCATTGTTCCGTCGAGACTCGACGACCGAAACCCGTCGTGCAGCGACAACTCGCGCCGAAACCGTCGCTTTCTAGGGGCTCTCCATGACCGGCAGCAAGGTGCCCGCGTCGCTGAGCGACCGCCTCGCCCGTGTCAGGGCGCTCGGACGCGCCTATTCGGACCCGGTGCTCGGCGAGCGCTTGATCCGCGCGTACGTGGGGGACACCGCGTTCCGGGTCGAAGACGCCACGCACCGCGAGCTCACCACGCCGGCCGCGCTGTGTGGCCTGCCGGTCCTCGACAACATCATCCCCGATGGCGCAGAGCCGCTTGGAACCGTCGCGGTCGTCGTGCCCCGCAACAGCGTCGGATTGACGATTGCGAAGGCCGTGGTTGGCGCCTGGCTCGGTGGCAACCGAGTGATCGTGCGGCTGCCCAACCAGCTTCGCGCCACCCTCCCGCTGATGCAGGCGCTGATCTCGGATCATCTTCCAGGGGTCCTGTTCGCGCCCCACGACATCAGCGGCGCAGCCTTCCTCCAAGGTGCCCTGTCGGAGCCAGACGTCGCAGCGGTCGTCATCTACGGCGATGACGCGTGGATCGATGCGTATCGCCCGCTCGCGGAACGCTCCGGCAAGCACGTCCTGTTCGAGGGCCCCGGCAACGATCCCCTGCTGGTGGTGGAGGGCGCCGATGTCGACGCCGCGGTCGACGCCGCCATTCGTGGTGGCCTCCACAATGGAGGACAGTCGTGCTCAGCCTTCGAGCGCTTCTTCGTCCACCGCTCGCTGCATGACTCGTTTGTCCGCGCCTTGGTCGAGCGTCTGAGCCTCATGCGGATTGGCCCGCCCGAGGACCTCGGCGCTGCGATCGGACCCATCGGATCCTCACGAGTGCTCCACCGTATTGTCGATCAAATCGACGACGCAGTCCGAGCCGGAGCCACGCTTGACTTCGGCGGCGAGGTCGTGCCCGACGTGCACAGCGGCATGCCTGCGATGGTCCCCGCGGTGCTCACAGGATGCACGGCCGCGATGACGGTCATGCGCGACGAGACCTTCGGACCCGTGTTCCCTATCGTCGCCTTCGATGACGACGACGACCTGCTCCCCGCCGTGGATGCGACTCGCTACGGACTGAACGCGGCTGTATTCGGCCCGAGCGCGGCGCGTCACGATGCTTGGCTGGTCGAGCGACACCGCAACGTGTACCTGAACGCCACGCCGTTTGACCGCGCCAGTCTTCCCACGCGAATCGTCGATGGCGGGTACCGACGCTCTGGCCTCCACTGGGTCCCGGTGGACGGCGAGTTGACGACACGTCATGGGCCTCGCATCCTCGCAAACACCCTCGTCCGTAACAGCACCCCCACGTCCGGAGACCTTCGATGACCGCCCCGAAGATCGTGCCTTTGCCTATGGAATCCATGGAGGCAGGGTGGCAGTCCACCCTGGACCGAATCCCGGGAGACGGCCTCAAGGGTCGGTATGCCCCCCGGAACGTACTTGGCACACTGATGCATGCGCCGAACACGCTGGGCGTCTTCTTCGAGTTCTGGGTCACGGCGAAGCAGCGAATGACGCTCTCCGTGCGCGAGCAGGAGCTGGTGATCCTGCGCATGGGAGTCCTGTATGGAAGCGAGTACGTGTGGCGGCACCACGTGCCCGTCGCTCGCGAATTTGGCCTCACAGAGGCCGAGCTTGAGGGCGTTCGGACGGGGAATATCGCCGCGCTGCCCACGGCACGTGAGCAGGCGCTCGTCGCGCTCACGGGCGAGTTGGTTGAGCACCGAACGCTCTCCGACGCGGCATGGAGCGAGCACGGCGAATTCCTTCCCCACGACACCCTCCTGGAGTTGATCTCGTTGGTGGCTCAGTACGTGCTGTTCGCGCTGACGAACAACGTATACCGAGTGGCACTAGAGGAGCCGATGCTCGAGATTCCGGGTTTGGGCCATACCTTGGTATGACTCGACCGCGATCATGAGTCGAACGGACCGGTGCTAGGTCGTACAGTCCCCTACCAGGTGGTGGCGGCGACGCCGTCGACGCAGCCCTCAATGTCCACGAGGACGAGACACCATCCATCCCAACAGGGAGAGCGCTGACGCGCGAGGCGAACCGCCACGCGCC
>CAIOSP010000200.1 GCA_903861005.1 uncultured Pseudomonadota bacterium
CACCACGACCACCGCCGCCGCGACCGCCGCCGCCGCCGGGGCCGCCGCCGGGGCCGCCGCCGGGGCCGCGCCCGTCATCCGGACCGCGCAAGCCTGGCTTGTCGCGGTTGTTTCCGCCGCCGCCGCCGCCGCCCTTCGATCCGCCCAACATGCCAAGCACGTTCGCGTTCGGCTGGATGATGTGCGTGGTCAGCACGACAAGGTCGCCCTTCTCGTCGGCCTCGTCGGGATCGTCCGTGCCCCACCACACCCGCACGCGCGCCTCGCGCAGGAACGGGTCTAGCATCTGCGCGATCATGTCCGACGACACACCGAACTGCGACAGGTCCGGCAGCTGCTGCGTGGCCTCGCCGGCGCCGGCATCGCCGAAGCTCTGCATCATGTTGTTCGCGGTAGACGTCAGGTCACCGGCGGCCTCCAGGTCAACCTTCGAGACCAGGTACTCCCAGTGGTAGTCGTCCAGGTCCTTGAACTCGACGTTGAGCGCGTCCGTGCCGAAGTCGTCGAAGTCGCCCTTCTCGGTCACGTCGTCGTCGGGGAAGCCCTCGTTCTCCACCATCATGCGGACTTCCGTCAGCTTCTCCTGCGCCAGCTGCGTGCCGATGATGATCTTGTCCGCCTCCATCGTGGCCAACGCGGCGGTGCCCTGAAGCTCCACAAGCACGGCGAGCGCGAACACGAGGATCACCGTCGCGAGCATCACCTCCATCAAGGTGAAGCCACGGCGCGCGCGGCGGCTGGTGAGGAGCGTGCGGATCACAGCTCCAACCTCGGCCCATCATCAGGCAGGAAGCGCCACATGTCCTTCTGGTCGACCAGCGTGTCGTGGAAGTCCACCTTGCCCGACAGCGGATCGACCGTGATCGTGAAGCCGTCCATGTCATCGGTCGCGTCCGCGATCTGGACGACGGTGTACTCGGCCGACCCGTTCGCGAACACGTAGCTGTAGACGATCAGCGGCTCGCCGTCGGGTGGGTCATCGCGCTTCTTGCGCTTGCTGCCCTCGCCGCGCGGCGTCACCGGGTCCTCGCGCTGGGGCGTGAAGATGCTCTTGAACTTCGAGTTCTCGGGCAGGTGCACGACCTCGTCGTACTCGCCCCCTTCAGGCGGCGCGAACGCGGCGTGGTCCTTCTGGTAGGTGGCCTGATCCTCGGGCTTGAGCTTGGAGAGCAGCTCCTTCTCGTTCGCCTCGAAGTTCAGCCGCGCCTTGTCGTTGTCGAACACCGCCACGTCCGGGTCGGCGACCTCCACCTTCCAGGTGTTGTCGTCCAAGTTGAACGCGATCCGGTAGGTGCGGTTTCGCAGGATCGCCTCGTCATGGAGCGCCTCGAACGCGAGCGCCAAGCGCCGCGCGGCGCCACGCTGCTGGAGCATGAACGCGGCGTCCATCGACGGCATCAGCACGGCCGTGACGAGGAGCATGATCGCGAGCGCGACCATCAGCTCCATGAGCGTCATGCCGCGACGATCGCGGCGGCCGTGAGAGAGGCTTCCTCGCACCTGGGACTCCAAGGGGCCTCGGGCCCGCCACGCACGCGCGCGTCAGGCCTTGGCCGGGATCACTCGAGTTCGGACAGCTTCACGTCGGCGTCACCACCCGAACCGCCTTCCTTGCCGTCGGCGCCCATCGAGACGATGTCGTAGCCGCCCTTGCCGCCCTTCTTCATCTTGAAGGGGTTGCCCCAAGGATCCTTGGGCTCAGCCTCACCGGCGTACAGCTCGGTGATGCTGTCCGGGAGCTTCTTCTTCTTGACCTGGTAGATCTTCACCTTCTCGTTGATCCGGGTGATCGAGAGTTCGGCCGTGCTGCGCTGCGCGTCGCCGAAGATGCCCGCCAGACCAAACGTCAGCGCGCCCATGAGGAGCAGGATGATCGCGATGACGATCATGATCTCCATCAGGGTCATGCCGCGACGCATCCGGCGCAGCGCGCCCATGTCGCGGAGCGCGCCCATGTCGCGCAGCACGTCGAGTCGCTCACGCAGCGTGGTGGTGTCCTGGTCCATGTCGATCCTCCTCAAGATGCTCTGTGAATCTGGACGCGAAAGTCGTCATCGAACGTCAATGAATCGCCTTCGTCATCGCCTGCATCGGCAGCAGCAAGCCGAGTGCCACAGTCCCGATCACCACGCCCATGACGAGCATCGCGATCGGAGCGAGCAAGGACGTCACCGCAGCGACCGTAGCCTCGACCTCCTCCTCGTAAGAGTCGGCGATCAGGTTGAGCATACGCTCAAGTTCACCTGTTCTTTCGCCGACTTTAATCATATGCACCACCATCGGCGGGAACTGGCCCGACTCCTGGAGCGGGCGCGCGATGCTCTGGCCCTCCTGGATGTTGAGCGAGGCCTTGGTGATCGTCTCGGACAGAATGACATTGCCGACCACGTCGCGGACGATCGCCAGCGCCGCGATGATCGGCACGCCCGAGACCAGCAGCGTGCCGAGCGTGCGGCAGAAGCGGCTCACGGCGACGATGCGGTTGAGGCGGCCAAACAGCGGCACGGTCAGCTTGAAGCGATCGAAGCGCTCGCGACCTGGCACCGTGGCCACCCAGCGACGGAACGCAAAGAAGCCCGCCACCACGAACACCGGCACCAGCCAGCCCCAGCCGACGACGAAGTCGCCAAACGCGAACACCGCCTTGCTGACCAGCGGCAGGTTCTTCTCGCCGCCAAACGACGCCAGCGTGCCGCGCATCTGGGGCACGACCATCGTGAAGATCAGGGCGATCATGCCCGTGCCGATGAACATCATCAGGACAGGGTATGCGAGCGCGCTGACGACTTGTCCCTGCAGTTTCACGTTCGCGTCGGCGAACTTGGACAACCTGTCCAGAACCTCGCCCAAGGCGCCCGTGCGCTCGCCCGCGCGCACCATGGAGATGTAGAGCGTGTCGAACACCTTGGGGTGATCCGCCATGGCGTCGGCCAGGGTGGTACCCTCGTTCACGCGCTCCTTGATCTTGGACAGCACGACCTTGAGCTTCTGCTTCTCGGTCTGCTCCACCAGCGCCGCCAGCGACTCAGCCATCGGGACCGACGCGCCGATCAGCACCGCCAGCTGCGCCGTGACCTGCGCGATGTCGCGCTGCGAGATGAACTCGAAGTACTGGGCGACGTCGATCTCGCGGTTCAAGCCCGAGCCTGTGACCGCCTTGCCGTGCTGCTCACGCACGTCCGTCGGGAACACGCCCTGCTTGCGCAGGCGCGCCCGCGCGATCTTGGCCGTGTCGGCGTCGACCACGCCCGTGACCGCGCCGCCTACCCCGTCAAAGCCCTTGTATTCGAAGACAGGCATCGAGGATCAGTCCCCCTCGGCGTTGTCCATCTGGGTGACGCGCATCACTTCGTCGAACGACGTGTAGCCGCGCAGCACCTTCAGGAAGCCGTCTTCGCGCAGCGTGCGCATGCCGAGCTCGACCGTCTTGCGCTTGATCGCGCCAGAGTCTGCGCGCGCGATCACCAGCTGCTTGATCTCCTCCCACGCGGGCAGGAACTCGTAGATACCCACGCGGCCCCGGTAGCCCACGCTCTGGCACGCGTCGCAGCCGACGGCCTTGAACACCGTGTGCCCCGTGAGCGTGGCGCGCTGCATGCCGATGTCGAGGAGTTCGGTGTCGGAAGGCTCGTACGGCGCCTTGCACTCGGGGCACAGACGACGGACCAACCGCTGGGCCAACACGCCCGCGAGCGACGACGCCACCAGGAATGGCTCCACGCCCATCTCGGTCAGGCGCGCGAACGCGCCCGCCGCGTCGTTGGTGTGGATGGTGCTGAACACCATGTGACCCGTGAGCGACGCCTGCACCGCGTTCTCTGCGGTCTCACGATCGCGGATTTCACCGACGAGGATGACGTCGGGGTCCTGACGAAGGAAGGCGCGCAGGGCGCTGGCGAACGTGAGGTCGATCTTGGAGTTGACCTGCACCTGCCCGATGCCGACCAGCTCGTACTCGACCGGATCCTCAATCGTGAGGATGTTGATGTCCGGCTCGTTGATCTCGGAGATGGCCGAGTACAGCGTGGTGGACTTGCCCGAGCCGGTAGGACCGCTGACCAGCAGGATGCCGTGGGGCAGTCGAATGATCTTGCGGAAGGTCTCGAGCGTGTCCGCCTCCATGCCGACGCGGTCGAGCGAGAAGACCTGACCCTTCTCCAAGATACGCATGACGACGCGCTCGCCGTGGCGCACGGGCACGGTCGACACGCGGAAGTCAATCTCGCGGCCGCCCATTCGACGCCGGATGCGGCCGTCCTGCGGCAAGCGCTTCTCGGCGATGTTGAGGCCGCTGATGATCTTGATGCGCGACACGATCGGGCTGCGCAGGCTGAATTGCGGCTTGAAGCGCTCGTGCAGCACGCCGTCGATGCGGAACCGGACGACCAGATCCTTCTCGAAGGGCTCGATGTGGATGTCGCTCGCCCGCTCCTTGATCGCCTGGGTGAAGAGCGCGTTCACGAACCGGATGATCGGCGCCTGGTTCGGGTCGTCGAGCAGCTCGGCGTCCTCCAGGTTCAGGTCGTCGTCGTTCTTCTGATCGGCGTCGTCGACGTTGTCGAGGATGTCCGACGCGCTCTTGGAGGCGCGGTCGTACGAGTCGTTCATCGCCTTGTCGAGCACGTCGGACGGCACGAGGACAGGGCGCACCGGGCGGCCGTGCAGCAGGCGCAGGTCGTCGATGATCGACAGCGCGTCGAGCTCCGACAGGCCCACCACCAGCTCACCGTCGGCCACCCACAGCGGCAGCACGTGGCGGTCGCGCGCCAACTGAAGCGGCAGCTTGAGCACCAGATCGGGATCGACGCTCTCAGGGTCGACGGTCTCCATGACCGGCAGGCCCGAGATCTCCGACAGCGCACGCGCCATCGCCTTCGGGTCGAGCCCGTCGGTGATCAGCGCGGCGCGACGCAGCGGGATGCCCTGCTTGGTCGCGGTCGTGCGAGCGCGCTCCAGCGCGTCGGCGCCAATGCCGAAGCGCTTCAGGCTCTCGTCGAACTCGATCCGGCGAACGCCCATCTCACTGGCCTCCGTCGGCCGGCGGCGTCTCGGGCGCAGGCGCGGGCGCGGGGGGCGGAGGCGGCGTGACGATGTTCACCTGGTTGTTCGGCAGCAAGCCAGCGCCCTCGCCGGGCTGAACCTGACGCGCGGCCTCAAGGCTGGCCTCAAGCTCGTCGCGTGCACCGGCCGAGACCGGCTGACCGCCGACCGTCACCGTGTTGGCGATGGTGGCCGGGCCGCGGAACACGGAGGGCTTGTCGACGTTGTTCATGGAGTACTGCAGCAGGCGCTTGATCTCGGCCATCTGCTGGTCCTGCGACTTGCCGTAGAAGCGGCGCATGAACTCTTCGCGCTGGGCTTCCTTCACGCGCATGATCTCAGCCAGATCGTCGGAGTCGTCGATGATGTGCGGCGTGATGAACACCATCAGGTTGGTGCGGCGCGCCGAGTTGCTGTGGTTGCGGAACAGCGCGCCGATCAGCGGCAGGTCACCCAAGATGGGGATCTTGGACTCGGACTTGCTGTCCGTGCTGCCCACCAGGCCGCCGAGCACGACGGTCTCGTTGTCGCCGACCAGCGCGACAGTCTTGATCTCGCGGTTGGACGTGATGAAGCCGGCCTGCGCGGTGTTGAGCGAGCTGGAGTCTTCGACCTCCTGCACTTCCACGTCGAGTTCGAGCGTGACGAAGTTCTCGGAGTTGATGCGCGGCGTCATGTCGAGCGTGATCGCGACGTCCTCGCGCTGGTAGGTCACGACCGGCTGGCCCAGGCTGTTGAGGCCGTTGGACGTCGGGAACGGGATCTTCCGGCCGACGACGATCTTCGCCTCCTCGTTGTCGAGCGCCATGACGCTCGGGTTCGAGACGATGTTCACCATCTGGTTCGTCTTGAGCGCCTGCAGCGCGATGCCGAACGCGGGGATGTCGATCGACGTGACGGAGCCGGTCGAAGGGTCGATGACCGGCACGGCCACCGACTGGCCGAAGATGCCAAACGCCAGGCCCGACAGGCCCGTGGGATCCAGGCCGAGCGAGTTGGTGCCGAACTGGCCGCCGACAATGCCGGTGGCCTTGGAGCCGCCGTTGAACGGCGTGTTGATGTCGAACGGCGTGTGGTACGCGAGGTTGAAGTCGAGCGCGTCGTTGCTCGACAGCTCAAGGATGACGGCGTCGAGGTAGACCTGCTTACGCTTGGTGTCGAGCTCCTTGATCACGGACTCGATGATCGCGTAGTCGTCCCTGGACGCGATGATCACCAGGCTGTTCGTGTTCTCATCGGCCGCGATGCGCATGCCGGAGTCGAACGCGGCGATGGCGCCGCCGGCCTCGCTGTTGTTGCCCTCGGCCGCAGCATTCGCAGGAGGCACGGCCTCACGCGCGCGGGTGGCCGCCAGGCGGGTGTCGACGGTGGTCTGGTTGCCCGCGCCACGGCCCGAACTGGCGCTCGACTTGGACGTGGTCTGCGACAGCGTCTGCAGCACCTTGGCGATGTCCTCCGCCTTGGCGTGCTCCAGGCGATACACGTAGATCTGCGAGCGGCTGGTCGGATCGACGTCGATGTCGAGCTTGGCGATCAGGTCCTTGACCGCCTGCTGGCCCTGCTCGTTTGCGAGCACGATCAGCGAGTTGGTGCGCTCGTCGGAGAGCACCTTCGTGATGTAGTTGGACTCCTTGCCCGCGGTGACGCCCTCACCCGCGCCCGGCGTGGCGCCGGCGGTGGGGTTGGCTCGCGCCGCGGCGCGAGGATTCCGAGCGCCCGCGCGCGCGGTGGCCCGGCCCGCCGTGCTGCTGGCGTCTTCGGCCGTGCCGTAGAGGTCCTCGATCAGCTGCTTGATGTCCTCAGCCTTGGCGAAGACGATGGGGTAGATCGCCATGGTCGCGCGCGGAGCCGCGATGTCGAGCTTGCTGATGATGTCGTAGATGCGCCGGATGTTGTAGCCGGTGTCCGTCAGGATCAGCGTGTTGGCCGGGGCGTAGGCCAGCACCTTGGCGTTGGGCGACACCAGGTTGTCGACGATCTCGCGGACGTCGCTGACGCTGATGTTGTCGAACTGGATGATCTGCGTGATGTACTGGTCGGTCGCCTGGATATCGCCGCCCTGGCCGGGCCGACCAGGCGACTGCTGCGCCTCTTGCGCCTTGATGATCTTGTACAGGTTGCCGACCTGCACGACGGTCAGCCCGTGGACTTCCAGCGCGGACAGGAACGCCTCGTAGGCGGCCCCCGGCGACACCGGCTTATTCGAGATGATCGTGACCTTCTTGCCCTGCAGGTCACGCTGATCCGCGATCACGAAGTTCTTGCCCGTGGCGCGCGCGAAGTACTCGAGCAGCGAGTACAGATCGGCTTCCACGTAGTTGATGTTCACGCCGCCGCCCGCGGGCGCCAACGGCGGCGGAACCGTCTCAGGCGCGCTGGACGGGTTCACCGGCGCAGACGCAGGCGTGGGCTCACCGGGCTTGAGCGTCGGCGGCGCGCCCACCGGGGTCTGACCCGCAGGCACGCCCGCAGGAGACGCGGTCGGCGGCGTGGGCACCGAGCGGGGCGCGGGCGTGGGCGGGTTGTCCTGCGCGAGCGCGCCCGAAAGGGGCACGGCGAGGATCAACGCAACGAGGAAGGGACGAGAGAGACGCTGAGGCATCGAGGCTCATGCTCCGGCTCGGGTCATACGACCCAAGCGTCAGCGGATGTCGTAGTTGAGGGTGGTCGGCTGGCCACGGCGGGTGACCTCGACCTTGAGATTGGGCTGCGTCTTGAGCGCGTCGAGCGCCTTCATCGCGCCATCGAGCGAATTGATCGGCAGGCCATTCACCGAGTGGATGATGTCGCCGTTGCGGATGCCGACCTTGTCGGGGAGCGTGTCGCGGCGGATCGCCGACAGTCGGTAGCCGTCGTACTCGCCGTCCGGGCCGCGGTGAAGGAGCGCGCGGGCCATGCCCGACAGCTCGTCCATGTTGCCGAGCGCGGCGTTGAGCGTGGTGCGGTCGATCGTGAAGTTGGTCTCGCCGTCGCCGGTGATCCCACCCTCAGCCGGGGGCTTGGCTCCGTCGCCCGCGGACGCCGGCTTCTCGACACCGACCTCCAGCCACTCCTCGGCGCCGGCCGGGTTGCGCACGCGCACCCGCTTGTCCTGGATCTCGAGGATCTCAGCGCCCTGGACCTTCTGACCGATCCCGTAGGCGTGGACCGTCTCCTTGCCCTCCTCGGCGATGAAGGCGGCGCTGTAGGCGGCAGGGACGGCGACCACCGTGCCCTTGAGCGTGACCTTGAGTTCGGACTGCTGGCCGTCGGGGCAGTCATCGCCAACGCATTCGGGCTGGCCGATCTTCGACGGGTCGAAGATGTTGCGACCCAGGATGCCCTTGACGTACTCGTCCTTGCTCAAGCGACGACCCGCGTGGATCGCCGCAGCGAGGCCCTCCGCGGAGCTGCCCCCCGCGTCCGCGCCCGCGTCCGCCCCGGCGGTCACCGTGGCCGTCACGTCGTCCGCGTTGGTCGGCAGGCCGCCCGCGCTGGCGATGTCCTCGGCGGTCATGGCCGGGCTCACCTTGGCGCCCTCGGGCAAACGAACCAGCACGCCGACCCCGGCGGAGGCCAGGAGCGCGAGCACGACGGCGCCGACCGTGACGCCGATGAACGGCATCCACGGCTTGTCGCGCAGTCCCGCCAGGGCCTCACCCGCCATCCCGTCCTCCATCGCCAGCATAAGGCAACCCGCGTGCCATGCCTCTGCAAGCCCGTTCTACACGCTTTCTTCGACCCGTCCCGGACATCCTGTCAACGGGGGTGGAAGCCGCCCCGAACGTGTGACAAGCTGTCATCTGGAATTGCGTCACGGGCGGACTTCCTTGACCACGCGCAGGTAGTTCTCGCCCAGGATCCCGCGAATGCGGGCGTGGGACCAACCTCGGTCGAGCATGTCCTGCACCAGCAGCGGGTGATGCGTGATGTCGGTCAGATCGGACGGCGGCGTGATGACGCCGTCGTAGTCGGTGCCGATCGCCGCCGCCTGCTCGCCCGCGACGCGAATGACATGATCGAGGTGGTCCACGATCGCCGAGCGCTTGCTCGCGCAGCCGACCGGCACGTTCGCCAGGAAGTTCCCCTGGTAGACGATGCCGATCACGCCGCCGCGGTCGGCGATCGCGCGGGCCTGGTCGTCGTCGATGTTGCGCCACAGGTCCCGCACGCCGGCCATGCCGACGTGGCTGACGATCGGCGGGATGAGCGTGTCGTGCGCGTCGAGCGCGCCCCAGAAGGTCTTCTTGCCCGCGTGGGCGAGGTCCACGATGATCCGCGCCTGGTTGCACAGCTTCACGAACTCGCGGCCGCGTTCAGTGATGCCGTCCTCGGGCTGGCCGGGGCTGTTGCTGCCCCCGAGCACGCTGGACTTGAGGTGCACGAGCGTGATGCGGTGGATGAGTTGGCCCACGTCGCCCAGCAGCACCGTGGGGTCGTGGGACAGCGCGTTCCCGCCCTGCAGCGCCAGGAAGAAGGCCGTGCGACCGGCCGCCACCGCCGCGTCGTACTCGGAGCGGGTGCGCGCGACCGCCAGATCGTCGGGCCACGCCGCGATCTGCCGCTGGCAGCGCTCCAGGTTGGCCAGGGTGATCACCTGCCGGTTGGGCTCGCGGCGGAACACGTTGGTCGCCAGGTCGTAGACCACCCCAGTCATCCCGGCCTCCCGCAGGCGCGGGTAGTCGGTGTGGCCAAACAGCGGCATCACCCGCTTCCAAGGGCCGTGGCGCTTGGCCGGGTTCCAGCCGAACAGGCGGACCGGGACCTCGAGATCGCAGTGCAGGTCGATGAACGGGCTGTCCAGCAGCAGCGCCACCGCCTCGTCCGAACAGCCGAGGTCGCGCGCCCAGGCGGACGGGTCTGCGCGATGATCGATGTAGTCGAGACGAGCCAAGTGGCACCTCGCGGGCGCGCTTCGTATGCACAGTTCCACGCAATCGCCATGCGCGAGAGGCCACGTCGTGTCAGGATCCCTACCAGGGTCGGGGTACAACGTCCGTCCCGCGTCAGGAGCCCACGATCCAACCCCCTCATCCGGCCATGACCACGCTGCTCGTGGTGGACGACGACCCGCTGGTGCGGCGCACCGTGGTGCGCGCCCTAGAGCGTGACGGTCGCAGGGTGGTGTCCGCGACCAGCGGCGCCGAGGCGCTGTCCGTGCTCGCGCGCGACCCGTCCATCCAGTTGCTGCTGTCCGACGTGATGATGGACGACATCGAGGGCCCGTCGCTTGCCCGCCAGGCGCGCGGCATGCGGCCTGACCTGCACGTGATCTTCATGTCCGGCGAGACGCCCGAGAACCTCACGGTGGTCGGCGTCGACAAGCAGCGCGACGCCTTCCTGGCCAAGCCCTTCCGGCCCGAGTCGCTGCTCGCCCTGGTCAACGCGATCCTGCGCGACCGCGACTAGATCGGGCCTCTCCAGCCGCACCCTTCGCGCCACCGGGAGCAGCCGAGCGAGGTCCGGCCCCGCATCACCCGGCCCTCGCCGCAGGTGGGGCACGGGTCGCCGACCTTCGGCGCGGCGGGCATGGCGCTCGGCCGAGGCTTGGTCGCCGACTTGTCCGCCCCGGGCTTGGGCGCCGCCTTGCTCGCAGGCGCCTTCCCTTCCGCCTTGGCACGAGGCTTGGACTCCCCAGATGCCTTGGGACCCGCCTTCGCGCGACCCTCCGCGATCGGCTTGGGCTCGCTCGGCTCGGCCTTCGGCGCCGCCGGCTCGTTCGAGAAGTACAGCTGCACCCTGCCGTCTGGCCCGACCTCCAGGCCCGCGTCGAACGCCTTTCCGGCGCGGCTCTTGAAGCCCGTCATCACCGCGGTGCGCTTCTCCTTGAGCAGCGTCCGCACGATGGTCACACCGATGGTCTTGCCGCCCATGGTGCCAAACACCACAAACGGGCAGGTGCGACCGGTGTCGCAGGTCCACACGTCGCCGCGCTTGCGGACGGGGGCGCCGCAGGCCGGGCAGGCGCCGATCGCCTCGGCCTCGGGGCGGGTGCGCTCGGTCGCGGCCATCGGCAGCGCCCCGCTCCCGCGGATCGCGTCGACGATGGTGCCCGTGTAGATGACCACGTCGGACATGAACGCGTCGCGGCGCTCACGCCCCTCGGCGATGTCGGCTAGGCGCTTCTCCCAGCGGCCGGTCAGCTCAGCGCTCTTGAGTGCCTCGACCGGCAGCGCCTCGATCAGCGCGCAGCCCATGGGGGTCGCCTGCAGCGCGCGCCCGTCGCGGAGGATGTATTTGCGGTCGAGCAGCGTCTGCAGGATGGCGGCGCGCGTGGCGGGCGTGCCTAGGCCTGCGTTGCGGAGGGCGCGGCGCAGGTTGTCGTCGTCGAGCGCGCGACCGGCGGTCTCCATCGCGCGCAGGATCGACGCGTCGTCGTGCGGGCGCGGCGGGCGTGTCTGGCCGGGCGTGGTCGCGGCGTCGTCCACGTGTACGACCGCGCCCTCCTCGATGTGGGGCAGGTCCAGGTCGCTGGAGCTCGCGGGCGGGTCGATCGCCTGCCAACCTGGCTCCCGGAGCACGCGCCCCTTGGCGCGAAAGGTCAGCGGAGGCGGCGCGTCCGCGGGCAGCGGCGCGTCCGGCGGCGGCGCCACCTCCACCAGGATCTCGGCCGTGTCGATCACCGCGTCCGGTGACAGCGCGGCCAACAGGCGCCGGGCGATCAGGTCGTAGACGCGCTTCTCGTCGGGGTCCAGGCGCGCGCCCTCCGCCGAGCGCGCCGTGGGCAGGATCGCGTGGTGATCGCCCACCTCGGCGTCGTCGACGATGCGGGCGCTGATCCGCAGCGGGCGCTCCGACAGCGCCTCGGCCGTCGCCCGGTACGGGGCCAGCGTGCCCACGGCGCGCAAGATCCCGGGCAGCTCCCCCACCTGATCCGACGTCAGGTAGCGCGCGTCCGTACGCGGGTACGTGATGAGCTTGTGGCGCTCGTAGAGCCCTTGAGCCACCTCCAGCGTGCGCTGGGCGGACAGGCCATAGCGCTGGTTGGCGCGACGCTGTAGCGAGGTCAGGTCGTAGAGGAGCGGCGGCAGCTCGCGGCGAGTCTTGCGGGTGGCGCGGGTGACCACACCCGCCCGACCGCGCACCGCGTCGGCGATCCAGCGCGCGTCTTGCTCGGTGGCGAGCCGCTCGACCTTGGGCGCGTCCTGACCCTCGCGCTCCTCCTCATCCTTGGGCGCGGTGGTCGTGCGGATGAAGGTGGCCTTCCAGACGCCACCACCGGCGCTGAGCTTGGCCTCTACCCGCCAGTACGACTCGGGCACGAAGGCCGCGATCTCGTGGTCCCGCGCGACGATCATCGCCAAGGTGGGCGTCTGGACGCGCCCCACGCTCCACAGCGCGTCCCCGCCGGCGTCGCGGGTGCGGCAGGTCAGCGCCCGCGTCGCGTTCAGCCCGACCAGCCAGTCGGACTCGGAGCGGGAGCGGGCGGCGTCGGCCAACGCGTCGAACTCCAGACCGGGCCGAAGCCGCGAGAAGCCCAGCCGCACCGCCTCGTCCGTCAGCGACGACACCCACAGCCGCTGGACCGGGCGCGTGCACTCGCTGAACTCGTAGATTTGGCGGAAGATCAGCTCGCCCTCGCGACCGGCGTCACAGGCGTTGATCACCTCGCGCAGGGCCTTGTCGCGCAGCAGCTTGCGGACGACCTTCGCCTGGTCCTCGACGCCCTCCCGCACGCGGAGCGCGAAGTGGCTCGGGACCATGGGCAGCGTGTCGAGCGCCCAGCGCTTCCAGGCGGGGTCGTAGTGGGCCGGATCCTCAAACTCCAACAGGTGACCAATGCACCACGTCACGGTGACGCCGTCACCCTGCAGGAAGCCGTCGCCCTTGCCACCCAGGCCAAGCACTCGGGCCAGGTCCCGCGCGACGCTCGGCTTCTCAGCGATGATCAACCGCAATGGAGCACCCGGGCGTCAGCCCTCGTCCGGCGCACGGAGCCCCACGACGGTGGTTCCGGTCACGATGCTGTCCCCGATAGAGATGATCGTCGGCTCAAGCACCGGCTCAAGCTGGCGGGCGCCCGCGCGCAGCAGCCAGGTGGGGCAGCGCTCGTGGAGCGGGGTCAGGCGGATCACGTCGCCGACCAGGCTGATCGCCGCCTGCCGACGGCCGACCAGCGCGCGATCCATGGTGAAGCCGCCCGCGCGTGCCTTGGCGGCGCGAACGCCGGAGCACCAGCGGATGTTCTGCTGGCCGCGACGGTCGGCGAACATCAGGCCCGGGTGGTTCGGCTCGCGGCCGATCTCGACCGTCTGGCCGCCGATCACGCCGATGCGCATGTTCGTGTCGCACATGATCGCGCCGACAAAGTCCGGGTGCGACAGCGCATGGAACGTGAACGTCATGCCGCCCACGTCGAACCGGGTGCCGCCCGCGAGCGAGATCACCTCGTCGGGGCGACGCGTGCGACCGTCGATCACGACGCCCGGCGCGGTCACGACCAAGCGCGGCCCATCCAGGTTGACCTCGACGCGCAGCAGGGTGCGCTCGGAGCTGTTGACCCAGCGGCCCTCAGGCATCAGCTCGTAGTAGTAGGACTCCACGACCTCGGACAGCGGGACGGCCGGCAGCGCCAAGCCCGAGAGCACGAGCTCGAAGTCCACCAGGGCGCCCGTCTCGAGCACCAGGGTGTCCGCGCCCGAGCTGCGGCTGATCGCGCGCTGGACGTCGTGGATGGCCCGGTCGACCGCGTTCGGGACGCCGATCACCAGCCCGCGGCCAGCGTCGACCCAGCCCTGCCGGTCCGCCGACGAGATGTGGTAGGTCGTCAGGTAGAGCGACGCCGGGTCGAGCACGGGCAGCCGACCCAGCGCGTCGGACAGCTCGGACGATCCCGGGAGGAAGCCCTCCAGCAGAAGGATGGCCTCGGGGGGCAGCATCGCGTTCATCGGCTGGCCGCGCTTGACCCGCACCAGGCGGTTCCGACGGGCGGCGGAGGCCACGGCCTCGGGCAACCAGCACTTGTGCGTGGGCACGGCGCGGTACAGGTCGACGTCGCCCGAGATGCCCTTGAGCGGGAAGCGGCCGACCGACTCCCAAGGGATCTCCGACACGTTCATGCACACGCGGGTGCCTGGGCCAAACCAGACCTCGCCCGCCGGGGCCTTGGACAGGATGCGCGCCGCCTGGTTCACGGCGTCGCCGAACGCGTCGCCGTCAATCTCCTCGACGTCGCCGGTGGTCATGCCGATGCGGATGTTGATCCCGCCGCTGGCCGCCACATAGTCCTGGATGTCGAGCGCGGACCGGACCGCGTCCGTCGACGAGTCGAACAGGCACATGAAGCTGTCGCCCAGGTTCTTGACGACCCGGCCGTGGTAGCGCTTCACGATGGGCGAGACCGCGTCTTCATGCTCCGCGAGGAGCCTGCGGAGCCCATCACGGTCCGTGCGCGCGACAGCGGCGGTGTAGTCCGCCATGTCGGTGAACATCACGGTGCAGGTACGGGTACCCAAGGCGTCGGCTCCCAGTGACGCCCGGCAACCTTGCAGAGCGGCGCCGAAAGGCTACCCCGTGCGGGTCCTGCGCGTCGAGGACGAGGTGCAGACAGTGAAAGAGGCAGACATGGTCCGCGTGCAGCTCTCGGTGAACATCAACAAGTATGCCCTGGTGCGCAACAGTCGCGGCCATGACACGCCAAACCTGCTCGACGCAGCCGACGCCGTGCTGGCCGCCGGGGCCCACGGAATCACCGTCCACCCCCGCCGCGATCAACGGCATGTTCTGTACTCGGACCTGGTGCCCCTCGCGGCGCATCTGGCGTCCAAGCACCCCGGAGTGGAGCTCAACATCGAGTGTGAGAACCACCCGGAGATCGTCGATCTGGTGGTGGCGCTCCGTCCTGCCCAATGCACCCTGGTACCCGTGCGCCCCGGCGAGGTCACCAGCGACCACGGGTACCGCTTCCCCGAGGACAACGCAGAATTGGCGCAGACGATCGGGCGCCTTCACCGTGTCGGTACCCGCGTGAGCCTCTTCGTGGACTGCGATCCGGGCCCCGTCGCCGGTGCTTACGATGCGGGCGCGGACCGGGTGGAGCTCTACACCGGCCCCTACGCGTGGGCCTGGGGCAAGCCCGACCAGGAGATCGCCCGTGCCGCCATGTTCGCCACCGCCGAGGCGGCCGCCCGCGTGGGCCTGTCGGTCAACGCAGGACACGATCTGGACCGGCACAACCTGATCGGCCTACGCGGCCTGCCGGGTCTTCGCGAGGTCAGCATCGGGCACGCCCAAATCTGCCGCGCGCTGGAAGTCGGCACGCAACGGTCAGTCCGGGAGCTCCTCGCCGCGCTCTGACCGTTGGTCGCCCGGAAACGGGCGGCGACAGCTCGCGACGGACCTGTCTTCGGGGTAGAATGCACGGCCGAGCGGCCTGGATCGAGCCGCGCGGCTGGAGACGCCATGAACCACGCGCATCGCGCGGCTCTGCTGCTTGTGTGCCTGCTGCCGGTCAGCCGCGCGCTCGCTGTGCCGCAGCCGCTCCCCCCGGTCATTGACACCGACGTGCCCGACACCGATCTGGTCGTCGACACCGATCTAGTCGTCGACACCGCCCCGGTGTGGGACACCGGCTTCGTGTGGGACACCGGCCTCGTCTGGGACACCGCCATCGTGCCCGCGGACTCCGCCTCCATCGACACCACGGACAGCGGCTGGCCCGACACCTGGGGCGTCGTCTACGACTCGTCGGACACGTTCGACACCGGCCTGGACACCGACGTTCCGCCCATCGACACCGACACGGTGGTCGACACGGACATCTCCGGCGGTGACACGGACGTCGTCGTCGACACGGACATCGGCGACACTGAGACCGCCACCACCGCCCAGGACACGGACGACAACGTCGCCGGCGACGACACCGACACCGGCGGTGCGGTCATCAAGGAGTTCTGCGGCTGCGACAGCACCAGCCGGTCCGCAGGCTTTGGCCTCACGGGCCTGGCGCTCGGCCTGGCCGGTCTGCGCCGCCGTCGGTCGCTCGTCTAGCCCACCCGTCCAGAGCCTCGGCTCGGGCGCTACCGGGCGGCCTCGCCGCCAAACCCCAGCACGACCGCCCACACCCGGTCAATGTCCGGCCAGTCGAGCGCGTCGAGCACCGCCCCCGCGTGCGCCCAGGTGGCCGGAGGGCAGCGGAACAACTCCACGTTGAGCTTGTCGTCGCCCTGAGTGCGGAAGGTCACCGGGCACAGGATCGGCGCGACCTTGACCCGTCCAGCCCACGGGACCGGGGCGACGCGGGTGGTCACCTCCACTGCCGGAGCGCAGCCCTCGGACGCGCTCCGCAGGCGCACCGTGCCGTCCTCGCCCACCGCCAGGTGCACGTCGCACACGGGCCCCTCGCGGTAGCGCCACGTGTCCGGGTGCGGGAACTGGAACACGTCGATCGGCGCGTCGAAGTGGGCCGTCACCCGCGCAACCGTGCCCTCGACCACCGGCTTGCGCCAGCGATCCCGCCGCACGATGCGCTCCGCGAACGACGCCATCTCCGCCGGACACGCCACCACCTGCGCGCCCGTCACGTGGCCCCGATCGTCCAGGGTCACGTCGAACGTGCAGGTCCTGTCGATCGAGCGGTCCGTGTAGATCTTGTTCGGGTAGCGTCGCCGCGCCTCAGATCGGAGCTGCGGTCCCTCGTCGGCGACCGCGACCGTCGCCAGCAACAGTCCGAGAGCCATGATCGAGCGCCTCATCGCTTCAACGGACCGGTCATGTCGGCCGGGACCACGAGCGCGTCGAACTGCTCCGCCGTCAGGAGCCCCAGCGACACCGCCGCCTGCCGCAGCGTGCCCCCCGTCCGGTGCGCCTCCTTGGCGATGCGCGAGGCCTTGTCGTAGCCGAGGTGCGGGTTGAGCGCGGTCACGAGCATCAGACTGTTCTCCACGTTTTGCTGGATCCGCGCCAGGTCGGGCTCGATCCCGCGGGCGCAGTGTACGTCGAACGACTCGGCGGCGTCACCCAGCAGCCGCACGGCCTGCAAGGTGTTGTGCGCGATCACCGGCTTGAACACGTTCAGCTCAAAGTTGCCCTGGCTGGCGGCGAACGTGACGGCGGCTTGGTTCGCGAACACCTGCACGCACACCATGGTCAGCGCCTCGGACTGGGTCGGGTTGACCTTGCCGGGCATGATTGAGCTGCCGGGCTCGTTCTCCGGGATGTGGAGTTCGCCCAGGCCGGAGCGCGGCCCTGACGCCAGCCAGCGCACGTCGTTGGCGATCTTCATCAGCGCCGTCGCCAGCTGCGCCAGCCCGCCCATCGCGCCCACGAACGCGTCGTGCCCGGCCAGGGCAGCGAACTTGTTGGGCGCGGTCACAAAGCGCGTCTCCGCGATCGAGGCGATGACCTCCGCCACGCGCGACGCGTACCCGGGCAGCGTGTTGAGCCCTGTGCCCACCGCCGTCCCACCAAGCGCCAGCTCGCGTAGCTGCGGCAGGGAGCGCCGCACGGCGTCCAACCCGTGATCGAGCTGCGCCACCCAGCCGCTGATCTCCTGCCCCAGCGTGAGCGGCGTCGCGTCCTGCAAGTGGGTCCGTCCGATCTTCACCACGTCCTCGAACGCGACCGCCTTGCCGTCCAGGGTGTCCCGCAACGCGACCACGCGCGTGATCAGGTGCCCCTCGATCGCCATCACCGCCGCCATGTGCATGGCGGTCGGAAACGTGTCGTTCGACGACTGCGACATATTGACGTCGTCGTTGGGATGGATCGGCGACTTGCTGCCCATCACCCCGCCCGCCAGCTCGATCGCGCGGTTGGACAGCACCTCGTTCACGTTCATGTTCGTCTGGGTGCCCGACCCGGTCTGCCAGATCACCAGCGGGAAGTGCGCGTCGAGCGTGCCCGCGATCAGTTCCTCCGCCGCCAACGCGATCAGGTCGCGCTTGGCCAGCGGCAGCAGCCCGAGCTCTGCGTTGGTGATCGCCGCCGCCTGCTTGAGGATGCCGAACGCCGCGAGGATCTCGCGCGGCATGCGCTCCGAACCGATCCGAAAGTGCCGGAGGCTCCGCGCGGTCTGCGCGCCCCAATAACGGTCGGCGGGCACCTCGACGGCACCCATGCTGTCCGTCTCGGTGCGGGTCGGGGAAGGCAGGGCAAACCTCGGGGGCTCAGGTCAGGTAGCTCCGCACGACAAAGCGGTCCACAGGCCCCGCGAGCGGATTAGAGGCCCCCCATGCGCACGCTCCTCCCGTCACTCGTGTTGTCGTCGAGCCTCGCCTCTGTGGCGTGGGCCGACGTGCCCCCACCCCCGCCGCCCTCGCCCACCGTCGTGGCTGTGGCGACCGCGGACACCGACCACATCGTGGTCCTCTCGGACCCGCTCGGCGAGTCGGACGACCGTACGGCCAGCCGCCTGGAGAAGCTCCTGCGCGCGGACGACACCGGCCTTCGGGCCTGTCGCGAGCAGGCGCTGGCCCGAGGCAAGTCGCCCATGCGCTTCCTCCAGGTGCACCTGCGCTTTCGCACCGACGGCACCGTCCGCTCCGTGAAGGTCACCAGTTCGACTGAGGACGAGGTGCTCGACGAGTGCGCCGCGGACGTGGTCCGCGCGGTCAAGCTCGACCCGCCGCCGCAGTTCCCGGACTACTTGAACCTGGGCATCACCTGGGCGCTGGCCACCAAGAAGCCCGAGTAGCGCCCCACCACGCCGCCTTGGCCAGAACTGGACGGAGACTGCCGTGCTGACGCGACAGGAACGACTGATCGAGACCATCCGCAGCGGCATCATCGGCGACGATCAGGTGCTCGACGGCCCGTACGGCCCCCGCCGCGTGACCTACGCCGACTACACCGCGTCGGGCCGATCGCTGTCCTTCATCGAGGACTTCATCCGGCACGAGGTGATGCCGCTCTACGCGAACACGCACACCGAGACGAGCGGCACGGGTCGCCAGACCACGCGCTTTCGAGAGGACGCGCGCGCGATCATCAAGGAGGCCGTCGGCGCGGACGAGCGGGACGCGCTGGTGTTCTGTGGATCCGGCGCGACGGGCGCCATCCACAAGCTGATCGACTGCCTGAACCTGCGCCTGCCCGCCGACCTGGACGCCCGGTACAATCTGTCGTCCCACATCCCGGAGCACGAGCGCCCCGTCGTGTTCATCGGTCCGTACGAGCACCACAGCAACGAGCTCCCCTGGCGTGAGTCGATCGCGCAGACCGTCGTGATCCGCGAGGACGCAGACGGCCACATCGACTTGGCGCATCTGGAGGCTGAGCTGGTCCGCTACGCGGATCGGCCGATGAAGATCGGCAGCTTCTCGGCGGCGTCCAACGTCACCGGCATCGGCACGAACACCCGCGCGGTCGCGTCCTTGCTGCACCGACACGGCGCGCTCTCGTTCTGGGATTTCGCGGCGGCCGGCCCGTACGTGAAGATCGAGATGAACATGCGCGATGACAAGGAGGACGGCGACCAGATCTACAAGGACGCCATCTTCCTCTCCCCGCACAAGTTTGTCGGTGGTCCAGGCACCCCAGGCGTGCTCGTCGCTAAGCGCCACGTCTTCCGCAACCGCGTCCCGGCCGTGCCGGGCGGCGGCACCGTGGCCTACGTGAACGACCAGGATCACGCCTACCTTTCGGACGTGGAGCACCGCGAAGAGGGCGGCACGCCGGCGATCATCGAGTCGATCCGCGCCGGTCTCGTGTTCCAACTGAAGGAGGCGGTCGGCTGGGAGACCATCCGGACGCGCGAGCACGCGTTCGTCCAGCGCGCGATCCAGCAGTGGCGCACCAACCCCAAGATCGAGATCCTCGGCAACCCAGACGCGTGGCGCCTGTCGATCGTGAGCTTCATGGTCCGTCACGGCAGCCGCTACCTGCACCACAACTTCGTGGTGGCGCTGCTCAACGACCTGTTCGGCATCCAGTCGCGCGGCGGCTGCTCTTGTGCGGGCCCCTACGGGCACCGCCTCCTCGGCATCGACATCACCACGTCGCACGAGTTCGAGCGCGAGATCCTCAACGGCTGCGAGGGGATCAAGCCCGGCTGGGTGCGTGTGAACTTCAACTACTTCATCAGCGACCCGGTCCTGCAGTTCATCCTCGACGCGATCGAGTTCGTCGCCGAGCAAGGGTGGCGCTTCCTCCCCCATTACACGTTCGACCCCGCGTCCGGTCGCTGGCAGCACCGGGACGGGACGCCGCGCCCCCCGCTGTCGCTGCGCGATGTGTCGTACGCCAACGGCCGGATGGAGGTCCGCACGCGTCGGTCGACCGAGCCGGAGTGGGTGCTCCCCACCTACCTCGACGAGGCCCGTCGCATGCTCGCCACCCTGGGCGACGCGGAACCGCCGCCTGCGCCCAAGGTCACCGCGGACTTCGAGGCGCTGCGCTGGTTCCCGATGCCGTCCGACCGTGCACGCGGTCCGGACGACGCGATCGCCGGCGTGGGCGCGCACCTCACCCTGCGGGCGGGCCGCACGTGAGCGTGCGCCGCGTCCTGGTGCTGTACACGGGCGGCACCATCGGCATGGCACAGGGACCGCGCGGCTGGGTGCCGGCGCCAGGCCTGCTGGTGCGCGAGCTGCGTCGGAGCCGCGCCTTCCATGTGGAGGGCCAGCCGGATCTGACGCTGCCCACCGACATCGACGGCCTCGTCGTGCGCTACACCGTGCGCGAGTACCCGTCGTTGCTGGACTCCGCGAACATGGGGCCCGCCGACTGGGTCGGGATCGCCAACGACATCGCCGCGCACGACGCCGAGACGGACGCGTTCGTCGTGCTGCACGGCACCGACACCATGGCCTACACCGCATCCGCGCTGTCGTTCATGCTGGAGGGCCTGTCCAAGCCGGTGATCTTCACGGGCTCACAGATCCCGTTCATGCGGGTGCGAAACGACGCGACCGCGAACCTGCTGGGCGCGCTCACCCTCGCCAGCCGCGCCGACATCCCCGAGGTCGGGCTCTACTTTCGCGACAGCCTGCTGCGCGGCAACCGCGCCACCAAGGTCGACGCGAGCGGCCTCGACGCGTTCGCGTCCGGCAACCTGCGTCCGCTCGCGCGCGTGGGCGTGGACGTCACCGTCGACCGTGACCTGGTGCGACCGCCCGGCACAGGCCCCGTCCGGGTCGTGCCGATCACCCAGCCGCTGGTCGCGTGCTTCCGTTGGTTCCCCGGCCTCACGCCGCACACGCTCGACGCAATGCTCCAGGCGCCGCTGCAGGGCGTCGTGCTCCAGACCTTCGGCGCGGGGAACGCACCCGACAACCAGCCCGAGCTGCTGGGCGTGCTCCGCAAGGCGACCGACGCTGGGCTCGTGCTCACCCACGTCACCCAGTGCCTTCGCGGCACCGTGCGTGACGACTACGCCGGCGGCCGCGCCTTGGCGGACGCAGGCGTCATCGGCGGTCTGGACATGACCGCAGAGGCTGCGCTCACCAAGCTGATGTGGCTCCTCTCCCAGCCCCACCTCACGCGGGCCGACGTCCGCAGACTGTTCGCCACCGACCTGCGCGGTGAGCTCGGAGCCCCCCAATGAATGTGGCCACGCTCACGGACCCGACCTTTCACGCGCACGCCGTCCAAGCGATGTTCGCGGCCGCCGCGCTCACCGTGGCGTCGCTCACACTGCTGTCCGCGCCGTACGGCCGACACGCGCGCGAAGGCTGGGGCCCCACCTTCGACCCGCGCATCGGCTGGGTCGTCATGGAGAGCCCGTCGGTGCTGCTGTGGGGCACGCTGTTCTTCCTGACCATGCCCCACGCCAGCGCGCCCGCGCTGATCTTCCTGGGCGTCTGGTTCTTCCACTACGTCTACCGCGCGTTCATCTACCCCTTCCGCATGCGCGTGAAGCCGGGCGACCGGATGCCGATCCTGGTCGCGGCCATGGCCGTGTGCTTCAACACCCTGAATTCGGTCGTGAACGCGCCGATGGCGTCGGGCGGTGTCCAGCCTTGGACCAACGCCTGGCTCATAGACCCGCGCTTCCTGGTGGGCATCGCCCTGTTCGGCGTGGGGACCTGGATCAACCGACAGGCCGACGCTTCGCTCCGCGCGCTCCGCAAGCCCGGCGAGACTGGCTACAAGATCCCGACCGGCGGTCTCTACGAGTGGATCACCTGCCCCAACTACTTCGGGGAGTGCCTGGCCTGGGCCGGCTGGGCCATCGCCACATGGTCCACCGCAGGGCTCGGATTCGCCGTCTACACCGCCGCCAACTTGGTCCCACGCGCCTTGCAGAACCACGCGTGGTACCAGTCCCAGTTCCCGGACTACCCGAAAAGTCGTCGGGCCATCCTGCCCTGGATCCTTTGACATCGGCTGGACACGCAGCCGCTGTGGCAATTTGATGCTTGACCCAGCCCACCGCCATTGAGACAACGTCCGTGGACGCTTGCTCGTCATGGGGTGAACTTTGACCGCACGACAACTTCTGGAGGACTTCGGACACGCAGTCCGCGCCTTCCTAGACCTCGACGAGGACGGCGAGATCACCGCCTGGGATCGCCACTCGGTCTTCAAGCTGGACGCGGCCTTCCGCGACGTCTTCAAGGAGATGGCGTGCGCCGAGAAGCCGCCTCGCTGTTGGCTGCTGATGACCCGGCGCGACGAGGGTGAGCTGTACTACACGCTCTGGTGGTGTCCGGAGCAGGGGCTGGCGCAGGACGTGTGGCCGGTGGTCGAGCTGTCGGAGAGCGGCGACGCGGCGGTGCTCGCCGGGAACGCCGAGGACTGGCTCGCGGCCATGCTCTACACGGGCGGCTCCTCCGGGGGCGGCGCCGAAGAGGACCTGGACTCTGCCCGTGACGAGGCGACCGGCGCCGCGATGGGTCTCGCCAACGAGCTGCGCGAGGAGCTTGACCTGGATCTGGCCGACGCCGAGGCGCTCGCCGAGCGCTACGAGGCCGCCCAGGATCGTTGGTCCGACGCGTGGATGGACGCCGTCGAAGGGATCGACACCTAGCCTACGGCGCGTCGGTGTCCGGAGCGTCAGTGTCGGGCAAGTCTGTGTCCGGCGAGTCCGTGTCGGTGGGTGTGGGCGACGTACGGAAGGTGGTGTGCACCATCGTGGTGCCGAACAGGCTCGTGATCTCCGCATCGACCGCGTACTCGGTGTCGACCGCGAGCGGGGCGTTCGGCGCGAGCACGATCGTGGTTCGCAAGAACCCCGCGAACGTGCCGGTCGGCGGGATCACGCGGATCGGGACCTCCTTGCCGTCCGGGTTGGTCAGCGTCGCCGACACGACCGCGATCTGGAACGGGTTGATCGACACGTGGCCCTGCTGGTCGCTGCCCATGGTGATCGTCACCGGGAAACCGATCCACTTGTGATTCGTGAGCTTGTCGTCCCACACCTGCGCGAGGTCAGTCCAGGCCGCCGGCACGTCCTCCTGGCCATCCTTCGGGTACACGACCGGGCGGAGCAGCCGGGTGCCTGAGGGGATCGCCGCGAACACGTCCGTGTACGCCCGCTCGACGCCGCCAAGCGTGACCGTCGCCTCGCCGACGCCGAGCACCTTGGGCTGGAACAACGCGTCCCGAACGGACGGCTCCATGATCCACCGGTCTGGGTCCACGTCCGCGTGAAAGCGGAAGATGCCCCAGATGTTGGTCGGCAGACCACCGGCGACCGTCACGCCGGTCTTCGCGTTTCGGTCGTAGGGCGACAGCCCCGTGTACCCGTCGGTGCCCTCCACCTCGCGGACGACCCCGTTCCAGTCACGGACGTCGACCTTGGGCGCGGGGCCGAGCACGTCGTTCACCTCAAGCCAGTGCGCGTGCGCCTCAGCGGCAGCCTGCACGCCGCTGGAGACGCTCATATGCGGCAGGCCCAGGTAGCCCCGGTAGCAGTTGACCCGGGCCAGCACATCCGGTGACCCGTTCAGCAACGACGCGCCTGGGAGCGATGAAGCGCAGCCCTCGTCGACCGTGGCTGTCCCGTTCGAGCAGGCGCCGACCAGCAACGCGACCAGCGAAACGCAGCGCATGAGGGCCTCCACAGACAGTGTACCGGACGCCGACGCGACCGGCGACCCGTACGCTCAGTCCAGCGCCCAGACCCCGACCTTGAGGTAGTGCCCCTCCGGGAAGGTCACGAGCGCGGGGTGGTCCACGGCGGCGCCCAAGAACGCGAGCTCACGGGCGGTGCGCTCGGCCCGCTTGAAGCCCTCAGCCATGGCTCCGCGGAATTCGCGCGGGGAGACCTGCCCTTGGTTGGACGCGACGACCAACAGCCCGCGGCGATCGAGCACCCGCACCGCCGCCGCCACCAGCCGAGGGAGGTCCTTCTTGGCCGACCACATACCCTCGGGGCCGTGGGAGAAGCTGGGCGGGTCCACCACGACCAGATCGAAGCGACGCCCCGTCCGTCGGAAGCGGTCGAGCACGCGGAAGGAGTCCTCGGCGAGGAACTCGGACGCGTCAGGATCCAGCCCGTTCGCCACGAAGTTGGCCTTGGCGCGCTCCAGCGACACCACCGCCAAATCCACGCTTACCGCCTCGGCCGCGCCGCCACGCATGGCCGCCACCGAGAACCCGGCCGTGTAGGCGAACGTGTTGAGCACACGACGACCGGCCCAGTGCGGGGCCAGCCAGGCGCGGACGTCACGCATGTCCGGGTAGCTGCCCACGTCCGGGCCCTCGCCAGGGCGCACGCGCATGGCCATCCCGCGCTCGAGCACGACGACCTCGCCGCCCTCCGGTGCCTGGCCGTAGAGCCAGCCGGGCGCCGGCGTGAACTGGGACGGGTCACGCGTGTCGCGAGAGTCGAGCCGGTAGCACAGGAACACGCCCAGCGGCGCCAAGCGCTCGACCAGCGCGTCGACCAGCAGCGGCAGCAGCGAGCGCACCGCGGGCGTGTCGAGGATGACCGTCAGGTAGTCCCCCCACTTGTCCACGCGCACGCCGGGGAGCGCGTCGTTCTCGCCGTGCACCAGGCGAGCGCAGTTGGTGTCCTCGGACAGCACGAGCCGTTCACGCAGGGTGATCGCGTCGTCCAAGCGGCCGCGCATCCACGCCTCGTCGAGCAGGCCGCCGTCGACGCGGTACACGCGCGCCGCGATCCAGGCGTCGTCCGTCAGCGCGCGCCCGAGCACGGTGCCGTCGGCCGCCTCCAGCAGCACCTCGGTGCCCGCAGGCTTGGGGAGCTGCCCCACCACCTCGTTCGGGTAGACCCACGGGAAGCCCTGACGCAGCCAGGTCGCCGAGTGCCCGTTCACGCGCAGGCGCCGCCCCGCGTTCTTGTCGTCACCACGCGCCATCAGAGCCGCTCCGAGTCGGGGATGCCCAGCGTACCCAGCAGGGCGCCCGGCGCCACCCAGCTCGCTTCGACCCAGCTCATCAACACGCCGTCGTCCGTCGCGATGATCGACTCGGCGACGTCACCGGTGATCGTGCGGAGCCACGCGAGCACGTCGCCCTTGGCGAACCGATCGCCAGGCTCCAGACGCGGGTCGAACAGACCGGCCACCCGGGCGCGGGGCGTGGGCGCGCGACGCCACACGCCTTCCACCTTGGTCGAGTCCGGGTGCGTCACGTGGTCGACCAGGCCGCAGGAGCCCAGGATGCCCAGCGTGGCGCCCAGCGCCTTGGCGACCGACCGCGAGTCCATCCAACGCCGCGGCCCGACCTCAAGCGTGACGGACGGCGTTTGGAGCACGTTCACCACCGCGCCAGCCAGCGAGCGATCCAGGCCGAACTGCACGTACGCCTCGTCGGGGTACTCGCGCAGCACGGTCAGGCCGGTCGCGTCCGCCAAGGCGAGCAGCCGCTCGCCGAGCTTGCGCCTGGCCTCGCCCGCGCTCTGTACCGGGCGGTCGACGATCACGTACGGCAAGGCGCAAGGCGCGTCGGCGTGCAGGTCGACCACCAGATCGGGCCGCCGCGCCGACAGGTCGTGCCAGATCGACGCGGCGAGTCGGCTGCCGGAGGTGCCGCGCGCGTTGCCGGGGAACAGCCGGTTCAGGTCGACGTCGTCCGCGGGGACGTGCCGGGTCTGCGCGCGCAGCCCGGTGGGGTTGCACGACGGATACAGCGCGATCGTCCCCCGGAAGGGGTTCGCCTGGAGCCACATGTCCAGCCGGTGCGCGACCGCCACGCCGATCGTCTCATCGCCGTGCAGGTTCGCCGTGATCACCGCGCACGGGCCGGGCGTCGCCGACTGGTGCACCAACACCGGCACCTCCACGCCCGCCACCGCGCGACGCCCGTCCAGGACGACGCGCTCGATCGAGCGGATGGCGCGAGGTGCCGTGGCCGACAGCGGATTCAAGAGCGGCTCCGTAGTCCCGGAAATGTCCTGACCCGCCTGACGCGGCCCGTGCGACGACGCGCTTACTCGGCGGCGCCGTCGGCCGGGACCTTGTCCGCGCCGTCTTCCGGGGCGGAGGCAGCCTTGGGCGTGGCGCCCGGCGCCGAAGGAGCCCAGAGCAGACCGACGATCTTGAGATCGGCGAGCGCTTCCTTGGCGGGAGCAACCTTGGCGTCACCGGCCCAGCCCTCGACGATGTAGCCGAGGTGCGCGTCCGACGACGCGTGGCAGAAGGCCTTGCCGTCGAGCGGCGACGGCGCGAGCTCGCACACCATGCGCGTCCAGTTCTTGTGGTCGCCCATGCGCAGGCCGACGCGGCCGTTGAACGGATACTGAACCTTGTCCGACGTGGAGTAGGCGCGCAGGATGGACTTGTTGTCCGTCGCCGGCCACACGTCCGCGACCACGGCGCCGTCGCGCACGATCTGGACCGTGGCGCCCGGCAGGCCGCCTTCAGCCGCGCGCGCGGTGTAGGGGGCGCCCATCTTGGCGGCGATGCCTTCCACCGTGGGGAGCGTGTCCGAGGTCAGGTTGCCAAAGCGCTTGGGGACGACGTGGACCATGTCCGGGCGGCCCTCGGCGGCGCCCGGAGCCTTGGCCTTACGACCCTTGGCGCCCTGCTGCGCCTGCTCGGCGGGCGCTTCGGGAGCGCTCCCACTGCACGCGACCAGGGTGGCGAACAGGCCAGAGAAGGCCAGCAGACCGACGAAGCGGGCGGAACGAGCGGACGGAATCAAGAGGCCTCCACGGGCCGACCAAACGGCCCGATCAACGCGGCCACGGTAGCCGCGGAACGCTGCCGTGTCGACCCGCAAACAACCGGCTACTCAAGCAACCCTCACTACACACCGGGAGGCTCACCTTGAGCCAGGTCCAGACCGTCGCCATCCTCGGAGGCGGACCGTCCGGCGCCGCGCTGGCCGTTTGGCTCGCCCGCGCAGGCAAGACCGTGGTCCTGTTCGACCCAGGCAAGCGCCCGCCGCTGATCGTCGGCGAATCGCTCATCCCCGCGATCATGCCCTTCCTGTTCGACCTGGGCATCGCGGACGAGGTCAAGAGCTACAGCAAGATCAAGCCCGGCGCGACCTTCATCCTGGACAAAGGCAGGACGATCCACTCGTTCAAGTTCGACACGGTGCCCGGCGCCAAGTGCACGTACGCCTACAACGTGCCGCGCGAGAAGTACGACGCCACCTTCCGCGCCGCCGCCGCGCGCGCCGGCGCCACCGTGCTCACCCACCGCGCCCAGGTGGAGGCGGTCGAGGGCACCGACAAGCTCAAGCTCGCCGACGCGACCCTGGCCGCCGCCGAGGTCCTGGGCGGCAAGCAGCCCGACTGGATCATCGACGCGACCGGCCGTTCGCGCAAGTTCGCGCGGCTGCTCGGCCTGGAGGCCGACGAGGGCCCCCGCAAGGACATCGCGCTGTTCGCCCACTGCGACGACGTGCCCTCGCTCGACGAAGGACACGTGCACACCGAGGTCATGGACTGGGGCTGGTCCTGGCGCATCCCGCTGCCCGACCGCATGAGCGTGGGCTTCGTGCTGCCGGCCGAGCGCGCCGCCCAGTACGGCGACACCGACGAGGCGCGCTTCGACAACATCCTCAAGCGCGACTCGATCGCCGCCAAGTGGAACGTGAACGCCAAGCGCATCACGCCGGTGGTGCGCTTCAACAACTGGTCGCTCGTCGCGCGACGCGGCGTGGGCGAGAACTGGGCGCTCGTCGGCGACGCCTTCGGCTTCGTCGACCCCGTGTTCTCGAGCGGCATGATGCTCGCGCTCACCTCCGCCAACGAGCTGGCGATGGCGCTCACCAAGGGCGACGGCAGCATGAAGGCCATGAAGAAGTACGAGGCCGATCAGGCGTCGCATGTGCGTGGCTGGCAGGAGGCCGTCGAGACCTTCTACAACGGCAAGCTGTGGTCCATCCTGGACGTCGGCATGCGCATGAAGGAGACGACGTGGTTCGGACGTTTGGTCGCCCCGCACTTCGAGGCGAACATCCCCAAGGTGTTCACCGGCGAAGCCGCCCGCGACAAGCACGCGCTCCAGCTGATCCGGACCATGTGCAAGTACGGCCTGGTCGACGTCGACGTCGCCAAGTTCGCGGTCCACAGCTAGCGCTCAGCTGCCCGCGGACCCGTACCGTCGAAGCCCGGCGCGCCACGCGAGCGCGCCCGCGGCCCCGCACGCGAGCGAGACGACCGGCCACGCCGCCATCCACGCGGGCGTCGGCAACCCGAGCAGCCAGCAGCCAGGCGCGTAGCCCGCAAACGTGAACGGCAGCGCGGTCACCAACAGCCAGCGCAACGGTCCCGCGAGCGCATCAGGCGGCCACGCGGCGAAGCTCGTCGCCTGCCAGACGACGGACACCGCGCCGCCCCGCTGCGGGATCCAGAAGCCGCTCGACGCGACCGCGAGCGCCACGCCGGCCATGAGCAGCGCGCCGAGCGCGCCGCCGATCACCAAGCGCGCGACCTCGCCCGGTCCGACGTGCGGGCAGGCTGCCAGCGCGACCGACGCACCCCACAGCGCCGGGAGCGACGCCACCGGGTTCACGCCCTCAGCGATCACCTGTCCAAGCACCGACGTCGGTCGGAGCAGCAGTCGGTCGAGCCCGCCGTCGAGCACGTAGCGGCTCGGCACCGCGGACACCGGTCTGCTGACCAGGCCCGCGAGCCCACGCGCCACCTCGCCCACACCCCAGCACGCGATCATCGCGCGCCGATCCAGCCCCGCAAAGGTGTCGACCCGCGTAAACACCGCCAGCACCATCGCCAAGCCCACGAACGCGCCCGCGAGGTCCGCGATCACGCCGATGAGCGCGTCGGTTGGCGCGCGCCAACGCTCACGCCCCCGCGCGCGCACCAGCAGGAGCCACGCGTTCATCCGCCCACCACGGTGAGCGACTGCGTCGCACGGCGCCAGGACAGCTCGGCGAGCGCGCAGAGGACCACCGCCCACACCGCCTGGAGCGCGAGCGCCGCGACCGGCCGAGGACCGCCCATCCACCACGCCGCGGGCACGGTCGCGAGGCCGGCGGTCGGCAGCCAGGAGAGAGCGCGCGCGACCCCATCCGGCAGCATCGCGTGCGGCACGAGCGCGCCCGAGATCAGCGGGACCAGCACCTCCTTGAGCCCCACGATGCCTTGGCCCTGCCCGCTCCGCGCGGCGGCGACGCCCACGCAGATCGCCAGCGCGCCGCCGGTGATCACGCCCAGGCTGAGCGACAGCAGGAAGCCAAGCGCCGACACCACCCCACCGTGCAGCGCGAGCGGGCCAAGCGCCGCGCCCAGGAGCACGAGCGGCGCGCCGATCACGACGAGCGTCGCGAGCGCGCGCCCCGCGTCGCGCCACAGCAACCAGGACACAAGCCCGATCGGCTTGAGCAGATCCGTCGCGACCTGACCGCTCCGCCAGCGCTGCGCCAGGTTGTCGTCGAGGCGGCTGCTCGTCACCCGCGACACCGCCCATGCCAGCACGACCCAGGTCGTCGCGACCCGTGGATCCTCACCGCCCGCGCGCGCCGCCGCGTGCCAGGTGCCCGCCGCGGCCAGCATCACCAGCGCGGAGGAGAGCCACGCGATCACCACATCCCCGCGCCACGCGTACGCGTACTTCGCCCCGAGCCGCAGCAGCGCGAGGCGGCCGGTCACCGGTGGGCCTCGTACCAGTCAGCGAGCAGCCGCTCGAGCGACGCCTCGACCGTGGCCACGTCCATCACGTCGATCGCGTCCAGCACCGCGCGCGTGCGCCCCGCGGCGTCCACGTCGATCGGCACCCGGAGCGCGCCACCCTCGCGTCCGACTGCCACGCCCAGGCGCGCCGAGAGCGCCGCGACCGCCTCGTCCGGCACGTGGTCCCGCGGGACAACTCGCAGGGAGCGCACACCACCCAGCCACGTCTTGAGCGCGGCGGGCGGCCCCTGAAAGATCGGACGTCCGTGGTCGAGCAGGACGACCGCGTCGCAGATCGCGTCGACGTCGTCCAGGTCGTGCGTGGCGAGCAGCACCGCGGCGCCCCCGTCCGCGCGCGCCCGCACGAAGGAGCGCACACGCGTCCGCACCGACGCGTCGATCCCGATCGTCGGCTCGTCGAGCACCAGCACCGATGGTCCGTGCAGGAGGCTCGCTGCCAGGTCGCAGCGCACGCGCTGGCCCAACGACAGCTCTCGCACAGGGCGCGCGAGCAGGTCCTCGATCTCCAGGGCGGCGACGAGCGACTCGAGGCGCGCCTTGTGCGTCGCGTCGTCCACCCCAAACAGCGCCGCGAGCAGGTCGAACGACTCACGCACCGCCAGATCCCACCACAGCTGCGATCGCTGACCGAACACCACGCCCAAGCGCCTCACGACCTGTTCACGCTGCGTGAAGGGATCGAGCCCGTCGATCCGCACCGTCCCGGACGTCGGCTGAAGCAGCCCGACGAGGCACTTCACCACCGTGGACTTCCCCGCGCCGTTGGCCCCGAGCAACCCCACCACCTGTCCCGCGCGCACGTCGAGATCGACACCCTCGATCACGACGCGCTCGCTCACGATCGGCGAGATCCAGTCCGCGACCGCGCCCTTCAACCCCGCCCGACGCGCGCGCATCTGGAACGCCCGAGACAGGCCCGCGGCGTGGAGGCGCGCTTCAGCCATCCGAGGGCGGCGCGTCCAGATCCGCACGCGCGACAGGCTGAAGCAGCGAGGCCATCTCCATCAGCTCACGGCGACGCTCGGCGCTCGGCTTCTGCCGCGACGGCACGCTCTTGTGCGGGGCGAGCAGGGGCGCAGGGGCTGGGTCGCTCACGGTCTTGCGCTGCGCGAGCGCGCCCACCACCGCGGCCGCCATCACCAGCCCAAACACGGGCGGCATCCAGGCCACCGTCCCCTGCACCTGGAAGCGCCGGTCACAGGAGTACGGCGTGCCCGCCTTGTCGGGGCAGATGCACTTGAAGGCCGCCTCGACCTCTTCGTCCACGTCGTTGGGCGGCTCGTCCGACCACACCGCGCGGATCCCGCGCTCGATGCCGGCCTCCCGCAGGTTCTTGCGGACGATGCGCGCGAACGGATCGGTGTTCGTGTCTTCGATGTCGGTCACGCGCACGCGGGTGGGGTCCATGCGCCCGCCCGCGCCCATCGCGGACCACACTGGGATGCCGCGCTCCACGCAGGTCTGGAGCAGGTGCAGCTTGGTCGCCATGTGGTCGATGCAGTCGAGCACGGCGTCGTAAGGACGGTCGAAGATCTCGTCGCGGGTGTCAGGGCCGTAGAAGGTGGCCAGGCCGCGCACGTCGAGCTTGGGGTGGATGTCCTTGCAGCGGGCCGCCATCAGGTCGGCCTTCTTCTCGCCCACCGTGCTGCGCAGCGCGTGCACCTGACGGTTGAGGTTGGTCAGGCACACCGCGTCAAAGTCGACGAGCGTCAGGTGGCCCACACCGGAGCGCGCGAGCGCCTCAGCCGCGTGGCTGCCGACGCCCCCGAGGCCGATCACGGCGATGGAGGCGCCCTCGAGGCGGGCATAGCCCTCCTGACCCAGGAGAAGCTCGGTACGATGGAAGGCGTGCATGCGCATGCCGCCTCATTCGCCGATCGCGGGACGACCCGCAAGCGTCAGCGCCGTGACAGCACCCACAGGTCCACCACCAAGCGCAGCGCGGCGACCACATCGTCCACCGGTAGATCGGCCTCCACCGGCACCACGCCCAGGTCCACAGGCTCGACGCAGCGGAAGGCCCGGCCGTCCCATTCGGGCTCCGGGAAGCGCGCGCGGGCGACCGGCACGCCGCCAGCGCCCGGCACCGGATCAGACGTGTCCAGCCACTGGATCGACGCGTACGGGATGCGACGCAGGATCTCCACGTCCATCAGGCCGTGCTGAAAATTGTGTGCCATCCAGTCGTCCGCGACGGCCGCCGACAGCGGGCCCTGCTGGTCGAGGAGCCCGCCTACCGCGCCGCCCACCGACACCACGGCGATCACGCGGTCGCGCAGGTCCACGCGCTCCGCCAGCGCGCGAAGCACCAACGGCATCGCGCCGCCCGTCGCCGCGACGATCAGGCGCCGCTCTGGCTTGTCGACCGGCAGCTTGGTCTCCATCACCTTGGCGAGCGCATCCACCGCCGACGCCAACGCCACGCGCCCCCAGGGCGCCATCCCGGCCGAGATCGTGTCCCACTCGGCCGCGGTCACCTGACCGACCTGAGCCAGCCGTGTCCGCGCCATCTCCCACGCGCCGCCGATCACCGGATCCGCGCACAGCGACGCCAGCGTGCGCAACTCTGCGAACCCCGCGAACGCCGCCGACACGTCCGGGACGCCGGGACGCGGGTCGTCGATCAGCAGCCACGACGAGCTCGTCCGGCGCTCCGCCGACGCAGGCAGCGCGTCGTCCCGCACGCGGTCCCAGCCGCTCGCGGCGCCCAGCCACCGCGCGGGGCTCGCCTCCGCCGGGAGATCGCCCGGCAGGGTCAGGGTCTTGGCCACCGCCTCATCTCGGAGCATGGCCCAGCGCGCGACGATGCTCGGCAGGCGGGCCAACCTCTCCAGCAGCTCGCCCTCTCCAGGCAAGAGCTTCCCGGGCATCGACTCCACCGTCGGGTGCGCCAGCTTTCGCTCTGGCCAGCGGCCGAGCGGGTGCCACACGACCCAGCGCATCACGTCCGCCGGGGGACGATCCGCGAGCCGCGCGACCAGGAGGCCCTTGAACCACGCCTCGCCGTCCAGCTCAGGCGGATGAGGGGCGACAAACCAAGCTGCAGCCAAACCCACGACGGCCGCCATCAGCGCGACCCAGAGGACTGCGGCCGACGTCACTCGCGACGGCGCCGATCATCCCGCGTGGGACGGCCGACCGGCACGGGAACCAGCTGGGGCCTGGGCGCCAGCGCGTCCAGCGCCGAGCGGACGCGATCTTCCAGCGTCTCGATGGCGTCCTGGATCGCCTTCTTCCAGTCCTTTGTCGCCAATCTTCCCTCCTCTAGGTGTGAGTATCGGATCAGACGCGAGCACAATGAGGATCTAGACGCATTTCTCGCCGTGTTCAATCCTGATTCGTCACGATCCATTCAGAGGCTCGGCCCCAGGACGCGCTCCAGGAGCGTACGATCCGCTTGGATCGCCGTGCGTTGCTGATAGAACCGCATCCCCCGCACCCCGCCCAATTCCTCGCCACCGCCGGCCTTGCCGGGCCCGCCGTGCACCAGGTTGGGGAGCACTGTACCGGGCCCGGGGCTCTGATCGGCCACCTTCTTCGATCCCCAGTGGATCCGGCCGTGCCAGGGCGCGAGGCCGAGGACCACCCGCCCGGCCCAGGACTCGTCGTCGCTGTAGACGCTGGCGACCAAGCCGCCGCCGCCCTTGGCGACCATGGCCACCGCCGCGTCGGCGTCGCCATCCCAGGTCAGCACGGTGGCCACGGGGCCGAACACCTCGTGCTCGTGCACGTACGGCGCGTCGGCGCCCAGGTCCGTCACGAACACGCGGGGACGCACGAAGAAGCCCGCCTCCGGGAGGTCGCCCTTGGCGGCGATCAGCTCGTCGAAGTGCGAGGCCAGCGCGTCCACGCCTCGGTTCACGTCGCGGAGCTGGACCGCCGTTGACACCGGACCCACCGACGTCTCACGGGCGTCCGGGTCACCGACGACCACCCGCTCGAAGTGGTCCGCCAGCGCCTCGCGCACCGGCTCAAGGAGATCGGTCGGGACGAACACGCGCCGGATCGCCGTACACTTCTGGCCCGCCTTCTGGGTCAGATCGCGGACCATGTCGCTGACGAACATCTCGAAGGTCGGCTCGCCGGGCTCAACGTCCGGCCCAAGCACTGACGCGTTCAGCGAGTCGGCCTCGACGTTCACGGGGATGCCGAGCGCGATCACCTTGGCGTGCGACCGAATGGTCCGGCCCGTGTCGCTTGAGCCCGTGAAGGCGATGACGTCCTGCGGCGCCAGATGATCGAGCAGGTCGCCCGCGCTGCCGCAGAGCAGGCTGACCGCGCCCGGCGGGAGCAGCGCCGCCTCGTCCCACAGCTGCACCACCCGCCAGGTGACCAGCGCGGTGGCCGTGGCCGGCTTCACCAGCGCCGGGACACCGGCCAGCAAGCTGACCGCGAGCTTCTCGGCCATGCCCCACGCGGGGAAGTTGAACGCGTTGATGTGCAACGCCACGCCCTGACGCGGAACCAGCACGTGCTGCCCCACAAACCGGGCCGAGCGACCGATCGCCTCAGCGTCCCCGTCCAGCAGCACCGTGCGATCGCCGAGCTTGGCCCCGACCGAGGCGTAGTAGGCCAGCGTCGCGCTGGCGCCGTCCACGTCGAACTTGGCGTCGCCGCGCGTCGATCCGTAGTTGGCGCGGGACAGGTCCACCAGCTCGTCGCGCCGCGCGTGAAGCACGCCGCTGAGCGACTTCAGCAGCGCCCCACGCTGGGCGAAGGTCAGCGCCCGCAGGGAGGGCCCGCCCACCGTTCGGGCGAACGCGAGCGCCGCGCCCAGATCCAGACCGTTCGAGCTTGCCTCGGCCACGGCCTGACCGGAGACCGCGTCCACGAGCGACGCGTGCGGCGCAGCCCCGTCGATCCATGCGTCTTGCAGGCGGCTGGTCAGACGTTCCATCAAGGTCCTCCAAAGGCGGCACGGTAACGCACCCGGTCGGGTCAGCGCAGCGGGATCACGAGCGTCTTCGGCGCGGACGGCGCCGGGTTGTTTCGCCAGGGCAGAATCGCCGGATCGACGCCGACCTCCAGCTCAGGCGTGACGCCGGCGGGCCAGGCACCCGTCGCCGCGATCGGCGTGAGCGCGCCGTCGCCGCCGACGATGCCGGTCGCCAGCACGATCGACGCGACCTCGGCACCCGCCGCGTCGTGACCGACCACGCGAACCCCCCTAACCGCGGCGTTGCCGAAGAAGCCGTAGTTCCAACCCTGGCCGCGCAGCTGATTGCTGTGGAAGGACACGTCGACCACGTCGTCGTGCGGGTGCCACAACACCAAGCCACGGACCCACATCGGGACCTGACCACCGCCGGCTTGGAGGGTCACGCGCCAACGAGAGTCCCCGTCCACGTCGGGGAGCCGCGCCGCGTGATCCTCCTGCGGCGCGCCTTCCTCTGGCCAGGTCAGCAGCTCCTCCGGCGTCAGGACGTAGCGCTGATCAAACGAGGTCGGGCAGCGGCCAGAGGCCGTCGCGTAGAGCACCAGCGCGGAGCGCGGCGCCAGCTCCACCACGCGGTCCACGCTCGTCACCTGATCCACGAGCAGCGCCCCCGCCATCGCCGCAGGCGTCGCCCACTCCGACGAGGGCGAGTCCTCTTCATGCTCCACGACGAGCGCGCAGGGTGGCGGGAGCGATCCGGGGAAGGCCTGCCCTTCATGCGCCAACAGCCACGCGACCGGCACCGAGACCTGCCGCTCGAAGTGGGTGCCGCGGTAGCGAACGGCCAGGGTGCGACCCGACACGTCCTGGAGCGACCAGCCGGTCGCCTGCCGGACCGCGGACGTCCACTCCAGCAGATGCCCGTAGTCAAAGACCTCCGGCGCGCGGAGCTCGCGGACGGCCGCGTCGCGCTGGCTCAGCATCACCGTCACGGGCCAAGCGGCCACCAGGCTCGCGCTGAGCCACGCCACACGCGGCGCCGCCTGGGTCGCCGCGCGCAGGAACGCGCCCGCAAGCAACGCCACGGCCGGCGCGCCCGCAAGCAGGTAGCGACTGTTCACCAGCATGCCCGCGTTGATCGACGAACCGGCGTAGGCCGCGACAAACAGAGCCACGACGGATCCGCTCGCGAGAAGCAAGCGACCGTCCGAGTACCCGCGGCGGACCCAAGCCAGGGCGCCTGCCACGCCGACGGCGGCGATCACCGTCCCCCACATCGTGAGCCCCACCGACTCCGGGCTCACGCCCGACCAGCCCGAGAGCTGCGCCACGATCCCCGACAGCTCGGTCCACACGTCGTCGGCCAGCTGCGTCGGGATCAGGCCATCCACCTGCTGCTGTGCGCCCATCGCGCGCAGGTTCCACCAGCCGTTTCGCGCGTCGGAGATCAGGTACGGCGTGTAGGTCGCGACCACCACCCCGACCGCGGCGACCACGTGCCGCGGCTTGGTGACGGGCCGAGCCAGGATCCACGCCGGCAGCGCGCACAGCGCGAGCAGCGGCACCGACATGTGGGCTGTCGCGCCCACGGCCACACACGCGGCGAACAAGGGCAAGCCGCGACCGTCGCGATCCAGCACGGCCTTGAGCCACGCCGTGAAGCCGACGGCGAGGAAGACGGGGATCCAGCCCGGGTTCCACAGGGTGCGAAGGCTGCCCCACACGACGGGCGCAGCCAGCAGCGACGCGAACGTCATCGCGCCTGCCAGTGCGCCGAGCCGCCGCGCCATGTCCCGCGCGAGCCAGCCGGCGCCGACGACGAGCAGCGCCCACTGCACCATCCATACGAAGCGCGGGTCGTCGCGCAGCTGAAGCACGGCCCACCACAGCGTGTGCATGGCGCCGCCCGGGATGCGCGCGCCGATGCCGTATGACAGCTCCGCGCCCATCGTCGGTAGGTCCAAAAAAGAGACGTCGCTCCGCAGCATGTCGCGATCCGACCACAGGTGGTACCGGAAGTCGGTCCGCGCCACATGGTCGATCAGGATGCCCACGCTCGCCGCGCCGAGGAGGGCGGCCAGCACACGTTCGAAGCGCGACGATGCGGGGGCGGGGGTGTCCACCCTCGACCGTTAGCACTTCACGTGCGGCGCTGCCGCCGCCAACGCGCCCCTAGCGGGCCCGAAGAGACGCCTTGAGCTCGCGCAGCTCAGCCTTGAGCGCGTCGATCTCCGCCTGCTGCGCTTCGAGTCGGGCGTGGTCGGCCTGGACCGCGGCCAACGTGAGGCTCGTGTAGCCGTAGAGATCGACGTGATCCCCGTCGCCCGTCACCGCCCGGCTGCCCTCCTGATCGTCGATGATGAAGCCGAGGTGCCGCCGCGCGTCCGGCGCGTCCCAGTTGTAGCTCCACGTCGACAGGCCCATGGAGAGCGCCTGCTTGGCCGCCTCGTCTCGCTCGGCCGAGTCCAGGTAGTGGATGTCGCGCTTGAACTTGCGCCGCGAGATGGGGCAGCCGCCGGGCTGCTGCGTCGGATCCTCGGACACGCAGGCCAGCAGCACGTCGCAGTCGTTGACCAGGTCGCAGCGCGCGTCCGCGGTCGCGCAGATGTCGCCCTCCACCTCGCTGGTGCACTCGGGTACGCCGTCGAACGGCCCGTGGTAGCCGCCGCACGCGGGAGAGCCGCAGGTTGTGTACCAGCGGAGCTGAGTGGGGTCGACGTCGGTCGGGCACGCCGCCACGAACATCAAGGGGATCAAGAGCGCGCGCTTCATGGGAGACTCCGGAGTGCGGGGTGGATGGGCCCGTGGCCGCTTGAAAAGCCCGAATTGCTCGCGAGGTGAACCAAAGAATGCACCGCGCGTGCCCATGACGCCAACTCACACAAACGGGGAACGGTGGCCGATCCGCGGTCGCCGGGGCACGAGACCCGGCCAGTCGGAGTCGTCGTGAGCGAAGCAGACCCACGCCCCCTCACCTTCCGCGTCGCCGGACCCGCCGACGTCCCCGCGATCGTCTCGCTGGTCGAGGCCACGTTCCGCGGTGATGCCAGCCGCGCCGGGTGGACCACCGAAGCGGACCTGCTCGAAGGACAACGCACCGACGCTGAGGAGGTCGCGGAGCACCTCGCCAACCCGCACGCGCGCTTCCTGCTCGCGTTGGACGGGGATAAACTCGTGGGTTCGGTGCTGATCAAGGACGACCACGGCTGCGGATACGGCGGGATGCTGTCGGTGTCGCCGGACCAACAGACATCAGGGCTCGGCTCACGCATGCTCGCCCTCGCCGAGCGCGCGCTCGTCGAGGAGTTCGGGGTCGGCGAGGCCGCGATGACTGTGATCGTTCAGCGCACCGAGTTGATCGCGTACTACGTGCGCCGCGGCTGGCGCGTCACCGACGAACGCCGCCCCTTCCCCTACGGCCAGCCACGGTTTGGCCAGCCCAAGCGCGACGACCTGGAGTTTGTCGTGCTGCGCAAGGCGCTTCGCTGACCATGCTGATCGCGTTCTACAAGCCGTTCGACGTGCTCAGCCAGTTCACGCGCGACGTGCCCACGCATCACACGCTCGCGGAGTTCGGCTTTGGCCCTGGCGTCTATCCGATCGGTCGTCTCGACCGAGACTCCGAGGGGCTCCTGCTGTTGAGCGACGAGGCACGCTGGACCGACCTCTTGCTCAACCCCAAGCGAGCGCACCCGCGGACCTACCACGCGCAGGTGGAGGGGCTGGTCGAAGACAGCGCGCTGCTCGCCTTGCGCCGCGGTGGGCTGGATCTCAAGGACTTCCGCACGCGGCCGTGCCTGGCGACCCGGCTGGACACCGAGCCGGAACACCCGCCAAGAAGCCCGCCGATCCGCTACCGCAAGAGCATCCCCACCACGTGGCTGGAGCTCACGCTCACGGAGGGGAAGAACCGACAGGTGCGCCGGATGACCGCGACGGTGGGTTCGCCAACCTTGCGCCTGATCCGCGTCGCGATGGGCGGACTCACGATTTCTGATCTGGGCCTCACGCCCGGCAAGTGGCGACCGCTCACGCCCGCCGAGGTCCAGCGGCTGTTGGCGTAGGGTTCAGGGCGAAACCGTCTTACTCCACCGAAGCTGGATGGCGTCGTGCATCCACGCGCGCTCCAGGTCCGACACGCGGTGCTGGTTTCCAGGGAAGCTCTGGAAGGTGGCATCGAAGCCTGCCTCGGCCATCTTGAGGATGGTCGCCTTGCTCGGCGCGGACGGGACGATCGGATCGCGCTCGATGTGCGCGGCGCGCACCGGGAGCGCCGCCTGCGCGGCGTTTGCGTGCTCCGGGATGATCCGCGGCGGCATCGGGCCCGACAGGATGAGGACCTCCTCGAACAGCTCTGGGTGGTAGACGGACAGTCCGTAGGCCATCGCCCCGCCCAAGCTGAAGCCCACCAAGATTGGCTTTCCAGCCATCGGACGCTCCGTCCGCAGCCTCTCGACGAGCGCCACCAGGTCGGCCATGGACGCGTCGGCCTCGGCGGTGGCGCTCTGCGGCGTACCGTCCTCACGAAGGTGCGCGATCCAGGTGTAGCCACGGCCGGACCGCAGCGGCGCCTGCGGCGCGATCACCCGCACGTCGAGGTCCTCGAACTGGGCGATCGGCATGATGCGCTCCGGCGTTCCGCCCCATCCGTGCAGCACGATCACGGTCGGAAGCGCCTCAGAACCTTCATGCGGGCGCGCGGTCCACTCCAAGTAGGACAGCGCGTGGGTCGACGCCGCGGCGCCGCGCGGGTCAGCCCCAGGCGCCGCGGTCTGCTCTACGACCGCAGACTCGGGCTCCACGGTCGGCGCGACCGCCACCGGTGCCACGTCAGGCTCGGAGGTCGTCGTCGGCGCAGGCTGCGCGACCTCAGGCGTCGCGGGTGCCTCTCCGCCAAACGCGGACGGCGACAACGACAAGCACAACCAGACCGCAACCTGGGCACCGCGCATGATTCCCTCGCGTCGTCACACTACCCCTCAACACGGTCCGCGCACGGACTTGCAGCCCGTCGGGACGATCGATGTCAGGCGCTTTCGACCGGGACCGCTGGCGAGCGCGCCGTCGCTGTGCGATGAAAGAAGCGTCCGGTCGTCCTCTGGGGGGACGCGCCGAGCATCAAGCGGGACGGTGTAAGTTACACGGTCCTCGTTCGTCCTAAGCGGCCATCGGGACCACCGAAGTCCGTCGGTCCCCTGCCACCTCACCTGGAGTCACCTCGATGAACCGCGCTCTTCTCACCACCCTCACGTTCCTCACGGCCACCACTCTCGGCGCTTGCAAGGGCACCAAGGAGATCAACGATCCCGCGGTCGAGTCGGCAGCGAAGTCCGTGGGCTCGTCGTCGGGTACCATGGCGGCCACCCCGGCCGACGCCGACGAAGCGACGCTGCAGGCCAACGTGACGGCCGTCGGCTCCAGCTTCTCGGGCCTGGTCAGCGCGCATCAGTCGTACGCCGCCACCAACGGGACGGACGCCGAGCAGGCCGACCCGGCCACGCTCGCGCGCGCCGCGGGCGATGTGGTCGAGTGGGACGGCAGCCACCTCGTCGTCAGCACGACCTGGGGCGAGACCGGCTACGAGTTCACCTACGACGTCGACCTGAACATCGGGACCGCGCCCGCGTCCATCGACGGCACCTACGAAGTCGACTACGCAATCGGCGCGGCCGGCGTCTCCATTGGCTACACCGTCAGTGCCGTCTACGATGCGCTCACCTTCGACGACGCGGGCTGCGCGGCGTCGGGCAAGGTCATCGTCGACTGGTCCTACGACACGTCGCTCGGCGGGCTCGGCATCCCCGGCGCCACCGGCGGCGTGGATCATGGCACGGTGATCACCGAGTTCACCGCCTGCGACACCGTCACGATCAGCGGCACCTGATCCAAGTCGGCGCCCGCTCCGCCCGCGCGGAGCGGCGCCCCTACTTGGCGGCCTTCGCGGCCTTGCGCGCCTTGTGCGCCGCCGACTCCTTGGCCAGGATGTCCTCGTCCGCGAGCCAATTGTAGATGGCGCGGATGGTGTCCTCGACAGGTCGCGGGTTGTAGCCCAGCTCAGTTGTGGCCTTGGCGTGCGACATGTTCGGGTTCGCGAGCAGCGCGTCGAGCGCCTCACGGGTCACGGGCGGCCGCTTGCCGATCATGGTGAGGACCGGACCAAGCGCGTGCAGCGCCCGCAGCGTCCACATGGGGATGGGCTTGGCCGGGATCGGCTTGCCGACGATGCCGGCCGCGATGTTCCCAAGCGCCAAGTTCGAGTTCCAGTGGCCCGCCAGGATGTACGCCTCACCGGGGCGGCCCTTGGTTTCGGCCAGCAGAAGCCCCTGCACGACGTCGCGCACGTCGACCCAGTTGAAGCCGGACGGCCCCACCGGACCCGAGTTGCCGCGCGCGATCGCGCGGAAGAACTTGCCCATCCGCGACGCCTTGTAGTCGTACGGACCGATCACACCGCAGGGATTGACCACCACCACGTCCAAGCCCTTGGCGCCCTCTTCGAATACGGCGAGCTGGCCCTGGGCCTTGGAGACGTTGTAGGCGCTCGAGCTGTGGCCGATCGCCAGGCGCGTCTGCTCAGTGATCGGCGCGCCGTGCGTGTCGATGTCGTAGGCGTGGATCGAGCTGGTGTGGATCAAGCGCTTGAGGCCGACCTCGCGCGCGACCTTGGCGATGTTCCGCGCGCCATCGACGTTCACGGACTGCACGAGGCCGCCCTTGTCGCCGGACGTGGAGATGACCGAGGCCAAGTGGAAGAGCGTGTCGCCAGGCTGGAAGGCCGACCGGAGGAAGTCCGCGTCGCGGATGTCGCCGCGCAGGACTTCGACATCGAGGCCCGCCAACGCGATGCCCGGGTCGAGATCGAGCGCCTTGACGGAGCGACCCTGGGCGAGGAGCGTACGAACGAGGGTGGCGCCGAGATGGCCGCCGGCGCCGGTCACGAGGGTGGACAAGGGGGAAACTCCTGGTTGCAGGCTGGAGTGACGCCTTGGGGACCCACCCCTCGACGCGCGCGCGTCCATAGCTCGGCAGAGCCCCACGCACCGGCCAAGACGCACACGCCACGAGCTTTCCCGTGCCGACGTTGCGGCCGCTGCGCTCCCGGGACACATGCCGCGATGCTTCCGCGCCTCCATCTCTTCGAGTTCATGGACCTCGAGTTCTTCCCCGCGTCCATGCGGCGGCGGATGACAGACTGCCTCCGCGACGTCGAGGCGTTCACCGGCCTGTTCAACTGGGCGGTGCCGCTGATCGTGGAGCTGCTGGGCGCTTCGGGCCGGCGCTCGATCGTGGACCTCGGCACAGGCTCGGGCGGGCCGATCGTCAGGCTATTCCCCAAGCTCGTCGCCGCGGGCGCGCTCGACGACTTGGTGCTGACGGACCTCTACCCGAACCTGGAGGCGATCGTGGCACAGCCTGGCCTTCGGTACGACCCTCGCTCGGTCGACGCGTCCGCGGTGCCCAACGACCTCCACGGGCTGCGCGTGCTGTGCAATTCCTTCCACCACATGCCGCCAGATCTGGCGCGGGCGGTGCTCGCCGACGCGCACGCCAAGGGCGAGCCGCTGCTGGTCCTGGAGGCGCTGAATCGCGACCCGTTCGCCATGGTCGCGTCGGTGGCGGTCGCCGTGATGGCCTGGATCCTGATGCCCTTCCTGCAGCGGTTCGACGTGGGCTCCGCGCTGCTGTGGTGGCTGGTCCCGGTCGTGCCTGTGCTGCTGGTCTGGGAGGGCGTCGTGTCCTGCCTCCGCTGCTACACGCGCGGCGAGTTCGGTCGGATGGTCGCGACCCTCCCCGGCGCCACCTACGAATCGGGCATCGTGCAGACGGTCTTCATCGGGGCGCGGATCCGCTGGTTCTACCTGAACGGCTCGGCGAACACGCGACTGACGTAAACGGCCGACGCGCTAGGAAGGCGCTGGCTGGCAGAACTCGACGACGTTGTGGTCCGGGTCTCGTACGAACACGCTGCGCGATCCTTTCCCGTGGGTGATCGGCCCCTCGGTGATCACGTGCCCCGACGCGAGGAGCGCTGCCGCGGCGTCGTCCACCGAGCGCACGGACCACGCCACGTGCGTGATTCCCGCGACCTTCTTCGGCACGTCCATCAGCACGTTCGGACCATCGGCCACCGCGTTGACGATGAGGTTGATCTCCATGCCGGCGGGGTGGCGCAGGATCGCCACGCGATCCTCTTCACCCCACCAGACCTGGGTGAAGCCGAGCTGCCCGTAGAAGCCCAGCGCCCGCTCCAGATCGTGTACGCGGATCCCGACGTGACCCACGGCCACAATCGCTACAGACATGCTCTCTCTCCCAGCACGGTCCACAACGGTTAGCCAACGCGGCCCCAGGGAGCACGAGATGGGACTCGCAAATGCACGCCACCCGGATGGTACACCAGTCGCCCTGGCGGGTGATGCCCCGTTTTCGGCGCGCGCGCTGACACAGCTTGACGGGCTCGCGTTCGACCTCCCGGCCGACGACCCCTGGGTTCTTGGCAAGGGCGGCGCCGACCACGCGTACTTGGACGCGGCGAAGGAGGCTTGGAACAACGAAGCCGAGTGGATGGACGTGCTTGACCGCGCCTGCCCCGTCTACGACCTGAAGGCGGTCGAGCGTGAGCTGTACACCTGGCACTGGAAGCCGTGGCTCGACCGCGCCAAGACGGTGCTGGACGTCGGCTGCGGCGTAGGTCGTTTCTTGGTGCCGCTCGTCGCGCGCGGGGCCACGGTCTACGGTGTGGACGCGGACCTCCGAAGCCTTCGGCGCGCGGCCCAGCACGTGATGGGGATGCCGGGCAAGGTGGACCTGCACTGGTCGAGCGTCCACGCGCTCCCTGACGTGCAGGTTGACACCGTCATCGCCTGCGAGGTGCTCTGCTACGTGCCCGAGGTCGAGCGGGCGCTCGCCGAGATCGTCGCGCGACTCAAGCCCGGGGGCGCCCTGCTGCTGTCGATGGAGGGGCGCTGGGGCTGGGCGCTGGCCCAGGACGCATCGCCCGGTTCGATCGCGCACGCGCTGGTCGGCGACGGCATCATCGACCTGCCAGGCGAGGGCTGGGTACACACCTGGGAGGATGGGCCCCTCACCGAGCTGCTGGAGAGCGCAGGCCTCAAGGTCGAGCTCATGGTCCCGACGCACTACGTCCTCGACGGGCCGCTGGAGCAGGTCGCTGGCTTCGTCCCGCCGGTAGAAGCCCTCCTCGACGTCGAAGACGCGTGCCGCGCCCACCCGGTCTGGCGTCCGCTGAACCGGATCTGGACCGCCGTCGCGGTCAAGCCTCGCTGATCTCGACTCGGAGTCCCGGCATCGCCCACGGCCGAGATAGCTTGGTCGGTGGGAGATCCCATGCGCATCCTGGTCCTCAACGCCGGAAGTAGCAGCCTCAAGGCGGACGTCCTCGACCCCTCCACGGGCGCCCGGGAAAGCTGGGTGGAGATCGACCGGATCGGCGAGCACTCCACGCTCAGCGTGGATGGTGCAGAGCCGGTCCGCCAGCCCGTGGAATCGATGAACGAGGCGTTGCGCGTCGCGCTCCCCCACCTGCTTCGCGGTGGCGCGGTCGACGCCGTAGGGCACCGCGTGGTCCATGGCGGGTCGCGCTTCACCGCGCCCACCCGCGTCGACGACTCGGTGGAGGCGGAGATCGAGGCGCTGATCCCCCTCGCGCCCCTCCACAACCCGGCCGCGTTGGCCCTGATTCGAGCGGCCCGGGCCGAGTTTCCGTCTGTCACGCACGTCGCGGTCTTCGACACCGCCTTCCACGCCACCCTGCCCGCGCGGGCGCGAGCCTACGCGCTGCCCCGTGAGCTTGCCGAAGCGCACGGCGTGCGACGCTACGGCTTTCACGGAACGAGCCACGGCTGGGTCGCCGCGGAGGTCGCTCGACACCTCAAGGCCCAGATCCGTGAGCTTCGAATCCTCACGATTCACCTGGGGAGCGGATGCAGCGTGTGCGCCGTCGAGAACGGTCGGAGCGTCGAGATCTCGTCCGGAATGACGCCCGCCGAGGGGCTGGTGATGCGCACCCGCACGGGAGACATCGACCCGGGCGCGTTGATCGCGCTGGCGCGCGCCGAGGGCTTGGACCTCGATGGGCTCGACGACCTGGTTAACAAGCGCGGCGGCCTGGCCGGCCTGGCGGGCGGAAGCGGCGACTTTCGGGACCTGGAGGAGCGCGCGTCGGCGGGAGACGAGTCGGCGCGCATGGCGATCCACGTGTTCTGTCACCGGCTCCGCAAGTACATTGGCGCGTACGTGGCGCTGATGGGCGGCGTCGACGTCATCGCGTTTACGGCCGGCATCGGCGAGCACAGCGCGCTGGTTCGACAGCGCGCGCTCCAGCGCCTCGGCTTCCTCGGTGCTGTCCTCGACGACGACGCCAACCGCGACGCGAGCGTCTCTCAGCTTCGGCCCGTGTTCGCCATCCACGACCCGGCGAGCCGGGTGCAACTGCTGGTGGTCCACACCGACGAGGCCCGCGCGATCGCCCGGGACACGGCGGCGCTGGTCGCAGGCGCCGACGCGGTCGGAACGCCGGGCGCCATTCCCATCGCCGTGAGCGCACGCCACATCCACCTCACGCGCGCCGCAGTGGACGTCCTGTTCGGGGTGGATCACACGCTCACACCACTCAAGCCGCTCTCCCAGCCGGGTCAGTACGCGAGCGTCGAGTTGCTCGACATTATGGGTCCAAAGCGGACCATCGAGAGGGTCCGGGTGCTGGGTCCGGAGCGCTCGGCCTGTCAGGTCGAGATCAGCCGCACGGACGAGTTCTTCCTGGGTCTGGATGCGCCCGTTCGCATCTCAGGAGACGTCACAAACAGCCCCGGCGTGACGCTCCGAGGGCCCGCCGGCTCGCTCACCCTCTCAGAAGGCGTGATCTGCGCGGCTCGTCACATCCACATGACCCCCGCAGACGCCGCCACGTACCGCGTGAAGCACAAGGACATGGTGGAGGTGGAGGTGTCCTCCGGCCCGCGAAAGCTGATCTTTGGTGACGTGACGATCCGTGTCTCAGAGGCGTCCAAGCTGGAGATGCACATCGACACCGATGAGGCGAACGCCGCGGAGATCTCGAATGCCTCCGAGGGCGCCCTGGTTCAGGTGGAGGCTGTGGCCGTGCTTCGCAGGCGTGAAACGCGGTACGACCAGGACGCCTGATCTCGGAGGGCCCATGCGCCGCACCCTTCCCCTGCTCGCCTTGCTCGCCGCCTGCGACACCACGTCCGACCCTACAGAGCTTGTGCTCGGCGGATTCACCGTCACCCAGGACGACGACGCCTCGCTCACGGTGGTCGGGGAGGACGGCGCTCACCTGGAGCGCGTGCGCATCGCCTGGGGCGCCACCACGCAGACCATCCAGATGAACGTCGGCGCGTTCCGCTTTGACGATGTCCAGCAGGCGATCTCGGCCCTCATGCTGGGCGAACGAGGGGGCGCCGACGCCAACCCAACGTGGCCCCTGCTCGACCCGGACGGCGCGGTCGGCAGCCTGACCCTCAAGGTGGTCGACGGCGATCTGGTGGCGACCGTGACCACCGACAACCCGGCGATCGACAAGAGTGCCCGCACCGACGCCATCGCGCCGCTGGTGCGCCTGTCGGCGGCCTGCGACACGGACGAGGCCTTCCTGGGCCTGGGCAGCATGGCGCTCGACGTGAACCACGTCGGCGAGGCGTTCCCGCTGTGGGTCAGCGAGCCTGGCATCGGTCACTACGACACCGACGTGCCCGGCGACGACTGGTTCCTCAAGGGCACCCGCCACGGGTCGTCCTACCCGGTGCCCTTCCTGCTCCGACCGCAGCAGCCGTCCGGTCTGCTGGTCGACACGCTGGCCCGCGTCGAGGTCGACCTCTGCAAGTCGGACCCGACGCGCTGGTCGACGACCGCCTGGTCCGACCACGTCGAGTTCACCCTGCTCCAGGGCAAGACGCCGCTAGCGATCGTGGAGAAGCTCACGAACCTCACAGGGCGGCCACCGCTCGCGCCGGGCTGGGCTTACGGTCCCTGGAACGACGCGGTTCGGGGCCCCGATCGCGTCAACACCGTCGCGACCACGCTCCGTGAAGCGGGGACGCCCTCGTCGGCTATCTGGACCGAGGACTGGAAGGGCGCCAACCAGACCGGCACCGGCTACCGCCTGTCCGAAGAGTGGGACATCGACACCACGCTCTACCCGGACGTCGCTGGCCAGGACGCCGCGCTGGAGGCCGGTGGCTTCAAGTGGTTCGCGTACTTTGCACCGTTCGTCGGCATGAACGCCCGGAGCGGCGAGGACTCAAGCGCGGCTGGCGCGCTGGTCCAGGGCCCTGACGGGGACGACGTGTTCACGGGCGTCACCTTCAAGCCGACCGCGATGATCGACGTGTTCACGAACGCGGGCCGCGCCTGGGCACGGCAGAAGATGGAGGTCGCGCGGGACGCGGGCTTTGACGGTTGGATGGCGGACTATGGCGAGTGGCTGCCGACCGACGCGGTGATGGCGGACGGCCGCGTGGGTTTGGACGTGCACAACGACTACCCGCGCGCGTGGCAGTCGCTGAATCAGGAGGTCCTGGGGGGCCGAGACGCGGTCTACTTCTGCCGATCCGGCTGGCTGCGCGCCGCGCCCGCCTGCCCCGTGACCTGGCTGGGCGACCAGCGCACGAGCTTCGACGCGGACGACGGTCTCCCGAGCATCCTCCCGCTCGCCTTGGGCCTCTCCGCTTCCGGAGTCCCGGTCACGACGCACGACATCGCCGGGTACCAGAGCGTCGGGAATGACCCGCGCGACGCCGAGCTGCAGGCCCGCTGGACCGAGCTCGGGGCCTTCTCGCCCATCATGCGAACCCACCACGGCAGCTTCGACGGCGACAACGTCCAGTTCGACTCCACGCCGGACACGCTGGCGCTGTGGACCACCTACGCTCGCGAGAACGCGCGCACGTGGCCCTACCGCTACGCGCTCGCCAAGCAGGCCAGTGACATCGGCACGCCCATCGTCCTGCCGATCTCATTCGTGTTCGAGGGCGAGCCCTGGGACCGCGTGGACGCCTGGATGCTTGGCCGCGCCCTGCTCGTCGCCCCCGTCCTGGAGAAGGGCGCCACCTCACGTCAGGTCGATCTGCCCGCGGGCGTGGACTGGTACGACTGGTGGACGCTGGCCCCGGTCACCAGCGGCGTGTTCGACGCCCCCATCGACCAGATCCCGGTGTTCGTGGCGGCCGGATCGACCGTGCCCCTGTTTGAGGTGATTCCCGACACCCTGGGCGAGGCGACGGTCGAGGGCGTGACGGACTTTGCCGACGCGGACGTGTCACGCCGCGTGCTGCTGGTCGGTGGCGGCGCGCAGCGCTTTGTCGAGGCCGACGGCACCACGTACACGGCGACAGGCGCCTCCACGGGGAGCGCCGAGCTCACGCTCACGACCACCGGCGCCGACGCAGTGGAGGGCGACGTCGGAGGCGTGCACGTGACGGTGCAGGGCCCGACGCCGCGCACCTACACGTTCCAGGTGGTGCGCTGACCGGGGGCCGTGGGCGCCGCCACCGTGATCATGGCGTGAGCTTGCAAAACCCCTGCGTGCATAGGGAGGACGCGGCGTGAGAGGAGCGCGAACTGCTCCCTCAATCTGCCAGACCGCAGCGCCTCGCCGTCACTTCGGGGAGGGCGCCCTGCGCGCGAACTCGCCGTGGATCTCAGCAAAAGCACGCACGGACGGCACAGTCCAGGCTGGAGTCAGACCCGCGCTGGCTCCCAAGCGCACCGAGAGGCCCTGGTCCGCGTCGATCCAGCCAGAGAGGATCGCTTCGGCGGGGGTGGTCTCCGGGCGGATGGCGTGCAGCAGCGCCACCGCCCCCTGCCACTCGAGCGTCATGCCGCCGTGTCGGGTGAAGCGGACACCCGTCGCCTGCCGCCAGACGAAGGAGGTGTCGAGCGCGAGATCGCCCACCTGGACGGCCGGTGTGTCCCGAACGCCGGCCTCTGCGGCGATCCAGACGGGGCCCGCGACGCCGTCCATCAACGCGCGCGCCTCCCAGGCGGCGGCGCCCCAGCCGAGGCCAAGCCGGTGCCCGCCGAGCGGCGCGGAGGCGTAGACCAACAAGCCGAAGCCCGGGCGCTTGAACGACGCAGAGAACGGCACGAATTGCAGGTCGACGCCGAGGTCACCCGGCGCCGTCCGCACGCCCTGGAACCGGTCGCTGGTGGCCAGGTAGCCAGCGAAGGTCGCGCCGAGACGCAGCGGACCAAAGCCCACGCCGCCCGACACCGACACCACGCCATCATCGCGGATGACCGCGGCCTTGTCGTGTTCGTCCTTGAGCACGAACGGCGCATGCGCCCAGCCAACGTGCACGGTCGCTGCACCAAGCCGCTGGGTGTTGGAGTCCGAGGTGACGACGCCGCGCTCCGAGAACACCGCCGGAGCGAGGCCATCCGAGGAGACCGCGGGCGCCGCGTCCTGGCCGAAGGCCACCCCGAGCGCGACCACCCAGACGATCATGGCGTCACCACCGGCGCGAAGAAGGTGCGGCCGGGCGACGGCTTGCCCTCGAACCCGAGCGCGTCGACCGCCGACATCTGCCAGGTCCACGCGCCTCGACCGGACGGCAGGACGAGCGTTTCATCCGGGTAGAGCGGCGCGAAGGTAGGGGTGAGCAGCTCAGTCGCGAACACCGGGAGCTCGGGCGTCTCGGCCAGCGCGATGCGCAGGATGTAGCTGCCCGCCCGCAGCGCCGCCTGCGCGCGGAAGTCGGGCACCAAGAGCGGCGCACGATCCGCGGGAGAGAGGAGCTTGGGCGTGGTGGGGAGCGGGTGCGGGTCGCTGGGCGCCTCACCGAACGTGGTGCGTCCGCCGTAGCCCTCGGGGAGCACGACCTCGTGGCCCTGGGCCGTGGTGCTGACCTCGGCGCCGATCGCCTCGGTGCGGGCGGCGGTGGGCTCGACCGCGACGCGGAAGCCGCCGCGATGCCCGACCGTGACCGCGCTGCCCGCGGGATCGGTGCCGCCGGTGCGCACGATCACGTCGCCGGGGACAGGCTGGTGCTCGACCACGATGGCGCCCTGGGTCAGGTCGACGAGCGAGCTGCGCGCGTCCCGGACCCGGTCCACGGCGGTGATGATCACGCAGGTACCGGGCAAGAGCGTGATCACGTCCCGCGCGCCAGCGTCCGGCGGCACGGACAGCTCGACCCGCGCGAAGCCATCCACCGAGTCGCCGTCGACGCCGGCCGCGCCCGTGCAGATCTCGTCGGCGAGGTTGAGCACCGTGTGGTCGTCAACGTGCGTGCGAACCACGACGTCGTGCAACTCCTGGCTGAGGGTGCCGTCGGCGTGGGTCACGGTCACGGCTTCGCGGCGGGTCGCGCGCAGGAAGAGCGGGCCGTGGTGGTCCAGCACGCGCGACGGCTCGCAGCCGGATCCGGGCACGGACTCGGGCAGTCGGAGCACGGCGCCCACCACCGGCTGCGCGCCCAGCGCGATGTCGTTCTCCGCGCGGATCGCGTCGGCGAGCTTGGGGTCGCCGACCATGCGCGCGATCGACTCCGCGGTCTCCCCGGCCAGCACCACGTGCGTGCCTGAAGCCTGCGCGACAGACAGAGCCAGCCACAAGGCGATCATCGCGACACCTCAGGCGGGAGTTCGGCGACGACGGTGGCGCTGCGCTGGGCCTCCAACGAGGCGCCCGGGTTGGGCTCGACCACGTCGGTCGACAGGATCCGGCTGGCGGGCACGCCAGCGCGAATCAGCACGTCCCGCACCGCGTTCGCGCGCGCGAGACCCAAGGCGCGGTTCTGGTCCAGGTCGCCCTCGGTCGAGTACGAGCCATGCACGCGCCAGACGACCCCGGGCGCGCGCGCGAGCGCGCTGATCTGCGCCGCCTCAGCGTCAGACAGGGACGCGTCCGCCAGCGCGAACACCACCCAGTAGGCGGGCGGCAGGCGGCGCGCCCAGACCGTGTGACCGGCGAAGCGAAGCTCGTCGGGTGCGATCTGCCCTGAGCCCGGCGTGACCCAGACGGCTCCTTCAGGGGGCGGCGGGGGCGAGTCCGGTGCGACGACCGCGGTGGGCGCCGTACCCTCGGGCGCGCGCGTCTCGGCGACGTCGTCCCCAAAGTAGGCCCGCGCCTCGGCAGGTCCGACGAACCGGCACTCTGGGAACGGCAGCCAGGGCTGGACGGCCTTCTCCTCGACGACGGGGGCCGAGTCCCGCCGACGAGTCCACACCACGCCCAAGGCGAAGCGCGTCGCGGCGAGCGTGGTGGTGGTCGGCAGCCAGCCGCCCTCGAAGCGGAGTGCGACGTTGTGCGCGACGCGAACGTCGAGCGCGGACGAGAGTTCGAACTGCCCGCGTGCAGGCGTAGGCAGCACCTGAATGCCCGCGCCCGCCGCGAAGGAGAGCGCCGCGCGGGTCGACTCGTCGCGGGGCGTGGCGAACACGCGGAGCCGCGGCCACATCGCCACACGCGGACCGCTCGCGGGCGTCCACGCGCCCTCCAGCACCGCCTCCATCCACAGCGGGCCGAAGGCGTTCACGCCGAACGCCGCGCCGCCCCCGATGCCGGGCGCGCCCTGGTCGTCGGAGAAGGTGGAGAGCGCGACGACGTGCCCCTCCACCAGCGGGGAAGAACCCGCCAACGCCGTCGCGACCCATAGGGCGGTCAGCATCACCGGCTCACTTGATCACGATGTCGGCGAGCGCGAGCCGGATGGCTTTCCGCCGCTTCTCGATGAACCAGGGGTCGAACCCGGCCTCTTTCAGTTCTTTGCGCAGGCGGTGGACCAGCACGTGCAGGCTGTTTGCGTCCGACGACGAGCGCCGTCCCCAGACGTCCCGCGTGATGTCCTCGTCCGAGCACCACGCATCGTCTTCGTCGCCCGTGCTGCGCGAGTCCACCGCGCGCTTGGCGAGCGCGTAGAGCAGCACGGCCCGGTTCTCGGCGTCGATCACGTGGCGCGCGCCCGTCTGCGGGTCGTCGATGATCGCTTCGGCGCCCGCGACGCCATCGAGCGTCAGCGTGAGACGGAACGGCAGGCGTGCGTCGCCGATCGTGGCGCCGAGGCCCACGGACCCGTCGTCCGCCACCACGCGGAAGCGGCGACCGCCGCAGGTGAACACCTCGCCCAGCTCAAGCGGGCCGTCGTCGTCGACGGTGGACCGCCAGATGTCGCCGTCTGGGTGCAGGAAGAGCGCGACGCCGCCGCCCGCGTCCGCCACCCGGAGGTCGGCGTGGTCGCTGTCGCCCAGGAAGAAGCGATCCGCGAAGAAGGGATGCCGGACCATCGTCTCCACGTCTTCGACGGCGAAGGCGTCCTGGCGGGTCGGCACGACAGGCGCGGCCGCGCGGACGACGAACTCGATCGTGGACCCGAGGCGGACCCGGGCGCCATCGTTCAGTACGGCGGGCGCCGAGACGCGCGCGCGGTCGATCCACGTACCGTTGCGGCTGCCGAGGTCGCGGATCCAAGCGCAGCCGTTCTCGAACCAGACCGAGGCGTGGTGGGAGGACACGCTCGGGTCGGCGATCACGTGATCACAGTCACGCGCTCGTCCGAGCGTTCGTGGGCGTCCAAGCACGGCGACCGCCGGGCGTTCTATGCCGTTGCGCACCATGTGCAGCCACATCCCACCGCTCACTCACACCCCCAACCCTGCTCTACCACGGATACTGACGCGGGGGATCACTCCGCCCGGCGGTACTGGATGTCTCCCATGTTCACAGCGCCACCTCCGCAACACGTCACCGCCAGCGTACCGTCTGGCATGAGCTTGAGGTCGAGGCGGACGGTCGTCTCCGCGTACTCAAATTCGACCGCGCCCTGCCGTACGGCGGGATCCCAGGTGCCCTTCGAGAGCGTCCCCTCGCCCACCACCGTGTTCGCGCGGCTGTAGGCGAACGTTCCGCGCAGCGCTGACGGATCGCCTCCGACCACGAACGTCGAGGGCCCAACCGACCCACCGTTGCGGCGCCACTTGCCGGCGATCGGCGCCATCTCGGGCGAGACGGGGGCCGGGGCGACAGTCTTGAGCCTCGCGCGCGGCGCGTCCGGGGAGACGGCGGCCACAGCCTCACGCGAGGCCTGCGCGAGCGACGCGACCGGAGCCACCGCCGAACCGGAGGGCGGAACCGCCGAGGGATCGGCCGCGGGAGCGACAGACGTCGCCGACCCGACCGCCGCCACAGGCGCGCTCGCAGGGGGCCCGCTGGCCGGGCCCGTCAGCCACACCATCAGCACGACCATCAGCACGCTGCCCAGCGCCAAGGCGACCCGAGCCGGGGTGAGCGCCCGACCACCGTCGTCGTCGAACTCCGGGAGCCCGTCCGCCGTCTTTGTCTGTCCAAACGTCGGAAATGCGCCGTCTCGGCTGTCGGCGCTGCGCCCCGGAAACCGGGTGAGCGCGTCGGCGACCTCGTCCGGTGGCAGCGACGCGACGCACGCTTCCAGCGCGTCGGCCATGGCGTCGGCGGTTTGGTAGCGGTCGTCCGGGTCCTTCTTCATCGCCTTGAAGAGCACCGACCGAAGCGGCTCGTCCACCAGCTGCCAGCGCACGTCCTCGATCGGCTCGGCGAACAGGTGATCGGGGCGCTCCCCCGTCAGCATCTGGTAGAGCGCGGCGCCAGTCGCGTACAGATCCGACGTGGGCCGCGCGTCCTTGGCCGACAGGCGCTGCTCCGGCGGCGCGTAAGCCACGGACCCCATCATCACGCCCGTCCGTGTGAAGCGATCCACCTCGTCGGAGAACATGGCGATGCCAAAGTCCGCGAGCACCGCGTTGCCCTCGCGGTCGAGCAGGATGTTCGACGGCTTGATGTCGCGATGGACGACGTTGACCCGATGCGCGACGCCCAACGCCGACAGCACCTGCACTACCCAACGCACCGCACGACGCGGCGGCAGACGCCCCAGCGCGTGCATCTGCTGCTCGACGTTGCCCCCCTCGACGTACTCCATGACGATGAAGGCGCGCTGTTCCTTGGTCGCCGGGTCCTCGAACTCGTGGAACGCGTAGACCTGCACCAGGTTGGGATGTCGCGCGGACTCCAGCCTGGACAGCGCGCGCAGCTCGGCGGTCAAGCGCTTGACCCGGACCGCGGTCGCCCGTCCTCCGCCGCGCACCACCTTGATGGCGACGAGCTTCTGCTTGACGGAGTCGTAGCCCCGCCAGACCACCGCCATGCCGCCCTCACCGAGCAGGTAGTCCAGGCGGTAGCGTGCGTCGTGCGGGCCCAGCGAGGCCTTGGCGTCCACGCCGTCCATGCGCGCCCCCCCGGTCCGCTAACGGGCCGGTCCAGCGCGCGCATTCGCGGCGGGGTGGTCGAAGGCTCCAGGGTGCGTCCCGAGTCCATCTTGCGCGCCACACAAGGGGGAGAGCAGCGCGCGTGTTCCTCGAGGGCGTCCCTTCCGGGCACCGCGCAGCCATCCGACCGTCCGGCCGTAGGGGTTTGCGTCCCGGATACCCATGTCATGGCCCAGCGTCTGACATGCTGCACTTACGCGGAGGTGACACCCCGAGATAGGCGCCGCGCATGACACGCACCATCCCTGGCACGTATGGCGACCCGCTCGACGCGATCTGGCTGCGCTGCGCCGCGCGCCTGGGCTGGAAGGTCGCCCGCGCCCCGGACGTGTACGCGTCGTGGGATGGCCGCGACACGTTGACCCTGTGCCCGCCGTCCGACTTCGATCCCGACGACAGCGTGGCGCAGATGATCCTGCACGAGATCGTGCACGCGCTGGTGCAGGGGCCGAGCATGCTGCGCGAGGTCGACTGGGGCCTGGACAACACTGAGGACGCGCTCGCCGCCGTGCAGGAGCACGCGTGTCACCGCCTGCAGGCCGCGCTCACCGATCTGTACGGCCTGCGGGACATGCTCGCGCCGACCACGACCTGGCGACCTTACTGGGACGCGCTACCGCCTGACGCGCTCGGCGCGGGCGACGACCCCGCCATCCCACTCGCGCGCGCCGCGTGGCCCGAGGCGGTGCGCGGCAAGTGGTCCGGCCCGCTGCTCGACGCGCTCCGCGCGACCGCCGACATGGCGGATCTGGTCCGCGACGCGGCCGAACCAGACTCGCTGTGGTCCCGCACCCGCCCCCGGACCGTGGTTGGCATCGCGGCCCACCCGAGCGCCGGCACCTGCGACACCTGCGCGTGGAGCACCTCGCAGACGACCCACTGCCGCGCCCACGATCGTGCCATCGCGCCGGCGTCGCCCGCGTGTGTGCGCTGGGAGCGAAAGCTCGATCACAGCGACTGCGCCGCGTGCGGTGCGTGCTGCCGCGAGGGCTTCCACGCCGTGTCCGTCGAGCCCGAGGACGCGGTCAACCTCGTCCGCCCCGACCTCATCTCCGCCGACGGCGAGTTCCGCTACCTGGACCGCCCGGGCGGCCGCTGCGTGGGCCTGAACCCCGGCGGTCCGCCATGGCGCTGCGCGATCTACGCCATCCGCCCGCACGCGTGCCGCGACTTTGAGGTGGGCGCCGACGCATGCCTGCAGGCGCGTCGACGCGTGGGTCTGTCGCGGCTGTGAGCGACGCCTAGAAGCGCTGGCGCCACGCGGGCGAGAGCTCGCAGGCGGCGTCATCGACCGCGACGAACTTGAAGACCTTGTGCGCGAGGTAGGACGGCGACGTGATGGGCACGGAAACGTGCCCCGTACCGTCGGCCGTGCCGTGTCCGAGCGTGTAGCGCGGCGTGAACGGCAGCGACGCGGAGGCGCAGCCAGGCACCGGCGACGTCCCTCGACCCGAGCCCGCGTAGAACGTGATCGTTTGCCCAGGGGCGGCGCCGTCCGCGGTGAGCGTCAGAGGGTTGCCCGGCGTGACCGCGCTCACCGCCGTGATGTGCAGCTCCGGCTGGCAGGTGGACGAGCAGCCGTCGCCCGACACCAGATCCCCGTCGTCGCACCGCTCGCCTGCGTCCAGCACGCCATCGCCGCAGCGCTCGCAGCCGGTGGCCGGCGTGAGCCGGACCGCGTCCGCGACGACCACCGCCCCCGCCGTCGCCCAGCGGGAGAGGTCGACCTGATTCCAGCCCGGCGTGAAGCCCCAGGTGCCGAGCGTGTTCCACTGGGAGCCGCGCGCGGTCTGATCGACCACCGCGCGGCCGACCTCAACGCCGCCCGCGTCGTACGCGATCCACGGCGCCGAGGTCGATCGATCCGCCGCGGTTGTCCACCACGCGTCGACCTTGTAGCAGACCGGCGAGGCCGCCAAGAACTGGAAGCGCGCCGGGTCGGACACGGGCGAGGTGGGCGCCACCCAGTAGCCCGTGTTCCAGTAGCCGGAGACGTTGGCGCTCGACGTCCAGTTGGCGGAGGTGTCGACGCGGGCAACGCTCGGGTCGTTCGCCGCGTTGTTGCTGTCGATCACCAGCTGCCCCGCGGTGCCGCCGCTCGTCGCCTCGCCGCACGCGGCGTGCACGCGGTCAAGGTAGTCGACCCACGGCCAGCCCGCGCCGGGGTCCGTGCGGTTGTAGGGCTGGAGCGTGGCGTGCGCGACGATGTGGTAGCTGTCGCGCGGGATCTGGTGCGTGGTCGTGATGTCGCAGACGAGCTGCGCGGACACGTCCAGCATGTGGTCGTCCCAGCTGGTCTGCGACGAGAAGCCGGCGTGCTCGATGCCCACCGAGAAGTGGTTCACGTTCCAGCCGTTGAGGCTGCAGTCCGTGTTGCCGTTGAGCGCGCAGTCGTAGGTGGCGCCGACGTGCCAGGCGCGGTCGGCCTCATGGACCAGCTGCGAGATCTCCGAGCCCGTCTCGCTGATCACGTAGTGTGCGCTCACGCCGGACGCGGCGTCGGTGAGCCAGCCCCAGCACCCGGAGTAGGCGCCCTCGCAGTCGTGGATGATGACCATGCTGACGCCGCCGGCGCCCGCGCTGCGGGTGTTGAAGTTGGGCGACGGACGCCACACCGCGTACGGGTGCTCCGCGCCCAGCACCGACGCCGACACCGTCGGTCGAGGCCACGCGGGCACCACGTCCATGCCTCCGACGAAGCCACCTTCGACGACGAAGCCGCGCTGAAGGTTGCCGAACACGCCGTCCCACACGTACGACGCGGTCGCGTTGGCGTCCGGAATGCCGGCGTAGCGCGCGACGAGCGGCGCCCACGCGCCCAGGTCTGCGCGGTCGAGCGCGACCTCGTCGGCCCACGACGACAGCAGCGCCGCAGCGGCCATCACGTTGGACGCGCGATCCGTGCGGACGATTGCCTCATCCAAGCCGGCCAGGCGCGCGCCGTCCGTCAGGTGTTCGCCGCGCAGGCCCATCACGCCGAACGCGGGCGCCCAACCTTCGATCTCCTCCTGACCCGACACCATCTTGCCGCCGGTCTCGGTCTGCGCGATCGCCTGCAGCAGGTCAGCGGGGACCTCCCAGGTCTGCGCTGCGTCCGCGTACACATCGGGCGACGCGCCGGGAGCTTCACCCGCGGCGAGCGGCGCCGAGGGGTCCGGGTCCACGGACACGTCCGAGGTCGCGCAGGCGACGAGGAACAGCGTCGCGAAAGCCGAGGCAGAGCGGACAAGGCGTGCGGTCACGAGGCACCCGTGGGGGAACGCCACCCGACTAACGCCCCCCACGCCCCCGTTCCGCCTCCAAGGCGGAAATCCAGCGTGTCGGGTCCACCACCGACTCAGTCGAACCACACCCGCCAGCCCACCGACTTGGGCGCGCGCTTGGCCATATCCGCGAAGCCTCGCTCACCCGGGAACGGCACCTTGTGCTCGAGGATGACCGGCACCCGCTTGTTGACCACGTCGCCGCGGATCCCCCACTTGTTGGGGGACGGCAGAATGCCGACCAACCGCGCGGACTCCTCGGGCGTGAGCGCCTTGGCGGACCTGCCGAACCAGTGCCGGGCGCCCGCCTCCATGCCGAAGGTGTTCGGTCCGGTCTCCGCGACGTTGAGGTAGACCTCGAGGATGCGCGCCTTGGGCACCAGCGCCTCCATCAGCACGGTGTACCAGGCCTCCAGGCCCTTGCGGACCCAGGTGCGCCCCTGCCAGAGGAACACGTTGCGCGCGACCTGCTGGGAGATGGTCGACGCGCCCTTCACCTTCTTGGACTCGGCGTTGTGCTCGACCGCCGCCTCGATGGCGCCCAGGTCAAAGCCGTGATGGTGCCAGAACCAGCCGTCCTCGGCCGCCACCGCCGCGCGCGGGACCTCTCGACCCAGCGCGTCCATGTCGAGCCAGCGCTGCTGCGGCATCGCGCCACGCTCCCACCCGCTCTCGACCATCGTCCAGGTCATTGGCGGGTTCACCCAGCGCAACGCGACCACCTGAAGCACGCTCAAGAGCAGCGCCGCGACCACCAGTCGCGTGCTCCACACCACGAGCCGAACGGCGATCTTGCGCAGCGTGGCCACGACAGCGCTCCCTCGTGCTCGCGAGCGGCACCGCTCGCGAACGCCGCCTCTATCCGCTAGGGTCAGACCATGCGCACCTACCTGCTGCCCCTGCCCCTCCTGCTCGTGACCGCCTGCCCCGCTCCGGAGGGTTGCCTCGGCGGCGCCGACGACTGCGTGGTCCCGAGCCCGTGCAAGGCCGTCGCGTACACCTGTGAGTCTGGCACCAGCGAAGTGTTCGTGGTGACCGACCCTGCCCAGGTGCCCGGCGGCGTCGGCGCGCTGGGCGCCCTTGGCGATGTGGTGCTTGGAAACGACAAGGTCGTGGCGGTCATTGAGGCGTTGGACCACCCGCACTACCTGGGGCCAACCGGCGGCAACCTGGTCGACCTGTCGAACCGAGGCGCCAACGACGACGACCTCCGACAGTTGCTGCAAGCGACCGGCCTGCTCCCCCAAGACGTCGCGCACTACGACACGCTCCAGATCCTGGACGACGGCGACATCAAAGCGGTGCAGGTCACCGGCACCTTGGACAACCGCCCCGACGTGCGCGTCGCGACCCGCTACGAGATCCGGCCCTGTGAGCCAGGAATCCGCGTTCGGACCGAGCTGATCCACGAGGGCGTCGACCCGATGTCCGTGTTCGTCGGCGACGGCTTCTACTTTGGCGATCGTGGACAGATCCCGTTCGCGCCCGCCGTCGGCGCAGGGTTCACCCACCCCGCGTTCGGCCTGTCGGACGTGGGCGACGCCATCGTCACCACTCCGTACATGGTGGCCGCCGCGCATGAGCAGCCGGGCGCGAGCTACGGCGAGGTCGCCTGTGATCGCGAAGGCGTGAGCGGCTTTCACAGCGACATCATCAGCGCGATCGGCACGCCCACCCGCGTGCTGCTGCCGCGCGACGCCGAGGTCTACGAGCGCTTCCTGGCCGTGGCGCCTGGCGCAGCGGTCTCCGGCGTGTCGGACATCGCGCTGGAGCTGCGCAAGCAGCTGTGGGATGAGCCCTTCGTCACGCTCACGGGACGCATCGTGCAGGAGGCCGGCGACGTGGGCAGCCTCGGCGCCCCCGTCCGCGCGCAGGTCGTGATCAGCGAGGGCGCGGCGTCGGACGACCCCTCGACGCGTACGCCATGGACCCACGTGATCCCTGCTGCTGACGGCACTTTCTCCGCGCGTGTCCCGCCGGACCGGACCTACACACTCGAGGTCGAGGCGTTCGGCCAACTGGTGACGTCGGACGACGTGAAGGTCGGCGGAGGCGACGCGACCGCCGCAGATCTCACCGTGCCGGCGGTCGGCGAGCTGGTCGTCGACGGCACGGTCGACGGTGTGACCGACCACCTGCTGGTGTTCGTCGACCCGACCACCGCCGACGAGGCCGACGCGCTGATGGGCACCTTCCTGGGGCACTTCGCGTCCTGCGCGCCGCTGCTGGGCAACCCGCACGGCGGATCGCCCGCCTGCAACCGCGTTCTGGTCGACGGACCCACGTCGCTGGTCGTCCCGCCCGGCACCTACGAGCTGTACGCGGCGGCCGGGCCGTTCACCACGCTCGCGCACACCACGGTCACGGTGACGGCCGGCGCAAGCACGTCCGCCACGCTCGCCGTCGAGACTCTGCCGCTTCAGCCCGAGGGCACGCTGTCGGGCGACTTCCACGTGCACGGCGCGCCGTCGTTTGACTCCAGCCTGGGCGGCGAAGATCGGGTTCGCGCCTGGCTCGCCGCGCGCGTCGACGTGATCGCGTCGACTGAGCACGACGTGGTCGGCGACTACAGCGCGGCGCTCGGCGCGCTCGACGCGTCGTCGCGGCTCGCGGTGATCGAGGGCACGGAGACCACCGGCCACATCCTGTTCCCGCTGTTCTCCGACTCGTCGTACCCGCGGGTGATCGGCCACTTCAACTTCTGGCCGGTGAAGTACGACCCGACCGACTCGCTGCGCGGCGCGCCGTGGGACGAGCTGGTCGAGCCCGGCGCGCTCATGGATCGCCTCGTCGGCCACGGGTGGGACGAGGGCAACGGCGTCGCCCAGCTCAACCACCCGTACGATGGCTTCCAGTTTGGCCGCGACTTTGGCTGGGTCGACGCCATCGATCTGGACGGCACCAAGCCGCTGCCCAAGTCCTACGACGGCTCGGGCGCGTCGCTCTTCCTGCGCACGCCGCCGGGCGCTGCGCACGCGAACAGCGACTTCGACGCCGAGGAGGTGATGAACGGATCGGCCAACTCGGTCTACCAGCCCTACCGCGCGATCTGGTTCTACCTGCTGAACCAGGGCGTCCTGCGCGCGGGCACCGCGAACAGCGACAGCCACACGCTCACCGAGAGCGTCATCGGCTTCCCACGAAACCTGGTGTGGGCGGACACGTCGGTGGCCGACTTCGACGTGGGCCTGTTCGACGCCTCGGTCCGCGACGGTCGGATGATCGGGACGAACGGCCCGGTGCTCTCCGTGTCGCTCGACGACGACACAAGCGCCGCCCATGGTCCTTCGCTCACGCCCTTCCAACCGGACACGTCGGGCGCGCTGTCGATCGTGGTGCGCGCGGCCCCGTGGATCCCCGTCGAGGAGGTGCGCGTGGTCGTGAACGGCCGCGTCGTTCGCACGCTGCGCGACGAGCTCGCCCACCCCGCGTCCGAGGACGACCTCGACGGCTTGGATCGTCTGAACATGACGCTCCCGCTCGCCGATCTGCTGCCCGACTCCGGCGACGCCTGGATCGTCGTCGAGGCCGGCGCGCCGCTGGTCGACAGCGCGGACCTGGACTGCAACGGCTGGCCGGACACCAGCGACAACAACGGCGACGGCCACATCGACTGGACCGACGTGGACGCGCTCACCGACAAGCCGAGCGTCGAGTGCCTGACCGACGTCGGCCCGCTGACCGCCCCACCGTTGCCCAAGCGAGGCGAGCTTGGCTACGCCTACAGCGTGGTGGTGCCCGGCGGCGCGCCGATGTCCTACACCAACCCGCTGGTGCTCGACCTCAACGGCGACGGCAAGTTCGAGGTGACCCCGTGATCACCCTGCTCGCCCTGCTGGCCACCGCGCACGCCGCCGACCCCTGCGAGGCCGCGTCCGACGGCTTCATCGACGGCCCGACCCAGGCGTGGTTCACGGACGGCGCCTTGGGCGCGCCCCGGCGCACCTGCACCCGCTCCGAATTTGGCGTGGGCGCGGGCGGCCGCATCACTATCGATCGCCCCAACTTCTACGGCTACGTCGTCGGCGGCCTGAACCTGGACGGGAGCTACCAGATCATCCCCGGCGTCGAGGTCTTCGGGCGCCTGGAGGCGGTGCGCTACGACCTGGCGGTCGCGTCGCTGTCGGCGTCCGCGATCGGCCTCGGGCACCTGTCGGTGGGTGCTGCGTTCGCAGAGTCGCCGGTGCGCGACTTCACGATCGGCAGCCACGTCAAGGTGGTGCTCCCCACCGCGACCGGGCTGTACCACTACGGCCGCCCGTACGGCGGCGAGCTGGCCGTGAGCACGGTCTGGCAGGCCCACCCCTGGGTGCGGCTGCACGACAGCTTCACGGTCACCGTGCTGGCTGGGTCGGGCGTCACCGCGGTCCCGTCCATCGGCGGGAACGTGAACCTCGGCCTGGAGTTCCGACCGATCCCCCAGTTTGGGATCGTGGCGGACGTGGACGCGGGCTTCCTGCGGACCGCGCCGGTCGACGTGGTGTCGGTGGGCGGCGGCCTTCGCTTTGGCGACGGCAAGCGCTTCGGGTTTGAGGTCGGCGCGCGCACGCCGCTCGCCGGCCGGGAGCGCGCGAACATCGTCGCCGATCTGCGCGGGTCGGTCCGGTTCGGTCCAGTCGCCAAGCCTTAAGGCCACGGGGGAGCGGTGACGTCCACGCCGAACGCCTCTGGTCTCGTGCTCCTGCCGTTGACCCTGGCCTGGCTCGCCTGGCTCGCGCTCGGCGCGCGCGCGCTGGGGTCGAATCGCAGGTCGACTCCGCCCAGCGCGTGGCTGACCGCAGCGCTGATGTTCGCGCTCGCGCTCGCGCTTCGCATCGCCGCCCCGGCCGTCCCCCACGACATCAACCCACGCACCGACGAGGTGTTCCAACCTTGGGACCAGATCCAGTGGCGCTACACCCATGGCCTGGTGGCGCTCATGCGCGCCGTGTGGGCGCTGGGCGCGGTCGTCGACGACCGGGTGGTGTTCGGTGTCGTGGCCGTCGCCGGAGCGCTCTGTGTGCCGCTGATCGACCTCGTGACGCGCCGCGTGGGTGGTGGTCGGCTGGCGGGGCTCGTCGCGGCCTTGGTGCTCGGCGGTGTAGGCCTGCATGTCCGCTACAGCCACACCGACGCGCCGCAGATCGTGGAGATCCTGCTCACCCTGGTGGCGGTGATCGCGGCGACGGCGCCTGGCGCGCCTCCCGCCAGAGACGTAGCCTGGGTGGGCCTGTCGCTCGGGCTGACCTCCGCCATGCGGCCCGAAGGCATGGCGATCCCCTTCTTGCTCGGATTTTGGGCGCTCGCGTGCGGCGTCCGATGGCCGAGCCAGCGGGTCGCGGCGGTCGGCGCGCTGGTCGCGTTGGTGGCGCTGCCCGACCTCCTCGGCGTGACACTCGCCCAGGGGCCGTCGGCGCGCGGCGCGAGCCTAGACCAGGGCCACGGCGCGCTCACCTGGGGCCTCGACCACTACGCCCCATTCAACGCGGCGTTCGTGCCCACCGCGCTGGGTGCGCTGACCTTGACCGCGCCGTGGGGCCGACCCGGATCACGCCGCGGCCTGGCGACGCTGGCCCTGATGTTCGCGCTCGGCTCGCTCGTCGCGAACGCGAGCTGGTCGATCGGCGCGACGCCGGTGTGGTGTCTGGCGCGCCACCAGCTGCGGGTGCTCCCCTGGATGGCCCTGCTCATCGGGCTCGGCGTCGAGGGCCTCGTCGATCGTGCGGTCGAGTGGACCCGGCAAGACGCGCGGGCGTCGCTCGCCGTGCTCGCCGCGCTTGGCGTCGCAGGTCTGACCGCCACCACCCTGCCCGACGCCTACAGCCGGTTCACGCTGGCCGAGGAGTACGCCTTCATCCGCCAGCACCTACCGGAGGTCCCTGACGGCTGCACCGTGGTGACCGAGCGCGAGGTGACCGATCGCGGGCTGTTGTTGCGTGACGGCCTCGCGTTCCTCGACCAGCGCCTGACCTGGCAGGACGTGTCCGACCCCATCGCCCCGTCCTCGTGCGTGATCTACTACCGCTCCGCCCTGTGCACGTCCGTCGAGCCGGGAGAGCCTGCCGATCTGTGCGCCGCGTTCGAGCACAGCCACACGCTGCAGCCGCTCGCCGAAGCGCAGATCATCGCGCGGGGCTGGCTGTGGGAGCGCTACGCGACGCCCACGCTGCGCGTCGGGTACTACCGCGTGACCGACCCGCCCTAAAACAGGCCGAACACCCAGTGAACGGTGCCGCCGATCGACAGGGCGAACGCCAGGGCCGAGAGACCGGCGAGCGTGGCCGCGGCGAGCTCACGGCCAAAGGCCTCAGCGCCCTCTTCCGCGGTGGCGGCGGACGTGGCGACCGAGAAGCGCCAGAGCCCCGCGCCGAGGGTGAAGAGCACGCCGAAGATCGGAAGGAGACCGGCGCCCTGGGCGACCGCGCCGAGCGTCTCAGAGTGGCTGGCGTGGTTGGAAGCCCAGGCGGTGACCAACCAGCAGAAGGGCGCCGCGAGCACCCAGGTGCGGAACCCGTGAAGGCCGCGCTCCAGCGCGTGCAGCAGCCCGTCCGACACGTCCTCGACACCCAGTTCGCCAGCCAAGCCCGGCAACGCCGCCACCACGCGCCCCGTCGCCAACGCCACCGCCACGCAGGCGAGGGCCAGCAAGAACGCAAGGTCGAGGGACATGCCACCTCCGAGGGGATCGTCTACCATCCACCTCATCGGCACAAACCATTTTGAATGACAGGGCAGTTTCGGGGCCCCCCGCAGAAATCCGCGGGGAGCGCGCCGGGGACACAATCCCCTGCCCGTCAGCACCCTGGGGTGGGCGGCCTGCGCGCCCCGCCCCATCGAACAACTACGGACATCAACCGGCAGCGGCGCCCCGCAACGGCGCGCGGCACCCATGGCCGCGCGCCGGAGGGGCGTTCGCTAGAACGGGATCTTGGACTCGCCCTTCACGCGGGCGATGAAGTCCTCGACCTTGATCGAGCCCAGGTCCACGTCGTTGCGGCCGCGGACGGCGACGGTGCCTTCCTCGACCTCGCGCGGGCCAATGACGGCCATGTACGGCAGCTTCTTGCCGTGCGCGGCGCGGATCTTGTAGCCGACCTTCTCGTCGCCATCGTCGAAGGTGGCGCGGACACCGGCGGCCTTCATCTGCGCGAGCACCGAGTGTCCGTACTCGTTCGTCTTCTCGGAGACGGTGAGGATGCGGACCTGCTCAGGCGCCAGCCAGACGGGGAAGTTGCCGCCGTAGTGCTCGATGAGGATGCCGATGAAGCGCTCAAAGCTGCCCATGACCGCGCGGTGGATGACCACGGGGGTGTGCAGCAGGTTGTCGGCGCCGGCGTACTGAAGCTCGAAGCGACGCGGCAGCTGGTAGTCGAGCTGGATGGTCGCGCACTGGTGCCGACGCTCCAGCGCGTCCATGACTTCGAAGTCGATCTTGGGACCGTAGAAGGCGCCGTCGCCCTCCTTGATCTTGTACTCCCGACCCGACCGCGCCAACGCCTCGCGCAGCGCGCCCTCAGCCCGATCCCACAGCGCGTCGTCGCCGAGCTTGGCGGCGGGGCGCGTGGAGAGGAACAGGTTGAAGGTCATGTCGAAGGCGCCGTAGACGTTCTCGACGAGCTGCAGCAGCGACGCCACCTCGTCCGCGATCTGATCCTCGCGGCAGAAGATGTGGGCGTCGTCCTGGCAGAACTGACGCACGCGCGTCAGGCCCGACAGCGCGCCGGAGCGCTCGTTGCGGTGCAGCACACCCTGGTCGTGGATGCGCAGCGGCAGCTCACGGTAGCTGCGCTTGCGCGACCGAAAGATCAGCATGTGAGACGGGCAGTTCATGGGCTTGAGGCCCAGGGTCTTCCCGTCATCGTCGCCGTGATCATGCCCGCAGCCAACCTGCGCTTCCTGCTTGTCACCGTGGTGCGACTCGGGGAAGTGGAACATGTCGTCGCGGTAGTGCTCCCAGTGGCCGGACGTCTCGAACAGCTTGCTGTCGAACACGAGCGGCGTACGAACGACGTCGTAGCCGGAGCCCGCGAGCAGCTCGCGCATGCGCGAGCCGAGCAGGTTGTAGATGAACTCGCCGTGCGGGAGCCAGAAAGCGGAGCCCGGCGCCCACTCGTGGAACATGAACAGGTCGAGCTCGCGACCGAGCTTGCGGTGGTCGCGCTTCTTCGCCTCCTCGACGAAGTGCAGGTGCTTCTCGAGCTCCTCCTTCGTCTCGAACGCGACGCCGTAGACGCGCGTCAGCATCGGGCGCTTCTCGTCGCCGCGCCAGTAGGCGCCCGCGACGCGGGTGAGCTTGAAGTGCTTGAGCTTGGAAGAGTAGCGGACGTGCGGACCCGCGCACATGTCGGTGAAGTCACCGTGCGTGTAGAAGCCAAAGACCTTGGACGGCAGACCCTCGATCAGCTCGCGCTTGAAGGGCTGCAGCGTCGCGTCGGCCCAGGCCAGCGCCTCTTCGCGCGGCTTGGCCGTCTGCAGGAACGGGAGGTTCTGCTTGGCGATCGCCTTCATCTCCTCCTCGATCCGGGGGAGATCGTCCTCGGAGATCACGCCGCCTTCGATGTCCATGTCGTAGTAGAAGCCGTGCTCCACGTGCGGCCCGATCGCGAACCGAGAGCCCGGGTACAGGTGCGCTACGGCGCTCGCGAGCAAGTGCGCGGTGCTGTGTCGGACGGTCTCGACCGGGGACAGCTCGCGCGGTTGGAAGTCGTAGCCTTCTTCGTCACTCATGGCGTGCTCCATGCCGACGCCCCGACGAAGGGCGGGCGGCCAAATCGCTGACGGGGTGCCAGCGGGCGGCGAGCCTATAACGAACGCTCGGACCGTGCCCGCGCGGGCTCTGGGGGCGAGGCCGACGTCGGGTCGGGTCGGTGCGCGCGCACGGCAGCGCGGTCAGGGCGACTTTTGGTAGGTGCCGATCAGCTCGGCCTTGGCCAGGACATGCCCTGCGATCGCCGCTTCGAGCGCGTCACGGGTGAGCGGGCCCCGGTCGCCCAGCACCGTGTCCAGCGCGTAGAGCGTGTGGAAGTAGCGGTGGCGACCGATCGGCGGGCACGGGCCGCCGTAGCCTGCCTTGCCCAAGTCGCTGTTCCCATCCCGGCCGCCGGTCGGGGCGACCTGCGCGCCCTTCGCGAGGCCCGTGAGCTCCGGCGGAAGGTCGTACATCACCCAGTGGACCCACTGACGCTTGGGTGCGGCGGGGTCCGGCACGTCCGGGTCGTGCTCAATGAGGACGAAGCTGCGGGTGCCCGCCGGCGCGCCCGACCAGGCCAACTCGGGCGACGTGTCGCCGCCCTGGCAGGTGTACTCGAGGGGGATCTCAGCGCCCGGCGCGAACGCGGGAGAGGTCAGGGAGAGCGGGGCCATCGCCACCTCGGGTTGAGCGACGACGGGCGACGTCGACTTGTCGGCGCCTTCGCTTGGGTTGGGCGCGACGCACCCGGCCGACAGCAGACACAGGGCGATCCCAGGACGCACGTGCCCTCCTAGATGTCGTCGCCGGCCCAGTTCGGGTTGTGGCCGTGCAGGATCTCGTCGCCGTCGTTCTCGCCGCCGCCGTCAGTGTCGGGGTCGGTCGGGCGGGTGCCGTGCACGCGCACCTCGGCGGCGTCCGTCAGGCCGTCGCCATCTGTGTCCACGAGCAGCGGGTTGGTGTTGTGCGCCAGCACCTCGACACCGTCCGTCAGGCCGTCACCGTCGGTGTCGTCGTCGAGCGGATCGCTGTTCCAGCGCAGCGCCTCGGCGCCGTCCGAGAGCCCGTCGCGGTCGGTGTCCTGCGAGAGCGGATCGGTGCCGATGTCGACCTCAGCGCGGTCGCGCATTCCGTCGTGGTCCGAGTCCGGGTCCTGCGGGTTGGTGCCCAGGTGCCGCTCGTCGTCGTCCGAGAGGCCGTCGTGATCGGCGTCGGGGCCAGGCGTGCCGATCACGCCGCCGTCGTCGCCGGGCCAGCGCGGGTCGGTGCCGTCGTCCAGCTCCACGTCGTCCGTGACGCCGCCGCCATCGCTGTCGGCGAGCGCGGGATCGGTGCCGAACAGCACCACCTCGTCGTCGTCGTCGAGGCCGTCGCCGTCGGTGTCCACCTCGGTCGGGTCCGACCCGAACACCTTCACCTCAGCGCCATCCGAGAGCCGATCGCCGTCCGAGTCTGGATCATCGGGATCGCAGCCGTTCGCCGCCTCCTGCGAGTCGGGCAGACCGTCGCCGTCGCGGTCCGGCAGACCGGCGTCCGGGTCGGGGACGACGTCGTCGCCGCCGTACCACGGATTGGTGCCGGAGCTCAGCTCGTCGAAGTCGTTCACGCCACCGCCGTCGGTGTCGTCGTTCAGCGGATCGGTGCCCTGGGTGTTCTCCGCGCCGTCCTCCAGGCCGTCATCGTCGCTGTCGGCGTCGTCCGGATCGGTGCCGAGGCGCGCCTCCACCGCGTCGGAGAGGCCGTCGCCGTCGCTGTCCACCGGGCCCGTGTCGCCGCCGCCTGCGCTCCCACCGCCGCTGCCGCCCGCCACCAGGGGGTCGGAGCCCGCGTCCACCTCGTCGCCGTCCGACACGCCGTCGCCGTCGCTGTCGGGGTTGAACGGATCGGTGCCCCGCGAGTCCTCCTGAGCGTTGCTCAGGCCGTCGCCGTCGGGGTCGCTCTCGTCTTGCGACGACACGTCGCCCGCCCCCTTCCCCGCGGGCGAATCCTCCGCCTTGAACGTGAGGCAGCCCGTCGACAGGGCGAGCAGCCCAGCGATCCCCAGAACGCGGCGCATGATTCCTCCCAGAACGCACGACGCGGCGTTGTAGCACGATCACGTCGGATCCGCGCGAATGCCGCCATCGACGCGGCACGCTACGCTTGGCCATGTGGGGTGCTCGCGTGCGTCGTCTGTCTGCGCTGTGGATCGCGGGAGCAACCCTCTCCTGTCACGCCGCCAATGCACCCCCTCCCGACGAGGTCGTCGAGGACACAGACAAGGTCGACACCGACCCCGCGCCGGACACCGACGTGAAGCGCCCACCCAACGTCTTGCTGGTGGTGATGGACGACGTCGGCGTGGACGCGGTGTCGACCTATGGCGTGCAGCCCACGGCGCCGTCCACCCCCACCCTGGATCGCCTGGCCGCTGAGGGCGTGCGCTTCGAACACGCGTGGGCGATGCCCGTGTGCACCCCCACGCGCGCCGCCCTGCTCACCGGACGCATGCCGCGCCGGACCGGGATCGGCACCGGGGTGGGTCCGTTCGATCGGAAGGGCGGCCTGCCGCTCTCCGAGGTGACGATCGCCGAGATGCTCCGCGCCGCGCCCATCCCCTACGCCACCACGGCTATCGGCAAGTGGCACCTGTCGACCACCGACGTGGGCGGCCTGGACGCGCCGAACCTGCAGGGGTTCGACCACTATCGGGGCGCCATCGCCAACCTGCTGCCTGCCCAGACCACCGATGGATCCAACCAGGACTACTTCCGCTGGCAGGAGACGCAGGACGGCGTGACCGCCTGGCGCACCGGCTACGCCACCGAGGCCGAGGTTGACGACGCGCTCGCGGCGGTCCACACGATGCCGGAGCCATGGTTCCTGTACATGGCCTTCCACGCCGCGCACGCGCCCTACCAGCCGCCGCATACGATGACGGGCGTGGGCCAGGATCCGCCGACGCAGTTCGAGGCCACCGTGCGCGCGCTGGACACTGAGCTGGGCCGCCTGCTCGACGGGCTCGGCGAGGCACGGCTCGCGAACACGATCGTCGTAGTGCTGGGCGACAACGGCACACCACCCGTCGCCGAGCGACCGCCCTTCGACGCCGACCCGTCCAAGTTCACGATCTTCGAGGGTGGGGTCCACGTCCCCCTCCTGGTCCGCTGGCCGGGCGTGGCCAAGGCAGGCGGCGTCAGCGACGCGCTCATCCACGTGACCGACGTGTTCCCCACCGTGGCGCGGGCCGCGGGCGTCCCTGAAGAGACTTGGCCCGTGCTCGATGGCGTCGACCTGGCGCCCGCCCTTCGCGAGCCTGCGACCGGCGTCGCGCACCCGCTCCTCTTCACCGAGGAGTTCAACCCCAACGGCGTCAGCGCCCTGCGCCTCGGCGACCAGGTCGCCGTCCGAGACGAACGCTACAAGCTCATCCGCTACGTCGGCCTGGGTGACGCGCTGTTCGACATGCGAGGACTGGTGGTCGAGGGCGACCCCATCGAGGTCGTCGCCGGGAGCCCGGAGGAGGCGGAGCAGGCCAAGCTCACGGCCGGGCTCGACGCGATCCTCGCGACGATGCCGCCGCAGCCATAGCGGCCTAGAAGCGCCCGAGCGCGACCAGCAGGTCGATGGCGGCGGACTCGCGGTTGGTGCGCTCCAGCACCTCAGACAGCTTGGAGCCCTGCAGGCCCAGCCGGGCGCCGTCCACGTCGAGCCAGGTGGCGCTCCCGGCCTGGTAGGCCGCCTCGGCCAGGCGGAGGTTCTCCTCGGCCAACTTCACCTCGTCGAGGACGGCGGCGTAGGCGGCCTCAGCGCGGTGGTACTGGTCCCGGCCCAGCTCGACTTGGTCGGCCACGTCGGTGCGTGCCTTCTCCACCAGGATGGCCGCGGCGCGACGCTTGCTTGCACTGTCCAGCTCGTTGGCGATGCGCATGCCGCCGTCGAAGATCTGCCACGTGAAGTCCAGGCCGATCTTCCACTGGAAGTGCTCGGGCACAAACCCCGGGGTCTGGTTGTAGACCTCGGTAAAGGCGAAGTCGACGCGAGGCAGCCACTCAAGGTTGCGTGCGGTCGCCATGGCGCCGGCCGCCTTGCTGCGGAGCTGGCTGGCGGCGAGGTCGCTGCGGTCTGCCAACGCCTTGGCGACGGTGGCGTCGCTCGGCACCGCGATGGGGGCGCCGGGGGTGACGACGGTGTCCGCGGGGAGACCCGTGAGCTTGGCGAAGGCGGCCTCGGCCACCGCGCGCTGCTGCGTCGCGCCCAGCCAGTCGCGCTCGGCGCGGCTGACCGCGAGCTGCGCCTGCAGCACCGCCCGACCGTCCGACAGGCCCGCGTCCACCTGCGCCTGCGCGAGCGCGAGCTGATGCTTGGCCAGGCCTCGACCTTCGTCCGCGACGCCGACCGCCTCACGCGCCGCGAGCACGCCGTAGGCGACCTTGGCCGCGCCGCCGCGGATCTGCTGTGCAGCGCGCCGCTCGTCGGCCACCGCCGCTTGGTAGATGCGGTTGGCGGAGCGGAAGGCCGGGAACGCAAACGCCGACAGCACCGGCTGGTTGACCGCGAGGTAGCCGGTCCACGAGCTCTTCGGCTGGATGATGATCGGCTCCGTCCCCGCCGTCCCGGAGCCGAGGGACGAGAAGATGTTCTCGAACGCAGGCCCCAGCGCGTCCTGCAGGAAGGCCGCCGTGAACGGGCTGTCCGGGTGCGTGAGCAGCGGCGCGAAGACCGCCGGGTCCAACGCGGAGCCGCCGCCAAAGGTGGAGGCCGGATCGAACTTCACCTCGTCCTGGTTCAGCGTGTACGTCGCGCCCGTGGTCACGCGAGGCAACACCAGCGCCATCACCTGCCACTTGCCCGCCGCCGCCTGAAGGGTCGCCTCATGGGCGAGCTTGAGGTCGGGGTTGTTTGCCTCGGCCGCCGCGATCACCTGATCCACAGACTCAGCGTGGGCCAGCGCGGGGAGCGCGAGCGACACCAGGAGTCCGAACGGCGCGAGTCGGGGGGCACGAGCGATCACAACAGCCACCGGATGTGGAGGGGGGCCGCCCCTTTACCGTTCTGCGCGCCCGCGTCGACCCGTGCGCGCCGGTCCATGACGCAACGCGACGACGCGCCCCCCGCCCGGAAAGCGCCGGTCCAGGCCCGTATGGGACGCCTGGGATCGGTGCGTTACGTGGACCGGAAGAACGAAGGACCCGGTGGCCACTTCCACACTCCCGAACGACACCCAGCCGCTCGCGCTTGAACTGCACGGGCTGCTCGGCCAGATCGATCCGGCGCGCTGGCGCCCCGACGTGGAGACCCGCGTCCGCCAGAAGCTCGCCGAGCTGCGCGCCTCTGTGGAGCGCCTGGTCGCGACCTTTGACCCGCGCGGTCCGTTCTCGGCCGTCCGCGACGCGCTGACGGTCGCGCTCCGCATCCTGACCGACGGTGTCCCCGCGGCGGGCCTGGGCAAGCGCCCCGCCCGCGCCGCCTGGAAGACCTTCCGCAAGGATCTGACCCACGCCTACGAGGCGCTGTCCAAGCACCTGGAAGCCTGGGACATCCACGTCCCCGCGCTGCGTCCCACCAACTACGCCCGCAACGTCTTCCACGTCTGCGGCGGCACGTCGGCGGCGCTGACGCTTTGGGCCTTCCCGTCGCAGTCGGTCCTGGTCGGGATGATGACGGCGATCACGGTCTGGGCGTGGAGCGTGGAGACGCTGCGCCGTCGCTCGCCCAAGCTCAACGAGTGGATGATGTGGGCGTTCGGCCCGGTCGCCCACCCGCACGAGGCGCATCGGGTCAACTCGGCCACCTGGTACGCCACGGCGCTCCTGATCCTGGCGCTGCTCGACATCCACGTCGCGAGCTTGGTGGCGCTGCTGGTGCTCGGCTACGGCGACCCGATGGCCGCGATCATCGGCCGCCGTTTTGGTCGCACCAAGCTGGTCAATGGCCGCAGCCTTGAGGGAACCTCCGCGTTCGTGGTCGCGGGCGGCCTGGTCGGCACCCTGGCCCTGACGCTGTGCTACCCCACGTTGCCGTTCACGGCGGCGCTCGCCACCGCCTTCGCCGGCGCGTTCGTCGGCAGCCTAGCGGAGCTGTTCAGCCGTCGGATCGACGACAACTTCTCGATCCCGCTGACCGCCGCGGCGGCCGCGACCGTCACGCTGCACCTCCTCGGCTACTCGGCTTAGCTCCTACCCTTTAGAGCGCCTACGGCTGGCCTCTCACACGACCAGCCCCGGACCCGGCTTGACCGGCGGGCGTCGCCGTGGCATTCTGGACGACCATGACCCAGAACGCCCGCCACCACCACCATCGGCATCCGCACATGCGGCCGGTGGAGGTTTGCGCGTAAGCGCTCTGTTCCACCGGCTCGCCAACGCCGGTGGGACGTGTCAAACGAGCGGCCCCCGGCGTCCAACGCCACGGAGGCTCCCGTTGACGATCGTCCAAGACAACACCATCCGCCTTGCGCTCCCCAAGGGCCGCATGGAGCAGGGCGTGTTCCAGCTCCTCACCGACGCCGGTCTGGGGGTGCGCAACACGTCGCGCGGGTACCGGCCCACGTTCCCGCTGTCGGGTTTTGAGACCAAGATCCTCAAGCCGCAGAGCATCGTGGAGATGCTGCACCGCGGCAGCCGCGACCTGGGCTTTGCGGGTCGCGACTGGGTGATCGACAAGGGCGCCGAGCTGGTCGAGGTCCTGGACACTGGCATGGACCCGGTTCGGATCGTCGCCGCCGCCCCCCGGGAGCTGCTTGTCGATGGCCAGTTGCCCACCGGCACGTGGATCATCGCGACCGAGTACGAACGCGTCACGCAGAACTGGCTGAACGCCACCGGTTTGGACGCGAGCATCGTGCGCAGCTACGGCGCGACCGAGGTCTTCCCGCCGGAGGACGCCGACTTCATCGTCGACAACGCGGCCACGGGCTCCACGCTCGTCGCGAACGGGCTGCAGATCTTCGCGGACCTGATGACCTCGTCCACGCGCCTGTACGCCAACCCGGCGGCCATGGACAACGTGGTGAAGCGCACGCGCATCGAGCACGTGGCGCTGCTGCTCAAGTCGGTGCTCGACGCCCGCAAGCGCGTGATGGTCGAGATGAACGTGGGCGTGAACGATCTGGAGCGCGTGGTCGCGGTGCTGCCATGCATGCGCGAGCCCACGGTCAGCCGCCTCCACCACGACGCCGGCTACGCGGTCAAGGCCGCGGTGCCGCGCGATCAGCTCCCCGAGCTGGTGCCGGTGCTCAAGGCAAACGGTGCGACCGACATCGTGGTGTCAGCGCTGTCGCAGATTGTGGCCTGAGGTCAACGTGGCACTGCCCCAGCCCTCGCCCAACATCGTCGGCATCGTCCCGTACAAGGTGCCCCGTCACGGCGCGCCGATGGACCTGCTGCTCGACGGCATCGGCGGACTGCCGTCGCCCGTCGATCTGTTCCGCGGCCTGGACGACGCCGATCCCGAGCTGCTGGTGCGCGCCTACCCGTCGTCCGACAAACTGGCGGCTGCGCTGGCGGCCAAGGTCGGCGTCACGCCCGACCGCCTGATCGTCACCAGCGGCGGCGACGACGCACTCGACCGCGCGTGCCGGTCGCTGCTGGCGCCTGGCCGCTCGATCGTGCTGCCGGTGCCCACCTTCGAGATGATCGAGCGCTACGCTCGCTGGACCGGCGCCACGCTGCGCCACGTCGACTGGTCGCACGGCGACTACCCGGTCGATGCGGTGATCGCGGCGGCGGACGAGACCACCACGGCGGTCGCGGTCGTGTCGCCCAACAACCCCACGGGCGCCGTGATCTCGGCGAGTGAGCTGCGGCGCCTGTCGGCCGCGCTTCCGAACGCCGTGCTGCTGGTGGACCTAGCCTACGTCGAGTTCGCGGACGAGGACCTCACGTCGGTCGTCGTCACGCTGCCCAACGCGGTCGGCTTTCGCACCATGTCCAAGGCCTACGGTCTGGCCGGCCTGCGCGTCGGCTACGCGTTCGGCGTGGCCGAGGTGATCGGCTGGATGCGCGCGGCGGGCAACCCGTACACGGTGTCGGGCCCGTCGATTCACCTGGCGCTCAAGCGCCTGGTCGACGCGCACGATGTGGTGCACGCCTACATCGACCGGGTGCGCGCCCAGCGCGACGGCCTGGCCGATCTGCTCGCGGGCCTGGGCGCCAAGCCCATGCGCAGCCAAGCGAACTTCGTCTTCTCGCGCACCGACAAGGCGGACTGGGTTCGCGACGGCCTCGCCGGCCTCGGCATCGGCGTGCGCGCATGGCCCGGCCACCCCATGCTGGGTGACGCCGTCCGCATCAACGTGCCCGGTGAAGACGCCGTGCTCGAGCGCCTCACGCACGCGCTGCAGACGGTGCTCGCGCCGCAGGCGGTCCTGCTCGACATGGACGGCGTGATCGCCGACACGTCGGCCAGCTACCGCGAGTCGATCGTGCGCACCTGCGCGCAGTTCGGCGTGACGATCACCCACGCGGACATCGCCGAGGTCAAGGCCAAGGGCAACGCGAACAACGACTGGGTCGTGACGCAGCGCATCCTGGCCGCCAATGGCATCGACGTCCCGCTCGACGAGGTCACGCGCCGCTTCGAGGACCTTTACCAGGGCGTGGACGGCGTCCCCGGCCTCAAGATGACCGAGCGCCTGCTCCTGCCGCGCGCGGCGTTCGAGGCGCTGTCCAAGCGCTACCCGATCGCCATCGTCACCGGCCGACCCACCAAGGACGCGCACGAGTTCCTGGAACTGCACGACCTCAAGCCGTTCATCCAGGTCATCGTGTGCATGGAAGACGGACCCTGCAAGCCCGACCCGTTCCCCGTGCGCGAGGCCCTGCGTCGCTTGGGCCTCACCCGCGCGTGGATGGTCGGCGACACGCCCGATGACGTACGCGCGTCTCGCGCGGCGGGCGTCGTGCCGCTCGGCGTTCCTTCCCCCGGCGAGGACGTGGCCCGCGCCACCGACACGCTCACCTCGTCGGGCGCCGCCCGCGTGCTGCCCGACATCACCCACCTCTCGGAGCTGCTGCCATGACCGACCGCACTGCCAGTCTGGAGCGTCGGACCCGCGAGACCTTCATCCAGGTCGCCGTGGATCTGGACGGGTCCGGCGACGCCGATGTCTCCACGGGCCTGGGCTTCCTCGATCATATGGTGACCGCGCTGTCGCGCCACAGCCGCATCGACATCGAGCTGAAGTGTGAGGGCGATCTGCACATCGACGATCACCACACCGTCGAGGACTGCGCGCTGGCGCTGGGCGACGCGCTGCGGCTGGCCGCCGGCGAGCGTCGCGGCATCCGTCGCTTCGGTCACGCCTACGCGCCGCTCGATGAAGCGCTCGCGCGCGCCGTGGTCGACCTGTCGGGCCGCCCGTGGGCCGGCGTCGACATCGGCTTCAAGCGCGAGAAGCTGGGCGACGTCAGCACCGAGAACCTGACGCACTTCCTGGAGTCGATGGCGGTCGCGGCGCGTTTGACGCTGCACGTCGACGTGCTCAAGGGCGAGAACGATCACCACCGCATCGAGGCCGCGTTCAAGGCCGTGGCCATCGCGCTGCGGACGGCGCTCGCTCCCGACGGAACCCACGACATCCCGAGCACCAAGGGGGTCCTGCTGTGAAGGTTGCTGTCATCCGCACCGGCACCGCCAACATCGCGAGCGCGCTCGCGGGGTTGATGCGCGCGGGCGCCCACCCTGAGCTCACCAGCGATCCGGACGTGGTCCGTCGCGCGGACGCGGCCGTCCTCCCGGGCGTCGGCGCGTTCGGCGCGGCCCTGTCCGAGCTGCGCGAGCACGGCCTGGATCAAGCGGTGATCGAGCGCGCGAACGCCGGTCGCCCGCTGCTGTGCGTGTGCCTGGGCCTTCAGATGCTCGCGAGCGCCAGCGAAGAGTCGCCCGGCGTCACGGGCCTCGGCGTGGTGCCCGGCACCGTCACGCGCTTCCGCGGCGACGTGCGCATCCCCCAGCTCGGCTGGAACCGCATCGTGCCCACGCCCGGCGCGCGCGTGCTGACCGAGGGCTACGCCTACTTCGCGAACAGCTACAAGCTGGAGTCCATCCCCGAAGGCTGGGAGGGCGCCAGCGCCGAGCACGGCGGGTCGTTCGTCGCCGCCATCGAGCGAGGCCCGGTGATCGCCTGTCAGTTCCACCCGGAGCTGTCCGGCACCTGGGGTCTGGCGCTGCTCAAGCGCTGGCTGGAGGTCGCGGCATGCTGACCACACGCATCATCCCCTGCCTGGACGTGAAGGACGGGCGCGTCGTGAAGGGCGTGAAGTTCCAGAACCTGCGCGACGCGGGCGACCCCGCCACGCAGGCGCAGCGCTACGAAGAGACCGGCGCGGACGAGCTGGTGATCCTGGACGTGTCCGCCACGCCCGAGGGCCGCAGCAACGCGGCCCACACCGTCGCCGCGGTGCGCGCGGTGCTCGGCATCCCGCTCACGGTCGGCGGCGGAATCCGCGCGATCGCCGACGCCGAGCGCCTGCTCGCGGCCGGCGCGGACAAGGTGAGCGTCAACACGGCGGCCGTGCATGATCCGGAGCTGATCTCCCGTCTGTCGGAGCGCTTCGGCGCGCAGTGCACCGTGCTCGGCCTGGACGCCGCGCGCGACGGCAAGGGCGGCTGGGACGTGGTGATCAACTCGGGCACCAAGCGCGTCGGCCGCGACGCCATCGAGTGGGCGCGCGAAGCGGTCGCGCGCGGCGCGGGCGAGATCCTGCTCACGTCCTGGGATCAGGATGGCACCCGCGCCGGCTACGACACCGACCTGCTGCGCGCCGTGTCGAACGCGGTCAACGTCCCGGTCATCGCGTCTGGCGGCGCCGCCAACGCCGAGCACCTGGTCGACGCGGTGCGCGCGGGCGCAGACGCCGTGCTCGCCGCCAGCATCTTCCACGACGGCGAGACCACGCCGAATGACGTCAAGGCCGTGATGGCCGCGCATGGACTGAAGGTTCGCCGATGATCGTCCCCTCCATCGACCTCCAAGGCGGCCAGGCCGTCCAGCTCATCGGCGGCAAGAAGCTCGCGATTGAGGCTGGCGACCCGATGCCGATCGCCGAGCGCTTCAGCCGCGTCGGCGAGATCGCCGTCATCGACCTGGACGCCGCCATGGGCACCGGCTCCAACGCGCACCTGGTCGAGGCGCTCTGCCAGCGCTTCCCATGCCGCGTGGGCGGCGGCATCCGTGACGAGGCGACCGCGCGCCGCTGGCTTGACGCAGGCGCACGCAAGATCATCCTCGGCACCGCGGCCAAGCCCGAGCTGCTGTCCAAGCTCCCCAAGGATCGCGTGCAGGCCGCGCTCGACGCAGTGGACGGCGAGGTCGTGGTCGAAGGCTGGAAGACCAAGACGGGCGCCCGCATCGAGGAAAAGATGGCGGAGCTGCTGCCCTACGTGGGCGGCTTCCTCATCACCTTCGTCGAGCGCGAGGGTCGGCTCGGCGGCACGGCGATCGATCGCATGGCGCCGCTGATCGCGGCCGCGGGCAAGACGCGCATCACGTTCGCCGGCGGCTTCACCACCGGCGAGGACATCGCCGAAGCGGACCGCCTGGGCGCGGACGCGCAGGTCGGCATGGCGCTGTACTCGGGTCGGCTGTCGCTGGCGGACGGCTTCTCGTCGCCGCTGCGGACCGACCGCGCGGACGGCCTGCTCGCCACCGTGGTCGTCGATCCGAACGGCCAGGCGCTCGGCCTGTGCTGGTCGAGCCAGGAGAGCCTGACGGCCGCGCTCGAAGAGGGCCGCGGCGTGTACTGGTCGCGCTCGCGCAACGGCCTGTGGCGCAAGGGCGAGACGTCGGGCGCGGTACAGCGCCTGATCCGCGTGGACGTCGACTGCGATCGCGACGCGCTGCGCTTCGTCGTCGACCAGTCGGACCCCGGCTTCTGCCACAACGACACATGGACCTGCTGGGGCCCCGCGGCGGGCCTCTCCGGTCTGGAGCAGACCCTGCACGCGCGCAAGAAGTCCGCGCCGGAGGGCAGCTACTCCAAGCGTCTGTTCACCGACCCGACGCTGCTCGCGGCCAAGCTGCGCGAGGAGGCAGACGAGTTGGCCCGCGCGGAGTCGACCGACGAGATCGCCCACGAGGCGGCTGACGTGATCTACTTCACGATGGCGCGCATGGCGGCCGCGGGCGTCAGCCTGGAAGAGGTCGGTCGCATCCTCGACCGCCGTGCGCTCAAGATCACCCGTCGCCCCGGCGACGCGAAGACCTGATCCGGAGGACCGATGGGCCTGCGCCGCATCACGCCGAGTGAGCTCCCCTCCGGTCGCCGCGATCCGGTCGACGCGGACACGCTCGCCGCCGCCGCCCGCATCGTGGGCGACGTGCGCGACGGCGGAGAGGCCGCGCTGCGCGGCTACGCCGAGCGCTTCGGCGACATCGCCGTGGGCGCGCCGCTGGTGTTCGGGCCCGACTTGCTCGCCGCTGCGCGCGACGCGCTACCCGCCACCGATCGCGCGCTGCTGGAGCGCACCGCCGACCGGATCCGGGCGTTCGCCACCTCGCAGCGCAACGCCATCCAGGAGATCGACGTCGCCGTGCCGGGCGGCCGCGCAGGACACACCGTGTCGCCGGTGGATCGCGCGGGCTGCTACGCGCCGGGCGGCCGCTTCCCGTTGCCGTCCAGCGTGCTGATGACCGCCGTCACCGCGCGCGCCGCGGGGGTCGCCGAGGTGATCGTCGCGTCCCCTCGCCCCACCCAGGTCACGCTCGCCGCCGCCGCCATCGCCGGCGTAGACGCGCTCGTGCCGCTCGGTGGCGCGCACACAATCGCCGCCCTGGCCTACGGCTGCGGTGCCATCCCCGCGGTCGACGTGATCGTCGGCCCCGGCAACCGCTGGGTCACGGCCGCCAAGCAGCTGATCGTCGGTCGCACCGGCATCGACATGCTCGCGGGCCCGTCTGAGCTCGTGGTCTTGGCCGACGACTCCGCCGATCCGGAGACGATCGCCGCCGACCTGTTGGGCCAGGCCGAGCACGATCCGGACGCGCGCCCGATCCTGGTGACGCCGTCGGTGGCGCTCGCCGACGCCGTGGACGCTGCGCTCGAGCGACAGCTGGCGATCCTGCCGACCGCGGACACCGCCAGGCCCGCGTGCGCCGGGGGCTTCACGGTGCTGTGCGCGTCGCTCGACGAGGCGGTCGCGGTCTGCGATCAGATCGCGCCCGAGCACCTCGAGGTGATCACCCGGGACGCGGACGCGATCGCCAAGCGGCTTCGTCACTACGGCGGCCTGTTCATCGGCGGCGGGTCCGCCGAGGTGCTGGGCGACTACGGCGTGGGACCCAACCACGTGCTGCCCACCGGCAGCACCGCGCGGTTCACGGGCGGCCTGTCGGTGCTGCACTTCCTGCGCGTGCGCACCTGGCTGCGCATGGAGGAGGGCGACGCCGCGCAGGCGGTCGCGCGCGACGCCGCACAGCTGGCGCGCCTTGAGGGGCTGGAAGGCCACGCCCGCAGCGCTGAGCGACGCGTTCGTCGCTGACCCCTGGACGATTCCCCTCTTCGGCCGTAGGGTTGCGCCATGGACTGGCTCGTCGAACGACTGATGAACATGGTGCCCGTGCTGCTGTCGCTCAGCGTGCACGAGTTCGCGCACGCGTGGTCGGCCCACAAGCTGGGTGACGAGACCGCGGCGGAGGCGGGACGGCTGACGCTGGACCCCTCCGCGCACATCGACCCGATCGGCACGCTGCTGCTGCCGCTGCTCGGCGTCCCGTTCGGCTGGGCCAAGCCGGTGCCGGTCAACCCGATGCGCTTCCGGCCGGACGTCGACAAGAACTGGGGCATGATGGTGACCGCGGCCGCGGGCCCCATCTCGAACGTGCTGCTGGCGATCACCTGCGTGCTTGTGCTGGCGCTCGCGTTTGTGGTGGTGCCGCACCACTTCATCCCGCTGCAGCTCATGGAGCGCGCGATCGCCGTGAACATCGCGCTGGCGATCTTCAACATGATCCCCGTGCCGCCGCTGGACGGCAGCCGTGTGGTGGCGGGGCTGCTGCCGCGGAGCGCCTGGCCTGCGTGGAAGACGTTCACGCGCTTCTCGCCGATCGTGTTGATGCTCATCGTCCTGTCGCCGGGCCGCTTCACCGCCTCGCTGTACCAGAAGCCCATCGAGTGGACCTTCTCCATGCTCGACGCGCTCATCAAGCTGCTCGGCGGCTGATCCACTCCGCTCCCTGGGAACCGCCATGACGCTGACCAGCCTGTTGTTCTCGCTCGCCCTGGCTCAGTCCGAGCCCGTCCCCGCGGACGCCGCCGCGGTCCCCGCCGCCGCCGAGGCCGCGACGGACACCGACGCCGCGGCGGTGACGCTGCCGGCGGACCCGAAGGGCCTGCGCGACGCGGTGCGCCTGGAGCTCAAGGCGAGCGGCACACCCGACGCGGAGCTGGAGGGCGAGGTCGAACGCATCGCCGTGCGCATCGAGCTCGAGCGCTCGCTCACGCCGATGATCGGCGACGTGGCGCTGCGCGACGGCCTCGCCACGCTGCACCTCGGCACCGACTACCAGTTCCTGCCGTCCGATCAGGCGGCCAAGATCATCGTCGCGTGGGGCAACCCGCCACCGTCGCAGCCGCCGCTCGGCATGATCCTCACCGCGGGCGCGTCGCCGTTCACGGACACCTGGGCGGTGATCCTCGACTACGACGACCAGGGTCACGTGGACGACGCCGAGGCCTCGTCGATGGACTTCGACGCGCTGCTCAAGGACATGCAGCAGGGCACCAAGGACGCCAACTCAGGCCGTCAGGCCGCCGGCTACGACGCGCTCGAGCTGGTCGGCTGGGCGGAGCCGCCGCACTACGACGCCGTCGCCAAGAAGCTCTACTGGGCGCAGCAGCTCAAGTCCTCCACCGGCGGCGAGTCGCTGAACTACGACATCCGCGTGCTCGGTCGCCGCGGCGTCCTGTCGCTGTCCGCGGTGTCGGACATCTCCGCGCTGCCGGAGGTGAAGGCCGGGATGAGCGCGCTGCTGCCGCTCGTCGACTTCAACCCGGGCGAGTCCTACTCGGACTTCGACCCGTCGACCGACAAGCTCGCCGCGGTGGGCATCGGCGCCCTGATCGCGGGCGGCCTCGCCACCAAGGCGGGCCTGTTCAAGATGCTGTTCGTCGGCCTGCTCGCCGCCAAGAAGTTCGTCGTGCTCGGCATCGCAGGCGCGATCGCCGCGTTCAACAAGTGGCGCGGCGTGAAGTCCGACGATCCGAAGCCCCCCATCGGCTGACGGTCAGGGCGCGGTGCAGCCGTTCCCGGGGGCGCCGGCGACGATCAAGTGCACCTCCGTCGTGGCGCCCGCGTACTCCACCTTGACCGTGGCCGAACCCGGGCACACCGGCGTGAGGAAGGTCCCTGTGTCGGGCCCGAACACCTCCTCGGTGGGGGTGGTCGGCACGAGCACGCCGTCGTCACCGGCGATGACCGACCACGTGGGGCGGTCTGCCTGACGCGGCATCACGCGGCGCCCGCCGTCGTCGTACAGCCGCAGCGAGCCGATGATCGTGGGCCCCGCGGCGGTGACGACGCCCGCGTCCTCGGTGTGGGTGCTGTCGAACACGACGGACAGCGTCAGCGGCGCGTCGGCCGCGAGCAGCCGAACCGGGAAGTTCGTGTCCTGCCCACCGGTCAGCGACACGTCGCCAGGCGAGGCGCCGTCCCAGGTCAGGTACGCGCCGTTGGCGTAGGTCTCGAAGGGAGCGACCGTGAGCGCCGCCGTGTCCCCGCCAAAGTCGAACAGGCCGGTGCCTGTCAGGCGGTTGCCCGCCGCGTCGAACAGGCGACCATTCAGGCCCAGGCGGCCGTAGGGAAGCAGCGCGAACACGGTCTCGTCCGGCTCACCGTAGGACACGATGGTGTCGGCCCAAGGGTAGAGCTCCGCGTGATCGAGGGCTGCGGCGGTCAGGTCGACCTGATCCTTGGTGCCGTCGGCCGAGGTGACCTCGAGCGTGGCGGTGCCCTCCGCGAGCGCGACCACGGTGACGCGCATGCCCTCGCCGACGATGTCAAAGGCGTCGCCGTCAATGATCTCAGCCGAGAGCGTGCCCGGGCCGTTGTCTGAGCCGTCCCGCACTTCGATCGTCAGGTCGGCGCCGACCGCGACGGACCGGTTGAGCGCGGTCGGCGTCGGGAGCGCGTCGGCCGAGAGCGTGGTGTCGTAGAACGTGAAGTTGCCGGACTGACCTGTCGTCCCGCACGCCGCGCCGAGCGCGAGGGCGGCGGCCACGCCCGCGATGCGCATATCCATGGTGTGTTCCTCCTCCATCAACTTGCCCGGCTTCGACGTCCGGCGCGACAAGGAACTTCAATGCGTTGCCCCGCGAGCGGCGCCGAAGCATGACCGGCCCATGACTGACGCGATCCCTCCCCGACTCCGCGAGCGCTGGCGCACCATCTGGCCGGCTGACCAGGCCGACGCCCTGCTTGCGACCTTCGCTACGCCCAAGGACACCACGTTCCGCGTGAGCTCGCTGCGCGCCCCGCAGGCCGACACGCTGGAGGCGCTGCGGGCGCTGGGCTTCGACCCACAGCCGGTCGCCGGCACCACCGACGGCTTCTCGCTACCCCCGTCCGACCGCGACGCGCTGGTGCGGGCGGCGCCCGTGATCGACGGCCGCGCCTACCTGCAGGACCCGGCGAGCTGGGTGCCGGTCCACCTGCTCGACCCGCAGCCCGGCGAGGAGATCCTGGACCTGTGCGCCGCCCCCGGGGGCAAGTCGCTCCAGATCGCCGACCGCATGCAGAACCGCGGCCGCCTCGCGTGCGTGGAGGCCATCCGCGACCGCTTCTTCCGCATGAAGTCCAACCTGGACCGCGGCGGCGTGAAGATCGCGGCGCTGTACATGAAGGACGGCCGCCACGTCGGCGGCGCGGTGCCTGCGCGCTTCGACCGCGTGATGCTCGACGCGCCCTGCTCGTCCGAGGCCGGCGTCGAGGCCGACAACCCCGACACCTGGAAGCACTGGTCGGAGCGCAAGCTCGCCGAGTGCTCCCGCAAGCAGCACGGCCTGATCCGCTCGGCGTGGACCGCGCTCAAGCCCGGCGGCACCATGGTCTACGCGACCTGCACGTTCGCCCCCGAGGAGGACGAGCTGGTGATCGATGGCCTGCTTCGTGAGCGCGATGACGTCGAGGTGCTGGAGGCGCGCTGGCCATGGACCGCGACTCAGCCGGGGCTCACGTCCTGGGACGGTGAGGCGCTCGACCCGCGCCTCACCCGAACGCTGCGTGTGCTCCCCGGGCCCCAGTACGGCGGGTTCTTCTGCGCGCTGCTGCGTAAGTCCGACGACTGATCCGCCTGGGCAAGCGCCCGGGCGGCTCAGTCGGGAGCGCTTCGTGACCGGCGCGAGGTCGCGTCGCCTGGCGCCCGCTCAGCCCCCTGCGAGGATCCGATCGAGGGCGCCCTGAATCGAGAGCGCCGGAGTCCAACCTGAGGCGCGCAGCCTCGTCGCGTCCCCGTACAGCGCGCGGGGATCACCGGGGCGCTCCGTGTAGCGTGCGCGCAGCAGCGCTGGATCCGCCCCAAGCCGCGACGCCAGGTGCGCGACCAGCGCATCGATCACGGTGGGGACGCCCGCGCACACGTTGATCGGGCCCGTGATGTCCGACAGCGCGACGTGCGCGAGCGCGTCACCCACGTCGCTCGCGTGCAGGAAGTCACGCGCGGCCATGCCGTCCACCGCGATCACGGGCTGCGCGCCGCGAAGCACGTCGATCAGGGTCGGCACCAGCTTGCGGGGCGGCTCCCCTGCGCCGATCGGCAAGAACACCCGAGCCCACGCCGACGCCACGCCGTGCGCGTCCGCGATCGACTCGGTGCTCTGCCGCGCGCGATCCTTGGCGACCCCGTAGGGCGTCGCAGGCGCGAGCGGCGTGCTCTCCTCCACGCAGCACGGCGCCGACCAGTCGTACTCAGCGCAGGTTCCGACTCCGACCACGCGCGCGCCGCCCGCGCGACAGAAGGCCAGGACCAGCCGCTCGGTCGCCTCCACCCACGCGTCGTTGAGCGGCGAGGTCCAGAACGCCCCGTGCTCCGTCACCCACGCGAGGTGCAGCAGCGTCTCAGCGCCGCTGTCGGCGATGGCTGCGGTCAGGTCCGCGTCCGCGAGCAGGTCGGCCTCGATCGACGTCACGCCCTGGCGGGCCGGGTGGGCGCTGCGACCGATCGCCACCACCTCAGCGCAGCGCGCCCGCAGCGCGTCGACGACGTGCCGCCCGAGGAAGCCCGTGGCGCCGGTGACGAGCACCCGCATCAGGCGGCGCCGCCGTCCCACTCCTGGAGCGAGGGCACCGCCACGACAAAGCGGGCGCCCCACGCCCCCGCGTAGCTGAGCTGCGACGCGATCTCGTCGCGGAGGTTCCACGGCAGGATCAGGATCCGGTCCGGACGGTCCGCCTTGAGGTGGTCCTCGTCGAACACGGGGATGCGGTTCCCGGGCAGGTAGCCGCCCGCCTTCGCCGGGTTGCGATCGATCACGTACGCGAGCAGGTCCGCGCGCACGCCTGCGAAGTTCAGCAGCGTGTTGCCCTTGGCGGCGGCGCCGTAGCCCGCCACGCGCACCCCCTTTCGCTTGCAGTCGATCAGGTACGCGTTGAGGTCGTCCTTGATGCGCTCGGCGTCCGCCTGGAGCGTGCCGTAGAAAGCGGCGCCGCGCATGCCCGCCGCCTCCTCCACCGCGAGCATCGCCGCCACCGCAGGCTCGACCGCGCGCGCGCCGGAGTCCGTGCGCTGCGCGTGCAGACGCAGGCTGCCGCCGTGCGTCGGGAGCTCCTCCACATCAAACACCGTGAGGCCGTGCCGCGCGAACAGCGGCACCACCGTTGTCAGCGACAGGTAAGAGTAGTGCTCGTGGTAGATCGTGTCGAACTGCTTGCCCTCGACCAGCTTGAGCAGGTGCGGGAACTCGAACGTCGCCACGCCGTCCGGCCGCAGCGCCGCCGCGAAGCCGGCGACGAAGTCGTGCAGATCGGGGACGTGCGCAAGCACGTTGTTGGCGACGAACAGGCTGACGGCGCCACGCTGCGCGACCAAGGTGCGCGCGAGGGCCACGCCGAAGAACTCCTCGACGATCTCCAGGCCCTTGGTGCGCGCCGCGCGCGCGGTAGCGGCGGTCGGCTCCACGCCCAGGCACGGCACGCCGCGCCGTTGGAAGTACTGCAGCAGGTAGCCGTCGTTCGCCGCGACCTCGACGACCAGGTCGTTCGGCCCGAGCGCGTAGCGCGAATTCATCGCGATCACGTAGCGCTCGGCGTGCGCCAGCCACGACGCCGAGAAGGAACTGAAGTACGCGTAGTCCGCGGTGAACAGCGCCTCCCGCCCGGCGTAGTCGTGCGTCTGCACCAGCCAACACGCTTCACACACCGCCACGCGCAGCGGGAAGAAGGTCTCCGGCGCGTCGAGCTGCGCCGCCGACAGGTAGGCGTTGGACGGGGGCGCCGTGCCCAAATCCAGGAACGTCAGGCTCGGCACGCGCCCACAGTGACGGCAGACGTTCATGGCGTCATTCCCACAAAGCTACGGGTGATCGGAGGATGCGACTGGTCACGCGCGGAGAGCTCGACCACCGGCAACGGCCACGCGACCGCGATCGCCGGATCGAGCGGGTGCAGGCCGCCCTCGTCGTCCGCGCGGTAGCCAAACGAGTGCACGTAGATCAGCTCGACGTCCTCCGTGAGCGTCTGGATCCCGTGCGCGCAGCCCTCGGGGATGAGCATCGACGTGGCGTTGTCGTCCGACAGGATCTCGGCGTG
>CAIOSP010000201.1 GCA_903861005.1 uncultured Pseudomonadota bacterium
ACACCGAGGCCGTCGCCTCCGCGACGTCCGGTTCGTGGGAAGTGGCGCTGGACGTCGCGGTGCAGGTGGTCGGCACGACAGCCGTTCGCCACTGCACCATGACAGGCAAACCGGGCGAGTGGACCGGCGACTGTGACTCTCTCCTCGTCGGAAACCAGTCGGCCGAGACGCTTAACTGGTCCGTGTTGTACCTCGCCGGGTTCACCGCGCCGCCGTTCGACATCCCCTTTGGTTCCACCGTGTCTATCGACGTGACGCCCGAGTGTGTCGGTTCGGGAGACGCGACGATCGACGTGACGACAGAGTACGGTATGACGCCCGAGTCTGCGCCACGGGTCTTGCAGACCGCCTCGGACGCGTCGGATCTCCCCGCCTCTTGCCCCACCTTGCCGGACTGGGACTACGAAGTGGTCGATTCGGACAACATCGACTTCGTCCTTCCGTACATTGGCGACCTCTACACCTGCGGCGGCGGGAGCACGGCAGGCTGCGACTTCGATGGGAACGGGAAGGCCCTGGTGCCCTGTTATGACGCTCGGGAGGGGTTGGCCTTCGTTTGGGACGGGACGGGGCCGGTGGACGTGGTGGCGCCCGGAGACGGCTGGCTGGTGTCGGTTGAGTACACGGGCAACGGTGTCGGCGACTCCAACGAGTCGGCTGCTGTGGGCGTCGAGTTCCGCGGCGACGATGGGTGTCAGCGGCTGATGATTTCGTTCAATCCGGGCTTGATGGCCTGCACTGGTGGCAGCTGTGACGGTGAGGTCTTTGACCAGATGGACGCGATCGACGGGTCCTCCGAGATCGTGGCGTGGGTTGCGGACTGGCAGGCGTACTTCGCCGGCGATCTGAATGACGACGACCTGCCCCTCCCGCCGCCCCCGATCGCGGTCGCTGCCGGTGATCGGATTGGGTCGTTGGCGCCCGTTTTCGCGCCTGATGTCGATCCGTACGTCTACGTCACGGCGAACGTGCCGCCTCCCTCGGGTCCGGGGTCGGGCTTGATTTGTCCGTCCAACGCCTTCAACAGCTACGTCGGCGGCACGCTGGACTACCTAGCGGCGCAGGGGCCCTGCGACGGAACCGCAAGCCCGCCTGCGCTGTTCCCCGAGGCGTGTATCGAATAGACGAACCGTTGGCCGTGCCAAACCCCGACGGTACGCCCGGTGCGGAGCGCCCTCCACGCCGGCGGAGGACACGATGTCTGCTGCCATCGGTCTAGCCGGCGGAGGCCCCGCGTCAAGTCGGAGCGCGCGACGTCGTACGTTGAGCGCTAACCCGGCAGGGGAGCGCGGACGCGGTCGGGGCGTGGTACATCTACGGCAGCGGGGGGGAGCGGCACGAAGTGCCTGTGCTGTCCGTGATCCGCTCTGATAGTGAGTTCGACGCGGGCTTGTTCGACACCGAGGCCTTGGGGGCACAATGACTCGACCTCTACTCCTGCTGTGCAGTGCCTTGTGTTTCGCGTGCGCGCCGACGCCGTCAGACCTAGCCACGGCTTGGTGGGACGTGACGGTGGAATGCGCGGCGCAGCAAGATGTCGAGCTCGAAGTCGGCAAGTCTGACTTCATTCGCGCGTTCCGGTGCCAATACGACGGGGCCGGGTGCTATGAAAAAGCGTGTACCTACTCGGATGCGGGCGCCAAGAAGGAGCTCAACGCGATCCGGTCCCTTAAGTGCGACGACTTTCCCGATCCGGACGGGCCATCAGTACCGGAAGCGGCTGCGCTGCCCACCGACACGATTTGGGAGGACTGTGACTTCGATCAGATCGACGCATGCACTCCTGACCCAGACTGTGCGGAGTAACCGGGCTCGTCGCTATCAGATTCGGAACTGACGCGGCGGCGGTCACGGTTCGTACTTGTCTCGGGGTTTTGCCGGGCGCCGCCCGAACTCTCTTCGCGCCGGTGTCGAAGCTTCGTTCGGCGCCTCGGGCTCTCGAGCGTGCGACCCGGCCACCCAAGGACTGGGGTCAGCGCTCAGCCCCCCTACCCCCGCACCGCCCCGACATACGCCCTCAACCTCCCCACATCCAACCGCCCCCCCACCCGCACGCCGCTGCACAGGTCCAGCCCGAACGGCCGCACGGTCGCATACGCCTGCGCCACGTTCCCGGCCCGCAGCCCTCCCGCCAGCCACACCGGCTTGCTGACCGACGCGACGACCCGCTCGCTGATCGCCCAGTCATGCGTCTGGCCGCTGCCGCCGAACACGGGCGTCGGGCCGGTCGGGGTGCCGCTGTCGAGCAGGATGGCGTCGACGGCGTCCTCCACCTCCAGCGCGTCGTCGATCGCCTCGGGGCCGGCGACGTGCACCACCTGGACGATCCGACACCAGGGCGCGCCCGCCCGCAGCTCGGCGTAGACCGACCTCGGCACCGCGTCGCAGATCTGCACCGTGGTTACCCGCGTCCTCCGCACCCGGTCGACGAGCACGCCGGGCTGCGCGTCGCGGGCCAGCAGCCACGCGTCCACGCCGGGGGGCACGGTGGCGACGATGGCGGCGATCACGGCGTCGTCGGCGATCACCTCGGGGCCGGACAGGCCGCGGCCGACAAACCCGAGGGCATGCGCCCCGGCGGCGACCGCGAGCGCGGCCTCTTCGGCGTCTTGGATGCAGCAGATCTTCAGGCGAGGGGACATGGCGTCCTTCGTGCGGTTCAGGGCTTGGGGACGCCGCAGCCGACCGCCTGGTCCCAGCGCCAGGTGACGTCGCGCACGGTCAGCTGCTCGGGCACGCCGGGCACCACGCGGTCGTGCACCTCCAGGCGGGTGCGCGTGGGGCGCAGCGTGGCGGGGTCGGCGCTGGTGGTGGCGCGCAGGGTGCGGGTGGGCAGCTCGTCGGCGGTGGGCTCGTGGTGGAGCAGCTCGCGCAGGCGGCCCACCAGCTCGTCCACGCCCAGCAGCTCAATGGGGATGGGCAGCTCGGCGGTGAGGTCGGCGGTGGCGGTGGCCTCGCCGCGGGTCAGGGTGGTGGGCAGCTCGTGCGGCACGCCGTCGGCGCCCAGGTAGGTGGACGTGGCCTGGACGGTGGCGCCGGGGTCGACCGTGCGCCCGGCCCAAGCGCCGATCCACGACCACCACATGCGCGCCGTGTCGGCGATCATCAGGTTGCGGGTGGCGTCGTCCGACAGCAGGGCGCGCACGGTCGCCTTCTGCTTGCCCTTGAGGTGGAAGGCCGCGAACACGCGGTCGATGAACGCCTTGTCGGTGGGCAGGCCGACGAACGCGCCGTCGCGGGCCACAAAGAACGGCGGCAGCGCGCCCACCTGCGCCAGGCGCTTGGCGAACTCCTTCTGCTCGGCGTCGGTCACCGGGCGGCCCTCGACCGACAGCGCCTGGAAGTGCTCCAGGTAGACGGCCACGTGGGTGTCGTCGAGCGGCTCCAGGCGCACGTCGTAGCGGGTGGTGGAGCGGCCGCCGTCCTTCTCGACCGAGTCCTCCACCGGCACCGAGCACGGCGTGGTCCAGTCAAAGCGCATCGGCTCGCCCGCCTGGGCGGTCGACGAGAGCCACGCGGTCAGCACGAGCGCGAACGCCAAGCGGCAGCCTCCCAAGGGTCGCCCGACCGTAACGCGCCAGCCCCGCGGTCGAGTCCGCGCGTGCGCGGCGGCGCCGAACGGGTGTACGAGCGGGCGTGGTCGGGGTGTCCGCATGAGCTGGAGCCGAGCTGGCGTGTGGTGGGTGCGCGCGGCGTGTGTGCTGGCGCTCGCCGGGTGCAAGAAGAAGGCGGACGGCGACGCCGCGCTGTCCTGCGACAAGGGCGCCTCGGCGCTGGGCGTGAAGGGCGGCTTTGGCGCCGCTGAGGTCAACCTCGACTGGCTGCCCGACCGCTCCACGGGCCTGTACCTGTCGCAGACCGTGTCCGCGCTGGTGTCCGACGACATCGTCGGCCTGGGCCTGACCGTGGACGGCGGCACCGCCCGCACCGGGTTCGCCAAGGTCACGTTGGACGGCCAGGTGCTGGTCGACGCGTTCGGCGGCAAGGGCTTCGGCGACAAGGCCCGCACCGCGCGACCCAACGCCGCCGCCGCCGACACCTTCGACAGCTTCTCCGGCACCGGCGACACGTACTACGGCACGCCCACGCCGGGCTGGGGCCTGGGGCCGTTCTACCTGTACCCGCAGATCGTCGCGTCCATGGTGATGCCGGTCAACGCGGACTCGCGGCCGTTCGGCGGCTGCCTGACCGTGCAGGCCGTGTCGCTCGACGAGCCCACGGCGGCGGCGCTCCACCTGGTGACCAAGCGCTCCAAGGTGGCCGACCACACGCTGGACGTGGACGTGGTGGTGGTGGACGGCGCGGGCATCTCCGACGCGCAGCTCGCCGACGCGATCGGCGTGATGAAGGCGCTGTACGACGGCGGCGACGCCCTGCAGATCGGCGCCGTGAAGACCTGGGCGGTCACGCTGCCCGACGGGCCCTTCGTCGGATCGTCGAACGCGGCGCTGGCCACGCTGCGCGGCACGCACCTGGAGGGCTCCAACCCCTGGACCCTGCGCTTCTACGTCATCGCCGACTTCAAGGGCGAGGCGGGCACGCTGGGCATCGCCGCGGGCATCCCGGGCGCGCTGGGCGTGCCGGACACGGCGGGCTCGGGCGTGGTGGTCGCGGTCGACGGCCACAAGCTCCAGGACGGCACCCTGGACGTGAACACCCTGGGCGAGACCATGGCCCACGAGGCCGGGCACCTGATGGGCCTGTTCCACACGACCGAGGCCACCGGCGACAGCTTCGACGTGGTCGACGACACGCCGGAGTGCGACGCCCGCACCCACGACAAGGACCGCGACGGCGCGGTCTACGCCGAGGAGTGCACCGACGCGGACGGCAAGAACTTCATGTTCTGGGTGTCCGGCGAATTCCGCCAGACCGAGCTGACCCCCGGTCAGGCCGACGTGCTCAACCGCAGCCCCGTGTCCGTGCGCCCCGAGGAGGACTGATGAACAAGGTCGTGATGGTCACGCTGCTGCTGGCGGCGTGCGCGAAGTCCCCGTCCGAGCCCACCGCGGCGGCGTCGGCGGCCCCCGGCGCCACGCCCACCGGCACGCTCACCCCGACGACGCCCGCGCCCGCGCCCGTGGCGTCGTCCGACCCGGAGGCCGCCCGCTGGTCCAAGTTGGCCGAGCGCCTGAGCGCGCACGACACCGAGGACCTGCCCGACCACGACACGCTCGCCGCGTTCCCGGACGCCGCTGAGGGCCTGCTGTGGCTGGCCACCCACGACGACGCGCTGTTCGTCCGCGCGCGCGCCCTGGACGCGATCGGCGTGCTGGGCGCGCCCGACGCCGCGGACGTGCTGGCCAAGGCGCTGGCCGACGGCACCCAGGCGTCGAGCGTGCGTGTGGCTGCGGTGATCGGGCTCGGTCGCCTCAAGGGCCGCGACGCGGCGGTGACCACGCTGCTCGGCGCGGTGGAGGACGTCGACCTGCGCGTGGCGGAGCAGGCGGTGACGCTGCTGCCCGCGTCGGCGCGCCCGGCGCTCGCGGCGATCGCCCAGAAGCCGACGCTGGCGCCGGAGATCCGCGCCAAGATCGCCGCGCTCCCCTAGGCGACGACGCGGCGCACGCGGGCCCGCTCCGGCGGCGCGCCCGCGGCGAACCCGCTGACGTTGTCGATCGTGGTCTGCGCGATCGCGGCGACGGCCTCGTGCGTGAAGAAGGCCTGGTGCGCGGTGATCACCACGTTGGGGAAGGTCAGCAGGCGCATGAACACGTCGTCGGTGATGACCACGTCCGACAGGTCGCGGAAGAACAGGTCGGCCTCCTCCTCATACACGTCCAGGCCGACGAACCCGACGTGTCCGCGCTTGAGCGCCTCGATCAGCGCGACCGCGTCCACCAGCGCGCCGCGACCGGTGTTGATCAGCATCACGCCCTGCTTCATGGTCGCCAGCGTGTCGGCGTTCACGATGTGGCGGGTGGCGGGGGTGAGCGGGCAGTGCAGCGTGACGATGTCGGCCACCCGCAGGGCGAGCCGCTCCAACACCGGCGCGCTCGCGTTGTCGTTCAGGAAGATCGACAAGGCCGGGCAGCCCGCGGCCAAGGGCGCGGTCAGCAGGGTGAGGCTGGCGTCCAGGTGGATCAGCTCGTGGCCGGCGTGGGCGTTGGCGGCGTCGAGCAGCGGGCGCTCGTAGGGCTGGCTCGAGAACACGGCGATCTTCATGGGGCCTCGGCCCGGAATGTCCCAGGGACGCTGATCCTACGCCGTGGCGGATCCCGGTCCAAGAATCATGGCGAGAGGCGGCCAACGGGGCTGGCCTCGCGCGACCCTCGGCCTGAGGGTGCGGTTTTCGCTACAGTCTGGAATTCCGGACTGCGTGCGTGTTTGGCGGGTTCGTATAGGCTGCAATGACCAGAGTCGTAGGGGGACTGTATGGACGCCAAAGACCGCGAGATCGCGCTGCTTCGGCAGCTCTTGGCCCTGGGTCGGATCGACGACGTGCATCAGCTCCTGCGAGAGGCGCTCGCCGTCGCCCGCGAGCACGTCGGCGCCCGCCAGGCCCACCTGCTGCTCTACGAGCCCGGCGCGCGCGGGACGGACGTCGCCCGCTGGACCGCCTCCGAGCCGCCGGTCGCGGGGCCGATCGACCACCTGATCTCCCGCACCATCCTGTCGGACGTGATGGGCCGCGGTGCGTCGCTCAACGTGCGCCTCGCGCTGGAGCACCCGCGCTTTAAGACCAGAGACAGCGTGGTGCTCAACCAGATCAAGTCCGTGCTCGCCATGCCCGTGGGTCGCGAAGCCTACGGCGTGCTCTACCTGCAGGACCGTCTGGACCCGACGGACCCCGACGGGGTCGGCGAGTTCGACGCCTCGAACGAGCAGTTCCTCAAGACGCTCGTCGAGCACCTGGGGCCGTTCGTCGACCGCGTGGTCCTCCGCGAGTCCGCGTCCGAGGGCCCGCTGCGTGCGCTCGCCGGGAGCTCGGCCGCCGCGCGCAAGCTGCGGCAGGACGTGCGGGTGCGCGGCCAGGACAGCGGTCCGGTGCTCATCCAGGGCAGCCCGGGGTCCGGTCGAACGACGGTCGCGGCCACGGTGCATGCGGTGTCGTCGCGCGCGCGCGGGCCGCTGATCTTCCAGTCCTGCGCAGCGCTCCCGGCCGACGAGGCCATGTCGGTGCTGTTCGGGGTGGACGGACCGAACGGCCATCCCGGCGTGTGGGACGCCGCCGACGGCGGGACGCTGGTGCTGGAGGACATCGACGAGCTGCCGCGCCCGGTGGCCGCGCGACTCGCCGCCGAGCTGGACGCGCTCACCGGCCGTCGGCGCGCCGCGCGCGTGGCGTCGGTTCGCCTGGTCGCCACCACCACCCTCGACGTGCTCGCGTTGGCCAAGCCCGCGCGCTTCTTCCAGGACCTTCGGGTGCGCTTGGCGGCGGGCTTGCTCGTCGTGCCGGACCTGCTGGCCCGGCTGGACGACGCCCCGGAGATCCTGGACCACCTCGGGCGCGCCCAGGCGACGGCGCTCGGACGTCGCTGGCCCGGCCTGACCGACGCGGGCCTGCGCGAGGCCACGCTGCAGATGGGCGGCGGCAGCCTGACCGAGCTGGCGGCCACGCTGGGGCGCGCGCTGGTCGAGGTCGAGGTCGACCGCCCGATCGACGTGGAGGACCTGCGCGTCGCGGCGCCCGCGCCCACGACGCCGCTGGATCTGGAGAAGTGGCTTCATCCGTCGGTCCCGCTGGTGCGGTGGGACGTCGCCGTGCCTGCGCTGCGGCGAGCGTACCTGCGGCTGGCGCGCGCACGCATCGTCGGCAGCGACGCTGAGGTGATCCGCACGCTGAAGATGTCGCGCGCGGCGTTCTACGAGAACATCCGCCCGCCCGACGAACCCCCAGAGCGTCCGCGGGTTCCTCCGTCGTCCGAACCCCCGGATCGTCCCACCCCTCGCGATCCGTCGAAGACCGCGCCGAGGTAGCGCCGGGGTCGGCCCGGATCGCCGCGGTGTGGGTCGCAGGGTACGCTCCCGGGCCCTGTCCGTGGAGGCGCGCATCTCCTGCCCACCCTCGACCGTCGCTCGCGCCCTCGGTCTGGCTTCGCTGCTCGGGGCGACCGCCTGCGGCCCGACGACCCCGGACGACTTCACGCCCTGGGACCCGCCCGCCGCCCAGGACGCGGCCACCGATCGCCTGTGCGTCGGCACCGACGACCCCGGGGCCCTCGCCGACAAGCAGCAGCTCGACTGCGCGCTCCGCGGCGGCCTCTACGCCGAGCGACCCGCCCCCGTGGTCGACACGCTCGACGTGCTCGCCTTCAACATCGAGCGCGGCTTCCAGGTGGACGAGATCTTGGCCGCCGTCGAGTCCGGCGACCTGCCCGACGCCGACGTCTGGCTGCTGTCCGAGGTCGACCACGGCTGCGCCCGCACCGACCGCCGCGACGTCGCGCGCGACATGGCCGAGGCGCTCCAGCTCGACTTCGTCTACGGGGTCGAGTTCATCGAGCTCGACTGGGCCGACGACGGCACGCTCGCCGACCAGTGCGAGCACGGCAACGCCATCCTGAGCCGCCTGCCGCTGGGCAACGTCTCGCACGCCTTCTTCGACGCGCAGCACGCGTGGTACTCGGGCCCCGACGCGGTGAACCCCGACGAGCCGCGGCTGGGCGGTCGCAGCTTCCTCCAGGCCGACCTGGACGTGGGCGACGGGCAGAAGGTGCAGGTCTTCGCGACGCACCTGGAGTCCACGGTGTCGTTCCTGCCGGACCAGCACCTGCAGGCCGAGCAGCTCATCACCGCCGCGGCGACCGACCGTCCGGTGATCGCCGGCGGCGACCTTAACACCGGCTTCTACATGGCCGACCTGACGTCGGGCACCACCTGGGACAAGACCACCCAGGCCTTCCTGACCTCAGGCTTTGAGGACACCCACGCCAGCCTGTCGCCCGACGTGCGGGCCACCGACGGCGGCATGGTGCTCGACGTGATCTTCGGCCGCGACACGATCGCGAGCGCGCCCTGGGTCTGCCCCCTGTCGCTGTGTGAGACGCTCAGCGACCACGAGGCGATCGGCGCGCTGGTAGTCGCCTACGGCTTGGCCGGGGGCAGCCACTGCACCCAGGCCTTGGACAGCGTCATCACGCCCAGCTGGCCGAACCCCGGGTAGTCCTTGAGCGTCATCTTGCCCTTCACCACGATGGTGTTGGGGCCGGCGGCCGCGAGGTAGTCGATCCAGTCCTGCTGGGTCCAGCCGAGGGTCTGGTAGTCCACGTCCGCCACGTAGCAGGTGGTGGAGATCGTCCCGTCGGCGCAGCGCTGGTCCTGGTGGTTGGCGGCGTCCACCCAGAAGCCGCCGCACAGCGGGGTGACGCAGTCGCGCGGGTCGTAGGTGAGGACGAACGTGCCGATGCGGCCCTTGAACGTGGTGGCCTGCGCGGGCGACGCGGTCAGCAAGGCGGTGGCGGCGAGCAGGCCGAGGGCGAGGGTGCGCATGGGGGCTCCGAGCTGCGACCAACGTAGCATCGGCGCCACGCGAGCGACCATTCCGAAACGACCGGCGCCGCCCGCACCGCGTTACCGGCCCGCCCCGGAGCGACCATGACCTCGATCACCCTGCCGCGCCCCGATGACTGGCACCTGCACGTCCGCGACGGCGCCGCGATGGCGTCGGTGCTCGCCCACACCGCCGCGGTGTTCGGTCGCGCGATCCTGATGCCCAACCTCAAGCCGCCGATCGACACCACCGCCAAGGCGCTGGCCTACCGCGAGCGCGCGCTGGCGACGCTGCCCGCGGGCAGCACCTTCCAGCCGCTGATGGTGCTCTACCTGACCGACGCCACCACGCCCGACGAGGTGCGCGCCGCCAAGGCGAGCGGGCTGGTGCACGCGATCAAGCTGTACCCGGCGGGCGCGACGACCAACTCGGACCACGGCGTCAGCCAGCTCGACCGCCTGGACCCCACCCTCGCCGCCATGGCCGAGGTCGGCCTGCCGCTCTTGGTCCACGGCGAGGTCACCGACCCGTCCGTCGACATCTTCGACCGCGAGGCGGCGTTCCTCGACACCATCGCCGAGCCCCTGCTGGAGCGTCACCCGACGCTGCGCATGGTGGTCGAGCACATCACCACGGCGGACGCGGTCGCGTTCGTGAAGGCCGCGCGGCCCGGCGTGGCGGCGACCATCACGCCCCAGCACCTGCTGCTCAACCGCAACGCGCTCTTCGAGGGCGGCGTTCGGCCCCACCACTACTGCCTGCCGGTCCTCAAGCGTGAGGTGCACCGCCAGGCGCTGCTCCAGGCCGCCACGTCCGGCGACCCGCGCTTCTTCCTGGGCACCGACAGCGCGCCGCACGCCAAGCACACCAAGGAGGCCGCCTGCGGCTGCGCCGGCTGCTTCACGGCGCCGCACGCCATGTCGCTCTACGCTACCGCGTTTGAGGACGCGGGCGCGCTCGACAAGCTGCCGGACTTCGCCAGCCGGTTCGGGCCTGCGTTCTACGGCCTGCCGGTGAACGCCGACACCCTCACGCTCGTGCGCGAGCCGTGGACGGTGCCGGACGCGTACACATTCGGCGAGGACGTGGTGGTGCCGCTGTGGGCGGGCAAGACGCTGGGCTGGCGGGTCGCGTAGGCCCGCTGGGCCAGGGTCAGGCGGCCTTGGCCGCGATGATGTGGTCCTGCGTGCGCCACCAGAAGTAGAGCAGCGACGACAGGCCCAGGATCATGCCCAGGCCGCTCGCGGCGTAGCTGAAGTCTACAAAGAACTCGAGCCAGGACAGGTTCTTCTGCCCGAAGTTCTTGTAGAGCAGCAGGAACACGCTGCCCAGGTAGCCGAACGCGTCGGTGACGTAGATCATGAAGCCCGCGTTGGCCACCACGCCGGACGCCGCGATCAGGCGGTCGAACAGCGCGCTGCCGAACGGCACGTAGGTCAGGTACAGGCCGACGCCGACCAGGATCATCCACCAGGCCGGGTCCAGCACGCCCTGCCGGTAGGCGAACGTGGTGCTGAACACCAGCGCGCAGCCGAAGAGCTGGACGACCTGCACGCCGAGCAGGCCCATGCGGTTGTCCTTGATCAGGAACAGCAGGCCGAGCGCGGCGAGCACGCCCAGGGCGACCGGGATCTCCGCCATGCCCAGGATGGCCGGCGCGTCGCCGTAGCCGAGCGCGTTCCAGATCTCGGCGGCGAAGTTGTCGCGGAAGTCTCGGTAGGCCGTCATCAGGATGTGCAGCGACGTCAGCGCGATCAGGCCCGGCGCGAAGTGCCAGAAGAAGCGGGACCGCGCGGCCCCGTCCATCGGCTCGCGCTTGGTGCGGGCGGCCACGTCCTCGGCGGAGGGCGGCGGCAGCACCTTGAGCATCCACACCGACAGCAGCAGCGGCAGGAAGAACACGGCACCGGCCAGCGCGGGCATCCAGAACTCGGACACGCCCTGCAGCAGCAGCCACTTGCCCAGCGACTTCACCCAGCCGCTCGCCAGGATGTAGCTGGCGGACAGGCCGGCCCCCAAGGCCTCCGTCGTGCGGCGGCCCTCCAGGTAGCCAAACACCAGGCCCCAGATCATGCCCAGCGGCGTGCCGTTCACGAACAGCCAGAAGGCGTTGTACGGCGCGGGCGTCAGCGCGAACAGCACCAGCGCGCCCTCGGCCACGCCGATCATGCCCAGCAGCGCCCACGCGCGCTGGTGCGGCTTCATCTCGCTGATCACCTTGATTCCGGCGAACTTCGACAGCGTGTAGCCAAAGACCTGCGCGATGATCAGCACGATCTTGTAGTCGACCTGGAACCCGCCCCCCATGTCCACCTGGCCCTCGAAGGTGCCTGCGGCGAAGGGTTTTCGGAAGGCGTACATGCAGAAGTACGCGGTGAACGCGGCGAACACGGCCCACAGGTTGAGGGCCAGGTTGTTCCTGTCGAGGAACGCGGTCACCTTGGCGCTAGCGCTGCGGTCCATGAGCCCTCCGGGGCGGGCCCAACCTCGCACGCGGCGACGCGATCACGCAAGTGACGAGGCCGTGTCGGCCTACTGAAAGGCGTACAGGGCGTTCGCAGAGCGCAGGTAGACGCGCGCGTCTACGAAGGCCGGGCTGGCGCGCATCGCCTCCAGCGCGTTCACCCGCAGCAGCTCAGGCGTGGCGCCGATCGACAGCACGGCGGTCTGGCCGGAGTCGTTGCCCACGTACAGGTGCCCGCCCGCCACCATCGGGCCCGCGTACACGGTGTCGTTGGTCAGCCCGGCCACCTTGCGGGTGGCGGTGATGGTGCCGGTCGTCAGGTTGACCGTCCACAGCTCGGCGGTGGACGTGGCCAGGTAGGCGTAGCCCAGGCTGGCGACCGGCTGACCGTAGAACGGGTCCTTCGCGGGGATCTTGGTGGTCCACAGCGGCGTGGTCGTCACCGATCCGCCGGGTGCGGCGGCCAAGCGGTAGGCCTTCATGGTGACGCCGCCGCTCTGGATCACCTCTGCGCCCGACCGGGCCTCCAGGTAGATCACCACATCGCCCGCCACCACCGGCGCGATGTACCAGACGTCGGCAAGGTCCTTGGCCAACTCCACGCCGTCGCGCGCGCGCAGGATGCGCCCGTCGGGCAGCAGCAGCATCGACACGCCGCCCACCTTGGTCACCGCGGCGGGGCCGTAGTGCGGCCAGGGGCGCTTGTCGGTCCAGCGGACGGCGCCGGTGGCGGCGTCGAGCACGGTGAGGCTGCGGAACGGGACCACCAGCAGGTCGTCCACCCGCAGCGGCGACGCCGACGTGCCCGAGTCGTAGCCGAGCATGCGCTCCGGGGGCGGACCGAGCCAGCGCGACCACTTGAGCGCGCCGTCCAGCCCGTGCGCGGCGACCACGCCGTTGCCGAACAGGGCCCACACCCCTGTCGCGTCGATCGCGGGCGACGGGGAGCTCCAGCCGATCAGGCCCTGGTTGGGCGGCGTGCGGTACTGCGCGGCGGCGGCGACCGCGGTCTTGAGCACGCCCATGCGATCCTGCACGGTCTTGAGGCGCGCGGACGCGTCGGCCGACGGGTTGGCGCGGGCCTCGCGCGACAGGCGGGAGACCTCGGTGCGCAGCGTGGCCAGCTCGGCCTCGGCGGCGTCCCCGGCGCTGACGAGCACGGAGGCCTTGGCCTTCTCGTCCCCGGTCAGGGTGGCGAGCACGTCGTGGGCGGCGCTCCAGGCGACCCGACCCGTGGCGGAGTCGGCGCAGATCAGGCTGGTCGGCTCGCCGCACACGCAGACCTTGCCCGCGCCCACCGCCGGCGACGCGTTGCTCCAGGCCGGCATCGCCGTGCGCCAGAGCAGGTGCTCGGTCAGCGACCACGCCGTGGGCGCCGACGTGCCGGGCCAGACGCCGGTGCCGTCGTTGCGGTAGCCGGTGGCGGCGTAGGCCGACCCGAACAGACCGACCGCCACCACCAGGGCGCGCCACAGCGACCGACGCACACTAGCGGACATCTGCCCCCCCGAACACGCACCGGAAACCCACGTCGTTGAGCTTGGATTCCGGATCCAGGCCGCCGCGCACGGTCACGCGCAGGTCGGCGGGGCTGCTGGCGGTCCAGGAGCCCCCGCGCTGGCCGCGCGTCTCGCCCGTCGCCGGGCCCGACGGATCCTTCGATCCGGCCGCGGGGAGGCCGTCCGGCGCGTACCAGTCGCCCACCCACTCCCACAGGTTGCCCGCCATCCCGACCAGGCCGAACGGGCTGGGGTTGGGCATGTCGGACATCCGCCACGGGCCGTCCTGCGTGCAGGTCTTGTTGTCTCGCTGGGCTCGCGAGAACGGGTCGTCCTTGGGCGGCGACGCGCAGAGCGGCTGGTTGCCCCACGGCCAGTGCCGACCGTCGGTCCCGCGCGCGGCGAATTCCCATTCCGCCTCGGTCGGCAGGCGACCGCCGAGGAACGCGCAGGTGTCTCGGGCGCCCTTCCAGCTGACGCCGTTGAGCGGGCGGCTCAGCGACGTCGGCACGTCCGGCGCGTCGAGCGGCAGCCACGTGGAGTAGCCGCCCTCGGTCGCCACGTCGGCCACGTCACACTTTCCGGCGCGGGCGCACTCGCGGAACACGCCCACCGACATCTCCCCGCGCCCAATCCAGAACGGAGCCACGGAGACGATCCGCGGCGGCCCCTCGTTCGGGGAGGCGTCGGCGTCGTAGCCGGGGTCCTTGGCGTCGGTCGCCTGCGCGCCCATCAAGAAGGTCCCGCCCGGCACGGAGACAAAGCAGTCCCAACGCGCGTCCTTTCCGGAGTCGCAGCGCCACGGCGCGGGCGGCGGCGTGGCGGTCGGCACGTGAAAGCGCCACCATGCGGCGCCCGCGACCGCGCCCACGGCCAACAGCAGCACGGCGAGGTCCAGTTTACGCACACGACGCCTCAGGAGGGTCTTGGCTGTATCCGAGCCGGTGCCTGCCTCCAAGCGGGGCGGTGGAGACGTGCCGCGACATGGTAGGGCTGACGCGGCGGCCCCGACGGGCTTACGATGCCGACGCGAACGGGAGGCACGGTGAACGGACGACGTCTGGCCCTAGGTGCGGTGGTGCTGCTCGCGCTGCTCCATCATGACGTGTGGCTCTGGAATGACAGCTCGCTCCTGTTCGGGTTCCTCCCGGCGGGGCTGGCTTGGCACGGCGCGCTGTCCGTGGCGGCGGCCTTTGTCTGGTACGGCGTGACCGTGTTCGCCTGGCCCGAAGACCCGACGACCGACGCCCCGGGAGGCACGCCATGATCGCGCTGTGGGTGCTTGCCGCGTACGTCGTGATCCTGTTGGGGATCGGCTTCGTGGCCAACCGCTGGCTGTCGGGCTCCGGCGAGGACTTCTTCCTGGCCAGCCACGGGATCGGCCCCGTCCTGATGCTCCTGTCGGTGTTCGGCACGACGATGACCTCGTTCGCGCTCGTCGGCAGCACCGGCCAGTCCTACAAGGTCGGCATCGGCGTGTACGGCCTGATGGCGTCGTGGGCGGCGATCGTGCACCCCATGATGTTCGTGTGGGTCGGCGTGCCCATCTGGCACCTGGGGCGGCGCTATGGGTTCGTGACCCAGGTCCAGCTCCTGCGCGACCGCTACCAGAGCGAGCTGCTCGGCTGGGTGCTCTTCCCCGTGCTGGTGCTGCTGGTGCTGCCCTACGTGGTGATCGGCATCCAGGGCGCGGGCGCCACGGTGGGCGTGGTGACCAAGGGCGTGTGGTCGGACGGCGGCGGCCTGCCCCCGTGGCTGACCGGCGCGGTCGTGACGGCCGTCGTGCTCTTCTACGTGGCCTACGGCGGCATCCGCGCGGCGGCGTGGGCGAACGCGCTGCAGACCACGGTGTTCATCCTGGTGGCGCTCGTGACCTTCGGCGCCATCGCGTCGGCGCTCGGCGGCCCGACCGCGGCGATCGCGGCGGCGGCGGCGAAGCGGCCCGAGCTGCTCCTGCGCGGCGACGCGTTCACCCAGGGCCAGTTCATGTCCTACGGGCTGGTCGGCCTGTCGGTCGCCACCTTCCCGCACCTGTTCCAGCACTGGCTGACGGCGCGCTCGGCCAACACGTTCAAGGTGGTCGCCATCGCCCACCCGGTGCTGGTGGGCCTGGTGTGGTTCCCGTGCGTGCTGATCGGCGTGTGGGCCGCGGGCCAGCTCAAGCTGCCGCCTGAGGACGCCAACAAGGTGCTGGGCGCCATGGTCGGCAAGTTCGCGCCCTCCTACGTGGGCAGCATGCTGACGGCGGGCATCATCGTGGCCGTCACGGCGTCGCTCGACAGCCAGTTCCTTTGCCTGGGCACCATGTTTACGCACGACGTGGTCGAGAAGATCACCGGCAAGCTCGACGAGGCTAAGCGCATCCAGGTCAGCCGCGCGTTCATGCTGCTGGTGGCGGTGGCGGCCTACGGCCTGTCGCTGATCAACAGCAAGAGCGTGTTCGAGCTGGGCGTGTGGTGCTTCTCGGGCTTCACCGGCCTGCTGCCGATCGTGCTCGGCGCGCTCTACTGGCGTCGCGCCACCGCCGCGGGCGCCATGGCCTCGCTCGCGGTCACGGTGGTCACCTGGACCGCGTTCTTTGCCAACTCCCTGGGTGGGCACGGCGGCGAGCCCTTGGCGCTCGGCGTGATGCCGGTCACCTGGGTCCTGCTCGGGTCGACCGTCGCCATGGTCGTCGTGTCGCTCGCCACCAAGCCCCCGTCGGACGACGTCGTCCGCCGCTACATCCGGGATGCTACCGCATGACCACCCCCGAGCGCGCCCGAGAGGCCCTCGATGCCCACGTCCGCGACGTGATCGCCCAGCACTTTGACCCCGCCCACGGCACGCCGTTCTGGCTGCGATGGGCCGCCACCGCCGGCTGGGATCCGCGGGCAGAGGTGTTCAGCTTCGCGGACCTCAAGCGCTTCCCCACGTTCGACAAGGCCTGGCTGCGCGACGCGCCGCACGAGGACTGGACCCCGTCCAACCTGCGCGGCGTGCCGTTCAAGGTGTTCGAGACCGGCGGCACCACCGGCGTGCCCACGCAGCGCCTGTCGTGGCAGGACCACCTGATCGACTACGCCACCTTCTCGCCGTCGCTGCATGACGACGCGTTCCCCAAGGGCGCGGCGTGGCTGATCGCCGGGCCCACCGGCCCGCGCCGCCTGCGCCTGTCGATGGAGCACCTGGCCAACCTGCGCGGCGGCGTGGCCTACCACCTGGACCTCGACCCGCGCTGGGTGCGCCGCCTGCTGGCCGACGGCGACGCCGCCACCGCCAAGAAGTACCAGGACCACGTGGTGACGCAGGCCGTCACGCTGCTCAAGCACCGCCAGATCCGCTGCCTGTTCACCACGCCGCGCCTGCTCGAAGCGATCGGCGAGGCGATCGATCTGCGCGCCGCGGGCCTCACCGGCGTGCTGTGCGGCGGCACGTCCATGAGCCCGCAGACCGTGCGCTTCCTGGTCGAAGAGGTCCTGGGCGGCGTCGTCCCGTTCGTGCCGGTCTACGGCAACACGCTGATGGGTCTGGCCGACAGCGACCCCGTCACCGAGACGAACTTCGAGGTGATCTACCGAGCGCCCCAGCCCCGCGCCGTGCTGCGCGTGGTGGACGAGAAAGGCGACGACGTGCCCTACGACACCCGCGGCCAGGTGGAGCTCACCACGCTCACCGACGAGCTGTTCATGCCGCGCCTGCTCGAGCGCGATGAGGCCTTCCGTCGCCGCCCGACGCTGCGCCGCCCCTGGGACGGCGTGGGCGACGTGCGCCCGCTCGGCACGGGCGCGGGCAAGACCACCATCGAGGGTGTGTACTAGGCATGACCGTGCACCTGCCGCTGTGGCGCCACGGTGCGCCGTACCGCAGCTTGGACACCGCCCCGGTGCCCGACGTGTACGGCCGCCCCGCCACCGCGGAGACCAGCGTGGCCAACGCCGCGCTGCTGCGCCGTGACGCGCGCAAGGTCGACGACGCCCGCGCTGCCCTGCGGGCGATCCCCACCGCCGAGCGCATCGCGATCGCCCAGCGCGCCGCGGCGATCTTTCGGAGCGCCGATCTTCCGGTCGGCGACACGACGATGGGCCCCGACGCCTACGTGTCCGCGTGCAGCGCGTCGACCGGCCTGCCACACGCGCTGGTGAGCGCCAACCTGGAGAAGATCGCCGGCGTGCTGGAGAACATGCCCACGCTGGTGCGGGGGCTGACGCGAGGCCTGGAGCTCTCGATCCTCGACGCAGGCGTGGGCACCCAAGACGGCCTGCCCATGTCGTTTGTGCCGGTGGCGCGCAGCGTGGCGGCGGTGCTGCCGTCCAACAGCCCCGGCGTGCACAGCCTGTGGGTGCCTGCGTTGGCGCTCGGTCTGCCGGTGGTGCTCAAGCCCGGCAGCGGCGATCCCTGGTCTCCGCTGCGGCTGATGCACGCGCTCCTCGCCGCGGGAATGCCGCCCGACGCGCTCGGCTGGTACCCGTCCGATCACGCAGGCGGCGCCGAGCTGGTGTCGCTGCACGATCGCGCGTTTGTGTTCGGCGGCGCCGACATGGTGCGCCGCTACGCCGACCGTCCGGGCGTGTCGGTGCACGGGCCGGGCTTCGCCAAGGTGTGGATCGGCTCGGACGGGATCGATCGCTGGCCTGAGTACCTCGACGTGATCGTGGACTCCGTGTCGCGCAACGGCGGCCGCAGCTGCATCAACGCGAGCACGATCGTGGTGCCCCGGCATGGCGACGCGATCGCGGCTGCGCTGGCGGAGCGACTCCACGCGATCACGCCGCGACCGCTCGACGATCCGGACGCGCGCTTGGCCGCCTTCGCGGATGCGGCGGTGGCAGAGCGTGTGGCGGCCACGATCACCGCGGGCGTCGCCAGCGGCGCGCGTGACGTCAGCGGCGGCCCACTGGTGCACGTGGTCGACGGGCTGACCTACCTGCGCCCTACCGTGCTGCGCACGCCGCCCGCGCACGCGCTCGCGCGCACGGAGTTCGGCTTCCCGTTCGTGTCGGTGGTCGAGGTGCCGGACGCGGACGCGGTGGCGTGGATGGGGCCGACGCTGGTGCTCACCGCGATCACCGACGACGCCGCGCTGCGTCGGAGCGCGATCGACGCGGGCTGCGTGGACCGGCTGCACCTGGGGCCCGTGTCGACGGCGACGATCCGCTGGGATCAGCCGCACGAGGGCAACCTGTTCGAGTGGACGTGGCGGCGGCGGGCGGTGGGGTAGGCGTGAACAGAGCGACCTGACGCAGGTTCACCCCTCGACCTCCTCGCGCACGCCGGTATCCAACCCTCCGATCCAGCGCGTCGTCAGCCCACGCAGGTGGGACCTGCGAGACGCTTCCATCAAGGTTGGACCGATGGATCCGATCTGCATGGTGTCCTGCGCAGGGGACGGGGCCATGGCTTGTCCGGGTCTCACGCCCTGTGGTACGATCGAGCATCCTGGGGAGGTCCACTTGAACCGCGTGCGCTCCCCATGAGGAACGCGAGCACACCCATGCTCGTGCTCGGCGCGCCCCTCGTGCTGTCGGCGCTCTTCCTCGTCTCCGAGCGCGCGGTGGCGCGCATCGCGGGGCGCGAGCGTCCGCCGCGCGCGCTCCGCCGCGGCTGGAAGACCGACCTCGTGTATCTGATCATGACCGCGCTGATCACCAGCCCGGTGGTCCGGCTCGCCGCCGTGCTGCCGATCGCGCTGCTGGTGCTCGCAAACGTCACCTCGCTCGACGTGCTGAGGCTCGGCGCGTACCGCGGGTTTGGTCCGCTCGCGAGCCAGCCCGTGTGGCTCCAAGCCATCGAGATCTACGCGCTGGCGGACCTCATCGGCTACGGGTCGCACCGCCTGTTCCATCGCGGTGGGTGGTGGCGGTTCCACGCCGTGCACCACAGCTCCGAGGACCTCGACTGGCTCGGCAGCATGCGCGTTCACCCGCTCGACGAGCTGACCAACAAGGTGCTGCAGTCCACGCCCATCCTGCTGCTCGGCTTCAACCCCACGGTCACCGCGAGCGCGGGGCCGGTGTTCATGGTCTACGCGATGGTCCTGCACTCCAACGTCGACTGGGACCTGGGCCCGCTGCGGACGGTGATCGCCACGCCCGTCTTCCACCGCTGGCACCACGCCAAGGACCCCGAGGCGCAGAACAAGAACTTCGCCGACCTCCTGCCCCTCTGGGACATCCTGTTCGGCACCTACTACATGCCGCGCGATCGCCGCCCGAGCGGGTTCGGGATCCAAGAGCCGATGCCTGGCAGCTATCTGGCGCAGATCTGGGCGCCGTTTGTGTGGCCGCGCCCTCCCGAGCGCTAGCAGCCGTCGTCGTTCCCCGCGCACGCGGTGCACGGTACGCTCAGCCACAACCTCAGCGCGTCGACCTCGGTCTGGCACAGGCCGACGTTCTGCTCGACCATGAAGTGGTGGATGTAGGTCAGACCGCTCAGACCAGACACCGACGTGAGCGAGGAGTTGTTGTAGATCCACAGCGGCCCGTGTCCGGTCGCGCCGACGCTCGTCAGCAAGCCCAGCCCGGCGAGCGAGCTTAGCGCGCTGTTGGACCCGATCTCCAAGGTGTTGCCCACCGACTGGAGCCCGTCGAGTCCCGTGAGGCTGGTCAACTGCGGGTTGTTCGTCACCGTGACGGACCCGTGGACCACGCTCACGGCCTGCAGCCCCGCGAGCGAGCCGAGCGCGGGGTTGCTCTGGATCAGCAGGTTGTCGCCGACGGTGGTGAGCGTGTGGAGGCCGGCCAGCGACGAGAGCACGGTGTTGCCGAAGATCTCCAGCGTCGCGGGGACCGCGGTCACGCCGCCCAGGCCTTCCAGCGACGTCAGTGAGGTGTCTCGCACGATCGACACGCCCTCGCGCACGGTGGTGAGCGCCTGCAGCGCCGTGAGCGAGGTCAGCGCTAGGTTGTCCTTGAGCCACAGCGCGCGCACCGTCGTCACACCGTCCAGGCCGGTCAGGTTGGTCAGCAGCGGGTCTTCGCGGAGGTCGAGGGCGCCGCCGATCGTGCTCAGCGCACCCAGCGCGGCGAGCGACGTCAGGGACAGCTCAGGTCCGACGCGCAGGTCCTCGCCGACCGACGTGAGCGCGTCGAGGCCGCTCAAGCTCATCAGGCCTCCGTTCCCGTCAAACGTCAGGTACGCGCCCACCGTCGTCAGCGCGTCCAGCCCGTGCAGCGACACCAAGCTCGGGTTGCCTGCGAAGTACAGGTTGCCGTCCACCTTGCCGAGCGTGTGCAGGTCGGCGAGCGAGGCGAGCGCAGGGTTCTGATCGATCACCAGCGCGCCCGCGGTGTGCAGCGCGCCAACGCCCGTGACCGACGTCAGGCCCGCGTTTGCCCGCAGCGTGATCTTGCCACCGACGTCGACCAGCCCGTCCAGCCCAGAGAGCGAGGTGAGCCCGGTGGTGTCGTGGATGTTCAGCGCGTCGGTGATGTTTGTCGTGTGCGCGAGCTCGGCGAGCGTGGTGACGGCGCCCGAGATCTCCAGCGACGCGAACGTCTCCGCGCAGTGGAAGGGGATCAGGTCCGCGTCGGTGGTCACCACCACGTGCCCGAACGCTTTCGGCGGCCTCGGCCGCGTCAAGCACGGGTCGATCGGCTGGTCGGTGTCGTCCGTGTCGGCGACGTCGGTGTCCACCGCGACCACGTCGGTGTCTTGGACGACTTGGTCGGTGTCCGCGGGCTTGTCGACCGGCGTGCCCGAGCAGGCGCCCAGGAGGATGAGGCCACACGTCGTGCTCCACCGAGACATGAGATCCTCCTTGCGAAAGTTCGTTGAACGGTCCGCGAACCTGGGCGGGCCGCCTTTGGACACACGAATTCAGTGTAGCACCTGTTAGCGGCTACCGGACGAGACTTGACCGTGGCGCGGGACCGTCGCCCAAGCGGCTCACGGGCACCCGTCCATCCACGTCCTGCCCGCCTCAATCCACGCGGCGCTGCCTGGCGATGAGACCATCTCAAGCTGCACATCGCGTCCAGGTCATCGGTGATGCGGCGGTTCTCATGGTCCGCGTGTGGCTGCGGGCGGCCCATCTGACGCGAATCACGTGTGCAGAGTAGGGTGGTCTAGGTGTGTTGCGAGTTCGTCCTGAAACCCGGACGGACCGCCCACGTCAGGGTAGAAGGGCCCTCGTTCGGGGGAGGACCGCACCGATGAACCGCGCGATCGAACTTCTGCGCCACGCGTTCACCGCGCCGGTCGACGACCGGGATCCAAACTCGATCGACATCGAGATGCTGCACGAGCTGGCCGGGCCGTTCGACGCCGCGGCCACCGCCTGGTTCAAGCTGCAGGTGGACGGCTGGGAGAACGTGCCCGCGGGCTGCGCGTTGGTGGTGGGCAACCACAACAGCGGCATCACGTTCATCGAGGCGATCGGCATGGGCGCGCGCCTGTACCACACGCGCGGCACCGACGATCTCTGGCACGGGCTCGCGCACGACAGCATCGTGGACATGCCCGGGCTCGGGCCGTTCCTGGTGCGCATCGGCGCCGTGCGCGCGGGGCACGACACGGCCGCCAAGGTGTTCGCGCTCGGCCGCAAGGTGGTGGTGTTTCCGGGTGGCAACAAGGAGGCGTTCCGTCCCTGGACGGCGCGCAACCGCGCGGAGTTCTACGGGCGTACGGGCTTTGTGAAGCTCGCCGTGCGTCACCAGGTGCCGATCGTCCCCATGGCGTTTCAGGGCGGGCACAACGGGTTCATGGTGTTGTCACGGGGCGAGCGCTTCGCGCGGGTCACCGGGCTGCGCAAGCTGCTGCGCACGGACGCGTGGCCGCTCTACCTGGGCCTCCCGTGGGGCGTAGCGTTCGGGCCTTGGTTCCACCTGCCGCTGCCGGTGAAGGTCAAGGTGCGCTTCTTGGAGCCCATCCCGACCGCGGGCGTGTCGGTCGACGACGCCGACGCGATCGCGGCGCTCGGCAAGCTCGTTGAGGATCGGATCACCGCGGCGATCGTCGCGCTCTCGAACGAGACGTGATCGCCGCTACGGCTTGGGATCGCTCAGCACCGCGTTGAGGCCGAAGCGCAGCGACTGGACCGACACGAAGATCTCGCGAAGGAAGCTGACCAGGCTGGCCATCAACAGGCCCATCGCCAAGATGAACAGCACGGCGACCGGCTGACCCAGGTTGGTCTGCGTCAGGTAGCCCAAGAACGCGAACGTGATGAGCAGGCACACCGACAGCGCCGCGCCCACGCCCGTGGTGAGCGCGATGTGGATGAGTCGCGCGCGCTCACTCAAGTGATCGAGCTCGCCGCGCATGCGACGCTGGTCGTCGAGCGCGGCGTGCGGGAACGCGTTCTCCAGCGATCGGGCGCGGTCGATGATGCGGGCGAGGCGGTTGGTGAGCACGGTGAGCGTCGTGCTGACGGCGGTGAGCAAGAACACCGGCGCGACGGCGAGCTGGATGGTGTGGGTGATGTCGGAGAGCGCGTTCTCGGGCACGGTCACTCCTTAGGGCACGTGAGCGGTGGGGGCCCCATCACACGCCCGCCGGTGTTTCGCGCGTGGTTCGCCGAAGATGGCCTGCTCGTTGGGGCTTTCGAGCGGCACGCGCCGTGCAACGCCGCGTATTGGCACAGCCGGGAGGAGCGGGATGCGCTTGCGACCCGTATTGATGAGTCTAGCCCTGGCGTCATGCACCCTGCGCGAGCCCGAACCGACCGGAATTCCGTTCGTGTCCGAGCAGATCATTGGTCACTGGGTGGGCAGATGGTCGGTCCCGCTGCCTGGTCAGGTGGGCATCGCGGACGTGGGCATCACGCGCGAGGACGACGGCACAGTGTCGTGGAAGATGTCGCTCGACGGCGGTCTGCTCTCCAATGACTCAGAACCACCTCTGCTCTACGACCTGCGCGGGCCTGACGACGTAAGCTTCATTGAGCTTTACGGCGACGGGCCCAAGCTGGGCCCGGTGACGCTGCGCATCGATGAGCAGGGCTTGATCGAGGGCACCGCGCAGCCCGCCTCCATCCCGGTGGTCGACATCGTGGGGCTCGTGGGCGTCGATTACCTGCGCCTCGACTTCCTTGTATTGTCCCTGCTCCACGGAAAAGCGGTGGTGACGGTGGAAGGTCGCGAGGTCGACGACGTAGACACGGATGACCCGTTCGCGGCGGGCGAGGCGGATTGAGGTGTGAGCGCCGCGTCTTGATGCGGCTGCGTGGACCTTACGGCGCTCTGACAGGTCTACATTTGTTGCCGTCCGGGACGATAGGGCTCCGGACACGCGGACCTCGTCCGCCTTTTCCCCTGGGGTACGAACATGCAGCCCACGTCCAAGCTCACTCGCCAAACCCGAACTCACGAGCGTCGGTCTGACGCACTCCTCGCCTCCGTGCGTGCACGAGCGCCTCGCGCGCTCGGCCTGTCGCGCACGCTCGGCCTCGCGGCGCTCGTCGTCGCGTCGTTCCCGCTCGCCGCGCACGCGGAGTCCGCGACGTCGAAGGGGCTCGAGTTGCAGGCGCTTCAGCAGACGTCTCTGCTCGGCGCGGACATCACCCAGGTCGGTGAGACCCTCTCCTGGACGGGGCGCGGCACGCTCGCGGTGCGCGATCCGGCGGGGACGCTCGTCGTCACGCTCAACAGCGGCGACACCTACACCACGGTCACCACCGGTGAGTTTTCGCTGGCGCTCAGCCGCGACCAGAACGCCGACTGGACGATCGCGGTCAAGCGCGGCGCCACCGAGCAGCTCGGTCGTGTGTTCGGCACGCGCTGGAACTTCTACACCGGCGACTTCGGCTCCTCGTTCTCGTTCGACGGCAGCATGTACGCGCTGGTCCCCGGCGGCGGCCCGAACTCCGACGGCGTGATCGAATTCAAGGCGGCCGGCTGGTCCGGCAACGAGTGGACGCTCACCGCCAACCGGTCTGGCATCGCCGGCGCGAACGGTCGCTCCGTCGGCGGCAGCGCGGGCGCGGACGTCCCCGAATACAAGATCTACCTGAGCCCGCCTGAGATCGCGCACTACTCGCTCATCGCTCCGTCGGTCACGGGCGCGGTGTTCAGCGCGGGCTCGCAGGACTGCTCGTTCGTCGTGCCGGGCTCCGTCACTGGTGAGTTCTCGTTCGACAGCAACGTCGAAGGCACCTACCACGTGGTGTGCGATCTCAACCAGGACGGCACGTTCGACATCACCAGCGACGAGGACCTGCACATCCTCGGCGCCGCCACGCCCGGCAACAACATCGTCACGTGGGAGGGCCTGGACAACAACGGCGACCTGATCCCGTCGGGCGACTACCAGTGCCGCGTGCTGCTGTCGGTGGGTGAGTTCCACTACACCGCGTGGGACGTGGAGACGTCCTACCAGGGCTTCCGTCTGTTCTCGGTGGACAACGCGGGCAACCGCGCGGGCCTGCCCATGTACTGGAACGACGCCGCCGTGGCGGCGGGTGACGTCAACATGCCGAACGGCGTGAAGGGTCTGCCGACCTCCGGCGCCAACGGCCTCAACGCCGGTCTGTACGCCGCCGCGGCGTCGGCCAACGTGAACGCGCGCTCGTGGGGCCACTTCGCCAGCGACGGCAAGGGCGACGTGTCCTACATGGACACCTACACCTTCCTCGCCTACGACCTGTCCGGCACGCTCACCGTGAATGTCAACGACGGCACCACCGACGGCGACAATGACGGCTTGGCCGACTACGTCGAGGACTGTGAGCTCGGCACCGACTACCTCGACAACGACACCGACAACGACGGCATCACCGACGGCGACGAGGTCGACTTCTACGGCACCGATCCGCTCGACGCGGACACCGACGACGATGGCCTGTCGGACGGAGACGAGGTCTACGGCCTCGACCAGACGCCTGAGTCTGGCGACGAGACCGACCCGCTGAACCCGGACACGGACGATGACGGCCTGACCGACGGCCTGGAGCTGGGCATCGACACGCCGGTCCCCGGCGGCGTCAGCGACGAGCTCAACGTCCCGTACCTGGGCACGGACACCGGCCCCGACAGCCCGTGGGCGCCCGACACCGACACGTCCACCACCACCGACCCGCTGGACGAGGACTCGGACCACGACACGCTGCGCGACGGCGACGAGGACGCCGACCAGGACGGCGCCTGGGACGGCGACCAGCCCGGCACGTCGTCGGACGAGGCCGACCCCAACGACCCGGACAGCGACGACGACGGCCTGCGCGACGACGCCGAGGGCGGCTCGGCCGGCCCCGACTCGGACGGCGATGAGACCATCGACGCGCTCGACGTGTGCGTGGGCGACGACGCCACCGGTGACACCGACGGCGACGGCGAGTGCGACAGCGACGACGTGTGCGTGGGCGACGACGCCAGCGGCGACACCGACGGCGACGGCGTGTGCGACGACACGGACATCTGCCCGAACGACGCGCTCGACGACAGCGACGGCGACGGCGTGTGTGACTCCGACGACCAGTGCGTGGGCGACGACGCCAGCGGCGACACCGACGGTGACGGCCTGTGCGACGACTCGGACCCGTGCGTGAACGACGCCGGCAACGACGCCGACGGCGACGGCCTGTGCGCGGACGTCGAAGAGGACCTGGGCACCGATCCGAACGACGACGACAGCGACGACGACGGCCTGCTCGACAGCACCGAGGACACCAACGGCAACGGCGTGGTCGACCCGGGCGAGACGGACCCGAACGACTTCGACAGCGACGACGACGGTCTGGGTGATGGCCAGGAGGGCGGCCTGACGGACCCGGAGGGCGACGACACCAACTCCGGCACGTTCATCCCCGACGCGGACCCCACCACCACGACCAACCCGCTCGACGACGACAGCGACGACGACGGCTTGCTCGACGGTACCGAGGACGCCAACCACGACGGCGCCCAGGTCCACACCGTCGGCGGCACCGGCGATCAGGGCTCGGGCGAGACCAACCCCAACGACGTCGACAGTGACCACGACGGCATCCAGGACGGCACCGAGTCCGGCCTGGAGCAGCCCGAGGGCGACGACACCAACCTGGGCGTGTTCGTTCCGGACGCCGACCCGACGACCGTCACCGACCCGCTGGACGTCGACACCGACGACGGCAGCGTCTCGGACGGGGATGAGGACGTGAACGCCAACGGCCAGATCGACGCCGGCGAGACCGACCCGAACGTGGGCGCGGACGACGTGGCCGTGGACGACGGCGACGGCGACGGCATCCCCGACGACGTCGAGGACGCGGACGGCGACGGCGTCGTGGACCCCGGCGAGACCGACCCGACCGACACGGACTCGGACGACGACGGCCTCGACGACGGTGACGAGGACAGCAACCACAACGGCGTGGTGGACCCGGGCGAGACCGATCCGGCCAACCCCGACACCGACGGCGACGGCTTTGATGACGGCGTCGAGAAGGACCTGGGCACGGACGGCAGCGTCTACACCCGCGTCCAGGGCTCGGGCTGCGACGTCGGCGGCGCGCCGATGGGCGGTCGCCTCGGCGGCGTGCTCGGCCTGCTCGGCTTGGCGCTGGTGCGGCGTCGCCGCGCGGCGGTCGCCACGGTGGCGGCTGCGGCGATGGCGACGGTGAGCGGCAACGCGCTGGCGCAGGACGCGGCCAAGCCCAAGCTGGACATCCAGCGCTTCGACCCGAACGTGCAGGACCGCACGTTCACTCTGGTGCGCGACGGCCAGCAGATGGGCGCCGGGCAGTTCGGCGGCCATCTGGCCATCAACTACGGCCTCAACCCGCTTGAGCTCGGCGAGGGCGACAAGCACACGCGCCGCGTCGGTATCGTCGACCACCTCATCGGGTTCGACCTGGGCTTCAACTACGCGCCGACCAAGTGGTTGGAGCTGGGGCTGAACCTGCCGGTGCTGCAGATCGAGGGCCTGACCGACACCGACAAGAAGGTGGGCGGGCTACTCGGCAGCTCGGGCAAGTCGGTCGGCCTCGGCGACTTGGCGCTGGCCTTTGGCTTCGCGCCCCTTCGTCAGGGCGACAACGGCCCCGCGTCGCTGTCGATCGTCCCGCGCTTTGTGCTCCCCACGGGCAGCCGCGGCGAGTTCCTGGGCAGCGGCACGGTGGGCGTCGGCGCGGACATCGCGTTCGCGCAGCGCTTCGACATGTTCCGCTACGCGCTGAACCTGGGCTACCAGTTCAACGCCGCCTCGGCGCCGGTCCACAACGTGTACGCTGACGACGAGCTGCGCTTCGGCGCGGCGATCGGCATCCCCATCGTCGACTCGCAGTGGGAGTTCGACGTGGAGTGGTCGGGCGGCGCGGTGCTCGTGCCGCAGGGTCGCAAGGACTTGGGCGACGTGTGGGACCCGATGGTCCACGCGCCCATGGAGGTCGTCGCGGCCGCCATGTACGCCCCTGAGGAGAAGCCCTACTGGGTGAAGTTCGGCGCGGGCCCCGGCCTGACGCACGGATACGGCACGCCCGACGTGCGTGTGTTCGCCGAGGTGGGCTTTGGTCACTGGGCCGAAGCCGCGCTCGACACCGACCATGACGGCCTGATCGACGACCTGGACAAGTGCCCGACCGAGCCGGAGGACTTCGACACCTTCGAGGACACCGACGGCTGCCCGGACCTGGACAACGACCATGACGGCGTGCCCGACACCCAGGACGGCCACCAGGCGAACGGAGCGCTCGTCTTCGCCGACGGCCTCAAGGGCTTCGGCGACTGCATGAACACGCCCGAGGACGCGGACGGCTTTGAGAGCGGCGACGGCTGCCCCGAGCTGGACAACGACGGCGACGGCGTGCCCGACACGCGCGACGGCCACGTGGTCAA
>CAIOSP010000202.1 GCA_903861005.1 uncultured Pseudomonadota bacterium
CCCGGCGAGGTGTGCGACGGGTCCAGCATCCGCGCGCCCCACCTGCCCGACGACCTCTACGTGCGCTGGGTGCAGCTCGGCACCTTCCAGCCGCTCGACCGCCTCCACTCCAACCACGGCGACCGCCTGCCGTGGGACTACGCGCCCGCGGCCGACGCGATCGCCCGCGACTTCCTGCGCCTGCGCAGCGCGCTGGTGCCGCACCTGTACACGTTGAGCCGCGAGGCCCACGACACCGGCCTGCCCATGGCGCGCGCGCTCTTCCTGCAGTGGCCGGATGAGGACGAGGCCTACGCCCACCCGACCGAGTTCACCCTGGGCGACGACCTCCTGGTCGCCACGGTGGCCGCCGCAGGCGACCCGGCCACGGTCGACGTGTGGATCCCGCCCGGTGTGTGGTTCGACCTGTTCAGCGGCGATCGGCTCGAGGGCCCGGCCGTCGTCTCGCGGTCCGTCCCGCTGTCGGCGTACCCGGTGTTCGCCCGGGCCGGGTCGCTGCTGGTCACGCAGCCGGACGTGGTCACCAGCGCCGTGGGGCCGCAGGACGCGCTGATCCTCACCACCTGGGCGGGCGCGGACGGCGCCGCCAGCCTCTACGAGGACGAGGGCCGGGGCTTTGGGTACGAGACCGGCGCGTCCGCCACCACCAAGCTGCACGCCGCCTCAGCGGACGCCTGCCACACGGTCACCGTCGACGCGCCCACGGGCGACGGCTTCCCCGGCGCCCTGGCGACGCGGTCGTGGGAGGTGCGCGTGGTCGACGTCGACGCCCCGGACGCGGTGCGCGTCGGGGCGGGTGAGGTCCCCGCGGCGGACACGGCGCCAGGCTGGTCCTACGACGCCGACCAACGGACGGTCACCGTGCGGACCGGTCCGGTGGACGCGACGCAGGCGACGACGGTGTCGGTCGGCTGCCCCTGAGTCAGCGAGCCGCGGCTTCCAGCGCCAGGGCCGCCGCGGTGTCCGTGCTCACCAGCCGCACGCGCTCGGGCAGCAGCTTGGTCAGCGCCATGAACGAGTTCTGGAGGTTCAGGCCGCCGTCGCTGGTCATGTAGACCCAGGTGACGGTGCCCGGCGGGTAGCCGGCGATCTCGGCCTCCATCGACGCCGGCGTCAGGCGGAACGGCGCCTCCTGCGCGGAGCCCGTGCCGTCGACGCCGCGCCACTCGCGCTGGCGGAACAGCACGACGCTGCCGCCGTCTGCGCCCTCGAGCACCTCGTAGAACTTGTCGGCAGGCCACGAGGGGAAGGGCTCGATCAGGTAGGGCACGTTGACCGCGAAGAGGCCGCGCACCGCACCGTCCTTCTTGGCGTACTTCGGCAGGAACGTGGTCTGGGCGTCCTGCCAGCTGTCGAGCCAGTCCCAGTGGACGACGCCCGTGGTGCCCAGCAGGCGCGCGTCGGCCTCGGTGGCCGCGATGAACCCGTCCTGGGCCTCCGGTGAGAGCGAGGTCGGGTAGGCGTACAGGTGCCCGCTCGGCGGCAGGATGAACGTGTCCTTGCCGGTCTCATGGCTGGTCGTGAAGTACCAGGCGAGCAGGTCCGGCGCGAGCCGCGCGATGTGGGGCGAGATGCTCCAGGTGAGCGGCGCGCACGACGCCGGGTCGGCCGCGCACGCGTCCAGGCGCTCGCGCAGCCAGGCGGCGCGCGTGGACTGCAGGTAGGCGATGTTGTCGCCGTCGCCGATCACGAACGCGACGTAGGTGGTCGCGGGGTCGTACGTGAGCGCCTCGGGCTCGGTGTGGACCAGCTCGGACGGGTCGGTGATTGGCGCACGTCGCGTCGACAGGAAGCTGAGGTGGTACGTCTCGGACGCGATGGCGCCCATGTTCCGCGACTCCAGGCACCGCGTCTGGGCCTCATAGAGGTAGCCACCAGCGACGTTCCACGAGTTGTTGTAGCCGTAGACCTCGATGGGGTTCGTCCACGCGCCGCGGTCGACGATCGACTGCATCAGGTCCCGCTCGGGATCGCCGGCGACGCAGCCGTTCACCAGGAAGGTCACGAACAGCCGCCGGGTGAAGACCAGGTCCACGAGCGCCGGCGCCATGTCGCGCACGATCGCCGGGTTGGTGTTGTTCGCGCCGCTCTGGTCGTAGCCGGGGTTGAGCATCGCCAGGCCGGTCGTCTGGTCGAGCCAGCGGTCGGCGACGAGCTTGGTCGCGTCGTGCGGCGTCGCGTCGCGCAGCTCGGTCGTCGCGTCGAACACCACCTCCCCGCACGGCACGTCCATGCCCACGTCGAGCGGCACCGCGCCGTTCGCGGCGGCGGCGGACAGCACGGCGGGCAGCAGCCGCTGCTGGGCCGCGTAGTCGTAGCGGACGCAGGTCGGGAACGCCGCGCCGCACTCCGCCAGGAACGCGGCGGCGTCGATCGTCCGGCTCGCGGTGACGCCCAAGGTGTCGAGCCAAGCCTCGTCGTCTGCGCCGCGTGACACGTAGATCGACCCGCCGAGCGTCCGGTTGGACAGGCCTGCGCACGCCTGCACCGCGAGCTGCGTCGCGGCGGTGGCGGCGCCGTCGACGGTCACGACCGTGAACTCGGTCGCGTAGCGCGGGCCGTCGGTGTCGGCGTGGAGGTCGGTGTCGTCGATGGCGGGGTCGCCGTGGCAGGCGGCGAGGGCAGTGAGGAGGGCGGGGCCCAGGTGGCGAAGTCGGGCGAGCGGCGTGGGGTTCATCAGACCCTCCTGTCCCGGGGTGCGGACAAGGCCGGGTAACACCTGGGGATCTGGCGCGTACATCGCGGCCCGCGCGCTGCGCGAGCGGGAGTGGTCCGCGAGAGGGGCCTTCGACGCGATTGAGTGTCGCAGGGTCGGTGGGCTACGTGCAGTCGGGAATGAGGGCCGCGCGATCGCGGCAGGGACGGCATCGTGGAGGTGCCGTCGGCGCTGTGCCCGGCCCATGGGGGCGGAGAGGGGCCGTGAGTGCGCACAGTGCCCAGTGGCATCAGCGCGACGCGGAAAAACATGATCGTGGTCGGCCCTGCCCGAGCCCCTCGTCCACGGGGCGTCGCTGCATTTAAGTCCGGCCGACCTTGCCGCCGCTTCGGGCGCACAGGATTATGAAGATGCTCCCGCCGCTATCCGAGGACTACCACCCCCAATCTCCAGGTGCGATCCCCGTCTGCGCCGCCGGTTCACCGCCTCGCCGAGCGCCGCGGAACGGTGGCACAAGGCCTTTGAACTCTGGGCGTCGGCCGCCGCACGCAGCGCTGTGGCCCTCGCTCCGCCCGTCGATGTCCCGACTCGCCCGGCCCCGTGATCACGCTTTGGCCGAGCCACGGGGGTTCCGCCTCGCCCGCGCCCCGAGCATCACCGCCGCCCCTTGCTTCCTGCGGTCGTCGTCCAGCCACCTTCGCCGGATGTGGTCCACACACACCTCCGGCACGTCCTCCCGACATCGACGCACCGGCACGATCGTCTGCCGCTATTTCGACGCGATCAGGTCAACGACCGCAGGTGCACCAGCATACTCATGTCGTACGAGTGTTCCTGCAAGCCAGTCTGAAAGGCCTGCTTCGGCGTCGATGCTGTCACCGGGGCCTACACGTGCGCCTGCGCGAATGCCGCAGTCTGCGGTGTGTGTGTGGCGATTCCGACGGTCAGGCGGTGCTGGTGGCTGCTGCGCGCGGCCCTTCAGCGGCAGGCGCATGGGCTGGCCGAAGCTAGGTGGAACGCCAAGACGATGGTGTCCATCGGTGGGCCATCTGACGACGCTGAGATACCTTCTGGGCGGGCGCCTTCGGGGTCGAAAGCGATCTGATGCGAGCGCTTCAGGGAGGCACCATGCGCGCGAACCCCTCCACGTGGCTTGGCCTGTTCGTCGCCGTGGGCATCGCCTGTCACGGGACAATGGACCCGGCGGACACGAGCACCGACACCGACACCGCCTCCGACACAGACGCGGCCCCCGACACAGACGGGCCGCTCGTCAGCGATCCCTTCGACCCCGCCATGTTGGCGGTCACCTACGCGGAGGCCTTGTGTCATCACCGCGAGATCTGCGAGCCCGTGTACGCAGCCTACTTGCCTGAGACGCCGAGCGAATGTCGGGCGAGCGTGGTCGCGGACATCCGAGCCACCTGGGACGCGCTCGTGCCGTTTGTCGACGGCGGCGAGGTCGCGTTCGTGCGCGCGGAGTTCGACCGCTGCGTGCAGGCGTTCGGCGACGCGGAGGCCGACTGTGACCTTGGGCCAGCCCCGCTCGCGTGTACGGCGATGTTTCACGGAGGAATCCGGTCGGGTGGCGCATGTGGCGTGTCTCAAGTGTGCCGCCCTGGGCTGTGGTGCGACGCCAAGCTCGGTGGATGCGGCACATGCCAACCCTACGCCGCCAACGGCGAAGACTGCAGCGCGTCGGCGTGCGCGCCGGGCCTCGACTGCTTCTCCGTCGACGGGGCCGGCTCGATGCGCTGCTCGCCCGTGACCGCGGAGCTCGACGCCCCCTGCGGCACGCTCGAGACTGGGATCTGCCGTGGACACCTGCAGTGTGATGGGGACACCACGTACACGTGCAAGCGACCCGCGGCGCTCTCCACGCCCTGCGACACCACGGGTGTGCTGCCGGACTGCGATCTGGAGAGTGGAATGGTGTGCGGCGCCGACGCGACCTGCGTCGACGTCCAGATCGTAGGGCCCGCTGAGACCTGCGGGGAGTCCAGCCCGACGCACCTGTGTGACGCGAACTCGTTCTGCGACTTCGCTTCGGGCCGGTGCGCGGCGCTGCCCGCGCCAGACTCCCTGTGCACCGCGGGCGACCAGTGCGCGGCTGGCGCGTGGTGCGAGGCGGCCTCGTCGTTCGGCACACGCGGCACGTGTCGGGCCGAGTTCCCGGCGGGCGAGTCGTGCACCGACTCCGTGCAGTGTGAGCAAGGCGCATACTGCGTCGACGGCCTGTGCGGGCCGCTTGAGTTCGACGAGACCTGCGAGTAGTGGCGGGCGAGACCACACCCGCGGCGCCTGACGCGGTCGGCCTGTCCGGCGTGCCCCCGTCACTCATGGGCTCGCGCAGCGCCCAAGGTCGCCTGGACCGCTGACCGGCTCGCACGAGTTGGGCCTGTCTGCGGACACCCCTACGTCGCGGTGTGCATGCTCCACCCGCGCGCAGGACACCGAGCGCCGGGCAGGACCGGTACGCTCGTCGTGCCGGTCTGGGGCAAAGCGGCCTGCGACCGCGAGCAAGACGGCAGTGACGGCGCGCATGCCGGCCGCGGGTGCGTCGTACATGACGTCGGAGGGGGTTGGCTACGTGCGGTAGGGCATGGGGGCAGCATGATCGCGTAGCCGACGACATCGTGGAGGTGCATGCGTGGCTGTGCCCGGCTGGAGGGGGCTGGAGAGGTCTCCAAGTGGGCACAGTGCCCGAGAACGGATTGTGGCCTGCTCCGCGCGACGACGACCTCGTGATACCCTCTGCCCATGATGGTCCGAATCCAGCGCATCTCGCAGATCATGCGCCTCACCCGGGTGCCGGTGCCGCACACCAACGAGGCCACTTACGCGCTCGACCCGGGCGGACGCCGGTGGGTGGCCAAGCGCGAAGCGGACATGGGCTGCGAAGCGCTTCTCGCGGAGGCGCTGACTTGGTTGTTGGCACGGGAGATTGGAGCGCCAGTCCCCGACGCCGCGTTCTGCGACGACCCCGACGAGCGGTCATGGCTCTCCGAGTGGATCCCGCACGCCAAACACTGGTCGGCCTCCTCGGCAGGTCCGATCCGCAATCTGGAAGGCGCCGCGTCGATCCTGGCGTTGGACGCGGTGGTGTTCAACGAGGCGAGGCACGGAGGCAACCTGCTCTTGGTGCCTGACGTGGACGGCGGATCGACGGCCGTCGCGATCGACGCGGACGAGGCGCTGATCGGGCACCCCGCGGAGCTGACCCGCCGAGGCCTCGTGCCTCCCGATCCCAGGATCCTCGCCGCAGGCTTCCCACCCGGCGACTGGCGTGCGATCGCCAGTGACGTCGCGACTCGCGTCGCGGCGCTCCCTGATGCGTGGTTGGACGCCGCGGCGACTGAAGCGTGCGCCGTCGCCCGTGAGCCCCACGTTCACCTCGTCCGCGACGTCCTGGCGAGCCGTTGCCGAGCGGCGGTTGAGCTCACCGGGCGATACATGGACGCTGTGGAGGCGCGCCGATGACCGCCGTTCGACTCGTCTCATACGTGACGGACCCCTACTCCGACCAGCGTCACCCACTCGCCGTGCTGCTGTCGGACGGCATGGCCGTCCGAATCCTCAGGGCCGACACGCGAGGAATCCCCAGCGCGGCGCGGCCTAACGCTGAGCGCGTGCTGCGAGACCTGGAGGCGTCCGCGGACTTTGACAACCTGCCGTTCGCAGCGGGTGCGCAGGTGGTGGTCGGCGAGGCGCGCCTAGTCCCGAGCACCGTCGACGATCCGGCGCTGTGGGCGCGTCGAGCGCTGCTCCCGTCTGCAGCGTAAGTCGGCGAGGGGTGCCGAGAGGCCGACGTCGGCGGCAAAGAGTGAATGTCCTTCGCCAGTCGCAGGTAGGCCCCGCGGCTGGGCGTCAGGCTCAGGATCGCTGCCACGACGGGACCGCGAACACGCAGATCGGTTGGCTACGTGCAGTAGCCCACCATCCGCTACTTCAGGTACTCCCCCAGCAACAGCTCCAACCGCGCCCGCGCCTCCGCCGGGATCAGCTCCCGCTGCGTCATGATCGCGAACGCCAGCGCGCTGTGCGCCTTGGGCGCCGGCCC
>CAIOSP010000203.1 GCA_903861005.1 uncultured Pseudomonadota bacterium
GAGGTCGTGCTCCTCGACATCGAGCTGCCTGGGCTGACCGGGCTTGACCTGTTGGAGCACCAGGGCGGCGCGCCGGAGATCACCGCGCCTGTCCTCGTCCTCACGGGCCGCGCGGACGTCGATCGCGCCGTGCGGGCGATGCGCGCCGGCGCCGCGGATCTTCTCGAGAAGCCGCCGACCATGGCGCGCCTGATGGGGGCGCTGGAGCGCGCGTTCGTCTCTGAGAACACCAGCTACGCGGACCAGGCCGAGGCGGACGAGATGCGCGTGCAGATCGAGTCGCTCACGCCGCGCGAGCTCGAGATCGTCCCGCTGATCTGCCAGGGCCACACCAACGCCGACGTCGCCGCCATGCTCGACATCTCGCCGCGGACGGTCGAGGTCCACCGGGCCCGCATCATGGCCAAGACCAAGTCGGACTCCGCGACCGACCTCGTGAACCGCGCGTGGCGCCTCGGCATGGCCAAGCTGCTCGGCCGCGAGGACTGAACGCGGGCAGGCGCTGCGCTCGCAGGCGCCGCGCGCTCCGGGACCGCGCGCTCGTCGCTTACGATTCGGCGATGGGGCGGTTGCTCGTGTCCTGCCGCGCGACCTCGGGCGCCGAGCAGCGGCGCCAGGAGTCCAGCTCCAGCGGGCGCGAGTAGAGGTAGCCCTGGGCGAACGTGGTGCCGATCGCGCACAGCGCGTCGTGCTGCGCGCGCGTCTCCACGCCTTCTGCGACGATTTGAGTGCCGAGCGCCAAGCCAAGCCGGTTGACGGCGTCGGCGAGCGCGGTGGCGCGGGTGCCGGGCAGGTCCGACACGAGCGAGCGGTCCAGCTTCACGACGTCGACCTCCAGGCGGTGGAGGTAGGACAGCGACGAGTAGCCCGTACCGAAGTCATCGAGCGCGAGCGACATGCCGATCGCGCGCAGCGCCGCGAGGTGCTCGGCGGCGACGCCATAGCTCTCGATGAACGCGGACTCGGTGAGCTCGACCATCAGCGCGCCGCGCGGGAGGCCGGAGCGGCGCACCTGCTCACACAGGTCGGTGATCACGTCCGGCAGCACGAGCTCATGGCCGGAGAGGTTGAAGGAGAGCGGGATGTTGCGGCCCGCCATGTGCTGCTCGCGCGCGACCTGGATGACGCGCTCCAGGACGTAGCTGCCCAGGCGGCGGATCGCGCCCGCGCGCTCGGCCAGCGGGACGAACTCGTCTGGGCCGACGATGCCCAGCTCAGGCGACAGCCAACGCGCCAGACACTCGCCGCGCACCACCTTGCCGTCGATCAGGGACACGATCGGCTGAACGACGATGCGGATCTCGCCGCGCTCCAGCGCGACGGGGAGGAGCTGCACGATGCGCTCGGCGCGGTTCTCGGCGGCGATCTGCTTCACGTCGAACGTGGACACGCGGTTCTTGCCGGCGACCTTCGAGTGCCGCATCGCGGAGTCCGCGCGCTGCACCAACGACTCCAGGTCCGACCCGTGCTCCGGCGAGCACGCCACGCCGACGGAGGCGGTGAGGCCGACGATCGCGCCGTCGAGTCGATAGGTCTCGGACAGGACGGAGCGGATGCGATCCGCGAGGCCCTCGTCGTCGTGCGCCATCACCACGAACTCGTCGCCGCCCATACGACCGACGAGCGCGCCCGCAGGCGCGGCCTCCTTGAGGCGCTTGGCGACGTTCGCGATCACGTGGTCGCCGACGCGGTGGCCCAGACGGTCGTTCACGCCCTTGAAGCCGTCGAGGTCGATCGACACCACCTGGAAGGGGCGGCCCTCGCCAAAGAGCAGCTCGGCGTCGTACATCAGGCCGTGGCGGTTGGGGATGCCGGTGAGGCGGTCCATGTGCGCCAGGCTCACGAGCTCCAAGCGGTCGCGGCGCGTGAGTCGCTTGGACTCAAACACCTCGGTCACCAAGGACATCGCCGGGACGATCTGCTGGATGTCGGAGACCATGTCCGCGCTCCAGCCGCCAGGAGCATCGGTCATGACGGTGAGCACGTGCACATCTCCGCGAGTCGAAGGGAGCGGGAGGGCCAGATAGTCAGTGCCTCCCGCGGCGAGGAACTCCTCGACGATCGGAAACCTGTGGGGCGCGGACTCCTCACACAGGCGGATCCGCAGCGGCTTGCGCGTCTGCATCACCACCGCGAGCGGGCTGTCGCGGTGCTCGGGCGTGTCGAGGAAGCCCCAAGGGCGGTTGAGCTGGTCGACCACACCGGGGGCCGCCCGCATCCAACGAAGGCCGACGCCGTCGAGCGACGGGGCGATCGTGAGGATGGCCAGGTTGACGCGCGAAGGCGTCAAGCCCGCCTCGGCGAGGCCGTTTCCGGCCTCCATGACGGCGGCGGCAAGATCACCGGACCCGAACGGCACGCCGAGGAGCTTGGCGGCCAGGCCCTCGATGCAGGACCGACGACGCGACGCAGCGGCCTCGAGGACCTTGTCCTCGGGGTCGTTCGGGTCGGGGCGTCTGGTGTTCATGGTCACTCGGGTAATTCACAGCAGGTGTGTCCGTAGTCGACCGCAAACCCCTAGATCCTTATAGGTGAAACTACGTAGAGCCCGCTTTGCTTCAGGTGCGCGTGTGCCCGACCGGCCGGTCTGCCAGGATCTTGCGTAGGTGCGCGAAGCCAAAGGGCTTGGCGAGGTGCAGGTCGCAGCCCAGGTCCAGGCAGCGCTCGGCGTCGCTCGCCATGGCGTAGGCGGTGATCGCGACCACGTAGACGGCAGAGCCCCGCTTGCGGATCTCTTGGATGGCCGTGTAGCCATCCATCACCGGCATCTGCATGTCGAGCAGCACCACGTCGAAGGGCGTGCCCGCTTGCTCGGCGGCAAAGACGTGATCCACGCCCTCCAGGCCATTGCAGGCCGTGTGAACCTCTGCACCCAGCTTGGTCATGTGGCTCTCGAGCAGCAGGCGCAGGTCGAGCGAGTCCTCCACGACCAGCACCCGCTGGCGGCCGGCGGCGGGCGAGACGATAGGCGCTTGTATGGGCGTGGGAACCACAACGTGCATGTCGAGCACCCGATCGCTGGCTTCGGTCGCGCGCACGGGAATGTAGATGGTGAACGTGCTGCCCCGCCCGAGCTCGGACTCGACGCCGATCCGACCGCCGAGCTCGGTGATGAGACGCGACGAGATCGCGAGCCCGAGCCCGCTGCTGCGTCCGCGGAGGAGGCGGGGGTCCGCGGGCTGGGCGAACGCCGTGAACAGGTCGCCGATGCGGTGGGGTTCAATGCCGATCCCGCTGTCGATCACGTCGATGCGGAGCCACGCGCGGCTGCCATCGCCTTCTTGCATGCAGGCGCGGATCACCACGCTGCCGGCGTCCGTGAACTTGATCGCGTTGCCGGCCAAATTGACCAGCACCTGCTGCAAGCGAAGCGGATCCGACGTGATCGCGCGCGGGAGCAGGTCCGGCAGGTCCAGGCGCAGCTCCAGCGTGCGCTCGGTCGCGAGCGGACGCACCAGCATCTCGACATCGTGGATCATCTTGCGAGGATCAAAGCGTGACATGACGAAGCGGATCTTGTCCGCCTCGATGCGCGACACGTCGAGGATGTCGTCGAGCAGTCCGACCAGGTGCTCGGCGTTGCGTCGGATGCTGGCGACGTGCTTGACCGTGTCGATGCCTCCGCCATCGGCGTGCAGGATCAGATCGGCGTAGCCGATCACCGCCGCCATCGGCGTGCGGATCTCGTGGCTCATGCGCGCCAGAAACTCCGACTTCATCCGCGACGAGGCTTCGGCGACGTCGCGCGCGGCGACGAGCCCTACCACGCGCTCCCGCTCCCGCAGGTTGTGCTTCTCGTCGGTGATGTCGCGGATGCCGAGCACCAACGCGTCGCTTCCGGCGTTCTCGTGGATCAGACGGAACGCCGTAAGGAGGGCCGGGAACGGCTCGCCGTTGGCGCGCTCCAAGCGCGCTTCACCCCGCCAGACGCTCGCTTCGCCGAGGTTGCGCCGCACGTCTTCGTTGACGCGGTGCAGCGCGTCCTGGCCCAGCTTGCGCGCGATTGGACCCTCCCCGAACACCGTCCAGAACGCGTCGTTGACGTAGCGAGGCTCTGCCTTCGCGTCGTCGCGGAAGCCGACGATCACCACCCCGAACGGCGTCTGGTCGGCCAGCGCCTTGAACACGCGCAGCTCGGTCTCCAGCGCGCGACGGTCCGTGATGTCGGTGGCGATGCCTCCGATACCCAGGACGGCGCCGTCCTCGGCATGGAGGCGGTAGATCGTCTCCAGGAACGAGCGCTCCTTGCCGTCAAGCACCAGGTCGAACTCGGAGGACTCGGGCGCGCCGGTCGACATCACGCGGGCGGTGACCTCGTCGATGGGATCGGCGGCGTCGCCGAACAGGTCGCGATCGGAGTGGCCCAGGATCTCGGACTCGCTGAGCCCGATGAACGAGGAGTGGCGCTTGTTCGTCAGCACGAACCGGTTGTCGGGCGCCTTGGCGTAGATCGCCTGCGGGGTCTCCGACACCAGCCCACGCACCACGCGCGTGTTCTCGGTCAGCCGACGGACCTCTTCTTCCAGCGACGCGACGCGCGCGCGCAGGGCGAGGAGCTCTTGGGTCTCGTCGGTTGGGTCGCTCACTTCGGAGGCCTTACGCGAGCCACGGCGCGCCGAGCGACGACAGCCCGAACTTGGCGAGGAGCGCCCGCTGCACGATCCGCGCCGCGTCGTTGAGCTGGGCCGTACCGTCAAACCCGCTCGCGTCCACGACCACGCGCAGCGGCCGGGTGCGTGGGGGCATCGCCACCGCGTCCACGATCGCGTTCGCGACGAGGATGGGATCAGGCGCGTTCCCGCTGCTCACCAGCTCGCCCAGGCCCGCGAACACCTGGCCGGGCATCTCGGCGACCGCGCCGTAGCCGGCGGCGCGCTCCGGGGCTGAGGCCGCGACGAGGTTCTTGAGGATCGACGTGGTGGGGAAGGTGCCAGGCTGCACGATCACCGAGTCGATCCCCAGCGGGCCGACCTCGTAGGCCAGGCCTTCTGCCAGCGCCTCCAGCGCGAACTTGGACGAGCAGTACAGCGCCAGGAACGGCATCATCTCACGGCCGTCGGTGCTCGACAGGTACACCAGCAGGCCCGCGCCGCGCGCGCGCATCGACGGGAGCACGGCGCGGTTCACACGCAGCGGACCCATCACGTTCACGTCGAACAGGCGGTGCGCGTCGTCGGCGGTAAACGTCTCAAGCAGGCCCGCCGCGGCGAGGCCCGCGTTGTTCACCACCACGTCGATGCCCCCCGCGCGCGCCTCGATGTCCTGCACCGCCGCGGCGATCGACGCCTCGTCCGTGACGTCCAGCTCGATCGCCTCAAGCGCCAGCCCCTCCGCGACGCCGATGGCCCGCAGCTCGGCGGCCACGGAAGCGTTTCGCCCGCCGGGGTCGCGCATGGACGCAAACACCCGATGGCCCGCGCGCGCCAGCGCCAGCGCAGTGAGTCGACCGAACCCGGAGCTTGAGCCGGTGACGAGGGCGGTAGGCATGTCTTGGGCTCGCTCGGGTCATAACGGTGGCGACGTTTGTTATCGCATGGCTGATTTTACCGGTATGCGTAAAAGTACGAATGGCGGTACGGGCGAACCCTTACCGCGCCTCGGCGTGCCCGTTGGGGCCGCGGCCCCGGGTGCGCGTCGCGAGCCGCCGCCGCGCGCAGCCGGGGCGGGCAGCTACTTCTTGCCCTTGCCCACGGCGGGCGCTGGCGCAGCCTGCTTCTTGTCGTGCGCGGCCTTCGCTTGGCTCTTGTTGTCGGCGTCCTGCTTCTTGGACTTGGCCTGCGCCTTGGGGTTCCTGTCGCCCATGTGGGCCTCCTGCGTGTCGCGGGTGGAGGGCCACTGGGGGCTGCGAGGGCCGACCGGCGGTGACGCCGCCCGAAGTTCGGGGCGTCACCTCAGTCCTAGGCACGGATCGGGCGCAGTCCAAGCGGCGCGCCCGCAATCGACGGTCTGACTACTTCAGGACGCTGGCGAAGAAGTCGTTTCCCTTGTCATCCACGACGATGAACGCCGGGAAGTCCTCGACCTCGATCTTCCAGACCGCCTCCATGCCTAGCTCCGCGTAGTCGAGCACCTCGACCTTGCGGATGTTCTCCTTGGCCAGGATGGCCGCCGGGCCACCGATGCTGCCCAGGTAGAAGCCTCCGTGCTTCTTGCAGGCCTCCGTCACGGCCTTGCTGCGGTTGCCCTTGGCCAGCATGACGAAGCTGCCGCCCGCCGCCATCAGCAGGTCGACGTAGGCGTCCATGCGGCCCGCGGTGGTGGGGCCGAACGATCCGGACGGCATGCCCTCCGGCGTCTTGGCGGGGCCCGCGTAGTAGATCGGGTGGTTCTTGGCGTAGTCGGGCAGGCCCTCGCCGCGGTCGATCCGCTCCTTGAGCTTGGCGTGCGCGATGTCGCGCGCCACGACCAGCGTGCCGGTCAGCGAGAGGCGCGTCTTCACCGGGTAGCGCGACAGCGTCTGGCGGATCTCCGACATGGGGCGCGACAGATCGACCTTCACGACTTCGTCGGAGATCTCGGCCTCGGCCAGATCATCCAGGAAGCGGCCGGGGTTGCGCTCCAGCGCCTCCAGGAACACGCCGTCCGCGGTGATCTTTGCCTTGGCCTGCCGGTCGGCCGAGCACGACACGCCCAGGCCCACCGGGCAGGAGGCGCCGTGGCGGGGCAGACGGATGACGCGCACGTCGTGGCAGAAGTACTTGCCGCCGAACTGCGCGCCGATGCCCGAGTTGCGCGTGATCTCCAGGATCTGCGCCTCCAGCTCGAGGTCGCGGATGGCGTGACCGGCCTTGGAACCGCGCGTGGGCAGGTCGTCGAGCGCGCGCGCGCTGGCGAGCTTCACCGTCTTGAGCGTCATCTCGGCCGACGTGCCGCCGATCACCAGCGCCAAGTGGTAGGGCGGGCAGGCGGACGTGCCCAGGTACGACAGCTTCTCGGTGATGAACTTGGCCAGGCTGACCGGGTTGAGCAGCGCCTTGGTCTCCTGGAACAAGAAGGTCTTGTTCGCCGAGCCGCCACCCTTGGTCATGAACATGAACTCGTAGGCGTCACCGTGGGTGGCGTAGAGGTCCAGCTGCGCGGGCAGGTTGCTGCCGGTGTTGACCTCGTCCCAGGTGGTGAGGGGCGCCATCTGCGAGTAGCGCAGGTTGGTGCCGGTGTAGGTGTCGAACACGCCGCGCGACAGGTGCTCGCCGTCGTGGCCGTCGGTGAACACGAGGTGGCCCTTCTTGCCGATCACGATGGCCGTGCCGGTGTCCTGGCAGCCCGGCAGCACCATGTCCGACGCGATCTGCGCGTTGAGCAGCAGCGTGCGCGCAACGAAGCGGTCGTTGCCGCTCGCGCCCGAGTCCATCAGAATGTTGCGCAGCTGCTGCAGGTGACCGGGGCGCAGCAGGTGGGAGATGTCGCGGATGGCGGTGGCGGTGAGCTGGCGCAGCGCGTCGCCTTCGACCACCAGCACGCGCTCGCCGCGGAAGGTGTCGACGCCGACGCCCCCGATGTCGAGCTTGCGGTAGGGGGTGGTGTCCTCGCCGTGCGGGAACATTTCGGCAAAGTCGAACTCAGGCATGGGGCCTCCGGGCCGGCGGGTCTAACGCGCCCGAGGTGCTCAAGGGACGTGCCACGTGCAACCGGTGTGCGCGGCGCTCGGCGGTCGCGATACGTGCCGACAAAACGCCGGGGAGCTCCATGTTTGTTCTGCTGCTGACCGCCGCGCTGGCCGCGCCCGCCCAGCCGATCGCGCCGGGCGTGTCGGTGAAGATCGTCGACGTCGATCCCCAGGACGCTTTCTCCTCCGACAAGGCCACGCTGCTCGGACTGTCCTGCACGGCGGGCGACGAGGGCCTGAGCCCCAAGGACGCCCCGGGCTGGTGCGGCGGTCGCGTCGCGTGCACGAACGGGTCCTCCTACTACTTTTACAAGGTCCAGCTTTCGGTGGCCGGCGACCCGGTGCCTCCGCCGCGC
>CAIOSP010000204.1 GCA_903861005.1 uncultured Pseudomonadota bacterium
CCCCTAGGGCGGCCGTCGCGCCGTCGCGGGGGCCACCCTTCGGGGCCCGAGCGACTAGCTCAGCTTCTCGGCCAGGTCGTCCAAGCGCACCTTGAGGCGCTCGAGGTTGCGACGCAGGACGGCGCGCTCCATCTGCAGCTTGAGCACGTCGTCCGGGGCGCCGCGCTCGAGCTCAAAGACGAGCAGGTCGAGGTCTCTCGCGAGCTCCTCGACCACGCGGGCCTGGTCGCCCGCCACTAAGCGGCCTCGGGCTTGACGTCGTGATGGCCGATGATCTTGCGCAGCGGCGCGTTGAAGGCCCACATCGCGAGCGCGTTGCCGACGCCGAGCACCGTCAGGAACAGGAAGAACTGCCACTTCTCCCAGACCGTGTAGTAGATGCCGATGTAGCCCGACAGCAGGTTTCCGAGCGCGCTCGACCCGAGCCACAGGCCCATGACCATCGAGATGATCTTGGCCGGGCTGACCTTGGTCACGAGCGAGAGACCGATGGGCGACAGGTAGAGCTCGCCGATGGTCACCAGGAACGTGCAGGCGAGCGGCCAGAACAGGCTGCCCTTGCCGCCGCCGACAATCTGCGCGCCGATGATCATCACGATGAAGGACAGGCCGAGGATCAACGACCCGATCGCCATCTTGGAGACGCTGGACGGCGCGGTGCCGCGCTTGGCCTGCCACTGCCAGAACATATCGAGCAGCGGCGCGAAGAGCACGATGATCAGGGGGTTGAACGACTGGTACCACGTGGACGGGATCTGGAAGCCCGCGATCACCGGCCAGACGGTCTGCTCGTCAGCCCAGGTCTGCATCGTGTTGCCCTGCTGCTCGTAGACTGCCCAGAACACCACGTTGAGGAGGCAGAGCACCGCGAGCGCGCCGACCGCCTTCCACTCGTCGCCGGTGAGCCCGCCGCCGTCGTGCTGCTTCTGCGCCGGGGTGGGGCGCGGCTTCTCGGGCGACAGGTAGGACTGGCCCCACAGGTACACCAGGAGGCCGAGCACCATGCCGACGCCGGCGGCGGCGAAGCCGTAGTGCCAGCCGTAGACCGCAGCCAGCGTACCGCAGACCAGGTTGCAGATGAACGCGCCGAGGTTGATGCCCATGTAGAAGATGGTGAACGCACCGTCGCGGCGCGGGTCTTCCGGCGCGTAGAGGGCGCCGACCTGGGTGGACACGTTCGGCTTGAACGCGCCGTTGCCGAGGATGAGCAGGACGAGCGCCAGGAAGAAGCTGGACTCGGAGGCCATCACGAAGTGGCCCAGCGCCATCAAGAGGCCGCCGACCACCACCGACTTGCGCTGGCCGAGCCAGCGGTCCGCGATGATCCCGCCGAAGAAGGGCGTCGCGTACACGAGGCTGGTGTACCAGCCATAGAGCACGGAGGCGTGGTTGCTGGCGATGCAGGTCTGCTCGGCGATCTTGGTCGCGGCGTCCACCAGCAGCGTGGGGTCCGCGCCCATCAGCGCGGTAACCTTGGGCACCACGCACGCCTGGACGTCGGCCACGGACGAGGTGCCGAGCAGGTTGCGAATGAACGGCCACCCGAGGACCCCCTCTGGGTTGCCCGACTCGTCGAACAGGCCGCCCTGCAGGCCCTGCCGCACCGTGACGAACAGGTAGTTCACCATGTACAGCTTCAGCAGGCCGCGCATGCCGTAGTAGCTGAAGCGCTCCCACATCTCGGCGAAGAACAGGACAAACAACCCGACCGGGTGGCCCAGGAAGGTGGCCTTGGAGGTCGGCCCCTCGAAGGAGTCAGCGACGGCGTCAGTGTGGCTCATGGGCGTGAGGCTCCGCAGGCTGGCGCCGACTGGATCGGCGGGAGGGACGGCAAAAGCGGCGCATAACCCAAGCGGCCGCGATCGCGCGATGGCGGGGTCGTTCGGGTTTTGTGCGCAACACCGCTAGGACTCGGAACCGTCCGCGGCCTTGGGTGCATGAGCGGCGTCGAGCGCGGGCCGCAGGCGGGTGAGGTGCACGTCGTCCGGCCACTTGGCCAGCGCCTCGTCGAGCGCGGCGCGGGCCGCGTCCAGGCGTTCGTCCGAGATCATCGTCTCGATCCGCAGCACCGTGGCGAGCACGTCGCCCTGGTGCCGCGCCTCGCGGGTCACCTCCGACGTCAGCTGGTTCACCAGCTTGGCCGACCCAGGCAGGGCCTCCAGCCGGCGCATCGCCTCGTTCGCCACCTTGGGGATGTCGCGGCGGCGCGCCTCGCGGACGGCGGAGCTCAGCAGGTCCGGGTGCTCCCCGGCCAGCCCCCAGAGCCGCTCCTCCAGCTTGACCACCTGATCGGGCTCGGCGCGGACCATCTGGCGGACCGCTTCGCGGATGCGCGTGGAGCGCCTGCGGAAGCTCCACCCGGGTACCAGAGCGATCGCGGTGACCGCGGCGAGCAGCCCCACGGCCCAGTGAGGGAGCAGTATCCACAGGTCCTGAAAGATCTTCCCGAGCACCTGCACGAACTTTCTCCAGTACCGCTTCGGATTTTCCCTAAGGCCTGCCGCGGTAGTTCCGATTGACCCTGTGAGCCCCAGCCAGGTTCGCCGAGGTTGCCCATGCAGGACTTTCGCTATGACCCGGGAAGCCTCCGAGATCACGCCGCGCGCCTCGTGGCGCAGTCGGAAGATGTCGTGCGCAACTTCGTCGTGATGGGGGCCACCACCGGCCTGTTCATCGCGTTGACCGCCACCGCCGGGAACTTTGTCGCAGGCACGGTCTGCGGCATCCTGGGCGCGGCCGCGGGCTTGGTGATCGGCGACGATCGCAAGCGCGGCATGCTGCGCGACGCCGACGTGGCGCTGTGCCTGGTGCAGGTGGAAGAGAACACCCGCATGCGCGACAGCCGGGGCAACCTGGTGTCGCTGGCGACGCCCAAGGAGCGCCTGCAGAAGACGATCCCCGCGCCCGCGCCTGAGCTCCAGCCCATCCGGCAGCCGCCGGCCGCCCCGCTCGAGTCGGCCGCCTCTGCCGAGATCAGCGCGGTCCGTCGCGCCGCGCCCCCCGCCGCCGCCGAGGTCACCTCTCCGGTTCGTGTGACCAAGCCCGCGCCCGCCCCGGCCGCGCCGAGCCCCTACCAGGTCATCGAAGACGAGAACGGCATCCCGCACTACGCCGCCGCGACCGAGACCTCGCAGGTCCAGCCCGCGTGGCTCGCCCAGAGCGCGGTGATCGGCGCCGAGAAGGCCAAGGACGAGGAGCGCCCCGCCTACGCCGCGGAGTGGCCCGTCGAGGAGCCCGCCCGCCAGTCGGTCGAGGAGCACGTCGTGGCCCCCGTCGACGCCGTGCCGGCCTACGCCGCCGACCCCGGCTACGCCGAGCCGCTCACCGCCAGCGACGACCTGTCGCGGTCGACCTTCGCGCCCGAAGAGATCGCCGCGCCCAGCACGAACGTGCCGCGCCCCGCCAGCATGGACCCCGAGGAGTCTGGCCTGAGCGAGTCCGAGGTCCGCGGCGTCCACTCGGCGCACGACAGCAGCTTCGGCCCGTCGTTTGGCAGCTCGATGTGGGTCCCGGACGACGAGGAAGACGTCGAGGCCGTCTGATCAGCGTCGCCACACCGGCCCGGCGTCGCCCTCCATGGCGTCGCTGGGCCCGGGCAGGATCTCGCGCAGGTAGGCGTCGACCCCTTTCTCGGCCGACCAGTCCCGCGGGTAGCCCAGGCTGACCTCCTCGAAGCGCACGCCGTCGCGCCAGTCGGTCGCGCGGACGTGCAGGTGCCCCGACACGACGACGGCGGCCCGATAGCGGACGTGCCAGTCCTCGGTGGCGCGGGTGCCGCACCAGATCGTGAAGCGCGGGATGCGCGGCACGCGGGTCAGGTCGCGCCGCAGCGGCCAGTGGTTGACCAGCACGGTCTGATGGTCGGGCGGCACGGTCGCCAGCAGGGCCTCCGCCTGGGCGACGCGCGCCCGGCACCACGCCGCGCGCGACGGGAACGGGTCGGCGTGCAGCAGCACCTCGTCGGCGCACTGGAGCCCGGACTCGCGCGCCCACGCGACGGCCTCGTCGGGCGTGAGATCGTCGGGGCCGAACGTGTAGTCGTAGAGCAGGAAGAGCGGGACGATCGCCAGCGGAGCCACGCTCCCGGGCCAGCGCAGCCAGCCGTCCTCGGGCGTGTGGACGCCGTGGGCGCGGCACACGTCGACCATCTGCAGGTACTTGTCGACGCCGCGCGGCGCGTCCTCACCCAGCGACCACAGCTCGTGGTTGCCCGGCACCCAGATCACCTTCGCGAAGCGCGCGGTCAGGATCCCCAGCGCCTCGTCGAGGACCTCGGGGCGCTCGGACAGATCGCCCACCGCGAGCAGCCAGTCGCTCGGGTGCGCGGGCATGGCGGCCAGCGCCTCCATCTGGCCGCGGTGGTTGCAGTGCAGGTCCGACAGTCCGAGCAGGCGCATCAGGTATTGGCGGCCGCGTACACGAAGAGCAGCTGCGCCGCGAAGTAGGGCGGCAGGCCGATCAGCCGGTTGTAGGGCGTGGGCGAGATGAAGCGCTGCCGCGCGACGAACAGGTCGCTGAAGAAGAACAGGTGGGCGGCCAGCACCCACACCGGGCCCATGTTCGTGCCGACGATGCCCACGGACAGCGCCACCATCGCCGTGATCGCCACCATGTACAGGCGCACCGGCACCGTCAGCTTGCCGGCCTTGGGGCCGATCCAGCGCAGCACCAGGAACAGCGCAGGCGACAGCATCACCAACGCCAGCCCGACCCCCAGCGGCATCGGCCCGAGGGACAGGAACGCGACCGCGAACGCGACGTGCGCGAGCAGGAACGAGCCCAGGCCCACCAGGAAGACCTTCTTGTGGTCGGACAGCAGGGCGACGTCGCCGATCCACGACAGCACCATGGCCGCCAGGATGGCCGCGCCGTGCGGGCTGCGACTGGGCACGCCGAGCGCCACCGCCGCGACCACAAAAGTCGTCGCCGCCACCAGCTTGCCCGCCGCGCGCATCGCCCAGATCTGGCTGAACTCGCCGGCGATGGTCACCGCCACCGCGATCGCCATGATCACCACGTAGATCGTCATGACTTCCTCCTCCGCCACACCAGCAGGCCGAGCGCGCCCAGCCACGCCGTGGGGGGCGCGTCGTTCGTCGCGCAGCCGCAGCCGGCGCACTTGGTCTTCACCGTCCAAGCGACGGAGTCGCTCAGCACGTCTTGGGGGTCCGAGCGCACCCAGGCCGTCGGGTCGACCACGCTCGCGAGCAGCTCGCCGTCGAGGTCGTCGCAGCCTTCGACCACAAATTCGGCGCCGGTGCCGACCTCACGGCCGTCGACCGACCACACGACGTCCACGCCCTGCTCGGGGCCGAGCGACTTGACCTTGAAGGTCTGCGACTCGCCGTCGGCCAGCACCACGCGGTTGGCGGGGTCCGGCGACTGCGACACGATCATCTCGCCGCCCAGCGCCGCGTAGAGCTTGGTGACGATCGTCTCGCGGCAGACCGGGCAGTACTGGTCCTGCAGCGTGTTCATCATGCACGAGTCGGACGTGGGCCGGTCCCAGTCGTCGAACGAGCAGCCCTCGTAGCGCTCCACCTGATCGGCGGCGCCCGGGTTGGCGGGGTCGGCCGACGTGACGGCCTCGCCGGTCCACGCGGGCCACGCGTCGGCCACGTTGTGGCTCACGCAGTTGGGCGACAGGTAGTCCGCGGGGGTGGTCGGCGCGGGCGTCGAGTAGCCGTAGCTGTACTCGTCCCACAGCCCGAACAGCGAGTGGCCGAGCTCGTGCGCCGCCACCTGCACGAACTGCGTGTCGCCGGTGTACGACGTGCCGTAGGTGAACCCGCCCGCGCCGCCGTACTTGTCGCTGTTGACCAGCACCATGATGCCGTCGGCGAACGGCGCGTGCCCGTCGACAAAGTCGACCACCTTGGCCTCGTCGCAGCAGATCAGGCGCTCGATGGCCGGGTCGCAGAAGTAGGCACACTCGAACGGCGTGACGTGCGTGTCGGTGGCGAACTCTTCGTCCACGCCCGACGAGGTGGACGGCGTGAACACCTTCCACACGTTGATCAGGCCGCTGTACTCAGTGTACGGCCCGATCGTCAGCAGGTGGTCGACGATCGAGTCGACCCGCGCGTCGAACTTGGGACGGTCGTCGGTGGTGAAGCCGTCGCCCAGGAACACCAGGTCAAGCCGTCGCGCGCTCGGCCCGTTCGCCAGCACCGCCTCGGCGTCGGACGGCGCGGGCGCCATGCGCGACGCGGTGAACGGGTGGGCGCGCTGGCCTCGCACGCGCAGGTCGGTGGCGCCGTCCGGCCAGGGGAGGATGACCCGCAAGAAGCGCGTCGGCGCGTACCCCGCAGCGCCGCCGCCCTCAGGGAACGGGATGTCGCGCGTGGTGGCGAAGGGCGGGAGCGCTACGGTGGCGAGCACCGCCCCGTCTGCCCCGAGCACGGCGAGCTCGCCGGGCAGGCTCGGCACCACGTCGTCGACACGCTCGGCGCGCACCACGCGCACGCTGCCGTCGTCCTCGAGCGCGAGCGTCGCGCGCAGGGACTCCGCGTTCGCGGTTGCGAGGGTCAGCCACAGCGCGATCACGGGGACTCCGGTGCGATCAGGGTAGCGCGTTGCGCGAGCGCGGTCAGGTGTGGCCTACGTGGGGCGGCGGCCGCGTGCGGTCAGGTGCGGCGCCGCGGCCGATGCTCCGCCGGCGCGGTGCGCGGATCGTCCGGCCAGCTGTGGCGCGGGTATCGGGCGCGCAGCTCCTTGCGGATCTCGACGTAGGCGCGGTCCCAGAAGCCCGGCAGATCGTCGGTCACCTGCTGGATGCGGTTGTTGGGCGAGAGCAGCTGCAGCTGGATCGCGGTGTGGCCGACGCGCGGCGTCTGGGTGGCGCCGTACAGCTCCTGGATGCGCACCGCGAGCACCGGCGCGCCGTCGTCTGGGTAGTCCAGGCGGATCGCCGACCCGCTGGGCACGGTGAAGCGCTCCGGCGCGAGCGTGTCGAGCGCCTTCTTCTGCTCCCAGCTCAACGCGTCGAGCAGCGCGCCCGTCCAGTTGGCGCGGCGCACGTCGGCCAGGCTGCGCGCGCCCGACGTCAGGGTCGCGGCGACCTCCAGCAGGCCCTCCGCGTCAGACGCCGGCAGGTTCAGATCCGGGCGCGCCTTGGCCGCGAAGCGCAGGCGGCCGATGGTGCAGGCGGTGTCGGGATCATCCCACGGGATCGCGCGGTCCGGCGACGCGCGGATCGCCTCGACCAACGCGGCGGTGACCAGCTCCTGCGGCACCTGCACGCCCAGGTGCTCGCGCAGGATGATCGCACCCCAGCGGGCGCGCTTGGCGGTGACGACGCGATCCTTGTCGGCGTCCCAGGTGACCTCCAGCCTATCGGGCGCGTCGAGCCAGCTGGGATCGATCTGCGCCGCCAGCCGCACGTCGGCCTCGGCGCCCTCGCCGTCGGTCACCTCGACCGCCACCAGCCAGGGGGCGGCCTTTACGGCGCTGTCGGGGTGGAGCTTCGCGCCGCGTCCGTTCGCCAGCAGCACACGATCCCCGCCCTCCACGCGGCGCTTGGCCACGCGATCGGGCCACGCGACGCACAGCGCGCGATCCAGGCCCTCGCGACCGCCGCCCCGCGACGCGGCGCCGAGCACGCGCTCCGTGGCGCGCACCAGCTGATCGGCCGACTCGCGCGTGCGGAAGGCCACACCGGGGCTGGTCGCACGCCAGCCGTGCGCCGATCCGCGGTCGAGCGCATCGAGCAGGTCGCCGACGTCGCTGTCGGACACGTGCCGGACGAAGCCTTCGCGCTTGAACGGCAGGCGCTCGGACAAGAGCGCCGCGGCCTCGGCGGCCTCGCGCAGCGCCCCGCGGCGGTGCCCTTCGAGCAGCAGGCGCGCCAGTCGCGGCTGGGCGGGGATCGCGGCCATCGCCTTTCCGGTCGCGGAGAGCGCGTCGTGGGCATCGAGCGCGCCCAGCATCCGAAGCTGCTCGATCGCGGCCTCCAGCGCGTGCGGCTGCGGCGCGTCGAACCAGGGGAACTTGCGCGCGTCGGGCTCGCCCCACGCGAGCAGGGTGATGACGGGGCCTGCGAGATCGACGCGGCGGATCTCCGGATCGTCGTGCGCGGGGCGCGCGGCCTGCGCGGCCTCGGTCCACAGGCGGAAGCAAATGCCCGGCGCGACGCGGCCCGCGCGACCGGCCCGCTGATCGGCGCTCGCGCGGCTGTTCGACTCCACCACCAGCCGGTCGAGCCCGCGCTGCGGATCGTGGCGCAGCACGCGCACCTGGCCTACGTCGACCACCGCGCGCACGCCGGGGATCGTGACGCTCGTCTCGGCCACGTTGGTCGACAGCACCACGCGGCGGCGCGGGCCGGAGCGCAGCGCCGCGTCCTGCTCGGCGGGCGGCAGGCGACCGTGCAGCGGCACCACGTCGACGTCGGACAGGCGCAGCGCGTCCTGCACCCAGCGGATCTCGCCCGCGCCGGGCAGGAACACGAGCACGTCGCCGTCGACCGCGGCGAGTGCGGCGTGCACGCCGTCGACGACGCGCTCCTCCAGGCGGCGGTCGTCGGGGCGCGGCAGGTAGCGGACCTCGACCGGAAACGCGCGGCCCTCGGAGCGCACGACCGTGCCGTCGACGAAGGCCGAAACCCGCTCCACGTCCAGCGTCGCCGACATCACGACGATCCGCAGCTCGGGCCGCAGCTCGCGCTGCAGGTGACGGACCATCGCGAGCGACAGGTCCGCGTCCAGGCTGCGCTCATGGAACTCGTCCAGCACGACGGCGCCCACGCCCTCCAGGAACGGGTCGGACACCAGCCTGCGCAGCAGCACGCCCTCGGTCACCACCAGGATGCGCGTGCGGGCCGACGCCTTGCGCTCAAAGCGCACCTGAAAGCCGACCGTCTCGCCGAGCGCCTCGCCCAGCTCGTCGGCCATGCGCTGCGCGGCGGCGCGGGCGGCCACGCGGCGCGGCTCCAGCATCAGGATCACGCCGTCGACCGCGCCCGCCTTGAGGAGCGCCGGCGGTACACGCGTGGTCTTGCCGGCGCCGGTGGGCGCGTGGAGCACGGCGTTGCCGGCGCGCACCGCGGCGACCAGCTCGGGCAGGACGGGATCGATGGGGAGAGGGGAGACCATGCCGCCGCGTGCCGACTCCGGGCCCGCTCGCTATCCGGTTCCGTGGAGGCGCGATGTCGGACGTGCGGTTCGGGGACGGGCTTGGCGCGGGCTTCGCGGCGGAGCTGCTCACCGAAGACCTGACGGACAAGCGCCGCGCGCTGCTCGGACACCCGCTGTGGACGGGCGTGCAGGCAGGCACGGTGACGCGCGAGCAGCTTGCGCGGTTCGCGGTGCAGGACGCGTGGCTGATCCGGCAGATCGCCTGGCTCGACGGCACGCTCATCGCGCGGGCGCCCAACTCTGAGGTAGCCGACCTGCTCGTCGCCAAGCTCACGCCTAAGTCTGGTGCGCTCGACGGGCTGATCGCGTTCGGCGAGGCGTTCGGCGCCACCCGCGCCCAGATCGAGGCGCCCACCCCGATCGCCGGCTGCGCGGCGCTCACCTCGCTCTTCGTCTACCAGCTGATGCGCGGCACCTTCGCCGAGGCGTTCGCCACGCTGGCCGCGTCCGAGACCGTGTTCATCGAGATCTGCGGCCGCATCGAGGCGCCGCTGCGCGACCGCTACGGGCTGGACCCCAAGGCGCTGGCCTTTGTGTCCTTCCACGACGCGCTCGACCCGATCGGCCGCGAGGGCGCGGCGCTGCTGTCGCGCCTGGTGCGGACGGACGAGGAGCGCCGCGCGGTGACCGCGGCGGTGGGGCTGCTCTACGACACCGAGAAGCTGTTCTACGATGCCATCGTCGCGTAGGCCCCGCTTGCGGGAGGGCGACCTAGGCGTCGTGGGTGGCGTCCGGCTGCAGGCGCCGCGCCCGGGCGGCGTCGAGGACCTCCAGCTCAGGGCGCAGGTCGTAGCGGTTGATCATCGCGTGCAGCTGGCCGGTGCCCACGCCGAGCGTCCGCGCGGTGTCGGCGCGCGACAGGTCGTGCGAGATCAACGCGCGCAACAGGTAGGCGCGCAGCAGTCCGTCCTTGGCGTCCGTCCAGAGCATCATGGGGATGTCTTCGTGCAGCCAGTCGTCGACGATCGGCACACGCGGCGCCTCGGGCGGCGGACCGAGCAGCGCGTCCTCGTCGATCGGGCGCTTGCCGCCGGTGCTCTGAATGGCGTGCTCGACCGCGGTCGCCAGCTGCGCCACGTTGCCCTTCCAGCGCTTGAGGGTGGCCTCGTGGATCGCGCGCTCGGTCATGCCCGGCCACGCCAGGTGCAGGCGGGCGGCTGAGACCCGCCCCAGGCGCTCGAGCAGCTCCGGGATGTCCTCGCGGCGCTGGTGCACCGCGGGGAGTCGGATCAGGCCGCGGTTGAGCCGGGTGAACAGGTCGCGGCGCATCGAGGGCACGTCGAGCGGCTTGGACGGGTCGGTCGTGGCGGTGGCTAGGATGCGCACCGACGCGCGTCGGTCGGCGGTCGCGCCGCGGGGCCGGTACAGGCCCGTCTCGAAGTACCGCACGAGCGCCGACTGGGTGACCGAGGGCAGCGCGTCGATGTCTTCCAGCAGCAGCGTGCCGCCGTCGACCGAGGCCAGCAGCGCTGTCCGCGGTGAGGCCCCGTCGACCCCGAACAGGTGATCCGACGCCTCGTCCGGAACCCACGCGCTGCAGTGCTCGCGGACCAGCGGGCTGGCGCGGCGCGGGGAGTTCGCGTGGAGCGCGCGCGCCACGTAGGTGCGACCGGAACCGTACGGCCCCACCACCAGCGCCGGCACGTCGTCGCGCATGGCGACGGTCCGGACGTTGTGCCGCACCTCGACCATGGCGCGGCTGCCCCCGGTGATGCCGAGCGCGGACGCGTCGCCGGTGCGCGCGATCAGCACGGCGCGGTCGACGAACGGGCTCAACAGCGACGCGAAGGTCTGCGCGAACTCGGTGTACTCCTTGTGGAAGGCCTGATCGCGCGCGCGGGCGTCGGACACGTTCTGGAGCACAAGCACGCCGCGCGCCTGACCGCCCACCGGGCAAGCGAGCACGTTGTGGATCTTCTTGAGCACCATGCTGTCGGGGTGCGCGGACTCGGTCGAGACCACGTCCACGTTGCGCCATAGCTCCAGCGCCTTGGCGGTGACGCCGAACGAGAACACGTCGCGGATCACCTGCGGCCACTCGGCGCGCTCCGCCGTCCGACCGGACACCGCACACCAGCGGGGCATGCTGTCCGCGCGCGCGCCGTCCTCGTAGAGGGCGATGAAGCCCTCGGCCGCGCCGACCCGCTCCCGGGCGTAGGTGACGGCGCTGAGCAGCAGCGCATCGATGTCGTCGGTGCGCGAGCAGGTCAGCAGCTGCTGAAACAGCTGCGGCTCCTGCTTGATCCGCTCCCAGGCGTCGGCCGGTGGCGAGTCAACGAAGAGTGTGGTCGACATGGTGTCCCCCCGGAGCGGCGCCCGCGTACCCAACGCTGCGTTGGGATCTTGTACAAGCGGGGGGGCGCGGACACACCATCCGGAAAATCGGACTGGTAGGAGGTTGCGCTAGGGCTCGTCATCCTGGGCGGGCGACACCTCGATCAGACGGTTGGTGTCGGTGTCCGGCAGGGCCTCGATGTCGCGCAGCTTGGCGGTGATCTTGCGGGTCCGCACGGAGACCTTCTCGTCCAGATCGTCTGCGGCCTTGCGGATGCGGTCGCGTACCGCGACGATCGCCTCCTCGAACTTTCCGAACTCGGTCTTCACGGCGCCCAGCACCTGGGCGATCTCCGCGCTCTTCTTCTGGAGCGCCAGCGTGCGGAACCCCATCTGGAAGCTGTTGAGCAGCGCCAGCAGGGTGGTGGGCCCGGCCAACACCACGCGGAATTCGCGCTGTAGGCGGTCCGCCAGCGCGGGTTCGCGGAGGATCTCGGCGTACAGGCCCTCGGTGGGCAGGAACAGGATGGCGAAGTCCGTGGTGTGCGGCGCCACGATGTACTTGTCGCGAATGTCCCGCGCGAAGCTGATGACCCGCGCGTAGAGGGCCGCGCGGTGCGTGTCGACCGCCACCACGTCGCCCCGCTCGGCGGCGTCCTGCAGGCGCTCGAAGTCCTCCTTGGGGAACTTGGCATCGACCGGCAGGAACACGGGCTTGCCGTCCTCGCCTCCGGGGAGCTTGATGGCGAACTCGACGCGCTCGCTTCGGCGCGGCGGCGCCCAGTTCTTCTCGTAGCGGTCGGCGGGGAGCACCTCCCCGATCAGGTTGCCGAGCAGGACCTCACCCCACGTGCCGCGCGACTTCACGTTGGTCATCACGCGCTTGAGGTCGCCCACGCTGGTGGCCAGGTCGCGCATCTCTCCGAGGCCGCGGTGCACCTGCTCCAGCTGGTTCGACACGGTCTTGAAGCTCTCGGTCAGGCGCGACTCCAGCACCGTCTGGAGCTTCTCGTCTACCGTCTTCTGCATGGCCTCCAGGCGGGCGTCGTTGCTGCGCTGCAGGTTCTCCAGGCGCTCTTGCACCTGGGCGCGCAGGCGGTCGGACGTCAGGGTGGCGGCGGCGGCGGACTCGTCGAAGCGGCCCTGGACCACACCGCGCAGGGCCTCGGCGTTGCCGTTGAGCGTGGTGGACAGCAGCTCCAGGCGCTTGGCGAAGCGGTCGAGCTCGGTCTTCTGGGCTGTGTTGAGCGAGTCGATCTGCTTGAGGCTGGCGGCCTGGAAGGTGGCGAACTGCTGGGTGGACTCGGTCCGGCCCTGGCGGGACTCGGCCGCGAGCGAGGTGCGAAGTGACTCCAGCGTGCGGGAGAGCTCGGCGCGGGTGGCGCGCTCGCGGGTGTCGGCCTCTGGGCGGAGCGTGGCGAGCTCAGCGCGGGCGCCTTCGGCCGCGGCGCGCGCGGCGTCGACCTTGGCGAGTAGGTCTGGGTCTGGTGCGGACGGGCGCGTGCCCACCCACCACACCGTGGCCAGGTTGACGAGGGCGAGCAACACGAGGATCAAGGCTGGGATGTTGGACATGCCCGCCGCTATCGTCGCGCCCTCCCGTCGCCTACGGGGAACCGGGGGTGGCGGTCAGGGTCTGTCCGGGTCGGCCACGCGCCCGGGGCGGGGTGTTAGCGCATCAGACGGAGGTCGCTTGCTTACTCTGGTGTTGTGGGGCGCGCTGGCATGGGCGGGCGACGTCGAGCCCGTGCTGGTGGCGGAGCTGGACCGTGCGACCGCGGCCTGGACCCAGGCCGGCGAGGTGCCGCACTACGTGGCGATCGCCGTCGACGACATCGAGTTGCACAAGATCGTCGCCCGGGAGGGCGCGCTGGCCAACGATCACCTGGAGCACGATCGCTGGCTGGACGTGGACCTTCGCCTGGGCACGCCGGAGCTCGACAGCACCCACGACCTGCGCGGCATGTCGGGCCTGGCGAACGACACGCGCAGTCACGTGCCGCTCGCGTTCGAGGGGGCGACGGTGGACGCGGCGATCCACAACGCCGTGTGGCGTGAGCTGGACGCGCGCTGGCGGGCGGCCAAGGAGCGCATCGTGCTCCTGAGGGCCGATCAGGCCGTGCGCGTGGCCGAGGAGGACCCGGCGCCGGACTTTGAGCCGCGCACCGGCGTGCTCGCCCATCAGCCGCCGCCACCGATGTCGATCGACAGCACGGCCTGGCAGCCCATCCTCGTCGACCTGTCGTCGGTGCTCGCGTCCGGCACGCACGTCGTCGAGAGCGAGGTGTCCGTCGAGGGCCGCCGCTCGGAGTCCACCCGGGTGGACTCCGAGGGCTCGCGCTTGGTCTACGGCACGGTGCTGGTGCGCGTCGCGCTGTCGGCCACCATCGTCGCCGACGACGGCGACCGCCTGGTGCTCTACCGCAGCCAGGACGTGCACGACCCCGCATCGCTCCCCGACGCGGCCGCGCTCACCAGACTCGCGCGCAGCCTGGTCGCCGACGCCGAGGCGCTGCGCGCCGCACCGCGCGCCACGCCCTACACCGGCCCCGTCCTGCTGCTCGGCCGCGCCACCGGCGTGTTCGTGCACGAGGTGATGGGGCACCGCGTGGAGGGCCAGCGCAACAAGGACGAGGAGGAGGGCAAGACCTTCCTGTCCTACCTGGGCCAGCGCGTGCTGCCCGCCGGCGTCGACATCGTCGACGATCCCACCGTCGCGCACCTCGCGGGCGAGGACCTCAACGGCTTCTACCGGTTCGACGACGAAGGCGTCCCCGCGCAGCGCGCCGAGCTGGTCCACGACGGCCTCTTCCGCGGCTTCCTGATGTCGCGCTCGCCGCTGGCCGCCTTCCCGCACAGCAACGGGCACGGTCGCCGCAGCACGGGCAACGCGCCCGCAGCGCGCATGGGCAACACCATCGTGTCGAGCACGGCGGGCAAGGACCTGTCCACGCTCCGCCGCCTGCTGCTCGCCGAGGCCAAGGCCCAGGGCCTGCCGTTCGCCTACATCGTCGAGGAGATCGACGGCGGCTTCACGCTCACCGGCCGCGAGATGCCCAACGCCTTCAACGTCCGCGCGAGCCGCACGCTGCGCGTGTGGGCGGACGGTCGCCCCGACGAGCTCGTGCGCGGGCTCGATCTGGTCGGCACGCCGCTCGCCGCGTTCCAGAACGTGGTCGCGGTGGGCGACACCCAGGAGGTCTTCAACGGCTACTGCGGCGCTGAGAGCGGGTGGGTGCCGGTGTCTGCCGTCGCCCCTGCGATGCTCTTCCGCCGCCTGGAATTCCAGATCAAGGAGAAGGAGTCCGCGCGACCACCCTTGCTGCCCAGGCCCGACGCCGACCGGAACAACGGGAGTCGCTCATGATCGCCGCGGCACTCATGGGCCTGGCCCTCGCCGGGGAGCCGGACGCGCCCATCCTCGACGCGCTGCAGGCCGAGCTGGAGCGATCGATCCAGCGCCTGTCGCTGGCCGACAGCCCCCGCATCTACGACCTCCGCTACAAGGTCTGGTCGGTCGACGCGTCGAGCGAGCACGCGTCGTTCGGCGCCACGGTGGAGCGGGAGTCGCGGCGCACCTGGCGGTTGGGCGTCGAGGTGCGCGTGGGCGACGCGTCCTACGACAACACGGGGTTCGGCGGGTGGAGCGATGGCTTTCGCGCGGTGGCCCTGCCGATGAACCCCACGCCGGATTCGGCGCGCGCGGACGCGTGGCGCGTCACCGATGATGCCTACAAGGACGCCGTCGAGCAGTACGCGCGCAAGAAGTCGCAGGCCGTGCTGCCCGCCGACCACCCCGGCGACTACCAAGTGCTCGCCGGCCCGCCCGTGAGGGTGACGCTCGACGCGCGCCCTGTGGCCGAGCCTGTGTCCGCCGAGTTCGCGCGGCAGCTCTCCGCCACGCTGGTGGTGCGCCCAGACCTGGACGTCGCGGACGCCTGGGACTCGGTGGAGTCGGGGATCTTGTGGACGCTCGACAGCGACGGCACGCACGTCGCGCGGCGCGTCTGCGAGCACACCACGCGCTTGGCCGCGCGCCTCACCACGCCGGACGGCGCCACCACCACGTCGGACCGGCTGGTGTCGACCGCCTGTGATCGCGACGACCAGCCGACCGTCCGCACCCGGGCGGCTGAGGCGCTCGCCGCCGAGGTCATCTCGCTCGCGGCCGCCAAGCCGCTCGCCGAGGACTACGTCGGCCCGGTGGTCTTCCTCGACGACGCCGCGGTCGATCTGTTCCGGTCCTTCCTCATGCCGCAGCTCGAAGGCACGCCGCCGGAGATCCCGTTCGACAGCTTCTTTGGCGAGCTCGGGGCAGGCTTGGATCTGGCGCGGCTGCATCGTCGCGTGCTGCCGTCTGGCTGGTCGGTGGAGGACCTGGGCTACGACCCGCACGTGCCGGGCACGGACCTGCGCTTCGACGACGAGGGCGTGCCGGTCCAGCCGGTGGTCGCGGTCGAGGACGGCATCGTGCACGACCTGTGGATGAGCCGAACGCCGCGCGCGGGCCTGGACGGGACGAACGGTCATGGCCGCGCGTCGCTGTTCGGCCGCTCGGTGGGCAAGGCGATGTCGCTGCTGGTGACGCCGCCTAAGCGCCTGTCTGAGGCGGTGCTGATCCGGCGCGCCTTGAAGGAGGCTCGCCAGTACGAGCTCGACCACGTCTACGTGATCCGCAGGCTCGAAGACCCCGCGCTCGCCCGCTACGCGGACCCCGAGCCCGACATCCCCGACGACGGCCCGTACCTGCCCGGGCCGTTGGTCATTGAGCGCGTGTACGCCGACGGGCGCGTGGAGCCGGTGCGTGGCGCGCGCTTCGCGGCGGCCGACCGGCGCGTGCTGCGCGACGTCGTGGCGGCCGGTCCGCAGGTGGACCGCGTGGTGCTGGAGGCGATGGACGGTCGTCGCTACGCGCTCGACGCCACTGAGGGCAGCCCGACGCGGGTGTCCGCGCCCGGCGTGATCGTCGGCGAGATGGAGGTCGTGCCGTCGCGCTCGGACACGAGCGACGCCCACGTCCTGCCGCCTCCGCCGCCCTAGCCTGCGTCCTCGACCCGGAACTCGCCGCTCGCCGGGTCGACGTTCGACGCCTCCAGCGCGTCGGCGACCCAGTGGTCGTCCTGGAAGTCGCAGGCGAGCAGCATGCGCGCCGCGGCGAGCTTGACCGGGGGCAGGTCGGACCACACGGCGGACGACAGGAAGTGGGCGCGCACCGGGTCGACGGGCTCGTCCTCCAGCCAGCTGCGGCAGCGAGCGCAGAGCAGCAGCGTGCGGTCCAGATCGGGCTCGTCGGGGAAGGGCGCCAGCTCGTAGAGGCGGGGCTCGTCGCGGCTCTCGCACAGCTCGCAGCGGCCGCGGCTGCGGCGCGTGATCGCCTTGCCGAGGACTCCGGCTGCGGCGCGCTGCTTGGGGCGTTTGCGGGTCATGACCGGGGCTCCGACGTCACTTGAGCTGGAACCGCGGGAAGGGGGCGGGCTGCGGCTGGCCGCGGCCGGCCTCGGGGAGCTCGGGGTCACAGAAGAGCAGGTACCAGTCGCGGATCTCGGGGTTGGTCCGGTCGAGCCAGGACGCCGCCTCGGGCAGATCTTCCGTCGCGATCGCGGTGCGCAGCTCGGGCACGGCCTCGTCGGAGCGCAAGCAAGTCTTGAACCGCAGCTTGTGCGACACGAGCGCCTCGGCGACGCTCTCGCGGCATCGACCGACTCGGTCGGACGACCCCGTGGCGCACAGGCGGAGCTGGGCGTCCTGCACGAACGAGGTCCAGCGCGAGTCCAGCGTCTCTTCACGCGCGCCGATCAGCTGGGCCTGGCTGTTCGCGAGCTGCATCTGGGTGCTGGCGAGGCTTTGGCGGGCCTGCTGGAGCGCGGCGAGAAGCTGCTGCTTCTCCGCCACGGCCGCTTCGCGTTCGGTCTCCAACGACGTGAGCTGCGCGCGGGCCTCTTCCAGGCGCGTCGCGACGTCGTCGCCCTGCTTGGCGGTGCCGTCCATCTGGTCTTCCAGCTCGCGGACCTCCGTCTCCTTCTCCCGGATGCGGATCTCGAGCGCCGACACCTTGGTCTGCGCCTCTTCGAGCGTGTTCGCGGTCTGCCGCATGTAGGGCAGGCACTCGATCTGGAGCTCTTCGGGCGTGTAGGCGCGCCGCTCGGGCAGGGTGAGCGGGACGGGCGTGGGCGCAGGCGCGGTCTGCATCAGGTGATCGCCCACGACGCCGGCGAACGCGCCGACCAGGAGCGCGGTCACGAGGACGATGCTGCCGTTGGAGGCGGGTGCGCTCACGGGGCGCGCTCCACGGTGACGTTCCCGGCGGTGACCTGCGCGGGCGTCAGCCAGACGGCCGCCCCGACCAGGTCAGGCAGCTGGGCCTCGATGTGCGCGCGGTCGCCGACGATCACCCAGACGTGGTCGCCCGAGAGGAGCGTAGCGCGGGCGAGCGGGCCGGTGGTCGACAGGTCGAGCGCTGAGGCCTCATCCAGGCGCGCCCGGGCGACGTCGAGCGTCTCGCCGTGCGCGATGAGATCGTCGAGCGCGCCCCGCGCAGACGAGGCGCTCTCCAGCGTCACGTTCCACGCGGCGACTGAGCCCATGAGGCCCGCGGCCTTCTCGTCGGCGTGCACGCCGCCGTCCGCCATCCGCGCGAGCTCCTTCTGGATCTCGAGGATGCTGGCGCCGACGTTCTCTTCGGCGACCTGCACATGGAACGCCCAGCTCGACTCGTCGGTGTTCGCGTCGTAGTCGCTGTAGCCGCCGTAGGTCCAGCCCTTCTCTTCGCGCAGGTTCTTGTTCAGGCGCGACAGGAACTGCCCGCCGATCGCGAACTGGATGGCCTCCATCGCGGTCTGCTCGGGCGCGCCGCGCAGCGGGGCGATCGTGCGCAGCGACAGGATGGCTTGGTCGGCGCCGGGCACGTCCACGCCGATCACCGCGGTCACGCCGGCTGCGCGGGGGGGCAGCGGATCGGCCGCGGGTACGTCGGCGCCGACACCGTCGAGCAGCGCGACGATTTGCGAGCGCAGCTTGGCCGGATCGACGTCACCGACCACCACCACGTCGACGGGGGCGCTGGTCAGGAGGCGCTGCTGACGCGAGCGGAGGTCGCCGCTCTTCACGGCCCGGAGCGCGTCCAGGTCCGGACGCGGGCTGCGCGGATCGGCCGCCGGGTACCAGGCCGACTGATCGGCGAGCCACGCGAGCGACTGCGGATCCGTGGGGACGCCGGTGGTCCAGTTCTGCACATTGTCGGCGATCGACCTGCTGACCTCAGCGCCCGGGTAGGTGGGCGCGTGAAGGACGGTGTCGAACAGGTCCAGGCCGCGGTCGAGCCCGTCGCGTGGCACCGACATCGACACGATCGTGGTGCGCAGGCCGACGGTGGCGGACATCGCCAGGTCTTCGAGGCTGGCAGCCTGCTCCAGCTTGGACGCGCTCCAGCCCTTGGCGGCGACCGTCCACAGGCTGCCGGTGAGGTCGTCGGCGGGTGTCCCGCTGCCGTCGAGCCACAGGCCGCCGCGGCCGAGGCGCACCTCGACCTCGACGCGGCGCACACCCGCGACCGGGAGCCAGTGGATCCGTACGCCCGGGCGCACGGTCTCGACCGTCTCGGTCGGCAGCGTGAGCGGGGTGGACGGCGGGATGACCGGGGCGGCGCTGCGATCGGGCGCGCCCGCGAAGGCCAGGGAGAGCAGCGGGATCCAGGCGATCATGGCAGCTCCACCGGGGCGGCGCCGGGCAGCGCGCCATCGTCGCCGTTGGGCACGACGGACAGCGTCGTCATGCGCGTGGGCACCAGGTACTTGGCGGCGACGCGACGCACATCCTCGGCGGTGACGCCGTCGTAGCGGGCCTTCTCGCGCGGCATGCAGTTGGGGTCGTGGTAGCGGTCCCAGCAGGCGAGCAGCATGGCGGCGCGGTCGGCCGGGGCCTCCAGCGCGTCCTCCATGTAGGACCACGCGGTGTGACGCGCGCGCGCCACCTCGGCGTCCGTCGGCGCCTTCTTGGCGACGCGGGCGATCTCGCGCAGCACCACCTTGGACAGCGTCTCGAGCGGCACCGTGTCCGAGGTCACGGTGACCTGGAACTCGCCGACCAGATCGCGCGTCCAGTGGCCGACCATCCAGTCATTCGCGAGCGGGTGCTTGTAGTAGATCGCGTCGTCGATGCGCGTGCCGCGGCCGCCGTCCAACACCCACGACAGCAGGTCGAGCGCGGCTTCGTCCGTGCTGCCGCGCGCGACCGTGGGCCACACCAGGTGCACGGTGCGGTCCTCGACGTCGTCCTCAAGCTTGCCCTGGGCGACGGAGTCGGGCGGGACCTGCTCGGCGACGCGGGGCGCGGCGTCACCGCGGTTCGGCACGTCGGAGAACCAGTGCGTGATCTGCTCCAGCGCCACGGCGGGGTCGAAGTTGCCGACCAGCACCAGCGTGGCGTTGCTCGGCAGGTAGTGGCGGCTCCAGAAGTCGCGCACCTTGTCGATCTGAAAGCCGCTGACGTCGGCGACCGTGCCGATCACGGGCACATGGTAGGGGTGCGTCGACGGCCAGAGCAGCCGGGAGATCGCGTCGTCCTCGCGGCCACGAGGCGCGGCGTAGCCGGTGGCGCGCTCCTGCAGCACGACCGACTGCTGGTTGGTGACGTTGGCCTGATCCAGGCCCGCGTCCAGGAAGCCCATGCGGTCGGACTCCAAGAACAGCGCGAGGTCCAGCGCGTTGGACGGGAAGGTCATGGTGTAGACCGTCTCGTCCTCGCTGGTGTAGGCGTTGTTCTCGCCGCCGGCGGCGGTCAGCCACACGTCGAACGCGTTGTTCGGGACGCCCTTGCTGCCCTCGAACATCAGGTGCTCGAAGAGGTGCGCGCAGCCGTGCTCGCCGTCGCGCTCGTCGCGGCTGCCCACGCGGTACTTCACGTCCAACGCCACTTGTCCGGTGCGATCTTGCGGCTCGAGGATCACCGTCAGCCCATTGTTGAGCAAGGTGGCCGTGGCGTGCGTCTGCGGCGCGTCCGTGACCGGATCCGCGGCGAAGGAGACGGCGGCGAGAACAACCGTGAGGAGCGTCATCGACCGTGTGGCGGGTGGTCCGTGAGGACGTCGCGCGCGCTCGCAGCGGGGTGCCGCGAAGGTCGCGAATCATACACCAGACCGACACGGCGCGCGAGATCCACGGACGGGGGTAAGGCCGTCAATTGTGGGATTCACGCAGCGCGACCGGAACGAGGACGCCGAACTCCGTCAGCGCCTCCAGTTCGTCGGCGGGGAGCTCGGGGACGGCGCCTTCGCCGAGCGCGCTCAGGGCGTCGGCGGCCGCCGGATCGATGTCGAGGACGAGCGCCTCACCGGCCGCGTCACGACCGAGCAGGATCGCGGTGGGCGCGGCCTCGACCGGCAGGCTGTCGTGTGCGATCAACGACAGCGAACCGTCGCTCGCGCGCACCGCGTCCAGCCCGCCCGCCTCGGCGCGCTCGGCCAGGCTCAGCACCTCGTGCGAGAAGCGGAGCACCTGCATGCCGTCCGCGAGGCGGCGGCGATCGTCGGCCGCGGGGCCGTCCAGGTTTGCGGAGGCGTGCGGCGTCAGCGTGGCGACCGCGGACTCCCACGTCGCTAGATCGCCGATCGCGCCCGGGTGCTTGGCCGCCACCCACGCGCCCCACCGCACGGCGAGGTGCGCGCGGGTGAAGCCGTCGTCGCGCGCGAAGGCCTCGACCTCGGCGGGGAAGAGGTCACCGAGCAGCTCGCGCACGATCGGCACGCAGCCGTCGAGCCCTTCGAGCAGCGTGGTCTGCGTGGGCGCGTGGCCGGGCACCGCGTAGCCGACCGACAGCACGTCCTCGATCGTCGGGAGCGCCTTGCTCCGCACCGCGCGCCACGCACGGACGGCCTGATCCAGGATGGGCGGCGCGAGTCTGTCGACCGCGCTGGTGCGGCGCAGCGTGTGGGGGATGATCTCGGCGAGCGTGTCGGCGGCGGCGAGCCCGGCGCGACGGACGGCGGGTGCGCCATCGGTGGTCGAGGCCAGCGCGCGCCAGCCTAGGTCCTGGGTCATCCAGCGCCAGCGGCCGTGCGCGGCGGTGGGCGCCATCGACGCGCAACGCTCCGGCCCAACCAGGCCTGCGACCACGTCGAGCACGCGGGCCTCAAGCGCGTCCAGGTCCTCGCTCCAGCCGCCGTCGGCCACCAGGAAGCGCTCGGCGTAGGCGTGGAACGCCTCGCTCGACAGCCGCGCCGCGTGCGCGCGCCCATAGGCCACGCCGTCGGACGCCAGATCGATCGTCGCCCAGCGGTGCGGGACGGGACGGCCGAGCCTGCGCGAGCGCGCGACCGCGGCCAACTCGGCCTCGACGAACCTCAGGCCCTGCTCGATGAAGTCGGCGGCCTCGGGGCGCGTCGGATCCGCCGACGCCATCGCCTCGCAGCGGGGGCAGGGGATCCGGAAGGTGTCACCTTCGCCCGCGTGGTCGTCGCAGCGGCGGAGGAAGGCCTCGTCGAAGAAGTACCAGAGCGCGACCGGCAGGATCTCCGCCAGCCGACCGGCCGTCGCGTGGAAGAAGGGCGTCGCGTCTGCCCTCCACGAGAAGCCGACCAGCCCGTGGCACAGCTCGTGGGTGGACCACTTGGCGCGGTGGTGCGGGTGGAAGCTGGCGATCTGCAGATCATGCCGGAAGGACTGGTACTTGGCCTCCGGCAGGATGCCCGCGTCCCACAGCGGCGCCTGCGCGAGCTCGGGCTCGGCGGGCGGCGCCCAGGCCTCGGGCAGCGGCAGGTGCAGCCGGCGCTCGAAGTGGAAGTGGAAGAGCCCGTCAACCGCGGCCAGCTCGCCGATGCGCGCGGCGGCGGGGGAGCGGCTGTACTCGACCGCGTGGGTGCCGTCTGGGACGACGACCGGAGCGCCCGCGGCCAGCCGCGTCGCACAGGCCTGCCAGCGCGCGTGGATCTCGCCGACGTCGTGGCCGAGGACCTTGCGCGGGGACAGGCTCACGGCGCGTAGATGCAGGCCGACGCGTTGTTCGCGATCAACACCGACGGGTCGAAGTTGAGGGCGAGCGGGTCCGCGCAGCCCGCGCAGTTCGGCACGGTGAACGACGGCAGCGTGGACGAGGTGGGCGCCAGCTCCAGCGAGCCAACGGCGTCGTTGCAAGCCTTCACGTCGACCACGGTGTAGCCGTCGCCCGACAGGTCGAGCATGTCGCCGGTGATCCGCAGCGTGCAGGTGGAGTCCGCCGCCATGACCGCGGTCTTGATGACCAGGTCCTTGTTGGCGTCCGCGGGGAGCAGGTTGCGCAGCACGGGCGCCGCGAGACCATCGCAGGTGAGCGTCACGCTGGTGGAGCCGCCTTGGTAGGGCTCGGCGTCCGCGTGGATGGTGAGCGTGACCAGACCCTGGCGGGGGCCGAAGCAGCCGCCGGCGTTGTCTTGCGGGTCCGCGTCGTTGCAGTCGCCCGACTTGGGCGCCAGGCCCTCCGGCTGGTTCAGGCAGCCCTGGTCGACCGGGACGATGCCCGTGCCGACGCCGTCGCCGTCTGCGTCCGTGAACCACAGCGAGTAGTCGTTGAGGAAGAAGTCGGAGTCGTCGCAGTCGTCGGGGTTGGTGACGTGCCCGGCGACGAGCGCGCAGGAGGCGACCGGGGACGGGTCCGCAGGGTCGCCGTAGCCGTCGCGGTCCGCGTCCACGTACCAGACGGTGCCGCCGTTGCGCAGCGGGTCCGAGTCGTCGCAGTCGCCGCTGAGGGCCGCGTAGCCGTCGGGCTTGGCGCAGGCCTCGACGCGGTCGAAGAACACGCCGTAGCCGTCGGCGTCGTTGTCGCGGTACCAGACCGTGCGGCCGCTGACGATCGCGTCGGCGTCGTCGGTCAGGCCGTCGCAGTCGTCGTCGATGCCGTTGCAGACCTCGACGTTGGCGGGGTTGCGGGCGGCGTCGCGGTCGGCGCAGTCGAGCGCGTTCTCCGACCAGAGCGGGTTGTGGCCGCAGCCGGTCCAGACCACCTGCGTGGATCCGTAGCCGTCACGGTCGTCGTCGGCGTACCAGGGGCGGTCCTTCCACTCGCTGGCGTTCGAGTCGTCGCAGTCGTCGGTGGTGAGCGAGTAGCCGATAGGCTGCCAGCACTGGGTGTTGACCCAGGTGGCGCGGCGGCTGCCGTGACCGTCGCGGTCCGCGTCCACGTACCAGACGGTCGTGGGGTTCTGCTTGGGGTCCGCGTCGTTGCAGTCGTCCGAGTTGACGACCCACTCGTTGGCGGGCTGAGGCTGCAGGCAGGCGAGCTTGGCGTCGATCACGTTGCCGTAGGTGTCGGCGTCGACGTCGTGGTACCAGCGGCGGGCGCCGACCAGCTCGGACTGGGTGTCGGCGTCGTCGGCGAGGCCGTTGCAGTTGTTGTCGACGCCGTCGCAGATCTCGTCCGCCTCAGGGTTGATGCGACGGTTGACGTCGTTGCAGTCGTCCTTGTTCTCAACCCAGGACGGATCGGTGGCGCAGCCGGTGCCGGCGAGCTCCTGGCTGCCGTAGCCGTCCCGGTCCGCGTCGACGTGCCACTTGGCGTCGGGGTTGAAGCCCTCGTCGCTGATCAGGTTGCAGTTGTCGTCCACGCCGTTGCAGCGCTCGGGCGCGTTCGGGTAGACGGCGTCGTCCGAGTCGTTGCAGTCGCGGCGGTTGGCCGAGTAGCCGTCAGGCACGGTGCAGGCGAGCTTGGGCGAGTCCACGCGCTTGCCGAACCCGTCCTTGTCGTCGTCAGGCCACCACTCCAGCGCGCCCTCGGCCGAGTCTTCGTCGGTCGCCCCGTTGCAGTCGTTGTCGAGGCCGTCACAGACCTCGAGCCCGCCCGGGAACGCGTTGAGGCCCACCGTGGGGCGATCATCGCAGTCGGCGCGACCGGCGGTCGGGTCGTTGACGAAGAAGCCGTCACCGTCCTGATCGATCAGGTCGTCGATGTTGACGCCACCGTTGGTGCAGCCAACGAGCGCGAGCAGAGCTACCGACGTCCAGCCACGCATGGTCCCTTCCGGATGGCGGCCATTCTAGCCGGTTTCCGACCCCGGCCGCAGCCGGAACACGCAAGATCCGTAAGCGCGGTTGCACCAACGGCCCAACGTGGGCGGCAAACTACCGCGATCAGCCTGATCCGGCCAGCCCGAACGGGCGGATCAGACGACCCAGGCCCGCAGCGACGCGGAGCGGGCGTCCTCGCCCACCAGCACGCCGAACACGGCCTCGACCTGGGCCAGCCGCGCGCCTACGTGCGGATCCGTCGGCAGGCGGGGGAAGAGGTCGCCGGTGCGCGCGAACGACTCCAGCGGATCCACGCCCAGGAACGGCGTGGCCCAGTGCTCGGCGAAGCCCGGCAGGGCCTCCAGGAGCGAGGCGAGCGCCAGGGCGCGCTGCGTGGCGTGGCGGGTGACGTCCTTGTACGACGTCTGACCGGCGCGGCCGAGCAGGAACATGTCCGGGTCATCCAGCTTGAACGCCAGGGTTCCCGGGAAGATGCGGCCGTCCATGTCGTAGGCCAGGCGCGCGGCGCCGGCGCCGCCGGGGGAGCGGAAGTCCGGATCCGCGTCCGCGTCCACGCGGGTGGCGCGCTGCGCGATGACGGCGGCGGACTCCTCGACCACGGTGCCCGTGGCGAGCGCGGCGTCGATGAACTCGGCGTAGGCGGTCTTCCAGGCGTCGGTGTTGAGGGCGTGGTCGCCTTCGACCACGGGGACCAGCTTGACCCGGGCGATGCCGGCCGCGGCGAGGGCGGCCGGGATGGAGGCGGCGCCCGCGGCGTTGGTGCGATCCAGCGAGACGTTCGCCTCGACGGCGACGCCGTCACGACGCTTGGCCTTGGCGGCGTCGATCACGCGCTGGATGCCGGCGGCGGTGTCGGCGGGGATGGTGCTGCCATGCAGCGGGGCGCGCACGCGGACGCGCTTGTCGACCAGCCACGCGGCGGCCTCGTCGTTCAGGCGGGCCGGGTCGATGTCCAGGCGCCACGACAGGGTCTTGCCCTCGTAGCGGTTCTTCTCGGTTCCGTACTGGAGCAGGAAGGCCAGCAGGTCCATGTCCAGCGGCTGCTCGCCCGGCGTCAGGCGGAACTCCAGGCTGGCGGAGGTGGACAGCATGGCAAAGTCGAGGATGTCCTTGGCCACCGCGACGGCCAAGCGGGTGTCGCCCTCAGACAGCGTCAGGACGTGCAGCGTAGGCCCGATGCCGACGTACTTCTTGCGGCGGCGGACGGCGCTGGCGACGCTCTCCAGGTCCAGGCCGTCGCGGAAGAAGCCCTTGGAGGACAGCGCGCTGAACTCGGCCGACTCGGGACCCAGCTCGCCCGACAGGAGCGCGCGGAACGCGGCGTCGTCGAGGTGATGCCATTCGCCGAGCTCGGTGGTCAGCAGCACGCCGCCGGCAAAGCTGCCGAACCGGAAGTAGCCGAGCAGCTCGGGCTTGACCGGGCGGCTTGCAACAGACACGACGGCATTGGGGCTCACGGCGTCCTCCAGCGATTGACGCGTGGTCGTAAAGCCTCACCCAGGCGCTGTCAAAGCCCCGCAACCGTCAGCGGACGATCCGAGGCGTGTCGCGCTTGGCCTCGGGCACCATGCCCTGCAGGGCGGAGTGGGCGACAAAGAAGGCGATGGCGCCGATGCTCAGCGCGACCGCCATGCCGATCACGGCACCCAGGCCAAAGCCGAGCCGGAGCAGGCCGTTCGCCAGCCGGTCGGCCCGCGAGTCCAGCCCGGCCGCGTACACCGACCCAAACACCGACGCCGCCGCGAACGCGGCCGAGGCCAGCGCCAGGTTGCGCTCGCGGGTGGGATCGTCGTCGCCGCGGCGTTCGCGCGGGCGGCCGACGCTGCGCACCGTGCGGTCCGCGTAGGTCTCCATGGCGCGCTGCTGCGGGGGAGAGACGTCGAGCAGGTCGGCGAGCGCGTCGATCACCACCCGCTCGGCGTCCCCGTAGGTGCGGTCGGTCATGGCGATGATCAGCACGTCCGTGAGCAGGGTGAACCGCAGATCGCTCTTGCGGTAGGTCTCGCAGATCGCGGTCACGCGCTTGGAGTCTACCCGGCGAGCCGACTCGAAGACGGTGGTGCGGTGCTCAAACCCCACGCCGAGCCGGTCACAGTAGGCCTCGAGCGCGCCGAGCTCGCGGCCGCCAAGGATGCCGTCCGCGCCGGCCAGCGCCGCGAGCACGCGCAGGTAGTCCAGACGCTGCTCAATCGGCAGGCCGGCCACGGTGCGCGCGCCCTCCAAGGCGAGCTCAGAGTTCGCCTGTGACAGGTCGATCATTCGGTGCCCCCCCCAAGAGACGATGTCTTCCAACGGCGCCATTCTAACCGAAAACCGGGCCTGTCCGCCTGATTATTGTGACGACGCGACGGAGATCTCAGTGGACCCGACCTGCGCGGCCGCCCAGGTCGCGACCTCCTCATTGCGGATCTTGCTGTTGTGGCGGGTGTCGGTGGGGAAGCCCGGGTGGTGCAGGAAGGCCTTCACGACACCCTCGTAGGGGGTGCCCAACGCGCGTTCGCGCAGGCCCGCCTCCAGCTGCGCCGACCACGTCACACCCGGCTCCAGCTCGACCGCCAGCACCGGGAGCGCGGCGGCCGCGGGCCCGACGCCGACCAGCGCGGTGCGACGTACGCCGGGGTGCGGGTCAAACAGGCCCTGCACACACACCGAGGGGAGCAGGCCGTCCACCGTGTCGACGCGGTGCGACTTGCGGCCACAGAACCACAGGCGGCCCTGCGCGTCGAGGTAGCCCAGGTCGCCCATGCGGTGCAGCGTGACGCCGCCGTCCGACATCTTGGCGTCTGCATTGCCTTTGTCGTGGTTGCGGTAGGCCCGGCTCACGCCGTCGCCCGCGACGACGATCTCGCCGATCTCGCCGTGGGGCAGGGCGAGCGCGTCGCTCCACACCGGGACAGGCTCGTCGAGCACCCGCATGATGCGCAGGTCGATCTCGGGATCGAGCGCGCCCACACAGGTGCCTGCGCCGCGCGACGTCTTCTCGCCGGTGTCGGCCAGGACCTCGTGCGTGCCGATGCGCGCGATCGGCATGGCCTCGGTGGCGCCGTAGGGCGTGAACAGCTGGGTGGACTTGGGGAACACGTCGGCGAGGCGCGCGTGCAGCGACACCGGGATCGGGGCCGCCGTCGTCAGCATCATCTTCACCGCGTCCAGGCGGACGCCATGGTCCTGGCAGTGGCGGACCGTGCGCTCCCACACCACGGGTGACGCGCTCCCGATGGTGGGCGAGAAGGCCGCCACCGTGGCGACCACGTCGCGCGGGTCGACCGTCGCAGGCTTGGCCAGGTCCATGGGCGGCACGACCACGGTCAGGCCCATGCTGATCTCGAGGATCGTGTAGACGAGCAGCGTCTCCAGGATGGTCGTGCCCTCGTCGAGCGTGAACAGGTCGCGGATGCGCGACACGCGGGCCGACATGCAGCGGTGCGTGAGCGACACGGCCTTGGCGGGCCCGGTCGACCCCGACGTGAACACCAGCACCGCGTCGTCGTCGGGGGCGGTGGGCGGCGAGACGAAGCGCTGGGGGGCCGGCTTGCGGCACTGGGTGAGGGTCAGGCCGCCCCACCACCAGCGACTGCCGGCGGTGATCGCCACCTGGACCGACTTGAAGGGCCCCGGGCGGAAGGTGCGGACCGCGTGCGCGGCGGGGATGGCGAGCAGGCCCTTGGGCGCGATCTGCTCGATGCAGCGCAGCGCGTTCTTCGGGCCCATGCCGGGGTCGATGAACACCGGCACCAGCCGCGCGCGCATCAGGCCGAAGACGACCGGGTAGAACTCCGCGGAGGGCTTGAGCGCCAGCAGCACGCGGTCGCCCGCCGCCAGCCCGGCCTGCGTGAAGCCGTGGGCGTAGGCGTCGGCCTCGCGGTCGAGCTCACCAAATGTGCGCGGGGTCCAGCCCGGCGTCTTGCCCTTCCCACCTTTGGACGTGGGGAAGTGCACCGCCACCACGTCCGGTCGGGCGGTGGCGTGGTGCGCCAGGAGCGCGTCGACGAACGGAGTCTCAGGCAGCGTCACGGGTCCCCCAGCAGGCACCGCGACTTAGCACGGCGCGACTAGGTGGGCGCGTGGCCGCGGTCGGCGAGCACGCCGCGCAGGTGGTGCTCGACCAGCGCGCGGGCCAGACGCTCCGACGCGATCCCGCCGTCGCCCTCCACCACCACGTAGCGGTAGATGATCTGGCGAATGCTGCCGTAGATGCAGGTGGCGACGACGTCGGAGTCGTGGGCGAGCAGCAGGCCCGCCGCGACGCCTCGGTCCAGCGCGGCCTTCACGTAGAAGTGCAGTGCCCCCTCGAACGCGCTCAGGCGCCCGTCGATCTCGGCGTCGAGGCCCACTGCCTGCCGGAACAGGATGGTGGCGAGCGATCGGCTGGACGCGGCGGCGTCGAGGATGCGCACGAGCGTCGCGACCAGCTGCGCGTCGACGGGTGCGGCGCCGTCGGACAAGTCGACGCCCTTCACGCTGCCGCGGAAGGTGGCGAGCAGCTCGTCGAGCAGGGCCACGAACACGTCGTTCTTGCTCTCGAAGTACAGGTAGAACGTGCCACGCGCCACGCCGGCCGCGTCGACCAGATCGGTGATCGAGGCCGCGTGGTAGCCCTTGGACGCGAACACGTGGAGCGCGGCGTCCAGGATCTGCGCGCGGCGCTCCTCGCGCTGGGCGCGCGCCCGCTCGGTTCTTCCGTCGACCTCGCTCATGCGGCCTCCCGGAGGCTTGCGTCGACACGCTCGGCGATCTGCGCACGCACAGACTGGGCCAGCGCGGACATGGCGTCGCGGGACAGGCCGGCGGTGGGGATGGGGGCCATGACATGCACGGTCACGGTCTGGAAGGGACGGAAGCGCCACGATCCCGTCGGCATCACTGACCACATGCCGGTCACCGCGACCGGCACCACCGGTACCTCCAGCGCGCGCGCCAGGTGAAAGAGCCCCTCGTGGAACGGTCCGACGCGGCCGTCGCGGGTGCGGGTGCCCTCGGGGAACGCGAGCAGGCTGTGGCCCTTCGCCAGCTCAGCCTTCATCGCGCGGCGCAGGGCGAGCAGGGCGGTCTTCTTGTCGCGCTCCACCGGGATGGTGCCGCGCGCGCGCATGAACCAGCCGTAGAACGGGATGTCGAAGTGGCTCAGCAGCTCCATGCCCTGCTTGAAGTGCGGGGTCGCCGGGTACATCGTGACGTGGTCGAGCAGGTTCACGTGGTTCTGCACGAACAGGTAGCGTCCGTTCGGGTCGAGGCCGGGGTCGACCACCGCCCGCCAGCGACACAGCGTCAGCGCGAGCTGTCCGCGGATGTAGACCTTCACCAGCGGCTCAGCGCGATCGGGCCCGACCGCGCGCAGCAGCAGCGTCAGCGGCGGGAGCGTCAGCGCCAACCAGCCCAAGCCCGCCGCCCACAGCCCCACCGACACGAGGGGCGTGGCCCACCCGTCCTGCGGCGTGGTTTGGGCGGGGGTGTCCGTCATGCCATGATCTCCAGGGCGGACGGCAGCACGGTCAGCTTGCGGAGATGCAGCGTGAGGACCTCGCCGTCGACCATCACGCCCAGCGGCCCAGGCAGGTCGAATTCGACCACCTTGGCGCGCGCCGACGAGTTCTTCGGGTGCTCCAGGTGCGTGCCCTTGTAGATCTTCGGGAACGTGGTCAGCAGCTCCAGGCGCGTCAGGTCGCCCACGCGGATCACGTCCAACAGGCCGTCCGACACGTTGGCGTCGGGTGCCATCTGCATGTCGCCGCCCGTGCACCGGCTGTTGTTGAACGACAGGAACGCGTACAGCGCCGTGTCCAGCGGGCCGCCGTCGAGGCGGTGGGGGATGGCGTGGGACCGAAGGCGGGCCACCTCCAGCACCGTGGAGAGCGCGTAGCCGGCTGGCCCGAGCCGCTTGAAGCGCCGGTTGGTGGTCGCGCCGACGTCGCTCGTGAAGCCCATCGAGAGCAGGTTCACGTAGTGGATGGCGCCCTTGGTGTGGTCGCCGCGGATCACGTCGACGGCCTTGCGGCCCGGCGAGAGGACCGCGCGGAACGCGTCGTCCTCGTTGCAGATCCCGAAGTCCTTGATGAAGCTGTTCCCGGTGCCGAGCGGCAGGATGCCCAGCGTGGGTCGCGCCTCGCCCTTGTGCGGGAACAGCCCGTTCACCACCTCGTAGGTGGTGCCGTCGCCGCCGGCGCACAGCACCGTCCGCTTGCCCTCCTCCCAGCAGCGACGGGCGAGCGCGCTCGCGTGACCGGGGCCGTTCGTGCGCAAGACCTCCACGGTGACGCCGCCCGTGGCGAGGCGCTTCACCGCCTCGTCGATCTTGGCGCCGCAGCGTCCGCCGCCGGCGGCCGGGTTCGCGATCAGCGGGATGGTGGTCATGCGAGGTCCTCTACGGCGTCGCGCGGGTGTGCGTCGCGCACCCGGCTCGCCAGATCGGCGCGTTTGAGCTTCATGGACGCGGTGCGCGGGAAGGTGTCGTCCAGCCAGAGTACGCCACCCACGCGCTTGTGCTCGGGCAGCGCGCGGTTGCGCTGGGCCAGCGCCTTGCGGGCGGCGTCGCGGCGCTCGTCGTGCACGCGCACCACGGCGACCAGCCGCTCGCCCACCAGGCCGGTGCGCGGCCAGACATAGTCCTCGGCCAGCACGCACAGTTCGTCCACGTCGACCTTGTCGAACGCAGACTCCACGTCCTCCGGGTAGACGTTCTTGCCGCCGGGCGTGACGATCATGTTCTTGCGGCGTCCCACCAGGTGCAGGTGGTGCGCGGCGTCCAACCAGCCCAGGTCGCCGGTCTTGAGCCAGGCGCCATCGAAGGCGTCCCCGGTCTGCTCCGGGTCGTCCAGGTAGCCGGCGAACACGGTGGGGCCGGCGATCTGCACCTCGCCCACGCCGTCAGGGCCCGCGTTGACGATCCGCACGTCGACGCCGGGGACCGCGCGGCCGACGGTGTCGCCGCGGAAGGGCTTGAGGTCGTTCACGGTGGCGACCGTGCAGGCCTCGGTCAGGCCGTAGCCAATGACCACGGGGATGCCGAGGTCGCAGAAGAACTCGGCCAGCGCGCGGTCGGTGAACGCGCCACCGCAGAAGATCATGCGCAGGTGCCCGCCGAACGCGTCGTGGACCGGCTTGAGCAGCAGGCGCGAGACGCGGTGGTTGGGCGCGCGCTGCGTGATCCACGCGTTGAGCGTGGTGAGCGCGCCCACCGCCTTGCGGCGGCCCTCAGGCGCGTCGTCGAGCTTGTCCTGCACCGCGCGCTGCAGGGCGCGCAGAATCATCGGCACCACGGACATGGTGGTGACGCGGAAGCGGCGCATGGTCTTGACCAGCACCTCTGGTCGCAGCGTACGCTGGTGCAGCACGGTGGCGCCGGTGGCCCACGACGCGATGAAGCCACACATGAAGTCGATCGCGTGGTTGGTCGGCAGGATCGAGAAGTACACATCGCCGCGGCGCCACTCGAACGTCTCCATCAGCGACTGATATTGGGCCAGGTAGTTGCCGTGGGTCAGCAGGCAGCCCTTGGGGTCGCCGCCGGTGCCGGAGCTGTAGACAATCGCGGCGAGGTCGTCGCGCGTGCGCGGGGTCAGGTCGACCTCGCCGTCGTGCGCGAGCGCGTCCTCCATGCGGGTGGCGCCTTCGGGCTCCTCGCGGGCGCCGGTCACCACCACGACGCGCGCGGTCGTCACCAGGGCTGCGCGCAGGTGGGCGTCGACGAACAGGCCGTCGACCTTGGCGTGCTTGAGCAGGATCGACTGCTCAGCGCCCGTCGCCCTGGAGTCGAGCGGGACGATCACCGAGCCCACGTGCAGGATGGCCGCTGCGGCGATCAGCCAGGACGACTGGTTGGACATCACGATGCCCACACGGGCGCCGTCGTGCAGCCGCTGCGTGGTCAGCCAGCCCGCCACGCGGCGCACGGCCTGGCGCACCTCCGCGTACGTGAGCCTCGCCAGCTCGCGGTCGCGGTCGACCTCGACCGCGGCGGTGTCGGACGGGTACTGCAGGAACGCGTCTTGCAGCAGCTCTCCGAGGCTGTGGTAGCGGGCGGGGTGGATCACTGGCGGCGCCGCACGATGTCGGCGATCGAGGCCAGCGTGCGGACCTCGGCCATCTCGTAGTCAGGGATCTCGACCGAGAACGCGTCCTCGATCGTGGTGAGCAGGTCCATGGCCTGCATGCTGTCGATCGCGAGCGCCTCGTAGAGGTCGTCGCCGGGTTGCAGCGTGGCGGCCTTCTCACCGAACCGCTTGCGCGCCAGCTCCAGCAGCTTGTCGAGGATCGGGTCGTTCATGGCAGGTAGGGCCTCACGTCGGTGCTGTGCACGAAGCGATCGAGGGCGGCCTCGACGGTGCGGGAGCGGAGCATGGTCAGGAACAGCTCGATCTCGGCGTCCAGGCGGTCGCGCGGGATGGGCTTCACGAACGGCTTGGCGGCGCGCACCACCTCGGGCTCGAAGCGGGCGGCCTGACGGGCAGCGCGACGGGCGGCCTCGACGTGCTCGCCCTTGGCGACGACCTGGCTGACCAGGCCGACCTCGTGGGCGCGCGTGGCGTTGAGGCTGCGGCCGGTGAACAGCAGGTCGCGGACGACCGCGTTGCCGACCTCGCGCTCCAGGCGCGGGATGCCGCCAAAGCCGGGGATGATGCCCAGCCGCAGCTCGGGGAAGGCGAAGCGCGTCGACTTGTCCGCGATGCGCATGTCGCTGGTCAGCGCCAGCTCGAAGCCGCCGCCGAACACCACGCCGTGCAGCGCGGCCACGGTGACCAGCGGCGCCGTGTCGATCGTGTCGAAGACCGCGTGGATGCGGTGCAGGAAGCGACGCACTTCGCGCACCACGATGGGGGCCAGCACCGCGCGACGGCTGCGACGGACGGCGCCCAGGGCCACGTCCTTGACCGTGGCGAGCACGCTCTGATCGCCCGCGGAGTGGGTGGCGAGCGCGGTGGCGAGCGAGCGCAGGCCGCCCGCGCGGATGCCGCGCATGCCGTCGTACAGCTCGCGCAGATCGGCGCCCGCCGAGAAGCCGTTCGGCTGGTCGGAGTAGATCAGCATGGCGCGCGCGCCGTGCCCGCCGGTCTTGAGCGTGGCGGCCAGCTGCTCCAGCTCGCCGAGCGTGGCCGTGCCGATCTCGTTGCAGGGGGCGCGGTGCAGGCGTACCTCCAGGACGGACTCGACCACCGTCCAGGACAAGGTCACGCCGTGGAAGGTCTTCATGGGTACATCCTGTCGATCTCGGCCTGGAAGTGCGCTTCGATCGCGGTGCGGCGGGGCTTGCCGTTGGCCGTCAGCAGCCCGTCGGCGTCGGAGAGCGGGGTGCGGCGGTGCTGCCAGGCGCGGACGCGCTGGTAGTGGGGGAGCTCGTCGTTGAGGTGGTCGATCCCCGCCTTGATCGCGTCCTCGTGGACCTCTCCGGTGAGCAGGACGACCAGGTGGGGGCGCGCGTGGCCCACCACGATCGCGTCGACCAAGCCGGGGATGAGCGCGGCCAGCCGCTGCTCGATGGGCTCTGGCGCGACGTTGTGGCCGCTCGACAGCACCAGGATGTTCTTGGTGCGGCCGAGGATCGCCAGGCGGCCGTCTGGTCCGATCGTGGCCTGGTCGCCGGTGCGGAACCAGCCTGCGCTGAACGCCGCGGCGCTCTCCTTGGGGCGGTTCCAGTAGCCGGTGAACAGGTTGGGCCCGCGGACCAGCAGCTCGTCGCCTTCGCCGAGCTTGAGCTCGACGCGCGGGAGCGGGAAGCCGACCGTGCCCGTCTTGCCGCCCTGGGGCCGGTCCATCGTCACGATGCCGGTGGTTTCGGTCAGACCGTACACCTGGTAGACCGGGATGCCGATGCGCTCGAACCACGTCGACACGTCGGGCCGCAGCGCCGCCGACCCGCAGATCAAGAAGCGCAGGTTGCCGCCGAAGCGCGCGCGGATCTTGGGGTAGAGCACGCGCTCCGCGAGCGCCGACGCGATCCGATCGGGCGCCGAGCCGCGCTTGCCGCCGCCGGACACTGCGCGGGTGTAGAGCGCCGCCACCGGCCCGCCGCGCGCCGCCATGGCGTCGTCCACGCCGGACTTGAACCGCTCCAGCAGGATGGGCACGTTGAGGAAGTAGTGCGGCTGCACCATCCCCACCTCGGCCAGGATGCGCTCCGGCTCAGACCCCAGGTGGATGGCGTTGTCGCGGAACAGGCAGGTCCACACCACCAGGCGTGACCCCATGAAGCACATCGGCAGGTAGTGGTAGACCCGATCCTCGCCGCAGGCCTGCGACATCAGCTCGGACAGCGCCGACGACGTCTGCGGCAGCATGAAGTCGAGCGCGTCGTAGGTGATCATCGCGCCCTTGGAGGTGCCGCTGGTCCCCGAGGTGTAGACGATAGTCGCGACGTCATCCGGGCGGCGCGCGGTGGGGGCGGCGCTGCGCGCGGGCGCGTCGAACAGCTCACGAAAGCCCACGACCGGGGCCTCGGGCCACAGCGCCCAGATGGCGTCGCCCAGATCGCGGGTCTGGACGCAGAGCAGCTTCACGCCCGCGTCCTTGGCGATCGCCACCAGCTCCTCGGGGGACTGACGGGCGTAGAGCGGGACGACGATCGCGCCCTCGGCCAGGATCGCCAGGTCGATGGCCATCCAGCGCGAGCTGTTCTTGCCCAGGATGCCCACGCGGTCGCCGCGCATGACGCCGGACTTGGACAGCGCGCTCCGGGCGCTGGCGATCAGCTCCAGCATCTTGGCGCGCGACGTGGTGCGCACGCCTTTCTCGCCGTGCTCGACGACGATGTCGCGCGGCGAGGACGACCGCAGGACGTGGAAGATGTGATCGACGAAGCTCAAACGTGCTCCCGGTGGGTCTCGATCAGCTCGCGCACGCGGGGCGGGAGCGCGGGGAGGTGATGGTACGCGTCCGCGTGGCCCATGCCGTCGGGCAGGGGGAAGCGGGGCAGGCGATCGTGCACGTGCTGCGCCAGCAGCACGCCCATGTGACCCATCATGCGCAGGCTTCGGACCACGGTGCGCTCGATGCCCCGGCGCGTCTCGTCGGGGTTGGCCGCCACCTGCTCCAGCGCGGCCAGGATCTGGGTCGACAGGTCCGGGTCCTCAACCTCGATGGCGAGCTCGGGCGTGCCGCGATCGGCCATCAGGTTGCGGATGCGCTCGTCCATCGTCACGCCGACCGACAGCACGCCCGCGGGCATGCAGGTGACGATGCCGTGGTAGCGGCTGCTCACCATGTAGGTGGCTTGGCGCAGCACGCTGACCAGCTCGAACATCTCGGTCTGGTCGGACGCGAAGATCGGGGCGCCGCCCAAGCGCGCGGACAGCCCGTCGCACGCCTCGCGGTCGAGCTGCTCCATGCCCACGCACACCACGAACACCTTGTGGCGGCGGCGGAAGGTCTCGATCGCGGCGCCGTAGGCGTCGAGGTAGCGCTCCTGCTTCTCGTCGATCTCTGGGCTGCCCGCGTGGAAGTAGATGCTGCCGTAGTGCTCGCGGTCGTGCAGGCCGAGCAGCGCGTGGGCGGCGGCCTTGGTCACGTCGGGGCGGACCGGCCACCAGAAGGGGTTGATCGGGCAGGCGACCAGCACCGGCGACTCGCCGTCCCAGCCGGCGTCACGCAGCAGGCCGCGGCCGACCGCGTCGGGTGCGGGCTCAAAGGTCCAGGCGGTGTCGGTGCCCAGGCGCGACGGGATGTCGAGCTTGGCGAGCACGTCTCGCGACTCCTGGTTGCGCGTGATCACGAACGAGTCAGCGCAGTACTTCCGGACCAGCGCCTCCAGGCCCGGGTCCATCTTCCCGGCCTCGCCGCCGTAGGCGATGGAGAGCTTGTCGCCGGCGGACGCGAGTCCGAGCGTGCCGACCATGAAGGTCGACAGCGCCGACGCGAACTTGCTCTTGAACATCGATCCTTCGCACGCCACCACGCCGTGCTGGTCGGCCACGGTGTCGTAGAGGAACTTGGGGAACACGCGCGGCATCTGCACCTGCTTGGCGGTGCGGAAGTAGCCGCGGGTCAGCTTGGGATCGTGCACCAGGATGGTCAGGTCCAGGTTGCCGTCGCCGAGCACGTGGCGGAACTGCCGGATCATCTCCTCGACGCGCACGTCCGCGCCGGTGTTGCGCGTGCCCGAGTAGCCCGCGAACAACAGCTTGAGCGGGTCGCCCTGGCGCCAGCGCGCGTAGGGCATGGCGGGGTAGGTCTCACGGGCGCGCTCGATGAACGCGGCCATGGCGAGCTGCAGCGCGCGGTCGGCGTCCACGGCGCCCGCGAGCGAGTCGAGGGCGGGCCGGGCCTTGTCGCGGAGGCGGTCGAAGAAGCTCATCGAACGTCGTCCGACAGCGGCGCGGCCGGGTAGCTGAACCCGTTGGCCTTGGACCAGGTGTAGAGCCCGGCGCAGTACTCGGGGAAGGGCGTCGGGGCCTCACCGATCTCCGTGACGGCGCGGTCGTTCACGAACACGGTGTCGTAGGTGACGTAGGGCCAGAACACCTTGAGCAGCGCGCCGATGCCCGACACCGCCGTGCCGCGCGGCGCGCGGTTCATCGCGCGGATCGCCTTGTCCCAGCCCCACTCCAGCTGCTTGCCAAAGCGGGCGGTGCGGCCGTTCTCGGCGACGAGCGCGTTCGCGATCTCGCGCGCGGTGTGCGACGCGCGGCCCGACGACAGGTGGTAGATCTCGTGCTTGGGCTTCTTCTTCAGGTGGATTTCGGCGACGGCCTTGCCCACCCAGTCCGCGTTCACGATGTCGACGCGCACGCCCGGGTCGAGCGGGATGACCGGCAGGTCGGCGATGACGCAGAACGCGCGCACCATGTCGAACTGGCAGGTCTGCGGGAACCGGCTGTCGCCCATGACGATCGACGGGCGGAAGAAGGTCTTGGGGATGTCGGGCAGCAGCTCGCGCGCCATGTGCTCGCAGAACTTCTTGGTGCGGCCATAGGGGTCGTAGTCGGACCGATCCCAGTCGATCGCTGTGTCCTCCTCGACGTCCTCCCGGTCACGCTGACCGGCCACCGCCACCGTGGAGACGTGGCTGAAGCGCTCCAGGCCGTTTCGATCGTGCAGCCAGCGCGCGAGCTGGATCACGGAGAGCGTGCCGCGCAGGTTGGTGTTGAGGCAGGCCTTCTCGGACTTGCGGTTGAGGCTGGCGGCGATGTGCAGCACGCTGGTGACGTTGTCGCGCAGCACGAGCTTCTGCGCCTCGCTGATGCCGAGGCCCGGCGCGTGCAGGTCGCCGAAGATCGGGATGACACGCGGCAGGAAACCGCGGAACTCGGCCTCGGTCATGTGGAGCTGCCAGGTGGCCCACAGCTTCTCCCACGCGCCGCGCTTGTCCTTGGCGCGGATCAGCACCGCCAGCTGCACGTCGGTGGTGCGCAGCATGTGGGCGCTGACGTAGCTGCCCAGGTACCCGTTGGCGCCGGTCACAAACACCGCAGACATCAAGCGACTCCCTGCGCGCGCTCGGCGCGGCGGACTTCAAGGTCGTGGACACCCAGCGCCAGCGGCGGGTGGGACGGGGGATCGAGCGGGGGCTCACGGTTGTCCATGAGCGGGAACGCCCACTTCACGATCCCCGGGTACTGCACGTCGAGCCAGTAGTGTCGCCAGTCGAGCGTGGACAAATCGTCGAGGAAGTCGGCGCGGTCGTCCGGGTGCAGCTCGCGGTTGGCGCGCTGGATGGCGTCGGAGCGGAAGATCCAGTCGTGGTCGTGCAGGAACGGCTTGTAGGCGTCGAGCATCTTGCGGAGCTGGCCCATGCGGCGGTTCTGCTTGGCCAGGTCCTTGCGCGCCGTGTGCACGCGCTTGTCGATCGCCTCGCCCAGGCTGCCCAAGCCCGTCCAGCGGCCCTTCACGTCCAGGCGGGTGAGCCAGCCGTGCAGGTCGCGGCCCCAGGCCTCCACCCGCGCGGGGTCGACGTACGGCGTCTCGTCGACGGTGCGAGGGACCACGTCGACCATCGCCTCCAGGCGCTCCCACACGGTGGCGGAGGCGCGGCTGGCGTGGCGGCGCTTGGCGAGCGCCGACAGCTCGACGATGCGCTCAAACGTGGCGGGGTTGTTCGCCGAGGTGCCGACGTGGTGGATCGGCTCGGCGACGCCGTTCAGGTGCCGCGCGAGCACCACGGTGAGCGCGCGGGCGATCGCGTCGACCGGCACTACGTCAAAGCGGTGGCGGGCGTTGGCGGGGAGCGCGCGGAACGCCGTGCCGCAGAACCACAGGATGGGGCCCGACGTGTTCAGGCCCTCGTTCCAGCCGGGGAACGGGAAGGTGCGCGCGCACTCCACCACGGTTGGGCGCACGATGGTGACGTCGACCGGCATGTGCGCGAGCAGGTGCTCCGCCAGACCCTTGGAGTAGGTGTAGAGGTTGGGCCAGCCCAGGCCCTTGGCGCGCGCGGCCAGCTGCTCGATGCGCTGGTCGACCTCGGCCACCTCGGCGCACAGCGCGTGCGCGTGGGCGATCTCCTCGTCCACGTCGAACGGGACGCCGAGCGGCGACACCCCGGGGATCAGCGCCTCGGTGATCTCGCCGTCGCGCATGCCGGCGACGAACGCGGTCGACACGTGCACCATGCGCGGGAAGCGGAAGGTGGACGCGAGGCGCGCCGCGTGGCGGGTGCCGTCGACGTTGGCGGGCAGGCCCTTGCGCGGGTCGGGCTGGAAGTCGGTCAGGCCCGCGATGTGCACGAGCGCGACCGCGGGGGCGGCGAGGCGCTCGCGGGTGTCGTGATCCAGGCCACAGTGAGGGCGGGTGATGTCGGCGTCGATCACCTCGATCCGGGCGTCGAGCCACGCGCCGAGGTCCTGCGGGACGGCGTCGCGCAGCGGGCGAAAGGCGGGCGAGGTGTCGATCATGCGCGCGACGCGGTGCAGCGCGGGCTCGCGGCGCGCGCCGCGGACCAAGAGCGTGACGCGGCCGACGTCCGGGACCGTGGTCAGCAGGTGGGCGAGCCAGACCTTGCCGACAAAGCCGGTGGCGCCCGTCACCACCAGGTGCCGTCCGGAGAGGGTGTCGCGGATCGCGTTCACGCGGTGCATTCGTCCCTCACGCTTCCACGATGGGCCAGTCGAACGTGCTCGCCATGCCGCGCAGGCGCAGATCGGGCGTGACCGCACAGGGCAGCGCCACGCCCGACAGCAGCGTGGCGTCGGACGCGTGGCACCCGTAGGCCATGATGCGGCTTGGGTCTGCGCCCAGCTCGGCGGCGAGCTTGCGGACGAAGCTGCCGTCGGCCCTTCCATGGAAGACCGGCTCGGCCAGCGCGCCCGTCGCCTTGCCGTCCTCGTAGACGAACCGGTTGCAGACCAGCCGCTCGGCGCCAAGGCGATCCGCCAGACCACTGAGCGCCACGTCCGGGTGATCCGAGAGGAGCACGACGCGATCCCCACGGCGCTTGCACCGATCCAGCAGATCCAGCCCGACCGCGTTCCACGCGTCCTCCAGGCGGTCCTCGCGGTACAGCTCGCCCAGCACGTAGAGGCGATCGTCCGAACATCCGGCGAGCGTGCGCCACGCGATCTTGGTGGCAACCGCGCTGTCGACGGCGTCGAGCGGGCGCGTGAACGCCAGCGCGGCGAGCCCGGTCAGGCGGCTGCCCAGGTCACGGTGGCGGGCGGCCATCCACGCGGCGCAGCCCAGCGCGCTGCGCTTGAGAAGCACGCCTTCAACGCGGAAGAGGGCGAGGGGACGCTCGGTCACGTGTCGGCTCCTCCCGGTGGGCGGGAAAGTGGACTGACACGTCAGTATAGTCTACTTTGGCGAGGCGCCAGCCTAATTCACTCAGGGCAGGGGCGGTCCGGCCGGAGCGTCTGCGGGCATGGGCAGTGGCCTGACCGGAGCGCCTGCTCCAGCAGGCTCTGGTTGATCTGATCGTGGGTGCTGAAGTCGCGGCGGATCTCGCGGGACGTGGCGTCCGGGCGGGCGTCCGCGGTCAGGCCGCCGAAGGCCGCGCGCTCGCTCGCGTCCTTGAGCACGTAGCCGTGGCGTACCCAGAGCCAGTTGCGGGCGCGCGCCAGATCCGAGCAGCCCAGGCCGCCGAACACGTCGGGCGTCAGGTCCAGGTCGGCCGACAGGCGCATGCGGATGGCCTCGACCCGCTCGGCGGCGGCGGGCGCGTCCAGGGCGGGCATGGGCGCGTCCTCCGCCGGGTCGGCCTCGAGCGCGGCGGGCGGCGCGACGACCGGCGCGGGTTCGCCGGTCGGGTTGGACGGACCCACGATCCCGAGCACCCACACCATGGCGCCAAAGCCCACCACGGGTGCTGCGAGGGCGGCGGCTGCGAGGGCGACGTTGCGCAGCCAGGGACGACCGGGGCTCGGCGCGGGCTTGCTCGCCTTGGGCGGGGGCTTGTTGGTGGGCGGGGCAGGGCTCGGCGCCGGTACGGCGACCGGCGGGGGGAGCAGCTCTGCGGGCACGCGCTCGCGGAACCAACGCACCACCTCGTCGAGCGCGTGCAGGGCGCCCTCGGCGTCGTGGGCGGTGACCTCGTCGCTCAGGCTGGCCTGGGGGTGGGCGGCGCGGTTGCCGATGCGCTTGACCGTCTCGACGTGATCGCCGGTGCGCTTGGGCAGGACATCGGCCCGGCGCAGGATGTGCGAGAGCTGCTCCAGGTGCAGGTCCTCGCGGCGGTCCTCCGGGCGCATGTGGCCGCCGATGACCGCGACCAGGGTCAGCAAGCTCTCGGCGGCCCGTCGCGCCAGCTGGGTGGCCGTCAGGTACTCGCCGTCGCGCATCAGCGCGTCGGCCTTGTCGGCCTCAAGGAGGGCGCGCGCCACGCGGACGCGGAGTTGCTCTTGCTGCGTGTCGGTCAACCACGGCCCCCGAAGTCCGGTCGGTCCTATCCCAGCGGGGCGGGCGCGCTCCACTGCGGGGCGACGCGGACGTGGCGCAGGGCCCGTCAGATCGGCTAGGAGCGTATTTTCGTCCTGGGGAGATCGTGATGGATCCAAGCACGTTGCTCATGCCTGCGCTCGGCGGCGCCCTGATCGGGCTGGCCGCGTCCATCCTGCTCCTGGCGGACGGTCGCGTCGCCGGGATCAGCGGCATCGTCGCAGGCGTGGTCAGCGGCGAGCACCCGGAGGGCTGGCGCTTCAGCTTCCTGGCCGGGCTGCTCGGGACGGGCATCGTGGTCGCGCAGCTCTGGCCCGCGCTTTTCGTGAACGCCATCCCGCGCTCCCCCGGCGCGCTCGTCGCCACGGGTCTGCTGGTGGGCATCGGCACGCGGCTGGGGAACGGCTGCACCGCCGGTCACGGTGTCTGCGGTCTGTCTCGCGGCTCCACCCGCTCGTTGGTCGCGGTGCTGGTGTTCATCGGCACCGGCGTGATCACGGCGACGATCGTGCGCACGCAATTCGGGGGCGCCGTTTGAACCGCGTCGGTGAGAACCTCGCGGCGCTGGCCGCGGGCGTGGTGTTCGCGATCGGCCTCGCGCTGTCGGGCATGACGCAGCCGGCCAAGGTCGAGGGCTTCCTCGACGTGTTCGGCGGTTGGGATCCTGCGCTGGCCGCGGTCATGGGCGGCGCCATCGCGGTGCACAGCCTCGCGTACCTGGCCCGCCGTGGCTGGTCGGCGCCGCTCGTCGCCGGGACCGTGTGGCACGTGCCGCTGCGCAAGCAGATCGACGCGCGCCTGGTGGGCGGCGCGGTGCTGTTCGGCATTGGCTGGGGCGTGACCGGCTACTGCCCGGGCCCGGCCGTGATGTCGCTGGGCACCGGCTCGTCGGACGTGGCCCTGTTCGTCGCGTCGATGGCGGCCGGCATGTTCCTATACGCGCGCTTCGAGCGCTGGCTGGCCAGCCGTCAGCACGCGGTCGTCGCACAGGCCGGTCGCGCCTGACGTTCTCCGGCGGTCCGCGCGTTGCAAGGCAACGATCGTGGACCGGAGGAACGGTTGGGAATTGACTATTTGGTGATCGGGAGCGGCCTGTCGGCGCTGACCTTTGCGGCGCTCGCGGCCAACCAAGGGCGGTCGGTCGTGGTCGTGGAGGCGCACGGGAAGGCGGGTGGCTTCGCGCACACCTTCTCCTACGGGAAGGCGCCGAAGCAGTACCACTTCAACGCTCAGCTCCACTACGTTTGGAACTGCGGCGAGGGCCGCACGGTGAACAAGGTCCTCAAGCGGCTGGGGCTCGACGAGTCCGTCACGTTCCAGTCGTATGACCCGATGGGCTACGACCGCATGCGGATCCCGGGGTTCGCCCTCGACATCCCATATGACTTGGATCTGCTGGGAGACCGGCTGGCCGTGCTGTTCCCGGCGAAGGCGGACGAGTGTCGGGCCTTCCTGTCGACCGTGCGCGCGGTCGACGACGCGCTCGAGCACCTCCCGAACCACCCGACGCCGGAGATGATGCTCCACCCGGTGCGTCTGGCGACGCTGCTGAAGTGGAAGAAGGCGACGCTGGGCGACGTGTTCGCCCACCACGGCGTGCCGCTGGAGGCCGCGGCGCTGCTCGCGCTCCAGTGGCCGGACTTCATGCTGCCGCCGGGCCGATTGTCGTTCCTGGCCTGGGTGATGCTGTTCTGCGGCTACTCGCGCGGCGCGTACTACCCGACGAACCACTTTGAGCATGTCGTCGACAGCCTGGTCGGCAAGGTCCGCGAGGGCGGCGGTGAGGTGCGCCTGATGCACCGCGCCCGCGCCTTCATCCTGGAAGGCGACGCCGTGGTGGGCGCGGAGATCGAGGAGGTCGACTTCGACGGCCGCGCGACCGGTCCGTCCTACGAGCTGCGCGCCAAGCACGTGGTGTCCAACCTGGACCCGCGCCGCACCGTGGAGATGGTGGGGCCGGAGCGCTTCCCGACGAGCGTGACGCACAAGCTCGCCTACCCGCGCTCGACGTCGAACATCATGGTGTACTGCGCGGTGGAGGGGCTCGACCTCCGCGCGCTGGGGTTTGGCAAGAGCAACCTGTTCCACGCCGAGCACCCGGACCTGGACCGCGCGTTCGACGACATGGTAGTCCGCGGCGACTACTCCAAGCCGTCGTTCGCGGTGACCGTGCCGACGCTGCTCTCCCCCGTCCGCACCGACTGCCCTGAGGGCACCACGATCGTCGAGATCCTCACGGCCGCCGACTGGGGCCGGTGGGCGGCGCTCAAGCACGCCAGCGCGCGCGCCTACGCCGACTCCAAGAAGCAAGTCTACGAGCAGCTCTGCGACGTGATCGAGCGCGACTACATCCCGGGCTTTCGGGAGCACGTGGTGTTCAAGCTGATCGGGACGCCGACGACCAACCACCGCTACGTGTCGGCGCCGCGCGGCGGCTCGTACGGCGCGGACATGACGCCCGGTCAGATCGTCGACCGGATCGGCACGCACACCGGCGTGAAGGGCCTGACCATGTGCAACGCGACCACCGGCTACGCGGGGTTCGCGGGCACCTTCTGGACGGGCGCGTCGACGTTCGAGGCGCTGGAAGGCGTGAAGGTGCTCTAGCGGCGGACGCGTCGGGTCGATCGCCGTCGCGGTCGACCGGCTCTTGGCGCTGCGGCGAACGGGGCGACCGGCTCCTATCGCCACGGCGCCGGGGCCGACGGCGGCGCGCGTCGCGTCAGGGCACCCGCCCCCCGAGCGCTTCGGCGACCGCGACCGCCGAGGTGATCGCGCCCTCGTGCAGGCCGTCGCCCAGCCACGCGCCCGCGAAGAAGGTGTGGCGCTGCCCCGACAGCCCGCGCGCGGTCGGGCGGTGCGTCATGGCGGCGGTGGAGTAGGCCGAGACGTTGTGCGGCTGGCGCCACACCACCTTGGACGGCTCCAACTCCTCGTCCAGGCCATAGGCCAGGCCCCAGGGCAGCGCGTCGGGTGAGAGCGCGCATAGGCGGTCGAGGCGGGCGTTGTACCCGCCGAGCTGAGGTGCCAGATCGAAGCAGTCGAACTCCGCGCGGTAGCTCTGGCCGCGGCGGGTGTAGGGGCCATCATCGTGGTGCAGCGTGGTGTGCATCAGGCGGCCGTGGAACTCCATGAAGGTGCGCTGCTCGGCGTCGCTTGGGTCGGCCAGCAGGCCCAGGACCTCGTGCGGCGGCACCGCGAGGACCACGGCGTCGAAGCGCTCCTGCGTGCCGTCCGGCAGATCGAGGAGCACGCCGTCGGGTAGGCGGTGGATGGCGGTGGGCGCGCACGAGGTCCGCACCGCGCCGCGCAGTCCGTCGATCACGCGTGCCATCCAGGTCCAAGTGCCGCCCTCGATCGCGTACCACCTCTCCGCCTCGGAGAAGGCGAGCAGCATGGGCCCGGCCAGATCGGCGGCCACGTCCGGGACCTCGTCCAGCGGCGTGGAGTAGGCGTAGAGGACGAGCAGCGACAGCCAGTCGCCGGCGACGCCCTCTGGCAGGAACTCGGCGAGGCGGTGTCCGTGCAGGCCGAGCGGCCCCAGCTTGTGCATCTCCTTGAGGAACTCGCGCAGGGCGCGCATGTGCGGCGCGAGGTGCGCCATGTCGAGCACGTCCTCCACGACGCCGTGTCCGCTGTCCCAGATGCTGCCGGGGGACAGCAGGCGAGTGCCGTCGCGGCGCAGCAGGGTGGTGGTGCCGGGCACGTGGACTCGGCGCACGCCCAGCGCGTCGAGGAAGCGTGAGAGGGTGGGGAAGTTGCGCTCCTCCAGCTCGATCACGCCCATGTCCAGGCGCGGCAAGCCCGCGGGCGCTTTGACGTTTCCGCCCAGCGTCCGAACGTGCCCGCCCGCGGTCGGCTCCCGCTCGAACACGACGACGTCGTGCATCGGATCGAGCATCCAGGCGGTGGCGAGCCCCGCAGCGCCCGCGCCCACAATGGCGACCCGCATGCGAACCTCCTCGGTTCCACCTTGTTGCAACACGCGAGCCACCCTCCCGTTGGATCAGGCCCGGCCGAACCGTCGGCGCGCCTGGGCGGCGAGCGCCTCGCGATCGTCCGGGTGGGCGACGCCGACGAGCGCGTCAGCGCGCTGGCGCAGGTTCTTGCCGTACAGGTCGGCGATGCCGTGCTCGGTCACGATGTAGCGGACGTGGGCGCGCGTGGTGACGACGCCCGCGCCGCCGGTCAGCTGGTGCACGATGCGCGCCTTGCCCTTGCTGGTGCGCGAAGGCAGCGCGAGGATCGCCTTGCCGCCTTCGGACAGGGTGGCGCCGCGGATGAAGTCCATCTGGCCGCCGACGCCCGAGTAGATCGACTCGCCGATCGAGTCCGCCGCCACCTGGCCGGTGAGGTCGACCTCAATCGCGCTGTTGATCGCCGTCATGCGCGGCATCTGCCGGATGATCGTGGTGTCGTTGACGTAGGCGCAGTCGCGGACCTCGACGTTGGGGTTGTCGTCGACGAAGTCGTAGAGCTTGCGCGAGCCCATCAGGAAGCTGGTGACGGTGCGGCCGCGCTGACGCGTCTTGTGCTCGTTGGTGACCACGCCGCGCTCGATCAGAGGCAGCAGGCCGTCGCTGAACATCTCGGTGTGTACGCCCAAGGCCCGGTGGTGGGTGAGCGCCGCCAGCACGGCGTCGGGGATGCCGCCGATCCCCATCTGGAGCGTGGCGCCGTCCTCCACCATGCCCGCGACCAGCTGACCGATCGCGGCCTCGATCGGGCCTGCCGTGCCGACGGGGTGCTCGGGCAGCGCGACGTCCACTGGCACCAGCGCGGCGAAGCGCGACACGTGGATGGCGCCGTCGCCCAAGGTGCGAGGCATGCGCGGGTTGACCTGCGCGATGAGCACGCGCGCGGTCTCGGACGCGGCGAGTGCTGCGTCCACGGAGGTGCCGAGCGAGACGTAGCCGTGCGCGTCGGGCGTCGAGACATGCAGGAGTGCTGAGTCCAGCGGGAGCACGCCGCGGCGGAAGAGCAGCGGCACCTCGGACAGGAAGACCGGCATGTAGTCGGCCCGACCCTCGGCCACCGCGCGCCGCATGTTCGCGCCGCAGAAGAAGGCGTTGGGCCGGAACGCGTGCGACACCTCGGGCGCCGCGTGCGGTGCGGTGCCCTCCAGGTGCAGGTGCACCGTCTCCACGTGGCGGAGCGTGTCGGCGCGTCGGGTGAGCGCGTCGAGCAGGACGGACGGCGTGGCGGCCGCCCCCTGGACGAACACGCGCCAGCCAGACTCGATAAGCGCGACGGCTTCATCGGCGGTGCAGAGGTTGGACATGGCGCGACGGTACCGCGTCTTGCGTGCTTCGACCAGCCGGACACCTCGTGTGGGCGCGGATCCTCGCCCCGTGGGTGGGGGCGCTGTAGGATCCGCCACACCTTTGGGGACATGCGTCGCGGACACCTTCCCGGCGCGCCCAGAGCCACCCGGAGCGCGTCGCCATGACCCCCTTGATCGTCGGCCTGCTGCTCTTCCTGGGCGCGCACTCGGTGTCGGTCGTCGCCGATGCGTGGCGCAACGCGATGGTCGAACGGCTCGGAGAAGGCGCTTGGAAAGGTGTCTACTCGCTGGTTTCTGCGGCCGGCCTGGGCCTGATCGTCTACGGCTACTCGGTCGCGCGTGGGTCGCCTGCGGTGCTCTACGTGCCGCCGCCCGGCCTGCGGCACCTGTCCTTCCTCGTGATGCTGCCCGTTTTCCCGCTGCTGCTCGCGGCCTACCTGCCCGGCCGGATCAAGAGCGCGACCCGGCACCCCATGCTGCTCGCCACGCTGCTGTGGGGCGTCGCGCACCTGCTGGTGAACGGCATGGCCGCCGACGTGGCGCTGTTCGGAGGCGTGGCGCTGTGGGCGCTGTTCGATCTCCTGTCGTTCACGCGCCGCACGCCGCGACCGCTCCAGACCGCGCCTGCGGGGCCGTTCAACGACGTGTTCGCGGTGGTCGGCGGGCTGGTGACCTACGCGGTGATCCTGATGTGGGCTCACCGCGCGCTGATCGGCGTCAGCCCGCTCGGCTGATCACGGCGACGTGTGGTGCAGGATCGTCAGCTTGGCCGAGATGTCCTGCGTGCCGTCGATCACGCCGAGCGCGTGCGGGTCCTGGATGCCCAAGATCTGGATGGACGCGAACGCGGTGACGAAGCGGCCGGTGATCTGGAGGCCCTCGGTCTTGTCCAGGCCCGGGCAGGGGATCGCGGTGGAGGTGAACGACTCGTGGCACGCGCCCGCGACCTGCACCCAGGTGACGTCCGCGGCGAGCGCGGCGTGGGAGAAGGCGGAGTCGCTTGGGTTCGACGAGCTCTGGCTCAGCATCAGGATGGGGCGCGTCGCGGTGGCCCAGCCGGCGTCGGCCACCAGGTCCTGACCCGCGCTGCCGTCGAGCGGGAGCACGGCCGCCACGCGCGGATCGTCGACCGAGCCCGAGTACGCCTCAGCGGCGTACTCGCACTCGGGCTGCGTCGGGTCGGCGTCGCAGCGGGCGAGGATCTCGGTCGGGTTGAGGGTGGCGCCGGAGAACAGCCAGGTGGTCTGCGCGCCGAAGCTGTGGCCCATCACCAGCACCTTGGAGGTGTCGACGCGGCCGTGCAGCGGGTGGTCGGCCGGCAGCGCCTCGATCGCGTCGATCGTGGCGCGCACGTCCTCCACGCGGGTCATCGAGAAGGTGACGGCGCGCGGCTCGATGTTGTTGTCGAGGGTGTTGCCGAGGTGATCGGGCGCGGCAGCGACCCAGCCCTGCGCGACCAGGTGACGCAGGATGGGGGAGTCGTTCCCGCCCCAGGCCTGGCTTCCGTGCGAGTAGACGACGAGCGGCAGCTTGCAGCGCGGCGCCGGGTCGGCGAACGGGGCGTCGACGAACGCGTGCGGGTCGGCGAACGCGCCGCGGTAGGCGGCCGTCGGCCCGGTCGTGGCGTCCGAAGGGTACCAGAGGTCCCAGGGGATGGTGCGCGGCTGGCCGCTCCAGCTCACGTCGTAGGTGAGCTCCATCTGGTTGAAGCCCGTGTTCTTCTCGTCCCAGTCGAGTGAGGGCATGACGGGATCGCAGTTCACCGCGACGTCCGTGTCCGCGTCGGTGTCACCGGAGCCGGCGCCGCCGTCACACGCAGAGAGCAGCGCGCACGCCAGGATCGGCGAGGCCAGGGTCAAGGTGCGGAGAGACAGAGAGAACAACGGCGCCTCCAGGGGGCTCATCGGCCCGTCGCGCAGGCTACCATGTTTGCCCGAGGGCCGACATGAGTCGACGGAGCAATGGCGAGGCGCGGTGTCCCCGCTGCCGGATGCACGCGAGCCTGTGCTTGTGCGATCGCATCCCCACCCTGCACACGCGCACGCGGCTGGTGCTGTTCCTGCATCACCGTGAGGACGCCAAGACCACCAACACCGGGCGCCTGGCGACCCAGTGCTTGTCGAACAGCGAGGTGATCCTGCGCGGCGTGGAGGGCGTAGAGGCGGCGCGCTTCGAGGCCCCTCCGGGCTCGCGTCCGCTCCTCCTCTTCCCCGACGAGAACGCCACGCCGTTGACCGAGTTCGTCGGGTCGGCCGAGCCCATCACGCTCATTGTGCCCGACGGGACGTGGCGTCAGGCGGCCAAGGTTCGCCACCGGGTCCCGGGCCTGGCGGACGTGACGACGGTGTCGCTGCCCCCCGATGGCGCGGAGACCACCTACCGCCTCCGCAACGAGACCCGTGAGGGCGGCCTGGCGACCTTTGAGGCGATCGCGCGAGCCTTTGGTGTGCTGGAGGGGGCGGACGCGGAGCGCGCGATGGACGACGTGTTCCGCACCATGGTCGATCGGACGCTTTGGTCACGCGGGGTGATCGGGGTCGACCAGATCTTTGGCGGCGTGCCCGAGGGTGCGGTTCGGCACGATCCTCGGAGCGGCGTGGGGGCGCGTTAAACGCGACGCTCCCTGAGTCCGTGAGGTTCGCGTGTCTGCTCGGCTGATCGTCTGCCTGACCCTGCTGTCCGCTTGCGCCGGCGCCGCCGATGAGCCCGACTCCGACGACACGGACGTCGTCGCCGACGTGCTCCCTGGGTGCCCGACCTACGCGCCGGGCGTGTCCGCGGGCGTGCTCGCGTCCGACCAACTCGACGAGGTGAGCGGCATCGCCGGCAGCCGGACCTTCCCCGGGACTTGGTGGATGCACAACGACTCCGGCGACGCCGCGCGGGTGTTCGCGGTGTCGCCCGATGGTGCGACGGCGACAGAGTTCACGTTCCCCGACGTCATCGCCGTCGACTGGGAGGACATGGCGCTGGCGCCGGACGGCGACGCGTGGTCGCTCGTCATGGGCGACATCGGCGACAACTTCTCGCTCCGGCCGGAGATCCTGCTGTGGCGCGTGCCCGAGCCCGATCCGTCGCAGCCGGGCCCCACCGCCGCGCCCGAGGCCTTCCACCTGCACTACCCGGACGGCCCGCACAACGCAGAGACCCTGATGGTCGATCCGCGCAACGGCGACGTGTACGTCGTCTCCAAGATCTCGGACGTGGCGACGCAGGTCACGGTTGTGTTCCGCGCGGCGGCCCCGCTGGTGGACGGCGCGACCATGGAGGAGGTGGCGACGCTGGAGTTTGGCGGCGCGACGCTCCCCGGCAGCGTGCTCACCACCGGCGGCGACATCTCACCGGACGGCGATCGCATCGTGATCCGCACCTACGACTCCGCGTTCGTGTGGCGACGGACTCCGCACGCGACCGTCGCCGAGGCGCTCGCGACCGAGGCCTGCGTGGTGCCCCTGGCCACCGAGACGCAGGGTGAGTCGATCGCCTGGGACCCGCAGACCGGGGGCTACGCGACCGTGAGCGAATTCCTGCACCCCGACCTGTGGACGTTCGCGCCCCAGTAGCGGCAAGCGCGCGAAGGTTGGCGGTGGCCCCTGAAAAGGCCAAGGGGCCTGTCCGATAGGGGGGGCGCACCTCACCCCAGGGGCCGACCATGCGCTACCTCGTTCGCACGCTCCCTCTCTCCCTCGCGCTCGCTTGCAGCTCCGGGTCCGGACCGAGCACCGACACCGACTCGCCTGACGGCGGATCCGACACTGACGTCGCAGGCGGGGGCGGCGACGGTGGGGGAGGCGGTCAGGCCGACTTCACGGTCACCGGGCGCGCGCCGGGCGCGGGATCGCTGCGCATGCGACACGCGGTCGATGGGCCTCGGACCGTGAGCCACGTGATGGCGGTGGACCCGTCGGGCGGCGCTGCGGAGCGGGTGCTCGCGCCGGTCGGCGCGGACGGGACGTTCACGCTCGCGCTGCGCGCCGGGCGGCCCTACGTGCTCGTGTTCGTCGACGACAGCGCGGTGGGCGTCGACATGGTGGTGGGCGTGTTCCACGCGGAGACCCTCGACACGATCGCCACGCTGGAGCCGGGGAGCGCGCTCGACCTGGGCGACGTGGCGGTGGACGCGGGCGCGGCCTCGACGCCGCTCGACTACGACACCTTGCTGAGCGATCTCGGGCTGGATCCAGCGCTTGCGCTCACGCTCGGCGCCGTCGACGACCTGTCGCTGCGCTACGCCAACCCGGACATCGACGCGGACGGCGAGATCGACCTGCTCCAGGGCCACACCTTCGGCCTGGACTTTCACGTCCGCGCGACGCTGCGGGTGGGCCCGGGCGGGGCCTCGCTGCGGGTCAGCGATCTGCTCGACGCGTTCCCGGCGGGGGACGGCCCGACGGTTGCGACGCCCGACTTCGGGCTGACGTCGATCTACGCGCTCTACCCCTCGACCTTCGACGCCACGTCCTATGTGGACATGAGCGCGATGCCGCCTGTCCTCGCCGCCGGCGCCACGTTTACGGCGACGCAGACGGATGGCTCGACGCCGTCGGCGCCGACGTCGTTCAGCGGCCTGGGCTTTGGCGACACCCGCGGTTGGGGGCCGGACTACGACCTCGCGCGGGGCGTGGAGCTGCCTGGCTCGTCCGGATCGCCGGCGACCTTGGTCTTTGGGCTGGGCGCGACCCGCACCTCGCTGACCTTCTCGAACGTGGTCACCCGCACGCGCGCCACGTTCACCGATCAGGGGACGCTCATGCCCTTCGTCCGGCTGGACACGACGGACGGCGTGATCACGGGCGTCTCCTGGGTTTGGAAGCAGCGCCTCAACGCCGACATCTGGGTGGACGCGAGCGCGGACGAGATCGCGCTGTTGGTGAGCGACTCGGGCGCGTTCGTCGACTTTCACGTGCTCCCCGCGTGGGACCACGAGATCGGCGTGTCGCTCGGTCAGGCGCCCACGGGCAGCCTGCTGCTGACCGACCCGCTGGTGCACCTGTCGAACGTCAGCGCGTCGGATCTGACCACGCTGACCGCGTCTCAGGTCTGCGGCATGGCGGTCAGCTACGACGACAAGCTCGGCCTGCGCGTGTTCGCAGGCGGGGCTGACCCTGATCCGGGCGTCAGCTGCTGGTAGAACACCAGATTCTTCGCGCCTGTGACGCTTCCGTCTGCAATAGACCCGACCGTGTGTCGATGTGTGCAGAGTAGAGAGGGTCTACCACGATGCAGCTTGCCTCCACGACTTGGACGCTCCCCTCCGGCTGGGCGTCACCCCTCGCGACCGAGTTGGACTCTGCGGGGACCCTGGTGTGCGTGTTCGGGCCGTCCGAGCAGGCCACGGTGGCGGCCGCGCTCGCCGACGTGCGCGCGGCCTTCCCGCGGTCGACGATCGCGGGCTGCTCCACCGCAGGGGAGATCGCGGGCGACTCCGTCTACGACGACACGCTGGTCGTGACCGTCGCTCGGTTCGACCGCGCTTGGGTTCGCCTGGCGACGGCGCCGGTCTCCGGCGCTGAGCAGTCCTTTGAGGCCGGATCCGCGCTCGGTCGCGAGCTGCTGGGTGACGAGCTGCGCTCGGTCACGGTGCTGTCCGACGGCCTGCAGGTCAACGGCAGCGAGCTCGTGCGCGGGTTGCTCGCCGAGCTGCCCGCCGAGGTCACGGTGTCCGGTGGCTTGGCCGGCGATGGCGCGCGCTTCGAGCGCACCTGGGTGCTCGTCGACGGCGCGCCGGTGAGCGGCGTCGTCACCGCGATCGGCCTGTACGGCCCGGTGGTGGTGACGACCGGATCGCGCGGCGGCTGGGATCCGTTCGGCCCCGAGCGGCGGGTGACGCGCTCCGTCGGAAACGTGCTCTACGAGCTGGACGGTCGCCCCGCGCTGGAGCTTTACAAGGAGTACCTCGGCGACTTGGCGGCGGGGCTGCCAGGCACGGCGCTGCTCTTCCCGCTCGCGGTGCGCGTCGGCGGCGACGAGGCGGACCCTCTGGTGCGCACCGTGCTGAGCGTCGACGAGCAGGCGCAGTCGATGACGTTCGCGGGCGACGTGCCCCAGGGCTGCCTGGCGCGGCTGATGCGCGCGAACACCGACCGACTGATCCGCGGCGCGCACGACGCGGCGACGGCGGCGGGCGAGGGCATGGCAGGCGACGGGCCCGCGCTGGTGCTCGCGATCAGCTGCGTCGGCCGACGGCTCGTGCTCAAGCAGCGCGTCGACGAGGAGGTGGAGGCCACGCTGGAGGCGATGCCCCCGGGCAGCGCGCAGATCGGGTTTTACTCCTATGGCGAGATATCGCCGTCCGGCCTATCGCTGTGTGAGTTGCACAATCAGACCATGACGCTCACCACGGTGCGGGAAGCCGATGCATGATCTCCTCCGACGCCAGCTCAAGCGCCTCGGCCTGACGGTCGATCAGGCGCCCACGCTGTCGTCGTGGGAGGCGCTGCTCGAGCGCGTGGGCCAGGCGTACACCGACGGGGACAGCGAGCGTGCGCTGTCGGATCGGTCACAGGAGATCGTCTCACGCGAGATGCAGGTCCTCTACAAGAGCCTGTCTTTGGACCGCGACCTGCTTGAGAGCCGCGTGATCGAGCGGACCCGCGCGCTCGCGGAGAGCGAGGCGCGGTTTCGCTCGCTGACCCGGCTCTCCTCCGACTGGTTCTGGGAGCAGGACGCCGAGCATCGCTTCACGTCCGTCTCCGATGGGCGCGAGGAGAGCATGGACGGTGTGCACGCCTACCTCGGGCTTCGCCACTGGGAGATCGAGGGGTTGCAGCCGCTGAGCATCACGTGGAGCGCGCACGTCACCAAGCTCGACCGGCGGGAGTCCTACACGAACCTCGTGTACCGCATCGAGGCCGGAGGTCAGGAGTACTACATCAGCGTGAGCGGCGAGCCGCGCTTTGACACGGACGGCGGGTTCCTCGGATACCGTGGCGTCGCCAAGGACGTGACCGCCGAGAAGCGCTCCGAGCAGAAGGTCTACCAGCTCGCGCACTACGACACGCTGACCGGCCTGATGAACCGCACCATGCTCGCGAACCAGCTCGAGGCTGCGCTGTCCAAGGCCAAGCGCCACGATCGGGAGCTCGCGGTCCTGTTCATCGACCTGGACGGCTTCAAGCAGGTCAACGACACCTTCGGGCATGCCGTCGGAGATCGGGTGCTGCAGGAGTGCGCGCGACGGCTGCGCGGCGCGGTGCGCGTGGAGGACTCCATCGCCCGGTTGGGTGGTGACGAGTTCCTGGTGGTGCTGGAGGAGCTGTCGAGCGGGTCACCGGAGGTGGTCGGCCGGCGCATGCTCGAGTCGCTGTGCGAGCCGATCGTGCTCGACGGCCGCGAATTCCAGCTCTCGGCCAGCGTGGGCGTGAGCATCTTCCCGGCCGACAGCGCCGAGGCCGAGCTGCTGATGCAGCAGGCCGATCTGGCGATGTACCGGGTCAAGGACACCGGCGGAAACAACGTCGGCTACTTCGCGCCGGAGCTTCAGCGGCACGCCAACGAGCGCATGGAACTGGGCATCGCGCTGCGGCGGGCGATGGAGTCCGACGAGCTGCGACTCGCCTGGCAGCCCAAGCTTGACCTGCGCACGGGCCGCGTGACGGGCGCGGAGGCGCTGCTGCGTTGGACCCACCCCGAGTTGGGCGCCATCACCCCCGACCAGTTCATCCCGGTGGCCGAGGAGACCGGGCTGATCGTGCCGATCGGGCGCTGGGTGATCGCGCAGGCCTGCGCGCAGGGGCGCGCCTGGATGGACGCGGGGACGCCGATCCGCGTCGCGGTGAACCTGTCCGCCCGTCAGTTCCGCGACGAGGGGCTGCTTCGCGACATCTCCTACAGCCTGAGCCATTCGGGACTGGACCCGTCGCTGCTGGAGCTGGAGCTGTGCGAGAGCATGGTCATGCACGACAGCGCCCGCACCGCGGCGATCCTGCGCGAACTCAAGGAGATGGGCGTGGCCATCGCGCTCGACGACTTCGGGACCGGCTACTCCTCGCTCGCCTGGCTGCGCCGGTTTCCGATCGACACCCTCAAGATCGATCGCTCGTTCATCCACGATCTGCCTCACGACCTGGAGGCGATCGAGATCACCAAGGCCGTGATCGCGATGGCGCGTAGCCTCCGGATGACGGTGGTGGCGGAGGGGGTGGAGCGGCACGCGCAGGCCCACCTGCTGCGCACGCTCGGCTGCGACGAGATGCAGGGCTTCTTGGTGCAGCCGCCGGTGCCCGTCGCCGCGTTCGACGCGTTCATGCTGACGGCGCGGACGAAGACCGTGGAGGCGCTGCTCCTCCAGTGAGCCCGACTAGGGTAGGCTGACGTCGACCACCGCCCACGCGCCCGGCACCTCGCATCGGCGGGACTTGGGCTCGCCGGGGGCGGGGTCCGCGGCCTTCTTGCCGTCGATCACGACCAGCAGGTGCGTGGGGTCGAGTGGCCACGCGCCCTCGGTCGATCCGGGGAGCGAGACGTCGAGGCGGGTGGCGGGGGCGTCGAGCTTGGGCCACCACCACAGGTGGTGCGCGCGCGGGGCGGTGGAGCCTGGCGTGGCCGCGTCGCCGTCGGACGGTCCGGTCACGACGAGCAGGCCGTCGCGCCACGGCGTGAGCTCGCGCACGCCCTCGCCGCCCAGGTCGAGGTGAAGCACGCGGCTGACCGTCATCGGGCCTGCGCTGGACGGCGGGGGCGACACCAGCACCAGCGCCTTGTGGTCGTCGTCGAGCGGTCCGCGCAGGCCGAGCAGCAGCGACGGCCCCACCATGGCCGCGCCCTCGATGTTGAACGGGTCGAGCCCGGGGTGGGTGCGGGTGAGGTCGGTGTCTTGGGCGCCGCGCAGCCGCGCGCCGTCGTCGCCTTGGAGCGCAGACAGGTCGAGCGTGCCCGAGGCGCCGGTGTTGCGGACCAGCACCTTGAAGCGGTCGGGCTTCTCGTCGCGGCCTTGGCCCTTGCGCGTGCGGCTGTGGCTGCCGACGACCAGATCGCCGGTGAGGGCCTCGATGTCGTCGACGCGGACGGACTCGTCGGGCGAGAAGGCGAGCAGGCGCGTCGGCTGGAGCGCGTCGTCGAGCAGGTAGACTCCCATCTCCTTCTCGTTGTCACCGACGATCCAGCCCTGGGTGGACCAGACCAGCGCGGACGGCTCGCACAGCGTCTCGGTCCACACGCCGGCGCGGGCGGCGGGCAGGCGCGGTGTCGACGGCGTCGCGGGCGCGGCGGGGGCGGACGCGGGAGACGCCGGCGCGGCGCAGCACACGAACGTGAGGGCGAGGAGGCTGGCGCGCATGGCGGTGGGTCCCGGCGTGGACGGAGGCTCCTGGCGTAACCTGGGCGGCGCCCGTCGGTTTTTCCCCTCCCGCGCGGGGCACGATCGTGGCAAGGTTGGACGACAACCGGGGAGATCCCCGGCGTGCCTAAGCCCAGGTGAGACATGACCTTGCTCCGCTGGACCCTGTTCGCCACGCTCCTCACCGCTTGCGCCGGTCCGTCCGGCGGCGGGAAGGACACCGACACTCACGCGGACACCGACGTCGCCGGGGGCGACACGGACGTCGGTTCGGAGGACACGGACGGCCCGCTGCCCGGCGCGCCGGTCGCGCCCTCGGGCTTGGAGGCGCAGGCCACGTCCACCACGTCGCTGCACCTCGCGTGGACGGACAACTCCGACGACGAGGACGAGTTCCGCGTCGAGGTGAAGTCGGGCGTGGGCGCGTTCACGCCGCTGACCCCGGTCACCGAGCCCGCCACCGACCTGACCGGTCGCACGCCCGGCGAGGCGCTCACGTTCCGGGTCCGCGCGTGCAAGACGGCCGACGACCTGTGCTCGCCCTACAGCGACTCGGCGACGCTGACCCTGCCGGTGGGCGCGGTGCCTGCGGCGCCGGACGACCTGACTGCGATCACGCTGTCGACGTCGTCGCTCGGCATCGACTGGCACGACAACGCGACGAACGAGACCGCCTACGTGATCGCGTACTCCGCGGACGGCGGCTTCACGTTCATCGACTACCCGGAGGTGGCGGCGGGCACGCAGTCGGCGGACGACGGCGGCCTCGATGCGAACACCCAGTACTGCTACCAGGTGCGCGCGCGCGGCGTGAACGGCGACTCGCCTCCGTCGAACATCGCGTGCGCCACGACGCTGGCCCTGACGGCGCCGCACGCGCCGACCGCGGTGACGGCGACGCTCGCGAGCGACTCCGAGATCCTGCTCACCTGGACCAATCCGGACGCGAACGACGGCTACAGGATCTACGAGTCGGTCGGCGGCGGCGCGTACAACCTCGCCGGCGAGGTGAGGGTTGGGAACCTTGCGGGCGCGTTCGTCGACGGGCTGACCGCGGGCGCCACCTACAGCTACAAGGTCGTCGCTTACAGCGGCATCGGGGACTCGGCGCAGAGCGCGGCCAGCAACGCGGTGACCATGCCGGCCGCCCCCGCGCCCACCGCGACCGCGTTCGTGAACGCGACAGTCTACCCGATCCTCTCGCTGGTCGTGGACGGGGTGGAGCAGTTCCCGGCGGCGCCGCGCGGCATCCCGCCGGGCGCCTCGCTCACGCTCGCGCTGGCGCCTGGGCCGCACGCCTACACGGCGGCGAACGGGTTCTGGAGCGGCGGCGCACGCGAGACGCTCTACACCTTCGCGGGCAACCAGACCCAGGCGACGGGCCAGACCGGCACGGTCACCTTTCACGACCCGTCGCTGCCGCAGCTGCTCACGCAGTTTGCCGCGAGCGGCAGCTACACGGGCGAGTACTGGTCGGGCACGCAGCTGAACTACAAGACGCTGCGCTTCTTCTCGAACGGCAGCTACAACTACTACAACAACGGCGCGCTGGTCGGCACGGGCACGGCGACGCTGGTCAGCTACCCGGGCAGCTACCTGGTCACGTTCAACATCAGCGGCGTGCAGTCCGCGCAGGGCGTGCTCGACGAACGCTACGGCACGTTCTTCATGCGCAACGGTCCGGTCGACTGGCCGACGCTCGAGTACAGCTACGACGGGCCCTGAGGCGCCGGCCCGTGCGTCGCGTCCCAGCGTACACCGCGCCCTTCGCGCCGCGCGGGTTGGGCGTGGGCGCAGGTGGGAATACAGCACGCGCGGTGGTCGGCTTAGCCGACATCCTCACTGCCCCTTCGGAGTCCCCATGCGCTTGTTCGCCCTCCCGCTCGTCCTACTGACCGGCTGCATCACGGAGTCGAACTTCGAGCTCGTCGCCGCAGCGCAGTTCTGCGACAGCTTCGAGACCTGCAACGCGTCCACGTTCAACGCCACCTTCGATGACCACGCCGCCTGCACGGACAAGGCGGAGGTCTTCTTTGGCTGCTACCAGGACAATTGCACGACGTTCGACGCGAAGGCGGCGAACGACTGCCTGAACACCTTCCCGATCAAGGCCGACGACTGCGACGGCTCCGCGACCGACCCGACCAACTGCAGCGACGCCTGGTCGGACTGCGACTCGGTGGCGCTGGCGCTCTGCGCCGCCGGCGCGATCGTCGGGAACTAGCGTGACTAGGCCGACGGCCAGGGGTTGAACGGGCCCTGGCCATCCGCCGTACCGAACGTCGCCTGACGCGGCGCGCCGTGGATCAAGTCGCGTGCCCAGGCGTCGACTGAGGCCACGCGACCGGACGCGACCGCGCCCGCCGCCAGCGTGGTGAGGAGCGCCTCGTCGTCGTCGAGCCGGGCGATCGCGGCCGCCAGCGCGTCGGGGCGCGAGGGCGGCACGAGCAGCGCGTTCACGCCGTCGCGCAGGTGGTCGATCGTGGCGGTGGTCGCCGTGGCGATCACGGGGCGGCCGGCGGCGAGCGCCATCGAGATCACGCTGATGCCCGCAGGCTTGCGCGGGTCGACGTCGAGCGGCAGGACCACGAAGCGCGCGTTGGCGAGCGCGGCGTGGAAGGCGAGCAGGCGCACCTCGCCACCGTTGACGAGCGGCGCGGGCAGGGTTTCGCGCGAGTGTACGACCAGGCGGTCGGCGCGCGGGCCGATCAGACGCGCGGCCTCGGCGAGCGTCTTCCAGTCGCGCTGGTGGCTTCCGCCGGCGAAGATCCGCGTGCAGGCGCGCGGGTCGGGGCCCTGGCCGAAGTGGCCGAGCGACACCGGGTAGGGGCGCCAGTGGATCTGACGGAGCGGCACGCCCGCCCGCCAGTAGGCGCGCACCTGCCGGGGGTAGAGCGCGTGGACCTCGATGCGCTCGGACGGCCACCAGCCGCCGCTCATGGTCTTGCCCGAGGGCGCGGGCCAGCGCGCGTGCCAATCGGCGATCCCGGTCATCAGGTGGAAGTCGGGCAGGATGACCCGCGCGTCCGGGCGGAGCGTGGGGTTGTCGAGCACGCCCAGCGCGTTCTCCCAGCCGGGCACGACCACGACGTCGCGGTCGGACAGGTCGAGCGAGGCGAGCCAGGGCGTGACCTGCTTGCGGACGTGGCTGACGCGCGCGGGCGGGTTGGAGAGCGACTCGGTCAGCGCGTCCGGGTAGCCGCAGCTGCCGTCGGGCCGCGCGGCGAGCGCATCGTCCGGCAGGGCGGGGAAGTTGTCGTAGGGGTTGAACGGCGCGGCCCACGCCGAGTGCAGCACGGCGTCGGCGCCCTGGGCGCGCAGCGAGGCGGCCAGCGCGGGCAGCGTGGACAGCGCGAGCACGTTGTCGGTCAGCCAGCCGGCGACCACCGCGACCCTTGCCTGCGCGCCGACGCCGATCCAGGCGGGCAGATCGCGCACGTCGCGCTCGGGGAAGGTGGACGCGAGCAGGGCGGGGACGCCGTCGCGGCGGCGCATCGCGGGGCGGTCGGGGTCGACATCACCGGGGAGCGCGTCCAGGCCGAGCCCACCCATCGCGGGCGGAAGATCGAGCGGCGGGCAGCCGTAGGCGGCGAGCTGAAGCCCAAGCTCGGCGAGCGAGCGGGACTCTTCGACCGCGGCGTAGACGCCCGAGACGTCGCCGTCGCGTGGGGTGGCCCAGGTGCCGTTCGCGACCGTGGGCACCGGCACGCTGTCGCGCAGCAGGTCGAGCAGGCTGGCGTCGACGGGCTGCGGCGTGGCGTCGGACGGACCGGGGACGCGCGGCCAGGTGGAGAAGCCCGCGGTGGAGAGGCGCAGGTGCGTGACGCGCGCGGCCTCCCAGGCGTCGAGGACGGCTCGGGTGGCGGTGTCGCGGGCGACGCCGTGGGTACGCAGGGCCGCTGGATCCTGGGTGAGCGTGGACAGGCGGACCAACTCGAAGCGGTTGCTGTGATCGCGGACGCGGGCGGCCAGCGGGCCGACCTCGGCCGTGTTCCCGGCGAGCAGCACAAAGCGCACGGTGACGCGGAGCTGGTTGAGCTTGCCCGCGGCGTCGACGACCTCCAGTGCCCGACCAAGGGCGCCCTCGCGGCCGATCACGGCGTCGTGCGTGGCCTCGCTGCCGCCCCACAGCGTCACGACCAAGTGCGCGAGGCCCGCGTCGCGCATGGACTCGAGCACGCCGCGCGCGTCGAGGCGATCGCCGAGCGTCGTCAAGCGCACACGCAGGCCCAGCTCGCCGACGGCGGCCAGGATGTCGCGCAGCTCGGGGTGGGCGGTGGGCTCGTGGCCCTCCAGCTCGATCCAGCCCGACTTGCGGGGCAGGGCGGCGATCTCCGCGCGCAGCACGTCCAGAGCGCGAGGCGTCAGGCCCTCGGGCTCCAGGTCAAAGCAGAAGATCGACGGACCGGTGGGCACGTCGAACAGGCGGAGCGTCGGATGGGGCATGGCGACCGCCTGTTCGTGCTGACGTCCGACGACTAGGCGCTGGCGCGCTCGCGGAGGATCTGGGCCAGACGCGCGTGGCGCGCCTCGGTGGCGAGGTCGAGCGCGGTGCGGGCGTCGGAGTCGCGCAGGTCGAGCGGGCAGCCCGCGTCGAGCACGGCGGTGGCGACGTTGCCGTCACCCGACTCACCCACGGCGACCCAGTGCAGCGCGGTGCGCTGGGCGACGTCGGCCGCGGTGGCGTCGGCCCCGGCGGCGAGCAGCTTGGTGACGACGGCGGCGTGGCCGTACTCGGCGGCCCAGTGCAGCGGACGAAGGTCCGTGCCGGGCTCGGCGACGTTCACGTCCGCGCCGGCCTCGATCAGCGCGCCGATGGCGGCGGCCTGACCGTACTCGGAGGCCAGGTGCAGGCCGGTCTTGCCGGTGTTGTTGGCGCCGTTGGCGTCCGCGCCGCGCGCGAGCAGCAGCTCGATCAGTGCGTCGTGGCCGTACTCGGAGGCCCAGAGGAGGGCGGTCATGCCGTCGGCTTCACGGGCATTCACGTCCGCGCCGGCGTCGAGCAGGAGCGCGGCGCAGTCGGCGTGGCCGTGGACCGCGGCGAAGTGCAGCGCGGTCGACGAGGACCGGCGGTCCGCCGTGCCCGCCGTGGCGCCCGCAGCCAGCAACTGGCTGACGATCTTGGCGTAGCCGTCATGGCAGGCCCACATCAGCGCGGTCTGCCCGGCGGAGTCTGCGCTGTTCGCGTCCGCGCCGAGCTCGAGCAGCAGCGCGACCGCGTCTTCATGGCCCTTGGCGATGGCGAGGTGCAGCGGCGCGTAGCCGACCACATTCCGCGCTTGGATGTCCGCGCCCTCTTTCAGGGCCGCGCGAATTCCGTCCAAGTCGCCTTCATCCGCTCGCTTGTGCAGGCTCATTGGCGTCCGTTCCTCACTTGCGTGGTGTCGACAGTGGATGCGGAGGCTACCACGAGGGGTGGGACGCGTCGACGGCCTGGGGCGCGGGAGGCACCAATGGTTCCAGAAGGTGGCGACGAGCTTGCGCAATGGCGCAACCACGTGGCGCGGGCGCACACGATGGTGGTGGCCGGTCGGTACGCCGACGCGGTGCGCGCGTTCGGCGAGGCGGTAGCGCCGCTGACGCGCCTGCTTGGGGCGGAGCACCCCGAGGTGGGTGAGCTGGTCGACGACATCGCCGCGGCGGCGTCCATGGGGGACATCGCGACCTTCGTGGATGAGGTCGGGTTTCGCTATGGACCGCCTCACCCCAAGCCGTGAGCCGGTGGCGGGTGGCGCTCCGATGCGGTACCCAGGCCTTTCGGCCGCCTGATCCGCCCCCATGAGGCACCGGATTGGGCTCCAGCTTCGGACGGACGGATTGGCGCTGACGGTCGGAACACACTCAGGAACCTTTCACGCGGATGACGTCCTCGCGTTCGCGTTGCTTCGCGTGTTCGTCGACGCGGACGCCGTGCCGGTGCGCACCCGCGACAAGGACAAGCTCGACGCGTGCGACGTGGTGATCGACGTGGGCGGCGAGTATGAGCCTGACAAGCTCCGCTTCGACCATCATCAAGGCAGCTACACCGGGCCCCGGTCCAGCGCGGGCATGATCCTTGACTGGCTGGAGTCCTCGGGTCAGCTCACGCAGGACTTCGCGTTCCATCTCCGTCATCGTGTCGTGGAGTACGTGGACGCGGTCGACTGCGGCCGCGAGGCCCCCAAGGTCGACGTCCCGTGCTTCGCCCGCATCGTCGAGGCGATCGGCCAGGGCGCGGAGTCGCCTGACGCCCAGCAGGCGGCGTTCCTCAAGTCGTCCGACGTGGCGGTCGCGCTGATTGACGGCCTGCGGACCGGCTACGACCGCATCCTGGAGGCCCGGCTGGCGGTGCGCTCCGCGATGGACGACGCTCGGGCGGCCCAACGGTCGGTGGTCTACCTGGACCGCTACTTCCCCTGGAAACCGATCTACTTCGAGTACGGCGGCGAGACGCACCCCACCGACTACGTGCTGTTCCCCAGCGAGGACGACACCTGGAAGGTGGTCTGCATCCCGCCCACGCTCGGCCAGTTTGAGCAGAAGCGGTCGCTGCCGGTGAGCTGGGGCGGCAAGATGGGCGATGAGCTGGACGCCGAGACGGGTGTGACCGGCTCCATTTTCTGCCACAAGAACCGCTTCATCGCGGTGTTTCGCACCCGCGACGGCGCCATCGAGGCGCTCAAGCGCTTCGGCCTGTTCGACGCGCAGCCATGACGGACGGGGGCAGCTTGGGCTGGTCGCGCGGTCGTTGGGCGGTCGTGTGGCTCCTGACCTTGGCGGTTCAGGCCGGGCTCGGCATGGAGTTGTCCTGGAGCTGGGGCGTCAACCAAGCCCTGGTGCAGGCCAGCGCCGCGGGTCTGGTGCTGGTCCAGGCGCTCAAGATGCTGGCGGCAACGCGTCGCCTGGCCGATCTGGGTCGCCCGCCGGACGACGCGATGTGGACCCTGATCCCCATTGCCAACCTGCTGCTCGCGGTCAGCCTGCTGGCGGCGTCGCCCAAGCCTGAGCTTCGGGAGCGCCTCAACCGCTCGTGGGGCTCGCAGCTCACCGCGGTCGCGGCTTGGCGTCAGGGGCTTCGCGCGGTCGTCCCGGTGCTGCCGGTCACGGTGTTTGGCGGCCTGGCGATCGGCGGGCTGGTGTCGGGCGCCGACGTCTGGCTTCGTGATCGCGTGGTGCCCTACCTGATCGACCCGACCGACAATAGCCTTCGGCAGGCGATCTGGGCGGTGGCGGGTTTCACCGGGCTCTACACGGCGATCCACGTGTCGCGCGGCGGCCGCAAGTCGACCGCATCCTGGGCGCCTACGGTGTTCTTGGTCCCGGCGCTGATGCTGCTGATCCCGGAGCGCTTCGCGGGGCCTGGTTCGTCGGGCACGCTGGTCTACGTGATGTTCCTCAAGGCCGCGTTCGAGGCGGGCGTCCCGATGCTGCTCGAGGGCGCGCTGATCGCGTGGCTGCTGGCGGCGGTCGACACGCGCGAGGGCCGCGGCCCGGTGGACGGGCTGCGCGGTCGCATGGCCGCCGTCGCGATCGTCTACACGCTGCGCGCGCAGGTGGCGGCGATCGGCGGCCTGATCGTCATCCCAGCCATCTGGTTCTCGGTGTCCTTCGCGTTCTCCGACCTGCTGGCCTTCGACGGCGCCGAGCGGCCCTGGTCGCGGTCGACCGATCTGGTGTCGGGCATCCGCGGCAAGATCCTCAAGGTGCTGGCGGTGTGGTTCATGGCGTGGAACGGGCTCGCGTTCGCGCTCATGTCGCCGTTCGTGAGCGCCCAGGAGGCCTTCACCGGCCTGTTCGTCGGCGGAGATCTGCCGCCCGCGGCCGAGTTCGGCGCCACGCTGGCGCACGTCGTCACCGTCGTCGTCTGCGCGTTGGCGCTGCGGCCCATCCTGCGCGAGCGCGAGGCCCTCTTCGCCGAGCGTGAGGCGCGTCGCGCGGCCCAGGCGGGCGGCGCGGCGTGAGAGGGACCCGGGGGACGCTCGCCGAGGCGGAGACGCTGCGGGCGAAGGGGATCGGCTGGGCCGACCTGCCGGGCGACGCGCTGCCGTTCGTGCTGGCGATCGGCAAGCGGACCGCGCCCTTGCTGGTGGTGGTGGACGAGGAGGACGCGGCGCGTCGCGTGCTGCGAGGCCTTCGCTTCTTCCTCGACGATCCGGAGCTGGCCGCCGCGTTCCCCGCCGACGACGTGCGCCCCTACGACGGCTTCTCGCCCGCGCCGGAGGTGGTGGCGGGCAGGCTTGACGTGCTGCGTCGGCTGGCCGCCGGGCAGCCGCTGGTCGTCGTCGCGTCCGCGCGGGCGCTGATGCGGGTGGGGCCAGACGCCGCCGCGCGCGCGCTCGGGTCGCGCTCGATCAAGGCCGGAGATCGGCTGGACCGCGACGCGCTCGCCCGCGAGCTGACCGCGACGGGCTATTTGCTCGCGGTGCGCGCTGAGCGCCCCGGCATGTTCGCGGTGCGCGGCGACGTGGTCGACGTGTGGTCGCCGGGCATGACCCAGCCACGGCGCATCGACTTCTTTGACGACGAGGTTGAGGCGGTGCGCGCGCTGGACCCGGCGACGCTCAAGGTGGCGCGGCGCAGCCGGGCTGCGAACATCCTCCCCGCCCGCGAAGAGCGCGTGGACGACGCGGCGATCGCGCGCTTCCAGGAGGTGACGGCGGCCCGCATGGAGGCGCAGGGCCGTGGCCGCGACGTGCGCCGTCGGCTGATGGACGAGCTGCGGGCTGGGATCCGCTTCTCGGCGATCGAAGACTGGCTGCCCGCGCTGGTGACGACCGCGACGCCCTACGATCTCCTCGGCAGGCCCTCGGTGGTGGTGCTCGATCCGGCGAACGTCGCCGCGTCGGCGCGCGATGTGTGGGAGACCGCGCGGCGCCGCTACGGCGAGCTCGACGACGACGAGCGCCCGCTGATCCCGCCCGAGGAGCGCTTTGTCGCGGCGGGTGATCTGCTGGCGTCGATCGTCGACGGGACGCGGGTGCACACGCTCGGCGGTGGCGAGGGCACGCGCAGCCTGGGTGCGTCGCCGGTCGAGGGCTTCGCGATCAAGGGCACGGACCTTGGTCCCGTCGCCACCAAGCTGCGCAAGCTGCTCGACGACAACGTGCGCGTCACGATCGTCGCGCCCGACGCGCGCCGCGCGACCATGGTCGAGGAGCTCCTCGAGACCTACCACTTGCGCCTGACCGGCCGCGTCCGTCCGCGCGACGCGCGCCCTGGCGAGCTGACGCTGATGGTGGGCGACCTGCCGCGCGGGTTCATCGCCGAGGACTCCGGCTGGGCCTTCTTGCCGGCGCACGCGCTGTTTGGCGGCGGCGACGCCGAGGTGAAGCGCCGCGCCCACGACCTGTTCGAGTCAGGCCTGACCGCGGTCACGGACCTGAAGGCCGACGACTACGTGGTCCACCGCCTGCACGGCATCGGGCAGTACCTGGGCCTGGTGCGCCTGGAGGTCAACGGCGTCAGCCAGGACTTCGTGCGGGTCTACTACCGCGACGCCGACATGCTCTACGTCCCGGCCACCGGCCTGGACCAGCTGTCCCGCTACGTCCCCGCCGACAGCGGATCGCCGGTCAAGCTCGACAAGTTGGGCGGCGCCACGTGGGCTGCGCGCAAGGGCAAGGTCCGCGACGCGCTGCTGGCGATGGCCCAGGACCTGCTCACGCTCCAGGCCAAGCGCGAGCTGGCGTCTCGCGAGCCCTACGACCCGATCGGCCCGATGGGCAAGGCCTTCGCGGCGCGCTTCCCGTACGCAGAGACCGAAGACCAGGCCAAGGCCATCCTCGACGTACACGAGGACCTGTCCGAAGACGCGCCGATGGACCGGCTGATCTGCGGCGACGTCGGGTTTGGCAAGACCGAGGTCGCGATGCGCGCGGCCATGCGCGTGGTTGAGGGCGGCCGTCAGGTGGCGATCCTGTGCCCGACCACCGTGCTCGCCTTCCAGCACTACCTGAACTTCAAGGCGCGCTTTGAGGGCTTCCCCATCCGCGTGGAGATGATGTCGCGCTTCACGCCCACCGGCGAGGAGAAGGGGATCCGCGAGGGCCTGCGCGCCGGCACCGTCGACATCGTGATCGCGACCCACTCGCTGCTCGGCCGCGACGTGAAGTTCGATCGGCTCGGCCTGATCGTGGTCGACGAGGAGCATCGGTTCGGCGTGAAGCAGAAGGCGCGGCTGCAGAAGATGCGCGCCGACGTCGACGTGCTCGCCATGTCGGCGACGCCCATCCCGCGCACCATGCAGATGGCGCTGTCGGGCCTGCGCAAGATGTCGATCATGGCCACGCCGCCGGACGACCGCCAGGAGGTCCGCACCGGCGTGTCGACCTTCACCCGCACGCGCGTGCGCGACGCGATCGTGCTGGAGTTGGAGCGCGGCGGTCAGGCCTACTTCCTGCACAACCGCATCGAGTCGATCGAGTCGATGCGCGAGAAGCTGGAAGAGTGGGTGCCCGAGGCCCGCTTCCGCGTGGCGCACGGCCAGATGGACGGCGAGGCGATCGAGGCCGTGCTCATCGACTTCGTGCAGAAGAAGTTCGACGTGCTGATCTGCACGGCGATCGTCGAGTCCGGCGTGGACATCCCCAACGTGAACACCATGCTGGTGCACCGGGCCGACCTGTTCGGGCTGGCGCAGCTCTACCAGCTCCGCGGTCGCGTGGGCCGGTCGTCGGCGCGCGGCCACTGCGTGCTGTTCATGCCGGAGGACGCGACCAAGGACGCACGCCGCCGGGTGGGCGTGCTGGTGGAGAACACGCGCCTGGGCTCAGGCTTCGCGATCGCCGCGGCCGACCTGGAGATCCGTGGATCAGGCAACCTGCTCGGCGAGGCGCAGTCCGGTCACATCGACGCGGTCGGCTACCAGGTGTGGGTCGAGCTGCTGGAAGAGGCCGTGCACGCGGCCCGCGGCGACGTCGAGCGCGACCGCATCGAGCCGGAGGTCGAGGTGCCGGTGGCGGCGCTGCTGCCGGAGTCGATGATCCCCGACATGAACGAGCGGCTGGCCTGGTACCGGCGCTTCTCGACGATCAGCCACCCGGACGGCGTGGAGGCGCTGCTCGACAGCCTGGAGTCCGAGCACGGCGACCTGCCCAAGGAGGTCCACGCGCTGGCCGGGAAGGTGGCGTCGATCGCCATCTGTCGCAAGCTGGGCATCACGCGCGTGGCCTGGCTCAAGGTGCGCGCGACGTTTGAGCTGCACCCGCACTCGCGAATGACCGCCAACGCCGTCGACAAGCTGATCGCCGCGAGCCCCAAGCGCTTCGCGGTGGAGCAGAAGGGCGGAGCGCGCGTGCTGGTCGGGCGCTTCACCCCGGCCGAGGCCGAGCGGCCCTACCCGTGGCTTCGCTGGGCCTTCGCGCGCATGGAAGAGGCGCTGCGCTAGGCCTTGCCGATCGCGGTCTTCCACGCGGCGCGTGTGCTGCTGATCTCCTGCACGTCGCCGTGCGGGGAGAAGCGGCGCTCCTCCTTCCAGGCGGCGCGGATCTCGTCGAGCGAGGACCAGACGCCGGTGGCGAGGCCCGCCAGCAGGCCGCTGCCCAGGCCGGTGGTCTCCAGCACGGTCGGGCGGACCGTGGAGATGCCGAGCAGATCGGCCTGACGCTGCATGAGCAGGTCGTTGGCGGCAGCACCCCCGTCGACGCGCAGCTCGCGGAGCGGGTCGCCGAGGTCGCCGGACATGGCGCGCAGCACGTCGTCGATCGACAGGGCGATGCCGTCAAGCGCCGCGCGGGCGAGGTGCGCCTTGGTGGTGCCGCGCGTGATGCCGGTGACGATACCACGCGCGTCGGGGTTCCAGTACGGCGCGCCCAGGCCCGTGAGCGCGGGTACGAACACCACGCCGCCCGAGTCCGGCACGCTCGCGGCCAGCGCCTCGATGTCGCTCGACTTCTCGATGATGCCCAGGCCGTCGCGCAGCCACTGCACGGCGGCGCCAGCGATGAACACGCTGCCCTCGAGCGCGTAGGTGGTCTGGCCGCCGACGGTCCAGCCCACGGTGGTGAGCATGCCGCGCGTGGACGGCGTGGGCGTGGAGCCCGTGTTCAGCAGGATGAACGCGCCGGTGCCGTAGGTGCACTTGGCCATGCCGCGGTCGAAGCAGGCCTGGCCGAACAGGGCGCCCTGCTGGTCGCCGATCAGGCCCGCGACCGGGATGCCGTCCGGCAGGAAGCCGACGCCGCGCGTGCGGCCGTAGACCTCGGACGAGGAGCCGACCCGGGGGAGGGCGGCGCGCGGGACACGAAGCAGCTCCAGCAGGTCGTCGGACCAGGCGAGCGTGTTGAGGTCGAACAGCAGCGTACGGCTGGCGTTGGACGGGTCGGTGACGTGCTCGCCGGTCAGGCGCCAGGTGACGTAGGTGTCGATGGTGCCGAACGCGAGCTCGCCGACCGTGGCGCGGGCCCTGGCGCCGGGGACGTTGTCCAGCAGCCAGCGGGCCTTGGTGCCGCTGAAGTACGGGTCGAGGACCAGGCCGGTGGCCCGACGCACGAAGGCCTCGTGGCCGCCCTCTTTCAGCTCGCGGCAGAAGTTGGCGGTGCGGCGGTCCTGCCAGACGAGCGCGCGGTGGATGGGCTCGCCGGTCTTGCGGTCCCAGAACAGGCAGGTCTCGCGCTGGTTGGTGACGCCGATCGCCGAGATGTCGGCGGCGTTGCGACCGGCGGCGGCCAGCGCGCCGGTGACGGCGGCCTCAATCGACGCCCAGATCTCGGCCGGGTCGTGCTCGACCTGCCCGGGCTGCGGGTAGTGGTTCTTGAACTCCACGTTGCAGCGGGCGACGACACGGATGGCGTCGTCGATCAGGAGGGCCGTGGATCCCGTGGTACCTTGATCGATGGCGAGGACGAGACGACCGGTCATGCAAGCGCTCCGCGTGGTGCACCGCGCTTATGCGGTCTGCCGTGCGCTTGTCGACGCACCACGCGGGAGCTGGGCTTGAACTAGGGCTTCGGGGTGTTCGGGCCGTCGACCGGCAGCACAGGCTGGGAGATGTAGGCCTGGTCGATGGTGCCGGTCAGCGACTTGAGGAAGGTCACGATGCTGCCGACCGTGGCGTCGTCGAGCTGCTTGCCGAGCTGGTGCTTGCCCATCAGGCGTACGGCGTCTTCCAGCGTCGGTACGCTGCCGTCATGGAAGTACGGCGCGGTCTCGGCGATGTTGCGGAGCGAGGGCACCTTGAAGAAGAAGTCGTCCGCCTTGTTCTTGGTGACGACGCTGCGGCCCTTGTCCTTGGTGGGGTAGGGCTCGACCAGACCGATCTTCTGGTACATGCCGCCGCCGACGAAGGCGCCGGTGTGGCACGCCACGCAGCCGGTGGAGATGAAGGTGTCGAGGCCCTTGCGCTCGTCCTCGGTCAGCGCCGAGAACTTGCCGTTCAGGTACTCGTCAAACCGCGACGGCGTGGCGAGGTGCTCCTCAAACGCGGCGATCGCCCGGGCGACATTGTCGTAGCTGATCGGCTCGGGCTCAGCCGGGAAGGCCCGCGCGAACGCCGACTGGTAGCCGGGGATGGTGGTCAGCAGGTCGACGAGCGCCTTGTCGGACGGCATCGCCATCTCGATCGGGTTGAGGACCGGGCCCTTGGCCTGGTCGACCAGGTTGGCGGCGCGGCCGTCCCAGAACTGCGCGATGTGGCCGAACGCGTTGTAGACCGTGGGGGCGTTGCGGCCGCCCTTCTGGCCCTTGTGGCCGGTGGAGGTCGGCGTTCCGTCCACGCCGTACTTGTCGAGCAGGTGGCAGCTGTTGCACGACAGGTCGCGGTCCGCGGACAGGCGGGTGTCGTAGTAGAGCGTGCGGCCCAGGTCGACCAAGCCCTTGTCGGTCGGTGCGACGGTGCCGGCCTTGATGGGCGTGAAGAGCGCCAGCTGCGCGGCGGGGATGGGGGGCTCGGGCGGCGCCGCCGGGGTCTCGACGACCGGGGCAGGCGCGGGGGCGGGAGCGGGCGCTTCGCCGCCGGTGCAGGCAGCGCCGAGGGCGATCAGGGTGGTGATCAGGGCGAGTCGCATGTTGGCTCCAGGGAGGGGGGACACAGGATCGAGGTGGGAAGGTTCACACGTCGCGTCGTGACCGTCGAGAGGGGTTGGACCTTGCGGATTGGCGGCGCACCGGCCAAGGTCGGACGGCGCGGAGGTCGTGGTCGTGATCGTCATGAAGTTTGGTGGCACGTCGGTGGGGGATGCTTCCCGGATTGCGGGCGTTGCCCGCCTCTCCACGGCCGAAGCTGGCCCGGTCGCGGTGGTCGTTTCGGCGATGGGCGGCACGACGGACGCGCTCTTGCGCGCAGGCCGGCTCGCTGAGTCGGGACAATTCGACACAGCCAATTCCGAGATGGAGGCGATCCGCGCCCGGCATCACGCCGTCGCGGGTGAGGACCACGCGCTCCGCACCGTGATCGACGCCATGGTCGACGAGGCGAGCGGCCTGCTGCGCGGGGTGAGCCTGCTGCGCGAGCAGACCTCACGGTCGCGCGCGGCGCTGGCCTCGTTCGGCGAGCGGCTGTCTGCGCCCTTGGTGGCCGCGGCGATCCGCGCCACTGGCCACAAGTCGGAGTCGATCGACGCGCGCGACTTCGTCGTCACCGACGACCGTCACGAGGAGGCGGCGGTCGATCTGCCCCGCAGCCGCGAGAACGCGCGCGCCCTGCTCCTCGACAAGCTCGCCGCGGGAGTGATCCCTGTGGTGACCGGCTTCATCGGCGCCACGCCGGACGGCGTCACGACCCTTCTCGGTCGCGGCGGGTCCGACTACTCGGGCGCGCTGCTCGGCGCGATGCTCGACGCCGACGAGATCTGGATCTGGACCGACGTGGACGGCATCCAGTCCGCCGACCCGCGTCTGGTCCGCGACGCCCGCACGCTCGAGAAGGTCAGCTACCGGGAAGCGGCCGAGATGTCCTACTTTGGGGCCAAGGTGGTCCACCCCAAGACCATGCGGCCCGCCGCCGAACGCGGCATCCCGATCGTCATCCGCTCGACGTTCGACCCGTCCAAGCCGGGCACGCTGATCTCGTCGGCCACCTCCGACACGCCGCTGGGCGTCAAGGTGGTGACGGCGGTGCGCGGCCAGGCGCTCGTGACCATCGAGGGCAGCGGCATGGTCGGCCTGCCGGGCATCGCCCGGCGCATCCTGGGCGCGGCCGAGGACGCCGACGTCAACGTCGTCATGATCAGCCAGGCCAGCAGCGAGCAGACCGTGTCGCTGGTGGTGTCGGGCTCGGACGCCCCGCGCCTGGTGGCGGCGCTCGACAAGGGCTTCGCGCTGGAGATGAAGGCGGGGCTGCTGGACCCGGTCCGCGTGGTCGAGCACGTCTCGGTCGTGTCGATCATCGGGCAGGGCATGGCGGGCAGCCCTGGCGTGTCGGCGCGGCTGTTCGGCGCGCTCGGCGAGACCGGCGTCAACGTGCTGGCGATCGCCCAGGGCGCCTCGGAGCTGTCGATCTCGGCCGCCATCCTGGACCGAGACGCGGGGCGCGCGGTGCGGTCGGTTCACGCCGCCTTCGGCCTGACGCGCATCGTCGACGTCTTCGTCCTGGGCGCGGGCCGCGTGGCCGCGTCCTTCCTGCGGATGCTGTCGGCCACCCGCGCCGAGCTGGCCCGCACGCACCGCATCGAGCTTCGTCTGCTGGGCCTCGCGTCGCGAAAGTCGGCGGTGATCGAGCCGCATGGCGTGGATCCTCTGGTGGCCGTTGAGCGTCTTCAGTCGGGCGAGCCCCGGCCGACCGACGAGGCGCTGCTGGCCCGTCTGGACGCCGAGCGCGCCGGACCGCTGATCCTCATCGACCTGACGGCGGCCGAGCTGGCGTCGGTGCACCGCGCGGCGGTCGAACACGCCTTCCACGTGGTCACGGCCAACAAGATCCCGCTGTCGGGGCCGCTGGAGCAGTACGTGGGCCTGGTCGACGCGGTGCGTCGCACGGGCGCCCTCTATGGGTACGAGACCACCTTCGGCGCGGGCCTGCCCGTCCTCCACACCCTTAAGGAGATGCTCGACACGGGCGACACGGTCGACTCGGTGTCCGGCTGCTTCTCGGGGACGCTGGGCTTCCTGTGCACCCGCCTGCAGGACGGCGTGCCGTTGGCGGACGCGGTGCGCGAGGCGGAGAAGCTCGGCTACACCGAGCCGGATCCGCGCGATGACCTGTCGGGCAAGGACGTCGCCCGCAAGGCGCTGATCGTCGCGCGCTCGATCGGGCTCAAGCTCGAGCCGTCGGACGTCGTCCGCGATCCGTTCGTCGCCGACCTGGATGACGGCTTGGACGTGGCGTTGGCGCGGCACGGCGAGGCCATGTCGGCCCGCATCCGCGACGCCGCCGCGCGTGGGTTTGTGCTCCGCTACGTCGCCAACATCACCCCGGACGCAGTGCGTGTGGGCCTGGAGGAGGTCGCGGCAGACTCGCCGATCGGCTCGCTCCGCGGTCCGGACAACATCCTGGTCTTCCGCACGGCGCGCTACCGCGACTACCCGCTGGTGGTGCGCGGTCCGGGTGCTGGCGCCGAGGTCACCGCGGCCGGCGTGCTGGGCGACGTGCTTCGGGTGGCGACGGGCGTCTAGGTTCGGTGGACCGCGAGGCGGGAAGGCGCCTCGCTGCAGCGACCAAATGCACTCAGCGGAGCTTGGCGGCCGCGGCCTGATCCAGCAGGGCCTGCGCGGCGCTCCGCGTGGCGTCCGTGATGTCGATGCCGCCCATCATCCGCGCAACCTCCTCCCGCCTGGCGTCGCCTTGCAGAGAGGTCAGGCTGGACCGAGTGCGTCCGCCCTCGCTGGACTTGCGGATGTGCACGTGCCTGTCGCCGTAGACGGCGATCTGCGGCAGGTGCGTGATGCAGATCACCTGGTGGTGCCGAGCCACCTGAACCAGCTTGCGGCCGATCGCCTCGGCCACGCCACCGCCGACCCCCGTGTCGACCTCGTCGAACACCAGCAGGCCGCGGGGGGCGCGGGCGGCCAGCACCTGCTTGATGGCCAACAAGGCACGCGAGAGTTCGCCGCCGCTGCCGATCTTGCGGAGCGGGCGAGGGGGCTCGCCTAGGTTGGGCGCGATCATCAGCTCGGCGCGGTCCATGCCGGTCGCGCCGATGCGTGCGCCGTCGGCCATCAGGCCTTCCGCGCGGGCATCCAGGCCGGCCACGTCGACCTCCACGCGGGCGTCGCCCATGCCCAAGTCGGCCAGCTCCTGGGTCATCGCGCCGCCGAGCGCCTTGGCGGCGGCGTGTCGACGGGCGGAAAGCTCGCGGGCGTGCACCACCGCGCGGTCCGCGGCGTCTTGACGGGTCAACTCGAGCGCCTCCAGCTCGGCCTCCAGGCCGGTGAGGGCGTCGAGCTCCTCGCGGGCGACCTGGCGGTGGCTGAGCACCCGATCCAGCGAGCCACCGTACTTGCGGAGCAGGCGGCGGAGCGCGGCGAGCCGCTCGTCTATGTCGCGCAGGCGCACGGGATCGCCCACGGTGCGGCGGGCGTAGCGGCCGAGATCCCGGGCGATGTCGTGGAGCGCGTCATGCAGCGCTGCGACTTGGTCGGTGATGCCGTCCAGGGACGGATCCAGGCCGCGCACCGACTCCAGGGTGTGGCGGACGCCGCCCAGGCGGCCCCCGATTGCGCCGTCCGCGCCGTCGATCGCCGCCTCGGCGTCGCGGGTGGCGGTCGCCAGGCGGTCGGCGTGGGCGAGGCGACCGTGCTCGGTCGCGAGCGCCTCCTCCTCGTCGGGCTTGGGATCCACGACGTTGATCTCGTCAAGCTGGAAGCGCAGGATCGCCTCACGATCGGCGCGCTGCCGGAGCTTCTCACCCAGCGCGTCGACCTGGGCGGTGGCGTCGCGCCAGGTGGCCCAGGCGACGAGCATGCGCTCGCGCAGGTCGGGTAGCTCAGCCCAAGCGTCCAGGTACCCAAGGTGGCTAGCCGGATCGGCGAGGTCGTGGTGCTCGTGCTGCGAGCAGATGTCGACCAGACCCCCCACCAGTCGGCCAAGCTGGCTGGCGGTGACGAGCTGCCCGTTGACCGTGATCCGGCTGCGGCCTGCGTCGCGGATCACGCGTCGCACCACCAGCTCCACGTCGTCCTGGCCCGTCAGCTCAGCCAGCCGTGCGCGAGCGGCCGGGGCGTCCGTCAGGTCGAACTGGGCCTCGACCACCGCCTCTTCGGCGCCGGCGCGGACCAGACCGGCGCCGCCACGCGCGCCCACGACCAACTCCAGCGCGTCGACGAGCATCGACTTGCCCGCGCCCGTCTCGCCCGTGATCACGGTGAGCGCGGGCCCGGGCTCCACGGCGAGGTCCTCATGAAGGACCAGATCCCGGATCCTCAACCAAACCAACAAGGCGAACCCCTACAACGAGCTACCGGTTGGGGGAGAGAGCGGCTGGGAGGTCGGCGCGGATCCGGGCAAACTCGGCCTCCAACAGCGCCAGCTGGTTCACCGTCGCGCCCTTGTTGCCAAGCTTTGCGTGGTCCTCCATGCCTGCACACAGGTCGGCCATGCGCGTCGCGCCGATGTTGCTGCTGGAACCCTTGATCCCGTGGGCGGAGCGCTGGATCCGGTCGCTGGATCCAAGGGTGACCAGGCCCGCGAGCTCGTCCAGGCGGGTGCGCGTGTCCTGCAGGTAGGTGTCCATGAGGTCCTTCAACCACTCGATCTCACCGCCGGTGAGGTCAAGGAGTTCCCGGATCTTCGAGCGGTCAAGGGCCGGATCCACGTGGAGTCTCCTGCGTGCGCGCCCTGCTTGGGCCTCGCGTGGGGGAGAGTAGCCGCCCCCGCCCCGTCCGCGCAACGCTCAAGGGGATGCCAGCGGACGCCATCCGCGGTATTCTGCAGGTGGGGATGACATTCGTGGACGAACGCCTGACCAACCTCGAGATCAAGATCGCCTTCGTGGAGCGCCACGTGGCGCAGCTCGACGATCTCGTCCGCGACATGGTCGACGGCCTCGCGGAGCTCCGCGAGGAGCTCGGGCGCCTGCGTGAGATGCAGGATGCGCCGGCGACGTCCGTGCGCGGCTCCCTCGAGGAAGAAGTGCCCCCGCATCACGTGCGCTGGTGAGGACATGACCTTGTCTCCGCATGTTGTGGGTTGTCCTGGTAGTTCCCGTTGCGCCCGTCCGCGTGCGCTGCGGTCGACGCCGTGGCAGCGGCGCGGGGGCAACCGGCGCCTGCGGGGCGGGTGTTGCACCCCGTTTGCACCGGAGGTCCGGCCGGGGTCCCTGAAAACCAATTTTTTGCTACGAACGATAAATCCTGTTTGTAGCGCCATGATTCGAGGACCGGTTCGCAAGTTACCGCGGCCGCCTCGAGCCAATGGTACCCTTTGGGTGGTGGATTCGAAGTCTTCTTCTTCCCAGCGTAGTCGCCGGGGGAGGTCCGAATGAAGCGTATGAGCGTCAGCGTAGGTTTGGTGGCACTGCTCGCGTCGGGAACGGCGTATGCGGTAAATGATATTTGCGATGCCTTCGGGCTCTTGACCGGACCTCAGGTCCTGGGGCAGGCTGATGCGCACGTGTCGCCGTCTGCGTCTGGAGACGACCTCGGTCGTTCCATCGCGGTGGGCGACTTCAACGGCGATAACGTTGAAGACGTCGCACTCGGCGCAAACAACGTGGACGTGAACCTCGCCAACTCCGGCGCGGTCTACGTCTTCTTTGGCCCCATCGCCAACTTCGATCCGGCTCATCCGAGCGCGGACATCGGGTTGGCCGTGGCGAACGCCAACGTCAAGATCTACGGCGAGCGCTCTGCGGACAAGAGCGGTTGGTCGCTGGCCAATGCGGGCGACGTGGACGCGGACGGCGCGGATGACCTGGTCATCGGCTCCAACCCGGCCTCGGTCTCGACCAGCGGCGCTTCGGGCGGCGCCGGCCTCGCGCACATCGTGCGCGGTGGCAATGGCTTCTCCGGCCTGATCAACCTCGCCACCAACGGCCGCGTCATCCGCGTGCTGGGCCAGAACCTGGGAGACCGGTTCGGCCTCGCGGTTTCGGGCGTTGGCGACGTCGACGACGACGGCTACGCGGACGTTGTCATCGGCTCTCCGGGTCACACCACCGCGGGCCAGCCGGCCGGCTCGGGCGCGGCGTACCTGCTGCTCGGCAACACGCTGACCTTTGGCGGCGGCGCAACGTCGACCACCAAGCTGATCGGCATCAACGCCAGCGAAGTCACCTACTTCGGTGAGACCGCTGGCGCGTCGTTCGGCTCGGCCATCAGCGGCCTCGGCGACCCCGACTTCGACGGCTACGCCGACTTCATCATCGGCGCGCCGCTCGACACCAACGGCGGCACCAAGGCTGGCGCGGCGTACGTGTTCCGCGGCAGCGCGATGGTCAGCGGCCTGCACCCGGCCAGCCAGGCCCCCGCCCGCATCTACGGCACCCTGACCGACCACTTTGGTTCGGCGGTTCGCGGCGGCACGGACGTCAACAACGACGGCAGGACGGACTACTTCGTGGGCGCGGAGTGGTACGGCACCAACCACCGCGGCGCCGCGTACCTGTTCCTCGGCGGCGCGTGGCCCGCGTCGAGCACGATCTTCTCGTCGAACGCGTCTTCGTCCTCCATCTTCATGGGCGTCGAGCAGAACGGCTGGCTCGGCTCGTCCATGGCGGTCGGCGACTTCAACAATGACCTCGTCCAGGACGTGGTCATCGGCGCGGCCTGGGGCACTGGTCAGGTGGTTCAGAGCGGTACGGCGCTCGTCGAGTACGGTCCTCTGACCGGTCGCACCGAGAACTCCTCCGTCGCTGGGGCCATGCTCGCGGGCGCCATCTTCCAGAGCTACTTCGGCAACGCGGTCGAGGTGACCGACCTCAACGGTGACGGCTTCTCCGACATTCTTGTCGGCGCGTACCGCGGCAGTTCGCCCACGGCGAACGCGGGCGCGGTCTACGCGTACCTCGCCGGCAAGGACATCATCGACGTCACCGCTTGGTACGCGGACGTCGACCAGGACAACTTCGGCAACGCCGCCACCAGCGTGATGGCGTGCGACCAGCCCCAGATCAACTCGGTCCTGTACGTCCACGACGCCACGGACTGCAACGACAACTCGCTGGTCATCCACCCCACGGCGCCCGAGTTGTGCAGTGACGTGATCGACAAGAACTGCGACGGCTTCTTCGGCCCTGCCGACCACGACGGCGACGGCGTGTCGGCTTGCAACGACTGCGATGACGGCGACCCTGCGGTCAATCCGAGCGCGCTGGAAGTCTGCGGCGACAGCATCGACAACGATTGTGACGCGCTCATCGACGACTCCACGTCGTCGGACGCGATCGCGTACTACCCGGACGTCGATGGCGACGGCTACGGCGACAAGAACATTCGCCTCGACTCCTGCACCGTCCCGGTGCTCGCTTCCGCGGTCGTGACCCGCGGCGGTGACTGCGACGATACCCTCGCCGGCGTCGCCATCAACCCGGGCGCGGCCGAGCTCTGCTCGGACAACATCGACAACGACTGCGATGGCGTGACCAACGGCGGCAACGCCGTCGACGCGGCAATCTGGTGGGCGGACGCGGACGGCGACACCTTCGGCTCGCGCGACGTCTACCAGTACGCCTGCGTGCTCCCGATTGGCTACACGGCCAACCGCTTTGACTGCAACGACAGCAACGCGGACGTGAAGCCGAACGCCATCGAGGTCTGCGACTTCGTCGACAACGACTGCAACGGCCAGAACTACATCGGTGGCTCGACCGTCGCGAACACGCCCTACAACACCTACCTGGGTTCCAACCCGAAAGACACGCTGGGCACCTCCCTCGCGTTCGTCAACGGTTGGGATGAGGTCGACGGCAATCCTGTCGCGGACATCCTGATGTCCGCGGAGAACGCGGCCGACGGCGCCGTCCAGGGCGGCGCGGTCTACCTCCGCCGCGGCGGCCCCGAGCGTCGCGCCGGCTACGACATGCGCACCACGCTCCCCGACGGCTCGCATGACTACGACGTGAAGTACTACGCGACTCGTCAGTATTCTAAGTTCGGCCGCGTCGTCGTGACGGGTGACTTCGATGGCGACGGTCGCGACGACGTCGCGATCGGCGCCCCCGGCGCTCGCGTCCCGGCCATGAACCAGGGCGCGGTCTACATCTTCTTCGGCCCGCGCGCGAACGGCGCCTACAAGGCCGAGCAGGCGGACGTGATCATCAAGGGCGAGCGCACCGCCGACGCGCTGGGCTCCTCTTTGACGGTCGCGAACCTGGACAACGACGGCTACGCCGACCTCGTGATCGGTGCGCCTGGCTATTCGGATGTGTCCGGCACCGTTGGTGGTCAGTACAGCCGCGGTCGCGCCTACGTGCTCAGCGGCGCGAACCTCAAGACCCGCTCGGGCGAGAAGGTGGTCAGCGTCATCGCGGACTCCTACTTCCAGGGCACCACGGCATACGAGTTCGCGGGTGACGCACTTGCCGCCGCCGACCTCAACGGCGACGGGTTGCAGGACTTGATGGTCGGCGCGTCCCGCTACGGCACGCTCGACAACGGCGGCATCTACCTGTTCTACACCACCCCCACCCGCGCCTCCGGCTTGATGGTGCATAGCGCCCTCATCCTGGGCACGGGCGGCCAGGACAAGGTCGGCGTCGCGCTGGCTGGTGTCGGTGACACCAACCAGGACGGCTACGACGACTTCGTCACCACGAACGGCTTCCGCTCGGTGTCGCTGGTCCTTGGCCGCGCGGCGCCCATCGCCTCCGGCCTCCTGACCTCCCTCGCGCAGCTCAAGATGGTGGGCACGCTCGGTCAGCGCATCGGCGTCGGGCTCAGCCCGGCGGGCGACTTGAACGCCGACACCTACAGCGACTTCCTGGTTGGCGCGCCCGGTGACGCGGTGAACGGTATCGACTCCGGTGCCCAGTTCATCGTCTACGGCCGTCCGGACTGGACCGTCGGTGGCGTCCTGCCTGCGGGCACCAGCTGGGACATCAACAAGGTTGAGAGCTTCGCCCGCCTGCCGGTGGGTGGTACTTTCCCGACCTACAGTGCGTCGAACTACAGCGTGATCGAAGGCGCCCGCATTCGCGCCGGCGCTCACATCGCAGACAACTTCGGCAGCGCGGCTGCTGCCGGCGCTGACGTCGACGGTGACGGTCGGGGCGACGTGCTCATCTCGGCGCCGGGCTGGGACCGTGATGGCCTCGACGTCGACAACGGCCGTGTCTTTCTCTACACGGCAGGCGCCTTCGGCGCGGACGTCGGTACCACCGTCACCGCCTCGCAGACGACCTACTACTGGGACTACGACGCGGACACCTACGCGGACCGTGGCACGCTGCCGCCGCTCCCGCGGAACCCGCCGACCTTCCGCGCCTGCCCGATGCACGCGCCGATGGATCTGAGCGTGCCGCGCATCCGTGGCATCCCGACGATCCCCGCGCCGGACTACCACCTGCTCGAGGATTGCAACGACCACGACAAGAACATTCATCCCGGCGCTGCGGACGCGAACAACGACAACCGCGACTCGGACTGCGATGGCTACGACTCGGCGAACGTCCTGCCGGTCCTGACCGTGAACATCACGCCGCATCTGCCGACCTCTGTGGACGCGCTGACCGCGAACGTCACCGTCATCAACACCGACAACGACCCGATCACGCTCTTCTACCAGTGGTACAAGAAGCTTCCGGCGGCGGCGTCCTGGACGCCCATCGCTGGCGCGACCACCTCGACGCTCGGCACGATCAACTTCGTGAAGGGTGACCAGGTCAAGGTCGAGGTCTACGCGGACGACACCCGCTCCGTCACCTCCCCGGTGTCGGACGTGGTCGGCATCGGCAACAGCCCGCCCTACTTGACGGGTTGCTCCATCGTCCCCGCGACGGGTGGTGTTGCCACCGCGTTCAGCGTGGCGGCGACCGGCCTGCAGGACGACGACATGGTGGACGCCGGTCAGTTGACCGTCACCTACCAGTGGCAGAAGTTCTTCAACCCGCTGTGGGTCAACATCCCTAGCGCCACGGCCGCGACCCGCGGCTCGTGCGCGGGAACCAACTACGACTCGCTCAACCCGCTCGCGCTCTACAACTGCGTCCGCGGCAGCAGCATCCGTGCCAGCTGCACCCCGCATGACCCGGCGCTGCAGGGCACCACGCTCATCACCGACCCGGTCACGATCGTGAACACCCTGCCGGTGGTTGAGTCCTGCTACATCACGCCGACGACCGCCAACACCACCCCGGACCTCACGGCCCACGGTGTCGGCTCTGACGCGGACGACGTCGACGTCGTCTCGATCAACTACACCTGGCTGATCACCACGTACGACGGTCGCACGGTCACGTTGCCGGTCGGCAACTCGTTCCCGGGCAGCTTGACCGAGCATTTGGACGCCGTCTCGCTGCAGTGCACCCCGGTGGACTCGGTCGGCGGCACGGGCACCACGGTCACCACCTCGGCGATCGTCATCCAGAACACGGTCCCGACGGCCCCGGTCATCAACCTGACGCCTGACTTCCCCCTGTCGAACCAGGACCTGAGCGTCACCATCGTGACCCCCGCCTACGACCTCGACGGCGACACGATGACCTACAAGTACTACTGGACGAAGAACGGCGCGCCGTACAACAACCCGTCCTACCCCACCAACAACAACACGCTGTCCAAGACCGCCACCACCCGTGGTGACACCTGGGCGGTCACGGTTGTCGCGAACGACGGCTACGGCGACGGCGCCTCGGTCCAGGACGCGGTGCTCATCCGCAACACGCCCCCGACCTTCGTCAGCGCGGTCATCACCCCGACCTCGCCTGACACCCGCGACGATCTGCTGATCAACGCGGCTGGCTGGTCGGACGACGACGGTGACGTGCCCCAGTACAACGTCGCCTGGACCAAGAACGGCTCCAGCTTCGTCGGCACCCTGTCGCCCCAGACCACGATGCCTGCCTCGAACACCGCTCGCGGTGATCAGTTCCAGGCCATCGTCACCGCTTGGGACGGCTACGACACCGGCAACGCGGTCACCACCGCCGTCAAGACCATCGTGAACGCCGTCCCCGACGCCGGCACGCTCAGCATCCTTCCGAACCCGCCTGGTGAGGATGACACGCTGAACTGCAACGTCCTGACGTTCGCGACGGACGCCGACGGCGACGCGCTGACCTACACGGTCGAGTGGTACCGCACGTACCTCTACAACAACGGCGTCAGCCCCAGCTCCGCGCTCACGCTGATCAAGTCGACGACGGGCACGACCTCCGCGCCCATCCTGCCGACGGTCAACAGCAACACCGCGTGGATGCTGCGCGCCAACTCGGGCTTCCCGACCGAGAACATCACCAACTTCGGTGACAAGTTCTACTGCAAGGTCACCCCGAACGACGGCTTGGCGTCTGGTGCGTCCTACCAGACCACCGAGCAGACCATCCAGGATCTCAGCCTCCCGGCTGCTCCGGTCATCACGTCGATCCCTCGCTACATCAACGAAGCGGCGGTGCGCCTGACCGGCTCGTGCGTCTCGGTTCCCTCCGAGTGCAAGGTCCTGAACTTCCGGTGCTCCGATGACGGCGGCTACGTGTCGCCCAACATCGTGGGTACTTGTGGTGCCTCGCAGCTGTTCACCCAGGACATCGCGGTCAACCGCGGCGTGAACACCACCTGCTACGCCTACTGTGTCGACCAGCAGCCCAACACCTCGGCGAACTCGAACTCCGTCCTGACGCAGTCCTGCGCCAACGGCGTGTTCGACTCCTACGAGCTGCTCGGCGCGGCGTACGGCGACTCGAACGCGGCGGGCACGGCGGGCGTGAGCGGCGTCATCAACGAGTTCGCGACCTTCACGGACGGCGCCAACGCCAACATCAACGTGATCGGCAACATCGTCGACTCGATGCTCAACGGCCCGGACACGGACGACTGGTTCCGCTTCAACACCGTGGACAACCCGACGGTGGACGCGGCCAACTCGACCAACAACTTCAACTTCTTCATTGACATGACGGCCGGCACCACGGACTACGTCTTCAGGACCTACCGCGGCGCCACGACCAACCCCCAGGAGTGTGCGGCCAGCTTCCCCAGCGGCACCACGCAGTACCAGTGGTACCAGCGTGACCGCGGCGACGCCCCGAACCACGCGCTGCCGACGAGCCGTCAGCAGTGCGCGGACCCCACGCTGTCCAGCGCCCCGCCGGTTGGCAACAACGCCCAGCCGACGACCATCGAGCGCCTGTACAACGACTGTGCGAACAACACGTCCGACTACTGGGTCGACGTCAAGCGCACGACGGGCAACATCAGCTGCCAGCACTACAACCTGAACCTGACCATCAACACGCCTCCTCCCGCGCTTTGAGTCGGATCGGTTGATTGTCCCTCGGGGGCGCCACGGACGGTGGCGCCCCCGTTTGCTTTCTGGGGAGGGAACGTGGATCGGGTGGCGTTGACTCGACAGGTGAGGGGGCACGTGCCGGCGGACGACGCCGAGGCCGCGCACCGTCTGGCGGTCTTGGAGCTTCTCGCCACGTCCGCGGCGCCATTCTCCCGGTCCACCGTGGCGCCCGGCCACGTCACGGCGTCCGCGTTCGTGATCTGTCCCGACATGGAGCGGGTGCTGCTGATCCACCACGCCTTCCTCAGGCTGTGGCTGCAGCCCGGCGGACACGTCGAGGTCGATGACGCGGACCTGGCGTCGGCTTGTCGGCGGGAGATCGTCGAGGAGACGGGCGTGTCGAGCCTAATGCAGCTGGACGGCTTCCCCAACCTGCTGGACATCGACGTCCACGCGATCCCGGCGAACCCGCGCAAGGGGGAGGCGGCTCACCGCCACTTTGACCTGCGCACGCTGTGGCTCGCGCAGGACGACGCCCTCGTGGACACGGGTGAGGTGCTCGCGGTCCGCTGGGTGCCGTTCGACCAGCTCGATGAGCTCACGAGCGACGCGTCCGTACGGCGCGCGGTGGGTCGCATCCGGGCCAAGCTCGGCCGCTAGGAGCACCGTACGTGGAGCGCCGACAGACTTACTGCTCGGTCGACGGGTCCACGAGGGCGAACGGCGGGATCTCCACGTCGAAGCGCTCTCCGGCGTCGTTGAGCATCTGGTAGCTGCCCTCCATCGAGCCGAGCGACGTTCCGAGCGGGCAGAACGAGGTGTACTCGAAGTGTTCACCCGGACCCAGGACCGGCTGCTCACCGACGACACCCGACCCGCGGACCTCCTCGCGGATGCCGTGCGCGTTGGTGATGATCCAGTGCCGCGACACCAGCTGCACCACGTCCGCGCCGTGGTTGGTGATCCGGATGGCGTAGGAGAAGAACCAGCGGTTGCGCGCAGGATCGGAGTGCTCCGGATGGTAGGAGGGATCGACCGAGACTTCGATCTGGCGTGTGATCGCGTGTGACATCGGTGCCCCTGTTGCGCCTTCCGCGAGCGCGCTGGGCGCGGCGAAATCGAGGCATATCACCGCATGGACCACGGTGCGTTCATCCAGGCTTGACGGATTCACCACGGCTGTGGGAAGGTCCGGTGCGTAGGCTCATGCATGCTCGAAAAACTTACCGACGAAGAAAAGCTCCGACTCCTCCGCTTCCTCTGCTCCTTCGCGTGGGCAGATCTGAACGTGGGCGCGCCAGAGCGCAAGCTGGTGGTGGACCTCATCCGCCGCTTTGGCCTGGGCGACGAGGACGCCGTCATGGCGGCCAGCTGGCTCGACCACCCGCCGAACGAGGACGACATCGACCCGATGGACATCCCGCAGGAGCACCGTCAGCTCGTACTCGACGCCGTGCTGGAGATGGTCGGCGTGGACGGCCGCGTCGACTCGATGGAGGCCGAGAGCTACGCGGTCCTTGAGGCGCTGATGACCAGCCTCGACGAGGCCGACGCCCCGGCCTAGCGCCGCGCGCGGGACGTCCTGCACGGTGGCCTGCGCTGCGCGAACCGGCGATCCCACGTGTGGTGCGCGGACATCCGAACCGACGCGCGCCGCACGACTCGCGGATCCCAGGCGAGGCGCGTCGGGTTGATCCCTGTCGCCCCAGTCGCCCCAGTCGCCCCAGTCGCCCCAGTCGCCCCAGTCGCCCCAGTCGCCCCAGTCGCCCCAGTCGCCCCAGTCGCCCCAGTCGCCCCAGTCGCCCCAGTCGCCCCAGTCGCCCCAGTCGCCCCAG
>CAIOSP010000205.1 GCA_903861005.1 uncultured Pseudomonadota bacterium
GCCTCCTCGATCAGCACGTTCGCGTTGGTGCCCGACAAGCCAAAGCTGCTGACCGACGCCACCCGCGGCCGGTCCGACATCCACTCGGTCGACGTCGTTGGGATGCGCACCGGAAACGACAGGTCCAGCGCCGGGTTCACGACCTTGAGGTGCAGGTGCGGCGCGAAGCGGCGGTGCCTGAGCGACAGCACGGCCGACGCCAGCCCCGCGACGCCCGCCGCCAGCTCCAGGTGGCCGATGTGTGTCTTCACCGAGCTCATCACCAACGGACGATCCGCCGGGCGCGCGCCGTAGGCTTGTTTGACCGCGCCGACCTCGATCGGATCGCCCAGCCGCGTGCCGGTGCCGTGCGCCTCCAGGAAGCCCACGTCCTCGCCGCGCAGGCCGGCGCGCGCAAGCGTGGTCGTCAGCAGCCGCGCCTGCGCGTCACCCGACGGCACGGTGAGGCCCGCGCTCGGCCCGTCGTGATTGACCATCGACGCGCGGATCACGGCCAGGATCGGGTCGCCGTCGCGCACCGCGTCCGACAGGCGCTTGAGCACGACCACGCCGCAGCCCTCGCCGCGCGCGTAGCCGTCCGCGTCCGCGTCGAAGGTACGACAGCGACCGTTCGGCGACAGCGCGCTCAGCGCCGACAGCTGAACCGTCGTCTCGGGCGAGAGCATCAGGTTCACGCCGCCCGCCAGCGCGAGCTCGCACTCGCCGGCGCGCAGCGCCTGACAGGCCAGGTGCGTGGTGACCAGCGACGTGGAGCACGCCGTATTCAGCCCGATCGCCGGGCCCTGCACGCCCAGCGCGTAGGCCAGGCGACCGGCGGCGAAGCTCGCCTCATTCCCGGTGCCCGCGTACAGATCGGGGTCGCCGTGCAGCGCGTCAAAGCGCCGTCCGTAGTCGCTCGGCCCAATGCCGACGAACACACCGACCGACCGCCGCAGCAGGCCGTCGAGGGGGATCGCCGCGCGCTCGAGCGCCTCGACGCCGACCTCCAACAGCAGCCGCTGCTGCGGGTCCAAGCTCAGCGCCTCGCGCGGCGCGATGCCGAAGAACTCCGCGTCGAACGAGGCGACATCGTCGAGGAACGCGCCCTCCAGGACGATGACCTTGCCGGGCGCGCCGGGGTTCGGGTCATAGAGCGCGTCGGCGCTCCAGCGCGACGCGGGCACCGGGCCGATTGCGTCCACGCCGTCGACGAGCAGCGTCCAGAACGCCTCGGGATCGTTGGCGCCGCCGGGGAAGCGCATCGCCATGCCGACGATCGCGACGGGCTCGTCGGTGGGCGCGCGCGGCGCGTCGACGGACGCGGGTGACACGTCGCCTTCAGCCCAGGCGATCACGCCGTCGAGCGTCCCGTGATCAAAGGCGAGCGTCGGCGGCACCGGCCGACCGATCACCTTCTCCACGCGGGCCGCGAACGCGACCGCGGTCATCGAGTCCAGGCCGAGCTCGAACAGGCCACGCGTCGGTTCGGGATCTTGGTCGGAGCCCAACACCTCGGCCAGCGCGCGGGTCAGCGCGACCCGCCACGACGCGCGCTCGACCACGGGCGCTGCTGGCGCGTGGGTCGTGAGCGGCTGACCGAGCAGGTGCGCCACGCGCGGGGCGCCGGTCGACGCCGCGTAGCGGGACGGGTCCAACCGCAAAAAGAGCCGCGCCGATCCGGGCTGCGCCAGCGCGCGCCCCAGCAACGACAGCGCCTCTTGGGTGGCGAGCGGCTGCACGCCCATCGCCTCCAGGCGACGACGCACGACGGCGTCGGCCATGCCTGCGTCCCA
>CAIOSP010000206.1 GCA_903861005.1 uncultured Pseudomonadota bacterium
GGCACGGCGTCCGCAGGCGGCGGCGCGGCGGCATCCGGCGTCGGCGCGGCCGGGGCGGCGCCGTCGGGCGCGGGGCCACCCGCCGGCGGGGTGGCGAACATGTCGTCGAGCATCGCGTCGTCGGCCGACTTGGGCTTCGCGTCCGCGCCGATCTTGTCGACGTCGCACTCGGGCGGCTTCGGGTCGTAGCGGATCTCGGAGTAGCCGGGCCACGTCTGCTCACCGACGGCGAGCATGCGGGCTTGGACGACCTCGGACGTGCCCTGCGCGACGGCCAGCAGCAGGACGAGGAGCGCAGGGAGGGTGCTGAGCCAGGTGCGGACGGGGCTCGGTGCGGCTTCGTGGGACAAGGGCTCTCCGTCCTACTTCAAGATGTCGTTGAACATGTCATCGTCGACCTTGGTGTCGTCGACGGTCACGTCATCGGGGAAGGTGCCGAACGCGTCGGTGGGCGTGCGGTAGCCCACCTTGGCGGTCCAGATGCGGTCTGACTCGTTGCGCACGATGGCGGTGGCGTAGCGATCGAGCATCGCCCACTTGGGGTCCATCGGCGTGGCGTTGAGCGAGCCGACATGGGACTTCACGGCCTTGCGGAGCTCGGCCTCGTGGCCGGTGGACGAGGCGGTCTGCGCGAGGAAGGCGCCCGCGAGGCGAACGCCCGCGGTCTGGCCCTTGGCCACGCTCTGGCCGAACAGCGCCCACGGATCGCCCACGTCCGGGCTGCCCTCCATCAGCGCCCAGATGGCGGCCTTCATGGCGTTGGGCGCGCCCCACCACTTGTCGTCGTCCAGGCAGGCCGACGCGCGCACGACGCTCGCCGGGATCGACATCGGCACGCCGGCCTGGCCGCCTGCGCCCATGTCGTGCACCACGGCCAGCACGCCCGCCGACAGGCCGAGCATGTAGATCAGCTGGTCGCTGTCCTTCTTGAGGGTCGGGCAAGCGCCGTCCGGCTCCGGGACGCCGTACTCGTCGGCCAGGAGCGTCCAAGCCGAGAGGTAGCGGCGCGCGGCCACGGCGTGGGCGCGCTGGACGCGCTCGCTGGCGTCGTGGGCGCCCTCGGTGTCTTCGCGGCGAAGCGCGCGCGCCGTGTCGAGCTGCGCCTCCCACACGTCGTCCTCCAGGCACATGCCCGCGGACAGCATCGAGACGATCGACGTCTTGGCGGCGTGGTGGCTCGCGTCGTTGAACGCGCCGACCATCGGGCCCAGGCCCTCGCCGACGGCGCACCCGACCCCGACGTCGCCCGAACGCATCACGTAGGGCATGACCAGCCGATCGGTGGATCCGGCGAGGGTGTTGCCGATCGCGCCGTTGCAGGCGGTGAGGACCGCGATGGCGATCGCGACAGGGACAAGGCGCGTCATGTCTGGAGCCTCCCACAGGATTCAGGGCCCGGGGAGGCTACCACCGACAGCGGCGCGATGCACCCGACTTGACGGGCTTACTCCTTGGCCTCGGCGCACTCGGCGCGGGCGGCGTCAGAGGCGCAGCGCACGCGGCGCATCAGGCCGAGGATCGTGCTGTCGTAGACGCCGCCGTCGCGCAGCGTGAGGCGGACCTTCTGAAACAGCGTGTCGTAGCCGGGCTTGTCGGCGTCGGGGATGGTCAGCAGCTTCGTCGCGACCTTGGCCTCGGACTGCTTGACGACGGCGAGCGCCTTGTCGAAGTAGTTGTAGGCGTACTCGCGCGCCCACTGGCCAAAGCCCGCCGGGAAGCGGTCGGCCCGCAGGACCACCTGCAGGGTGAGCTGCGAGAGCGTGAAGTTGATGATGCCGCCGGTGGTGCCGATGCCGCGGTACAGCTCGAGCGGCTCGTAGGCGGTGGCCGGGGCGTAGATGGTGTCGACCGAGTGGCTGTTGAACATGGGGCCGAAGGTCGCCGTGGTCGCCGACTTGGTGGACATGCCCACGGTGCGGGCCATGGTCTCAGCGGCCTTGTCGGCGCTGATGATCGCGATGGACTTGCCAGCCAGGTCGGTGGACTTGCGCCAGGCCTTGTCGCGGCCGTAAAGCATGACCGCCCCGGCCGGGTAGATGCCGCCGTTCTCGTACGCGCCCGACTTCATCTTGGCCGCCATGCGCGGGTCCTTGAGGTAGGCGAGCGTGGACTTGAGCCAGTCGTAGCGGGGCAGGGCGCCGATCGCCTCGACGGTGGCAGAGGCCAGGCCGAAGCCGCGGGCCGAGATGCCGGTCACCAGGATGGCGTCACACTTGCCGGCGACCAGGTCGTCGGCGGCGGTGCGCTCCTCGACGTCCGCGCGCAGGGTGAACGAGACACCCTTGGCGACGGCCTCGATCGCCATGGCCTGAGCGTTCTTGTAGGCGGGGCCGTTGGTGCCCATCGGGTCGTAGACGCACAGCGTGCGCGTGTCCGCGGCGAGCGAGGTCTGGCTGAACAGCAGGGCGGCGGCAACGGCGACGGCGGACAAGGTGCGCAACATCATCGACTCCAGTCGAAGGTAGAAGGGGGTTCCGCGGAACGGGCAGCCGTATAGCACGGGAGCGCGGCAGGTATTCCACGCCGCGTCATGGATCCGTCGAATGGCGATTCGAGGCTCCAGAATCCGGGCGAGGCCACGCGCCTAGTGCGCGACGACGTCGTCGTCGGCGGTCGGCTCGTGGTCCAGGGCGCGACCTACCCGCAGCGGGGCGTTCGCGATCCGGGCGAGCACGAGGCTGGACACCACGCAGAAGATCACGGCTAAGGTATCCCACATCATCGGACGCTCGCAGAGTCCGTATAAATAGACCGGGAGCGGCTGCGGTTTGTCACGCACGTGTAACTTCGGCATTTCCCACCCGATCGGGGGCGGCAGGTGTCGGACAGTCTGACGGCCTCCGACGGTCCGGCTCCGGGGGCCTTTGTGCACGACTAATCCCGAAGATAACACAGCTTTGCTTCGTTGCCTCATGCAGGTTCTCGTCCGACATGTCGGCGGGGCCGCTATTCGCCAATAGTCGCCCTCAAAACAAACTTATCCTGGTATTCGGCTCGTCCGGCACGGTGCTGGCCATGACCTCTTCCCGAGCGGAGGTGGTCGATGTCGGTGCGGGTTCACAGCGGGGCGATCGTAGGTGTGGACGCTGTCCCGATCGAGGTCGAGGTCGACCTGCTTCGTCGGCTCCCCGGGGTCTGCGTGGTCGGTCTGGCGGCCGGCGCGGTGCGCGAGTCCGCCGAGCGGGTCCGGTCGGCGATCGTCGCCGCGGGCTTGGAGTTCCCCCGCAAGCGCGTCGTGGTGAACCTGGCGCCCGCGGGGCTTCGCAAGGACGGCGCGGCGCTGGATCTGCCGATCGCGGTCGGCGTGCTCGCCGCGGAGGGCTTGGTCCCGGAGGCGGGCCTGGAGGAGCTGCTCTTTGTGGGCGAACTGTCGTTGGCCGGTCGGACCCGCGCGGTCCGCGGCGCGGTCGCCCTGGCGCACTTGGCGCGGGTGACGGGTCGAACGCTGGTGCTGCCGACCGAGATGGCGGCGCAGGCGGCGGCCGCGCGTGACGTGAACGTGCTCGCCGCGGACGACCTCGGGTCGGTGATCGCGCACCTCCGCGGGGAGCGACCACTGCCGTCGGGCGCGGCGTGGGAGGGGAAGGCGCGGGATCGGCTCGTCGATCTGGCGGAGGTCCGCGGGCAGGCGCTGGCGCGGCGTGCGCTCGAGATCGCGGCGGCGGGCGGGCACCACGTGCTGCTGATGGGGCCGCCGGGTTGTGGCAAGTCCATGTTGGCCCGTCGGTTTCCGACGATCCTCCCGCCGTTGCACGAGCACGAGGCCCTCGACGTCACCCGCATCCATGGGGCCGCTGGCCTCCTGTCCTCCGACGCGGGCCTGATCCGCGAGCGCCCCTTCCGCGCGCCGCACCACTCCGTCAGCGTCGCCGGCATGGTCGGCGACCGTACGCTGCGCCCTGGCGAGGTGAGCCTCGCGCACCAGGGCGTCCTGTTCCTCGACGAGGCGACCGAGTTCTCGCGGCCCGCGATCGAGGTGCTGCGTGGCCCGCTAGAGGACGGCGTCGTCCAGCTGACGCGGGCCGAGGGCACGGTGACCTACCCGGCCGAGGTGATGCTGGTGATGGCGGCCAACCCGTGCCCGTGCGGCATGCGGGGGAGCGCCACGCCGTGCCGGTGCACCGACACCGAGGTGCTCCGCTACCGGCGCAAGCTGTCGGGTCCGATCTTGGACCGCATCGACCTGCACGTCGAGTTGCGGCCGGTGCCCGCGGACCAGATCCTCGGCGGCGCGCCCGGCGAGTCGTCGGCCGACGTCCGCGACCGTGTGGTGTCGGCTCGACGCGCGCAGGCCGCCCGTGGGCAGCACGCAGTGAACGGGCGCCTGGAGCGCGCGGAGCTCGACCGGCTCGCGTCTCCGGAGCCCGAAGCGGCCAAGCTGCTCGGCGACGCCGTGCACCGCCTTGGGCTGTCCGGTCGCGCCACGACGCGGCTGCTCAAGGTCGCGCGCACCATCGCAGACCTGGAGGGCGCGGCCGACGTCGCGCCCCACCACGTCGCCGAGGCGCTCGGCTTTCGGCCGCTGGCGCCGGTGGACTGAACTTCTCCGTCTTGGCCGGCGGGTGGTCCGTCGGTCTTCCGTCGTGGGCGCGGTTCGCCCACAATTCGAGTTGAGGTGATGTGATGAACGAGCTGAAGAACGACGATCGGGTCAAGGCCCTGAGCTCCACCCTGGACGGGCTGGACAAGCGCTACGGCAAGGGCTGCGTGATGCGCCTGGGCGAGCGCCCCGCCGCCGAGGTGGACGTGATCCCCACCGGGTCGATGACGCTCGACGAGCTGCTGGGCATCGGCGGCTGGCCGCGCGGTCGCGTGGTCGAGGTGTACGGACCGGAGTCGAGCGGCAAGACGACCTTGGCGCTCCACGCGGTCGCCGAGGTGCAGGCGATGGGCGGCACCGCGGCCTTCATCGACGCGGAGCACGCGCTGGACGTGATCTACGCCGAGAAGCTGGGCGTCGACACCAGCGCGCTGCTGGTGTCGCAGCCGGACTCCGGCGAGCAGGGCTTGGAGGTCGCCGAGGCGCTGGTGCGCTCCGGCGCGGTCGATCTGATCGTCGTGGACAGCGTCGCCGCGCTGGTCCCCCAGGCTGAGCTCGAGGGCCAGATGGGCGACCCGCACATGGGCCTTCAGGCGCGCCTGATGTCGCAGGCGCTCCGCAAGCTGACGGCGATCACCCACCGCACCGGCGCGATCGTGATCTTCCTCAACCAGGTCCGGCAGAAGATCGGGGTTGTCTTTGGCAACGCCGAGGTCACCCCCGGCGGAAACGCGCTGAAGTTCTACGCGAGCATCCGCATGGAGATCCGCCGCGTGGGCGCCCTGACGGCGGGTGAGGAGCAGATCGGCGCGCGCACGCGCCTGAAGGTCGTGAAGAACAAGCTCGCGCCGCCCTTCCGCTCCGCCGAGGTCGACATGCTCTACGGGCGCGGCATCAGCCAGGAGTCCGAGATCATGGAGCGCGCCGAGAAGGCGGGCGTGATCGCGCGCTCTGGCTCGTGGTTCGCGTTCGGCGACGAGCGGCTGGGCCAGGGCAAGGACAACGTCCGCGACCGCCTGCGCGCCGAGCCTGACCTGCGCGCCCGGCTGGTGGACGCGCTCCGCACCCAGGTGGCCGCGGAGGCGAAGTAGACATCGCGGTCGTCGGGTCCGCGCGCAGGCCTCATGCCTGGAGCGGACCCGGCGAGCTGGGTGCGCAGCCTGCCATCGTCGGCGGCGCGCCCATGGGGCTTAAACGGCGTCGTCCCCGCGCGGGCGGCGCTTGGTCTTCACTTCACGCCTCACCGTCTCGAACTCAGGCTCGGCGGCGTCGGCGCTGGTGTCGGTGACCATCAGGATCCGGCCCTTCTCGATGCCGGCGAACTTTAGGAAGCCGATGACGATCGCCTGCTCCGGCTGGCGGGAGGACATGACCTGACGCGCCTGGAGCCGCGCGATCTCTTCGCCGAGCTGCACGCGCGTGAAGGCGCGGTCCGCGAACTGGCCCTTGAGGTGGTCGAACAGCGCGAGGTTGTTGCCGTTTCGGAAGGGGTTGTCGCCGATGATGCGGTAGCTGGCCGTCGGCAGGTAGCTGAACGTGGCCGGCGCCTTCTTCCGGCGGGCGGGCTTGGCCGGCGCCGCGGTGCCCTTGCGTGGCCGCCCGGGGCCGCGCTTGGCCACGGGCTCAGCCGACGGCGTGGGCGTGGCGACCTCCACCGGCACCGTCGTTCGGGCGCGGCGGGGCGGCGCAATGTACTCCTCCACCTCGTCGTCGGTTTCGGGCGCCGCGACCTCGACCCTGGCGATCGCCGTCGATGCTGCCCCGATCGCTGCCGGAAACGCCGGAGTTGACGGTACCGATTTCAACCTCGGGGCGTCGTACTGCATCAGGCGGACCATGGCGGCGAGGCTTCCCAGCTCCGCCTGGATGTAGTTGATGCGGTCAAGCAGCGACGAGGGGTGGGTCATGGCGTCCTTTTACCTTCGAGTTGGGGTCTCGGGTGTGCGCGGTGGTATCGTGGGGCCCGGCGGGGCGCAGGCGACGTTGCGGGTTAAACGATCGATTGGTTTTCGGACGGACGTTCGACTTAGGACGCGCCCCCGCGGACGTGTGAGGAGGCGACCGTCGCGCGACGGTGCGCCTGCGGCCTGCAGAGGATCCGATGTCTGACTTCGACACCACCCGACGATCCTGGAACAACGCGACGCGCAACCACAACGCGCACAAGGGCGATCAGGCCGCGCTCCTCCGAAGTGGCGCGGATGTGTTGTTTGCTGAGGAGCTGGAGCTGCTCGGCGACCTGACGGGGAAGCGGCTGGTGCACCTGCAGTGCAACGCGGGGCAGGACTCGCTCGGGCTCGCGCGGCGTGGCGCCACCGTGCATGGCGTCGACCTCTCGGACGAAGCGATCGCGTTCGCGCGTCGACTGTCCACGGACTCCGGTGTGCCCGGCACGTTTGAGCGCGCCGAGCTGCTCCATTGGCTCGCCACCACCGACCAGCGCTTCCAGGTGGCCTTCACGTCTTATGGCGCCACCGGCTGGCTGCCGGACCTGGACGGGTGGGCGCGTGGTGTGGCGCGCGTGCTGGAGCGCGGTGGATCGCTGGTCTACGTCGAGTTCCACCCGCTTGTCTGGAGCGTAGGTGAGACCTTTGGCCTGGACCGCGACGACTACTTCACCCGCGAGACGTTCCACGAGCCGGTCAGCGACTACGTTCGCGCGTCCGGATCCGCGCTCGGCGTGGTGGAGTTCGCGGACGTGCTGGACAACGACGTGCCCGCCGTCTCCTGGCAGTGGACGCTCGCGCAGATCGTCGACGCGATCGCGCGCGCGGGGCTGCGGCTGGAGCGCCTGCGCGAGTACCCCTACGCCAACGGCTGCCTGGTGCACCCGGGGCTGGTCTCGACCGAGGGGCGCCGGTGGGCTTGGCCGGACGGCGTCGCCAAGGTGCCGCTGATGTTCGGACTGCGCGCGACCAAGGACTGACGGCGCGTCCGCTGCAGCGCGCGACCAAGGACCGCCGCCCCCGATGTCGCGGCGATCCACAGGGTCAGCGCCCGATCAGGCCCGGCGACGTCGCAGGGCGAGCAGGGCGAGGGCGCCCGCGAGGACGGATCCCGCGCCGTTCGTGGTGGCGCAGCCGGTCTTGGCCGACGGCGCGGTGCACTCGGTCAGCTGCGTGGCGTTGGAGTCGTTGCAGTCGATCTTCTCGGAGTCCGGCAACCAGTTGCCGTCCGTGGGGACCGAGCAGCCGGGGTGCGTGATGTTCGGGTTGATGTACCCGTCCTCGTCCCAGTCCGCGTAGAAGATCTGGGCGTCGACCGCCTGATCCTCGTCCACGATGCCGTCGCAGTTGTTGTCCGCGCCGTCGCAGACCTCGTCCGCCTCGGGGGAGATCTCCGCGGAGGAGTCATCGCAGTCGCCGCCATTGGCGATCGTCTTGGCCGGGTGGGAGCAGGTGTCCACCGCCGCGGCCTCTTCGCCGTAACCGTCCTTGTCCGCGTCCGGGTACCAGGTGTGGGTAGGCAGACCGTCGTCGACCAGGCTGTTGCAGTCCTGGTCGAAGTTGTCGCAGACCTCGGTCGCGTTGGGGTGCACGCCGTCCGCGTTGTCGTTGCAATCGTCCATGGACGCCACGTACATGGCCGGCGCACACGCCGTGGACACGGTCAGCGTCTCGTCGTCGCTGCCGTAGCCGTCGTTGTCGAAGTCCGGGTGCCAGTTCTGCGCCGGGATGCCCTCGTTGATGTTGCCATCGCAGTCATTGTCGAGGCCGTCGCAGATCTCGGGCAGACCGGGCGACATGTTGGCGTTGGTGTCGAAGCAGTCGCCGTTCTCCAGCGACCAGGTCCCGGTGTTGATCGGCGGGAGCGGGTCGCCCGGACAGACCCGGCGCGTCTCGCTGTTCACGCCGTAGCCGTCGCTGTCGCGGTCGGCGTACCAAGTCTGCTTGGTGGGATCGGTCGTCCCGTCACAGTCGTCGTCGACGCCGTTGCAGACATCGGTGGCGCCCGGGTTGATCGCCGGGTCATTGTCGTCGCAGTCGACGGCCGAGGAATACCCGTCACCGTCGGAGTCAGCGACGGCCCACGCGACCGACTGGATAGCGAAGGTGGCGAGGATGAGAGCGCTGCGGAACATCCGAACCTCCATTCTGCGGAAATACCACAGGTTGCGGCTGAGTGCCTGTCAAATCTCACGGTGGCCGACGTTTCTCCGCGAAGGGGCGCGGTTGGCGAGGCGACCGTGACACAAATGTCCTGGTTTGCCATGAGGCCAGACGATCCCGCGGTGGACGGGCTCCTCGGGCAACTTGAGGGCGGCGCCTACGGCGAGCAGCCCTGACAGCCCCGCCAGGATGGCAGGGCGCGCGGGCTCCTCGGTTTGCGTGGCTGTTTCTGGAAATGGTGTAGGATAAATCATGGGTTGCTTCGGTTCGGTCCTGGTTTGGACCTAGACCACCGCGACATGGATGTCGCGATCTCGATGGGGAGAGCGCCGCTGCGAGAGGTCGCCCGATCTATCGAAGGGCGAAACGATCGGTTTTAGCGTGATCGTGATGGCTGGCACGGCGTCTGCAATCGTCGCCCACGGAGACGCTTGAGGCAGGGCACTGGCCCACCGCAAGATCAGCGCGCCCGGTCCTTTGACCGGGCGCTCTTTCTTTCTGGCCTCGCGCTGCGGATGTCGCGCGACGTCGATGGATCCAGTGGTCCGGGGGCGAGGTGCTGCGCTAGAGCGCGCCATGACCTTTCCAGACACCGTCGCCTCCAGCTCGTCTCCCCTCGATCGTCGCGCCGCCTCGCGCGATCTGCTGCCCAGCGGCACCCTCCACATGTGGCAGGATGAACCTCTGCCCGAGCCGGATCGCGTGTTCTGGCCCGAGGACGAGGCGGAGGTCGAGCAGGTGCTTCGCGCGGCCTCCGCGGCGGGCAAACCGGTCATCGCGTTCGGCGCGGGCAGCGGCGTGTGCGGGGCGGCCGCGGGTCGCGCCGGATCCTGGGTGGTCGATCTCAAGCGCCTGGATCAGATCGGGTCTGTGGATCCCACGACGTGGACCGTCGAGGTGGGCGCGGGCGTGAACGGGCAGGTGCTCGAGGACGCGCTCGCCGCTGCCGGCTGGACGCTCGGGCACTCGCCGTCGTCGATAGGCTGCTCGACGGTGGGCGGCTGGATCGCCGCGCGCAGCGCGGGCCAGTTCAGCGGAAAGTACGGCGTCGTCGAGGACATGGTCGTCGGCGTGGACGCGGTGTCGGTGGGCGAGGGCGCCTTCCACGTGGGCGTCGCCGGGAGCCAGAGCCCGTCACGCCGCGGGCCCGACGCCTGGATGGATCTGCTGCTTGGATCCGAGGGCACGCTGATGGTGATCACGCGCGCGCGGCTGCGCGTCCGGCCGATCGCCAAGGCGCGCTGGCTCCGCGGCTACCGCATGCCGTCGGTCGAGGTCGCGTTCGACGCCATGCGCGAGCTGATGCAGGCCGAGCTTTGGCCCGCCGCGGTCCGCCTCTACGATCCGGTCGACACCCTGATCGGCGGGCGCACCAAGCCCAAGGCCGACCACGGCGCGGCGGAGGACCACGAGTCCTTCCTGCGGAGCTGGATCAAGTCGGTCGACGGCATCGACGGGATCCACAAGCGCAGCCTGGTGCTGCCGCTCTCGCTGCCTGGTCTGCTCAACAAGGTCGCGAATCGCTTCGCCACCGGCTGCCTGCTGATCGTCGGCTGGGAGGGCGAGCCCGGCGTGGTCGAGGCCGCGTCGACCGTCGGCCACAAGCTGATCTGCGCGCACGGCGAGGACCTGGGCCACGAGCCCGGCCAGCGCTGGTACGACTCGCGCCACGCGGTCTCCTACAAGCTGATGCCGGTGTTTCAGCGCGGCGGCTTCGCGGACACCATGGAGGTCGCGGCCCGCTGGTCGGTGCTGCCGCGGACCTACCACGCGGTCCGAAAGGCCGTGTCGCCGCACGCGTTCGTCATGGCCCACTTCAGCCACGTCTACCCTGAGGGGGGCAGCATCTACTTCTCCTTCGCGGCGCGCGGCGATCAAGGTACCTACGCGCGCGTGTGGGCGGCGGCGATGGACGCCGTGCTCGCGAGCGGCGCCACGGTCACCCATCACCACGGCGTGGGCTCGCTCAAGGCCAAACACGCCGCGAGCGAGGTCGGCCCGGCGATCGTCGGCTGGAAGCAGGCGCGCGCGCAGCACGACCCGCAGGGCGTGATGAACCCGGGCCGTCTGTTCGTGGAGGGTGAGCCGACGCCGCCGCCGTCGCTGGCGCTCGACCCGTCGGACGGGCTGATCTTCACGGCGCCCGGGCCCCAGGACCCGTCCATTCAGGCGCGCGCGCTCTGGCCGTGGACCCACCTGCCGAGCCCCCCGCGTTGGCAGCGTCACGCGTGGCAGACCGGCTGGGTGGACGTGACAGGACAGATCGGTGGCGTCGCGTGTGCGCTCGGACGAGGGCCGCGCAGCGCCACCGGGCCGGACCTTCGCCCGACGCTGGCGGAGCACGGCGCCGAGCTGGCGTGCACCGTGGGCCTCGCCGTCGACGGGCCCCGCTGGATGGGCGAGACGCGCGGGGCGTCCCCCTGGGCGATCGCGCAGGCCATCCTTCGCGCCGACCTGCGGCCCTCCATGATGGGTGTGGTGGACGGCGCGCTGCTCGTGGGCTTCCGCGGGCCCGCGGCCGCGGCCTTTGGCGCCCTGGCGTCGTCGGTGGTGGCGGGAGGCCTGTCGGAGCGCGCGTGGACGGTCGTGCCGATCCCCGCGGAGACCCTGTTCCCCTGCGAGGCTGGTGATCCCCGCGTGACCTGGGTGACGTCCGAGCGGGCCTTCCGCCCGCGCGAGGTGGCCGATGTCTGAGCCGCTCTCCACCTGCGCGCTCTGCCCGCGCCTGTGCCGCTTCGCCTGCCCAGTGGCCAACGGCACCAGCCGCGAGGCCGCCGTGCCCGGCACGATCGCCGGCGTGCTGCTCGCGTGGTCGCGCGGCACGGTCGACAACGCGATCGCCCGCGAGGCGGCGCTGCTGTGCTCGGACTGCGGTCGGTGCCAGCACGTCTGCCATCTGCACCACCCGCTGCCCGATCTGATCGCCGAGGCGCGAGCGAGCTTGGCGCCCGTAGTGGTGTCGGGGATCGGCTCGGTCGAAGGCGAGGGAGCCCTGGTCGCGATCGAGACCGACGACCGGGCCTGGTCCGCCGCGCTGGCGTCGCGCCTGGGTGAGCCGGTCGCGAAGCTCCGCACGCCGGACGCGCTCGGCGGCGAGGCGCGTCGGGCGCAGGGCTGGGAGGCGCGGCGGGACTCGCTGCGCGCGCAGCTGAAGGGACGCACCGCGGTCGTGGCGCATGGCGCTGCGGCCCGCGTGCTCGACGAGGCCGGCGTGACCTGGCGCTGGCTGCACGACGCCCTGGGCGTGCCGGCCGCGCCAAGCTGCGTGGGCGGCGCGTTGACCTGTTGCGGAGGCGCGGACGCGCTACAGACAGGTCATTCCGCCGATGCGACGCGGCTTGCGTCGCGGTGGGGCGTGGACGGCATCCTGGCGGATGCGCGCTGCGGCGCGCACCTCAAGGCCAAGGGGCGTGTGGTGGTGGACGTGATCGACCAGCTGCTGGAGCGCACATGACCGGACCCGTGGTGCTCGTGGTGAACCCCCAATCGGCGGCGGGCCGCACCGGTCGTCGGCTGCACGAGCTGGAGGCGCTCGCCAAGGCGGCGTTCGGCTCGGCCGACGTGCGCGCCACGGTGGGCCGCGGGGACGGGCGACGCCTGGCGATCGAGGCGGTCCAGGAGGGCGCAGAGCTGGTGATCGCGGTCGGCGGTGACGGCACGGCGAGCGAGGTCGTCGACGGGCTGATGCTGGCCGGCGCGCGCGACACCGCGTTCGCGTTGATCCCCGCGGGCACCGGGTCCGATCTAGCGAAGACGCTGGGGATGCCCAAGAAGTGGCCCGCGGCGGTGAAGGCCATCCAGCAGTCCACGGCCGTCCCGACCGACGTGCTGTTCGGCAGCTTCTCACAGCCGGACGGCTCCACGCGCACGCGGCACGGCATCAACGTGATCGGCGTAGGCATGGCCGGTGAGGTGGTGCGCCGCGTGAACGAGGGCACCAAGGTGCTCGGCGGTCAGGTCACGTTCCTCGCGGCCACCGTGCGCACGATGCTCGCGTGGAACGCGCCCGAGGTCAGCTTTCGCTGGGTCGACGCGGACGGCGTCGAGGGCTCGTGGAACGGCAAGCTCACCAACGCGTTCATCGCGAACGGCCGCTACTGCGGCGGCGGCATGCTCGTCGGCCCGCAGTCCACCATGCGCGACGGCCTGCTCGACATCATCGTGATCCCCGACATGCCGGTGGCGCGCTTGATCGCGAACACGGCGGGCCTCTACAACGGGCAGATCGCCAAGACGCCGGGCGTGCTGTCGATGCGCGTGAAGAAGTTCAGCGCCACGACGCGCGGCCGCTTCGTCCCCTGCGACATTGACGGCGAGCAGCCCGGAGGCCTCTCGATGGAGGTCGAGGTGCTGCGTGACGCGCTGCGCGTGCGCGCGCCCGGCAACCCGTAGCTGACGCGATCCTGACGCGGCGGGGAACCTCATCGTTCATCGCCGAAACGAGCGCGGCTCGTGCAGCGATTCGTGTCTTTGATCGGCCTTCAACGCCGTTGTTCGTAGTCGTCTGATCTGCGAGGATCGCGGCAGATACGCCATCCTCGCGGTGTATACGTGGAATTGCGACGCCGGAGCGGAAAAAAACTTCCCCTTCGGACTTGCCGAAAGCGGCGGGGCTCCGTACATACGGCCCGCCCCGGGGACACGCTCGCGGGCGCCTGCAACCCAGACTTCTCGGCGTGATGTCGCGGCGGTCCTGCGGGCGCACTCGGTTCCACGCAACGTCCCCATTACCCTGGAGCACGACTCTCGATGAACAAGGCCGACCTGACCGAGGTCCTCGCGGAGCGCGCCGGCATCCCCAAGGTGCGCGCAGCCCACTACATCAACATCCTCACCACGACGATCCAGGACGCCCTTGTCCAGGAAGAGAAGGTGACGATCTCCGACTTCGGCACGTTCACCGTGTCCAAGCGCCGTGGCTTCAAGGGCCACAACCCCAAGAACGGCGACGCGATGCAGGTGCCCGAGCGCCGCATCCCCGTGTTCCGCGCCGGCAAGGCCCTCAAGAAGGGCCTGAACGACTGATCCGCGAGCGGTCGCTAGACGGCCGCACGCGCTCGCTGCTCCCTGAACTCACACCCTCGATGGAGATCTTATGAACAAGGCGGACCTCACTGAAGTCCTCGCGAACAAGGCTGGCATCCCCAAGGTGCGCGCGGCCAGCTACATCAACATCATCACCGACGCGATCCAGGACGCGCTGAAGAACGACGAGAAGGTCACGATCTCCGACTTCGGCACCTTCACCGTCTCGCAACGCCGCGCTTTCTCGGGCCACAACCCCAAGAACGGCACCGTGATGAAGGTCCCGGCTCGTCGCATCCCCGTGTTCCGTTCAGGCAAGGGCCTGAAGGGCGCGCTGAACGCGTGATCTCCGCGGGGGCTCACGCTCCCGTTCGTCCCGCGAGCCCCCGCCGGTCTTTGGACCGCGCGGGGGCTTTCGTCTTTCAGGGACTGTTTGCCGAGTTCGTCGCGGCCTGTCGCTGGACCTTCTTTTTCTGTCCCTCCGCGTGCAGGGCGTGGAACGGCGCGACGGGCCGATTAAGAGTCCCGCTTGGTTCCAGGGAGGTCCCGATGTTGAACGGTGTACGGCTCGTTGCGGCTGAGACCGACACGCGCCACGTGCGTCTCGCCGCAGAGGCGCGCCTTCCTTCTCGCTTCGGCACCTTCAAGGTCGTCGGGTTCGAGTCGGAGGACGGCAAGGAGCACGCGGCCATCGTGAAGGGCGACGTGCGCGGCGCGAGCCACGTGCCGCTGCGCGTGCACAGCGAGTGCTTCACCGGCGACGTCATGGGATCGCTCAAGTGCGACTGCCGCGACCAGCTCCAGGCCGCGCTGACCTTCATCGAGGGCCAGGAGTGCGGCGTCGTGCTCTACCTGCGCCAGGAGGGCCGCGGCATCGGCCTCACCAACAAGATCCGCGCCTACGCCCTGCAGGACTCCGGTATGGACACCGTCGAGGCCAACCATGCGCTCGGCTTCGCGGACGACCTCCGCCGCTATGACGTCGCCGCCGACATGATCGCCGAGCTCGGCATCGAGTCGATCGTGCTGATCACGAACAACCCGAACAAGGTCGACGGCCTGCGCGGCTACGGCGTGAACGTCGCGGACCGCATCCCGCTCAAGATCGAGGCCAACGCCCACAACGCGTTCTACCTTGACACCAAGAAGCGCCGCTCCGGCCACCTTCTCTAGAGCACCGGACGGACACCCGGCTCCCGGCGACGCGCTCGGCTCGGTCGGTCCTCAGGCCTCCGGTCACCACACCGACGCGACGGCCACCGCCGCGGCCGTCAGGCCGCGCAGCACGAAGGGACCGAGGCCGATGGGCGCGAAGCCCGCGCGCTCGGCCAGGGACTGCTCTGCGTCCGACAGCCCGCCCTCCGGCCCGATGAGCAACGCGACGGGGCCCTTCGCAGCGACGCCACGCGGGCCGCCTGGCGTGGCCACCCGCCGGTCCGGCACGCCGTCGAGCCGCGCGAACGCCTCGGTCAGCGAGACGATCGGGTAGACGACCGGCACGTCGGCCCGGCGGCACTGCTCGCACGCCGACACCAGGATCCGCTGCCAGCGCTCGGGGCGCTCGCCCTTGGGCACCGCGTGGGTCGTGGCGAGCGGGTGCAGGTGGGTCATGCCTGCCTCGGTCGCCATGCGGACCGCGTCGTCCATGGCCGGGCCCTTCAGCACCGCCAGCAGCAGGTGGACGTGGTGCGGGGCGCGCACCTCGCGCAGCGCGCCCGTGACGCGCGCCAGGGCGACGTCCTTGCTCGGGCCCTTCTCCAGCGTCGCCTCGACCTCAAACCCTTCGCCGTCGAACAGGGTGAGGACCTCGCCTGGCCGCATGCGCATCACGCGCAGCACGTGGGTGGAGCTCTCGTCGTCGAGCACGACCGCCTCACCGTGAGCGGGGAGGGGAGCGGCGACGCGCGCTCGGGTCACGCCCGGGCCCCGACCATGTAGTGCAGGCAGACCCACTCGCCGTCCACGTCGCGCACCGGCTCGCCCAGGATGGGGTCGAAGGCCGCGCGGACGATCGCCTCACGCGTGCCCAGGATGCCCGCCAGCACCAGGTGGCGGCGCGTCAGGCGGATCAGATCGGTCGACAGCGCGGCGAGCGTCTCGGCGAACAGGTTGGCCAGCACCAGATCCGCGGGCTCGGTGACCTGCTCGATCGGGTCGGTGGAGAAGGCGATGGCGCGGCCGTTGAGCCCGGCGTTGTGCACGGCGTTCTCGATCGCGGCGGCGTCGATGTCGATCCCGCGCACCTCAAGACCAAACTGGGCGGCGACCAGCGCCAGGATGCCCGAGCCGCAGCCCACGTCGAGCGCGGTGCGCAGGGTGTCGTCCGCGGTGAGCGCGTCGATCGCGCGGCACACGGCGGCGGTCGTCTCGTGCGAGCCGGTGCCGAAGCCCTGGCCCGGATCGATCACCACCGCGCCCTCGACCCGATCCCACGGGGGCGCGATGACCACGCGCGGCGACAGGTGGAGCACCGGGAAGGCGGCGTGCCAGGACGTCTCCCAGTCCACGTCCTCGACGTCGGTCCACTGGGAGGCCGGGCCGAACGCGCGCGCGACGCCCGCGTCGACGGACGCCTCGTCCGGGTCCTCGAACCACGCCTTGAGCGACACGTGGGAGGGGAGCGGACCCTCGGGGCCGTCGTCCCACGGCTGGCGGGGCGGGGGAGCCTCGCCGGGGAGCCAGTCCTCCTGCACGCCGGACGCGCCCAAGCCCACGAGCACCGCGCTCAGGGACTCAGCCGCCGCGCGATCCACGGGGGCGAGCTCTAGCTGACGCCAGGTCATGCGCCGATCACGGGTCGGGGACGGGCTGCGTGGGCAGGGGCAGGTCGACGTGGTCGTCCTTCGCCTCAGCCAGCTGGATGACCGCGTCAAAGCCGCGGGTGAGCTGGATCCAGCCGTCGCCGACCAGGCCGCGCACGAACAGGGTGGGCGTGCCGTACACGCCGGCGGCGTCGCCCGACACGGCGGCCGCGACGACCGTGGCCTTGGTGGCCGGGTCCGCGAGGCAGGTCTCGAACTTGGCCATGTCCAGGCCAATGTCGTTGGCCATGAAGCGCAGCTGCTCCGGGGCGAACGCCCCCTGGTTGGTGAACAGCTGCGTGCTCATCTCGTAGAACTTGTCCTGCTGGCGCGCGCACTCAGCGGCGTAGGTGGCGTCGCACAGCGCGCCGCGCTCGTCGGGCTCACCCAGGGCCGGGTGGCAGTTGGAGCTGCGCGGGAAGTACTTGTAGGCGATGCGGACGTCCGGGCGCGCCTGGAGCAGGCCCTTGACCTCCTTCCACGCGTGGGCGCAGTGGGGGCAGCCGTAGTCGGCGTACTCGACCACCGTGATCGGCGCGTTCGGGTTGCCGAGGATGGGCTCGTTGCCGACCAGCTCGACGGGGCCCGTGGGCTTGCCGTAGAGCGCCGAGTAGTCCTTGTGGCCCTGGGCGTCGGTCTTGGGCTTGCTGGCGTCCTCGGGCTTCATCGAGTTGAGGCCGACGAACGTGATGGCGAACACGACCACGATGGTGCCGGTGTCCGAGCTGGACACAAAGCCGGCCAGGTCCGTGATCGAGCGGTTGTGCTGCTTGAGGCCCTGGCGCCCCGCGAACCACAGGATCAGGTTCGACAGGTAGATGGTGATGCACATGACGCAGAACGCGCCCAGCACCTTGGACTCGTAGGCCAGATAGATGGAGAACACCACCGCGGGCCACGAGAAGATGGCGACGGCCTGGTCGAACCGGCCTTCGTCTTTTTCGCCCTTCTTGGCGGTGAGGCCCGCGATGATCAGGCCCGCGTAGAAGCCCACGCCGAACACCGTCACGGGGACGCCGGCCAGCATGGACGCGTCCGAGCTGTTGACCTTGTCGCAGTCGAAGGTGGCGTTGATCGAGCAGATCGACGGACCGGCCGCGGCGTCGAGCTTGTGCTTGAGCAGGTAGGCGTTGCACGCGAGCGCCAGCGCCGCGGTGAGGATGATGCCCCAACGGCGGTCGCGCTGCGTGATGCCTGCGGCCACCGCGACGGCGGCGCCCAGCAGGCCCATGATCGCGTACTCGTTGCCCTGGGCGTTCAGCACACCCCAGACGACCACGCTCACACCAGCCAGAACGAAGAAACCGAACTTGCTTAGGAAGTCCATCGGTGACGGCTCCGACGCGAAGACCGTGGCGCTGAGGTGGCCACGGCGATCGGGCGCGTGGGTATCCCAAGGATCGCCCCGCGGCCACGCTCGCCGGGGCGTGGGGGAGGGTGATCCGGCGGACCGGTCAGCGGAACTCGCGGACCTCGCGCTTGGCGTCCCGGTCCTTTTGTGTCGCACGCTTGTCGTGGAGCTTCTTGCCCACGGCGATCGCGATCTCGATCTTCACCCAGCTGCCCTTGAGGTAGATTCGGACGGGTACGATCGTCTTGCCCTTGATCGTGATCGCCTTCTTCAGCTTGGCGATCTCTTGGGCGTTGAGCAGCAGGCGGCGCTCGGCCAGCGGCTCGTGGTTGTTTCGGTTGGCCTTGTCGTAGTGGGAGATGTGGCAGCCCACCAGCCAGGCCGAGCCCTTTTCCAGGCGCACCCAGGCCTCTTGCAGGTTGGCGTTGCCGGCCCGCAGGCTCTTGACCTCGCTGCCACGCAGCTCGATCCCCGCTTCGTAGCGGTCCTCGAGGTGGTACTCGAAGCCCGCTTTGCGGTTGGACACCAGGTTTCGGATCGTGTCGGGCGCGGCCACCGCGTCTCCAGGGAGCGGCGCCCCGTAACCCGGTCCTCCCACCGCTCCCCCCCTTGCGCCCCGGAACCCCACCAGCCCCCCCGAACGGGCAGGGGATGGCCTGGGGATAACCCCCGGGTACTGGACTGAGGCGTCCGGCGGAGGTGTCGTTGGTACGGCCGGAGGTAACGGCATGATTTGGCGCCGCGCCCGTACTTGTGGGTCTTGTTCGAAGGTTTGTTCAACTTGTGGAACAAAAGGGTTGAACGTGGGGCAAAATGGTGTTCAAGTGGATCCACGTGGAGACGATGTGCTCCACCAGAGGTCTCCACGTGCTGGGTGTTCGGACACAGGCTGCGCTCACGCTGGACGACAAGGGTCGTCTCGCGGTGCCGTCTGAGCTCCGCAAGGCGTTTGACGTCGCCCGCATCCACAGCCTCGTGTTTACGGCGTACCAGGGCTCGATCTGGGGCGTGTCGCATGAGACCGCCTCGGCCATGGAGCAGCGCCTCGCCGCGCTCGACCCGTTCAGCCAGGACGCGCTCGACTTCACGCACGCTGTCCTGGGCGCGAACGAGGAGGTCACGATCGACAACAACGGCCGCATCCGCATCCCGACCGAGCTCCGGGAGCTGGTGGGCATCGGCCGTGAAGTTCGCCTGATCTCGGTGCTGGATCGCATTGAGCTGTGGGAGCCCGAGCGGTGGAAGCGGCGCATGCGTGAGGCGCAGGAGCGCGTCGCGTCCATGGGCGGCATGCCTCGTGCAGTCGGAGAGGCTGCGTGAACATGACTTGGCCACACCAGAGCGTTCTGCTCGCCGAAACCCTCGCCGCGCTTGCCCCCAAGTCGGGTGAGCGCTTCGTCGATTGCACTGCTGGAGCCGGCGGTCACGCGGAGGCGCTGCTCGACGCCGCCGACTGCGCCGTTCTCTTGATCGATCGCGATCCCAACGCGCTCGCGATCGCGCGTGAACGCCTCGCCCGATTCGGCGATCGAGCAAAGTTTTCACAGGGATCGTTCGGTGATCTGAAGATGATCCTGGACGAAGCCGGGTGGAGCACTGTAGACGGCATTCTAGCGGACCTCGGTGTCTCGTCGATCCAGCTCGACACACCCGGCCGCGGCTTCTCTTTCCGACTCGACGGCGCAGTAGACATGCGGATGGACCCATCCGCGGAACTCTCTGCGTCGGACCTCGTCGAGACTTGGACTGAGGAGGACCTGACCCACGTCATCGCGACTTACGGGGAGGAGCGGCACGCACGACGGATAGCCCGCGCGATTGTTCAGAAGCGACCCTTCAAGAACACGCTCGAGCTCGCTGCAGCCATCGCGGCTGTGGTGCCGACGCACGGCCCGCCTCGCATCCACCCCGCCACGCGGACGTTCCAGGCCCTTCGCATCCAGGTGAACGACGAGCTGGGACAGCTGAACAAGCTCCTCCCGGCCGCGGTCGAGGCCCTCCTCCCCGGAGGGCGCATCGCCATCCTCTCCTTCCACAGCCTCGAAGACCGGATCGTCAAGCAGTTCCTCGCTCTTGAGTCTGGTCGCACCGCCCCTCGGAATGCCTACGGGCATCCCGTCACTGCCCCCCGCCTCTCCGCCCCCCCCTCGCAGATCCCCTCTGCAACTGATCCCAACCCCCGTGCACGGTCCGCCCGGCTCCGCACGGGCGTGAGGTTGCCGTGATGAACCTCTTCCCCAGCGCGCGCGCTGCGTCCTCGACGCGTGACGCGCTTGTCTCCGAGATCTCGACCTCGCTCCGGCCGCTCGTCCCGCTCTGGCGGTACGGCGCCTGGTTCGGCGCGTTCGTGGTGCTCATGGCCGCCAACCTGACGGTGCGACTCTGGTCGCAGTCGTACCTGGCCGACGTGCGCACCTACGAGCACCGCGCGGAAGGGGCGCAGACCGAACTCGGTCAGCTCGCGCTCGAGCTGGACGTTCGCCGCGGCGCGTCGCACCTTCAGCAGGCCGCCACGCTCTACGGGCTCACCGCGCCCGTGGCGCTCGAGACGGTCGCCGTCGCCAACACCAACCTGGACGTGGGCACGCCGTGAAGCACACGCCGCCTGACAGCTCGCTGCCGCGCCCGCGCATCGCCACTGAGGATGCGTCGGTGGTGCGCGCGCGCGGTCGGCAGCGCGCGGGCATCGTGGGCGCCGTGCTTGCGGTGTTCATGGGCGGCATCGGCCTGCGCGGCGTGCAGCTGGCGCTTGACCCGGACGCGCGCGTCCTCGACATCGCGGCCGAGAAGCGCTGGAAGAATGTGTCGACGCAGGGCCCGCGCGGCACCGTGCTCGACCATGACGGCAACGTGCTCGCTGAGTCGGTGAAGCAGCCCGCCATCTCGGTGGACCCGGTCGCCATGCGCGAGCGCGCGTTCGAAGCGGTCAAGCTCGAACACTTGAAGGACAGGCTGGATGAAGCCACCCTCAAGCGCGTGGCGGACGAGGGGGCGCGCGTGGCGCTCGACCAGACCGGCAAGGACCTCGCGGGCGTGCTGGTGCTCCCGCTCGATGAGGTGCTGTCCGTCCTGCACAGCGAGCGTCGCTACGTGCGCCTCGCGCGCAACGTGCACCCTGAGGTCGCAGACCAGATCCGCGATCTCGGCCTGCTCGACAAGGGCGTGATCATCGAGGAGAACTACCGGCGCTTCTACCCGCAGGGTGGGTTCGCCGCGCAGCTCGTCGGCTTCGTGGACGACAACGGGATCGGTCGTCAGGGCCTGGAGCAGCACTTCGAAGAGGAGCTCGCCGGCAGCTCGCTGGAGACCGTGCACCGCGTGAACCGCTGGGGCAGCCTGCTCGAGCTGTTCCGCCGCGACGAGCGCACCGCGGGCGGTCACGCGATCAAGACGACGATCGACCACACCATCCAGCAGGCGCTCGAGCGCAGCCTGGCGGTGGTGATGGAGCAGAGCAAGCCCATCTCGGCGACCGCCGTCGTGGTCGAGGTCCGCACGGGCCGCATCGTCGCCATGGCGACCGGCCCCCAGTTCGACCCGAACCACCTCACGGACGACTTCACCAACACGCACAACATCGCCGTCGGCAACGCCACTGAGCCGGGCTCGGTGCTCAAGCCGTTCACCATGGCCGGCGCGCTGACGGCGGGCGTGGTGACGCCGGACGACATCATCGAGACCAGCTCGCCCTACCAGATGTACGGCGTGTCCATCTCCGACGATCATCCGCATCCGGCCTTGACTGTGTCGGAGATCATCAAGTACTCCTCGAACATCGGCGCCTCGAAGATCGCGGCCAAGATGGGCGGCGAGGTGCTCTACGCGTCCATGGAGTCGTTCGGCTTCGGCGCGCGCTCGGAGATCGAGACCCAGGGTGAAGCGGTCGGCGTGCGTCACCCCTGGGGCAAGCCCGGCCCCGTCGAGCTGGCCACGGTCAGCTTCGGCCAGGGCTGCACGGCCACGCCGCTTCAGCTCGCCATGGCCACGGCCACCATCGCGAACGGCGGCGTCCGGATGCGCCCGATGATCATCGACGAGATCGACGACGCCTTTGGTCGCGTGGTCCGCAAGTCCGAGCCCATCGAGGTCCGCCGCGTGGTCTCCGCGCAGGTCGCCGCGCAGGTCACGCGCGCCATGGAGATGGTGATCGAAGAGGGCGGCACCGGCACGCGCGCCGCCATCCCTGGCTACAAGGTCGCGGGCAAGACGGGCACCGCGCAGAAGCCCAAGAACGGCACCTACTCGGCGGCCCGCTACTCCAGCTTCATCGGCTTCGCGCCGTCGAACGACCCGGTCTTCGCCATGGCGATCGTCGTCGACGAGGCCACGGTCGGCAGCCGCTACGGCGGCGTCGTCGCGGCCCCCGTGTTCGCCGAGGTGATCGGCGAGGCGCTGCGGCTCTACCATGTGGCGCCGGACCCCGCGCTGCTGCCGGTGCCCAAGGCCACGCACGTCAACGCGCCCGCGCTGGCCCCGAGCCTGCTGCTGGTCGACGCCAACGTCCCCGAGATCCCCGCCGCGCTCGCGCGCGTCGAGGACGAGGACGCCCCGAATTCGCCGGTGCGCATGTCCTGGATGGACGGCGCGTGGGCGCTCCCTGATCTCAACGGTCGCCCGATGCGCGACGTGCTGGCCGGTCTGCAGAGAAGCGGACTGACGCTGCACGTCGAGGGCACGGGCCGTCTCGCCAGCATGGATCCGATGCCAGGCACCTGGGTCGTCCCCGGCGAGACCGTTCAGCTCCGCTTCCAGTAGTTCGTCCAACCCGACTCCCCGTCGGGACCGTCGCCCTCCCCGCCGCGCCGCACCCCCCAAGGGTGCGTCGGTAGGGGCCCGGATCCATCCCCGCGCGGGGGACCGTCTTCCCATCCTGGGCGGACGCCCCTGCGGGTCCGGTGCCCCTCCGCGGGTTAGCGCCGCGCATGCGTCTTCAGACCTTGCTCGGCTCTCTGGACTCCGCGTCTGCCCCCTCGGCGGACGTGGACGTGGACGTGGACGTGGTGCGTGTCACGCGCGACTCGCGCGGGGTGGCGTCGGGCGACGTGTTCGTCGCGATCCCAGGCACGCAGCGTGACGGCCACGCGTTCATCGCCGGGCTGCCGCCGGGCGCGGTCGCCGTGGTTGAGCGGCCCACGGAGGCGCCGCCGGGCGTGATCGTCGTGAGGGTGCCGGACGCCAAGGCGGCGCTGTCGCGGCTGTCGGCAGCGGTGGTCGGCTTTCCGGCGCGTGACCTCTCGGTGATCGGCATCACCGGCACCAACGGCAAGACGACCACCAGCACCTTGGTGACGACCGCGCTCGAGCAGCTGGGCCGCACCGTCGCGCGCATGGGCACCACCGGCACGCGGCTGGCGGGGCAGGATCTGCCCGGCATGTTGACCACGCCCGAGGCGCCGGAGCTGCACGGCGTGTTGGCGCGGCTGCGTGACCTGGGCGGTCGCGTGGCCGTGATGGAGGTGTCGTCGATCGGGCTGATCCAGCATCGGGTCGACGACGTCCCGTTCGCGCTTGCCGTGTTCACCAACCTCACCAGGGATCACCTGGACTTCCATGGTTCTATGGAGGCTTACGCTGAAGCCAAGGCGACGCTCTTCACGCATCGCCTGAGGGATCCGGGCGGCTTGCCGCGCGCGCTCTTGCAGGGGGACGACGGGACATGGACGCAGATGCAGCCCCCATCGGATCGCTGGCTCTACGGCTTTGACGCGGACTCGGACGTGCGGATCACGTCGTGGATCCCGCGCGCGGACGGCGCCACGCTGCGCGTCGAGACACCCCTTGGATCCGCCGTGATCGACACACCTCTCTTGGGCCGCCACAACGCGTACAACCTCGCCGCCGCGCTCGCGATCGGGGCGATGACCGGTGAGGCCCCGCAGGCCATGGCGGACGCCTTGCGCGGCGTGGTCGGCGCGCCGGGCCGCCTGGAGCCGGTGCCCAACGCCACCGGCGTCGCGGTGCTGGTCGACTACGCCCACACCCCCGACGCCTTGTCCGCGGTGCTGGCGTCGGTGCGCGCGAGCACGAAGGGCCAGGTGTGGGTGGTGTTTGGCTGCGGCGGCGATCGCGACCGCGGCAAGCGCCCTGAGATGGGCCGCGCCGCGCTCGCGGCAGACCGCGTGATCGTCACGTCGGACAACCCGCGTTCGGAAGACCCAAACGCGATCCTCGCCGACATCCTTGAAGGCATCCCTCAAGGATCGGCGGTGGTGGAGGTCGACCGTGCGACGGCGATCCACCTCGCCATTCGCGAGGCCTCGCCGGGTGACGTCGTGCTGCTCGCGGGCAAGGGCCACGAGGACTACCAGGAGATCGCCGGCGTGAAGCACCCGTTCGACGACCGACGTGTGGCTGCCGAGGCGCTCGCGGCGCGGTAGCGCCAGACGCGCCGAACGTGGCTCGGGGGCGCGACGGACCCCGCGTCGAGACGGGGCCGGGAGTCGCGCGGAGAGGTGCTCCAGGACGCGCTCTTCGCGGTGGGTTTGGGAAACTTGATCCGACCCTGCGTTGGGCCATTGCCCGCGGGCGAACGCGGGGGGTAGAAGGGAAGTTGCCCCCCCTCCATGGCGCCGCCCGGCGCTGTGACCCCGCCCCGCTCCGCTGCCCTCCAAAGCCCCCCAGGCTCCCCATGAAGTTCTCCGGCCTGCAGATCGCTCAGGCGACGCGTGGCGTGCTGCATCAAGGCGACCACGTCGGCCCGCTCGGCACCGACACGCGCGCGCTCCCCGCGGACGCCTGGTTCGTCGCGCTCGCCGGTGAGCGCTTCGACGCGCACGACATGCTCGACGCGGCCGCGGCCGCGGGCGCTGGCGGCGCCGTGCTGTCGCGACAGGCGGGCTGGACGGGGCCGTGGGTTCAGGTCGCAGACACCACGGTGGCGCTTCAAGACCTGGGCCGCTGCGCGCGCACCCGTCTGAACGGCCCCGTCGTCGCGCTGACGGGCAGCAGCGGCAAGACCACGACGCGCGCGCTCATCGCCTGCGCGCTGTCGCCCATGGGGCTGGTGCACCAGACGGTCGGCAACCTCAACAACCACCTGGGCGTGCCGCTGACGCTGTGCGCCGCCCCGCAGAGCGCGGCGGTGACGGTGGTGGAGATGGGCACGTCCTCGCCCGGCGAGATCGCGTTCCTGGCGGAGATGGCCACGCCCGACGTGCGCCTGGTGATCAACGTGGGCGCCGCGCACCTGCAGGAGCTGGGCGGGTTGTCGGGCGTGGGCGACGAGAAGAGCGCGCTGCACCGCTCGGCGCGCCCTGGCGACACCTGCATCACCAACGCCGATGACCCGAACCTGCGCGACCGCGCCTTCCCCGGCCGTCGCCTGTCGTTCGGCGTGGCCAAGGACGCCGACATCCGCGTGTCGGATGTGGTGGTCGACGCCGACGCGTGGTGCACGCGCGCCCGCTTCCACACGCCCGCGGGCGTCGTCGACGCGGTGATCCCCGCGCCCGGCACGCACATCGCGCTCGACGCGGCGGCGGCGCTCGCGGTGGCCTACGCGCTGGAGGTCGACCTGCACGAGGCGGCCGCCGCGCTCGCCAGCTACGCGCCGGTCGGCATGCGCTTCAAGCCCGTCCCGCTGCCCAACGGTGCGCTGGCGATCAACGACGCGTACAACGCCAACCCGCAGTCGATGCGCGCCTCGCTCGACACGCTCGCCGCCATGGACGGACGCCGCGTGGCGGTGTTGGGCGACATGCTGGAGCTGGGCGACGGCGAGGCGGCCCTGCACCAGGAGCTGGTCGCGCACGCGTGCTCGCTCGGGCTGGACCTGGTGGCGCTGGTCGGGCCGCGCATGGTCGCCGCCGCCCAAGCGAACGCGGCGTGTCTCGGTCAGGCGGAAGGCCAGGCCGGTGTGCTGGAGCGCTTGATGGTCGCAGACGACGGCGTGACGATCGCGTCGCCGATCGCGGCCTTCCTCAAGCCCGGCGATCGGGTGCTGTTCAAGGGAAGCCGTGGCGCGCGCGTCGAGCGTGTGCTGGACGCGGTCGTCGATGCGTTGAAGACGGAGGCGTCTTGATCTACCACCTGCTGGTCCCGCTCTCCGACGCCATCCCGGGCACGAACGTGTTCCGGTACCTGACCTTCCGCACGGCGTGGGGCCTGATCACCGCGCTGGTGCTCGCCTACGTGATCTTCCCTGCGTTCATCGGCTGGATGAACAAGAAGAAGCTCGAGCAGATCATCCGCGAGGACGGCCCGGACTCGCACCGCGCGTCCAAGGTCGGCACGCCCACCATGGGCGGCGTGGTGATCCTGGCGGCGGTCGCCATCTCCACGCTGCTGTGGGCCCGGCTCGACACGCCCACCACGTGGATGACCCTGTTCGTCCTGCTCGGCTACGGCGCGATCGGCCTGCTGGACGACTGGAAGAAGGTGATGGAGAAGTCCACCGCCGGTCTGTCCGGTCGCTACAAGATCCTCGGCCAGCTGGCGATCGGCGGGGCGGTGCTGATCTACGGGCACCTGTCGGGCGTGATCGAGCCCGTGCTGCCGCTGCCCTTCTTCAAGGACGCGGCGATCGACTTCCGCGAGCTGTGGACGGGCGCCCCCGACATGCTCGGCTGGCTCTACCCGGCGGTGGCGCTGTTCATCCTGGTGGGCGCGTCGAACGCGGTGAACCTGACCGACGGCCTGGACGGCCTGGCGATCGGCCCCGTGATGACGTCCGCCGCCACCTACGGCGTGATCGCCTACGTCACCGGCAACGCCAGGTTCGCGAGCTACCTGGAGATCGCCTACGTGCCGGGCGCCGGTGAGCTGCTCGTGCTGTCCATGGCGCTCGTTGGCGCGGGCCTGGGCTTCCTTTGGTACAACGCCTACCCGGCGTCGGTGTTCATGGGAGACGTGGGATCGCTCGCGCTCGGCGGCGGCTTGGCCATGCTCGCCATCCTCACCAAGCACGAGATCCTGCTCGCGCTGATCGGCGGCGTCTTCGTGGTCGAGACGGTGAGCGTGATGCTCCAGGTCTTCTGGTTCAAGCGCACCGGCAATCGACTCTTCGCCATGGCGCCCATCCACCACCACTTCGAGAAGCGTGGGTGGAGCGAGCCCAAGATCATCGTCCGGTTCTGGATCATCAGCGTCATCCTCGCGCTGGTGGCGCTCTCCACCCTCAAGCTGCGGTGAACGACGTGGGCATCCTCTCCGGTCAGCGCGTGGTGGTGATGGGGCTCGGCAAGTCCGGGCGCTCGGCCGCGCGCTTGGCGCTGCGTGAGGGCGCCGAGGTGATCGCGGTCGACCTCAACGTGAACGCCGATCCGGTGCCGGGCGCGCGCATGGAGCTGGGGCCGCACAAGGTCGAGACGTTTACGTCGGCGAACGTGATCGTCGTCTCGCCTGGGATCGCCGCCGCCACGCCGGAGATCGTCGCGGCGCAGCAGGCGGGCGTCGACGTGGTGGGGGAGCTGGGCTTCGCGCTGCGCTTCATCCACGCGCCCGTGATCGCCATCACCGGCACCAACGGCAAGTCCACCGTCACGCACTTCACGGGCACGCTGATGGCGGCCACGGGCAAGCGCGTGTTCACCGGCGGCAACCTGGGCACGCCGTTGTCCGACGCCGCGTTCGGGTCCTCGCCCGAGGTGCTGGTGCTCGAGGTCAGCAGCTACCAGTTGGAGCTGCCGGGCGAGCTGGCGCCGGTCGCCGCGGTGATCCTCAACCTGACCCCCGACCACCTGGGCCGACACGGCACCATGGACGGCTACGCCGCGGCCAAGGCCAAGGTGTTCGCGCGCATGGGCGATGGCGGATGGGCCTTCCTGCCCGCGGGCGACGAGCGCCTGCTCGCCGCGTCCAAGGGCGTGGGTCGCGCGCACCGCGCCTGGCTGGGCGCCCACCCGGGCGTGCTGCGCCAGGGCCGCACCGCGCATGTGCTGCTCGGCCACCACCAGGCCACCTTCGACCTGTCGGGCGTGGCGGTGCAAGGCGCGCACAACCTGGACCACGCGGCCACGGCGGCGGCCCTGTGCTTCGCGGCGGGCGCGTCGCCGGTGGCCATCCAAGCGGCGCTGCCCACGCTGTCGGCGCTGCCGCACCGCGTTCAGCCGGTGATCGAGCGCGACGGCGTGCTGTGGATCAACGACAGCAAGGCGACCAACGTCGCGTCGACCAGCGTGGCGGTGGCGGGCATCGACCGCCCCTGCGTGGTGCTGCTCGGCGGTCTCTCCAAGGAGAACGACCCGTTCGAGCCGCTGGCGAACGATCTCAAGCGCCACCGCGCGGTGATCGGGTTCGGCGCGTCCGGCCCGGCGATCGCCGCCGACCTGGCTCGCTTTGGCGTGGACGTGATCGTGGTGCCGACGATGCGTGAGGCGTGCGCGCGCGCCGCCCAGCTCGCGCGGCCCGGTGACGCCGTGCTCCTGTCGCCCGCGGGCGCCAGCTTCGACGAGTTCAAGAACTTCGAGCACCGGGGCGACGTGTTCGCCGCGGTCGCGCGCGGGGAGGTCCTATGAGTGTCGTGGCCGATCGTCCGGTTCCGGCGTCTGCCCGCAACAAGGTCGCGGAGCGCGCCGAGGGCTCAGGCTGGGATCTCTGGCTGCTCGGATCGGTCGCCGGTCTGATCAGCATGGGCTTCCTGTACGTGCTGTCGGCCAGCGGCCCGTTCGCCACGCACGCGTTCGACGATCCCTGGTTCTTCACCAAGCGGCAGGTCGCAGGCCTGGTGCTGGGCGTGCTCGTCGCGCTCGTGCTGCTGGCCACGCCGTGGCGCTGGTACCGTCGTGCGGCCTACCCGGCCTACGGCATCACGGTGTTGATGGTGTACATGGTGCACCTGCCGTTCATCGGCCACGCCGCCAAAGGCGCGCCGCGCTGGATCGACATCGGCCCGTTCAACATCCAGCCGTCCGAGCTCGCCAAGCCGGCGCTCGCGCTCGCCATGGCCAATTACCTGGCACGCAACGAAGGCCACCTCAAGGACTTCATGGGCGTCGTCGCCATCCCGATCGGCCTGGGGCTCGCGCCCATGCTGCTGGGCATCGCGCTGCAGAGTGACCTGGGCGCGCTGGCGCTGATCGTCGGCATCGTCGGTGTGGGTGTGTTCGTCGCGGGCATCGAGTGGAAGTGGCTGGTTGCGCTTGGCCTGGTGATCGGCGTGCTCGTCGCGGGCCTGGTGCTGATGGAGCCGTACCGCATGGCGCGCATCGTCGGCTTCCTCGACCCGCTCGGTGACGCGCAGGGCGACGGCTACCAGGTGGTGCAGGGATGGGTCGCGTTCGCGGAGGGCGGCCTGTTCGGCAAGGGCCTGGGGCAGGGCGTCGCGCAGCAGGGCTTCCTGCCCGAGGCGCACACCGACATGATCTCCGCGGTGGTGGCCGAGGAGCTGGGCGTGTTCGGCTGGTCGCTGCTGATCGTGTTGTACGCCATCATGCTGTGGCGCGGCACGCGTATCGCCATGAACGCCAAGGGCCTGTTCGAGATGGTGCTGGCGTCTTGTCTGTCGGCGGTGCTCGCCGCGCAGGTGGTGGTCAACCTGGGCGTGGTCGCGGGCCTCGTGCCGCCCAAGGGCCTGGTGCTGCCGTTCATGTCCTACGGCGCGTCGGCGCTCATCTCGCACATGGTGATGATCGCCATCCTGCTGCGGGTGGGGCTGGAGACACGTCGAACTGAGATCGCGGCGGAGCAGGCCGTCCAGCGCGCCCCCGCCCGCGCGGGAGCCTAAATGTTTCGCGGGACCGTTCGCACCATCCACTTCGTCGGCATCGGCGGCATCGGCATGTCCGGCATCGCCGAGGTCCTGCTCAACCTGGGCTTCCGGGTCACCGGGTCCGATCTCAAGGCAGGCGTCGCGGTGAAGCGCCTGCTCGCGCTCGGCGCTGAGGTCCTGCTGGGCCACGTCACCGGCAACATCGGCGACGCCGACGTGGTCGTGTACTCGAGCGCCGTGAAGGCCGACAACCCCGAGCTGGTCGAGGCGATCGCGCGCGGCACGCCGGTCATCCAGCGCGCCGAGATGCTGGCCGAGCTGATGCGCCTCAAGCACGGCATCGCCATCGCCGGCACGCATGGCAAGACCACCACCACGTCGATGGTCGCCGCGTGCCTGGCGGCCGGCGGGCTCGACCCCACCGTGGTGATCGGCGGTCGCTTGGACTCGCTCGGCGGCACCAACGCCAAGTTGGGCTCGGGCGAGTACCTGGTGGCTGAGGCCGACGAGTCGGACGGCACTTTCATGCTGCTGTCGCCGACCATCGCGCTCATCACCAACATCGACCCTGAGCACCTCGACCACTGGGGCGAGTTCTCGCGCACGGTCGAAGCGTTCGAGTCGTTCGCCAACAAGGTGCCGTTCTTCGGGTTCAGCGTGCTGTGCATCGACCACCCGCAGGTCGCCGCGCTGCTGCCCAAGGTGCGGCGTCGTGTGGTGACCTACGGCATGGCGCGCCACGCGCACTACCGGGCCAGCCACGTCGAGCGCGACGGCCTGCGCACGGCGTTCCGCGTGCACCGCGGCGACGACGAGCTGGGCACCGTCCGCCTGGCGATGCCCGGCGTGCACAACGTGTCGAACGCCATCGGCGCCATCGCGCTGTCCTGCGAGCTGGGCGTGCCGTTCGACGCCGTGCAGAAGGCGCTCGACGGCTTCTCCGGCGTGCAGCGCCGCTTCACGGTGGTGGGTGAGAAGGCGGGCGTGATGGTGGTCGACGACTACGGCCACCACCCGGTGGAGATCGAGGCCACGCTGGCCGCCGCCGAGGGCGGCTTCCCGGACCGTCGGATCATCGCCGTGTTCCAGCCGCACCGCTTCAGCCGCGTCGCCTCGCTGTGGACCGAGTTCTGCTCCGCCTTCCACCGGGCCGACGTGGTGCTGGTGTGCCCGGTCTACGCCGCCGGAGAGTCGCCGATGGAGGGCATCGACGCCACCCGCATCGCCGCCGAGATGCGCGACCGCGGCCACCGCGGCGCCGAGGTCGTCGCCAGTTTGGACGAGGCGACCGCGCGCTTGGCGGCGATCGTGCGCCCCGGCGACATCGTCATCTCGCTCGGCGCGGGCGACGTGAACCGCGTGTGTGGCGAGCTGCTGACCCGGCTTGGCGATCTGGCGTGACCGAGCGCGCCCCCGGCTTTGTGCTGCGCCGTGACGAGCCGATGGCCCGTCACTCGCCGTGGCGCGTGGGCGGGCCGGTGGACGCGTACATGGTGGTGACCCGCCGCGACGGCCTAGCCGACGCGCTGTCGGTGTGCCGCGAGCACCAGTGGAAGCGCAACGTGATCGGCGCGGGCACCCGCACGGTGTTCCGCGACGGTGGATCGGGCGGCGTGGTGCTGCGGCTGGGCTCCGCGTTCGCGGGTGTGACCGAGGTCGAGCAGGGGTGGTGGATTGGTGCCGCGGCCCCGCTCGCGCTGATCGGCGCGCGCTTCGTCGGCGGCGCGCCCAAGACCACGCTGTCGACGCTGCGCTTCGCCGCCGGATCCGTCGGCGCCTCGCTGGCGACCGACGAGGGCTGGGAGCCGTGGGTCGAGTCGGTGAAGTGGATCCAGCGGTCGCAGGAGCACACCTGCCCGCTGCATGAGGTGCCAGGGAAGGGGAGCGTGGTGTTCACCGAGGTGCTGATCCGTCGCACCCCGCGTGAGAAGGCGCGCCCGCCGGTGGTGCCACACGGCTGGTTCAAGGCCGAGGACGACGACGCCGCCGAGCTGCTGCGCGACACCGGGCTGTCCGCCACGCGCCTGCGGGGCGTCCTGCTGCCCTCGGCCGAGCCCGACCTGCTGGTCAACCTGGGCGACGGCAATGCGAAGGACTTCGCGCTGCTGCACAAGTCGATCGTCGAGAAGATCCAGGACAAGCGCGGCGTCTCGCTTCAAGACGCGATGACGTGGATCGGGAGGCCTTGATGTCGTTTGCCAAGTCGGTGAAGGTGGGCGTGCTGCTCGGCGGCATGTCGTCGGAGCGGCCGATCTCGCTCAAGAGCGGGCACGCGGTCGCGGACGCGCTGCGCGAGCGCGGCTGGGACGTCGTGGAGATCGACGTCGGGCGTGACCTGGCCGAGCAGCTCCGCGCGCACAAGGTCGACGTCGCGTGGATCGCGCTGCACGGCCGGTTCGGCGAGGATGGCTGCGTGCAGGGCCTGCTAGAGGTCCTGGGTATCCCGTACACGGGGTCTGGCGTGCGCGCGAGCGCGGTCGCCATGGACAAGATCACCACCAAGCGGCTGATCGCGGGCAAGCCCGGCATCCACCTGGCGGCGGACGCGGTGTCGGTCGCGGGCGATCCGCCGCCGCCGCTTCGCTTCCCGGTGATCTGCAAGCCTGCGACCGGTGGATCCACCGTGGGCACGCGCAAGGCCGCCGACGCGAGCGAGTGGGCGGACGCGCTGGCCGCCGCCGTGGCGGAGGGCGGCGAGGTGATCGTCGAGGAGGTGATCGTCGGCGAGGAGATCACCGTGGCCGTGCTCGACGGCGTGCCGCTGCCGGTGGTGCGCATCGTGCCGGACTCCGGCTTCTTCGACTTCGAGGCCAAGTACACCAAGGGCCTGACCCGCTACGAGGCGCCCGCCGCGCTCCCCGCCGCCGTGACCGAGGCCGCGCAGGCCGCCGCGGTGGTGGCGTACAAGGCGGTCGGCTGTCGAGGCCTCGCGCGCGCCGACTTCATCGTGGAGGCCGACGGCACGTCTGTCTTTCTGGAGATCAACACGATCCCCGGCATGACCGCGACCAGCCTGTCGCCCATGGCCGCCGGGTGCGTGGGCATTGACTTTCCGACCCTGGTCGAGCGCCTGTTGCAAGCAGCCCGTCTGGACTGAGAGAACGCACCGCGGATCGTCTTGATCCGGCGTGGCGATCGGTGTAGCTTGGGGCACCCTCCAGCGTGCGTCTCCCCGACGTGCGCCCGCCTCCCCGGCACCCGACCCTCCGCATGCGCCTCCCCGGCGCGGCAAAGTCCACCATGAACCGCGTTCGTTCCATCCTGCTCGCGTTGGCTGCTGTCCCGGCGATCATCCTCGTGATCGTCCGGCCGGATCAGTTCTACGTGGAGCGCGTGGACTTCGTCGGCAACCACCACGCCACCAACGCCGAGCTGCGCCACCTGTCGGACCTGCGCAACGGCACCAGCCTGTGGGGCGCGGATCTGGCGGCGGTGTCGGCGGGCGTGCAGCGTCACCCTTGGGTCCAGTCGGTTGAGGTCGAGCGCCGCCTCCCCAACCGCATCGTCGTCACCGTGCACGAGCACGAGCCGGTCGCGCTGCTCGCGTTCACGGACGGCCTGTACTACGTCGACCAGGAGGGCACGCCCTTCCTGCGCGCCACGTCGGAAGACCTGGACCACCCGCTGATCACGGGCGTGGACGCGACGCTCGAGAAGTCGCACCCGGCGCTGCCGCGGCTGGCCATCCGCGACGCCCTGTGGATCCTAACCGAGCTCGACAGCCATCAGGTCATCCCGCTCAGCCAAGTGTCTGAGATCCGCTTCGAGCGCACCCGCGGCTGGACCATCCAGACGTCGGGCGGCACCGCCAAGCACCCCACGGCCGAGGTCCTGTTCGGCTTTGGCGACTACGACCAGCAGATCGCGCGCCTGGCGGCCCTCATCGGGCGCGGCGTCGACCTGACCCAGCCGCTCCACGTGGACGTCGCGCCTGAGCGCGTCGCCATCGTCCGTCCGCTGGGCGCGCCCGACGCGCCCGTGCTCGCGGTGGATCCGCTGCTCGCCCAGGCCGAGGCGCTCGCCGCCCCGGTGGACGACGCCGCGGTGGACGCCAACGCCTCTCACGTTGATCCCTCTGCGCCGGTGGACCCTCCGCCGAGCGCTCCTCATCCTTGAGTCGCGGCCTCCCAGGCTTCGCTCACCCCGCACGCCCGCCCCTCACTCTGCCCGCCATTTCCGCCCCCCGGAGGACTCCATGATCGAGATCGTCGAAGAAGAAGCGCCCGTTGGTGCCCGCATCAAGGTCATCGGCGTCGGCGGTGGTGGCGGCAACGCCATCAACACGATGATCGCGGCTGGCCTCTCCGGCGTGGAGTTCATCGCGATGAACACCGACGCGCAGGATCTTCGTCGCAGCCTGGCACCCCGTCGCTTCCAGCTCGGCGCGCAGCTCACCAAGGGCCTCGGCGCCGGCGCCAACCCCGACGTCGGCCGCGAGGCCGCGCTCGAAGATCGCGACAGGATCGCGGAGCTGGTCGTGGGCGCGGACATGGTCTTCATCACGGCCGGCATGGGCGGCGGCACGGGCACCGGCGCGGCTCCGATCATCGCGCAGGTCGCGCGTGAGTGCGGCGCGCTCACCGTCGGCGTCGTCACCCGTCCGTTCGGCTTCGAGGGCGCCCGTCGCCGTCGTCAGGCCCAGTCCGGCATCGAGGCGCTCTCCGCCAACGTCGACACGCTGATCACCATCCCCAACCAGCGCCTGATCGCCATGTCCAACGACCGCACCAGCATGAAGGACGCCTTCCGCATCGCGGACGAGGTCCTCCTGCAGGCGGTCAAGGGCGTCAGCGACCTGATCAACTACCAGGGCGAGGTCAACGTCGACTTCGCCGACGTCCGCACCATCATGTCCGGCAAGGGCGTCGCGCTCATGGGCGTGGGCCACGCCAAGGGCACCCACAAGGCCGCCGAGGCCGCCCAGGTCGCCATCAGCTCGCCGCTGCTCGACGACATCTCCATGGTCGGCGCCACCAGCGTCCTGATCAACATCACCGGCGGCTCGGGCCTCACCCTGTACGAGGCGCACGAGGCGCTCACGCTCATCCAGGAAGAGGCGCACGAGGACGCGCAGGTCATCTTCGGCTGGGTCGTCGACGAGACCCTGGGCGACGAGGTCCGCGTGACCGTCATCGCCACGGGCTTCGAAGAGGCGCGCCAGGTGCAGACGGCGTCGATCGAGCGCGTGGTGAACGAGCGTGTGTTTCCGCGGGCGGCGGTTGGCGGGCGGCGGGGCCGGGAGCTGACGAGCGGGATTGATCGGATGCATGATGACTACGACATCCCCAC
>CAIOSP010000207.1 GCA_903861005.1 uncultured Pseudomonadota bacterium
ACCGTGAGGCCAGAGCCGAGCGCGAACCCGATCGCCAAGCCCAGGTCCACCTTCGGGACGCACCCGACCAGCACGCGGTGGACCTCCACCAGCCGCACCGGCGCGCGCTCCGACTTCATGCCCTTCGCGCGGGGGATCACCGACCAACAGTCATCGACCAGGCGCGGGGCACGGATCGCCGCCTGGCCCTGCGAGATCCAAGTTCGCAGCCAGGTGCAGTGCTTGGTCCAGTTGTCCTTCGAGACCGGCTTGTCCTTCGCGAGCCGCGCATGCACGACCTGCAGCAGACTCCCCTCGTCCATCTCGGCGAGCCGCAAGCGCGCCACGTAGGGCATCCAACTCGCGGCGGCGGCGCGCCGAGGCACAAAGGCACGGTCACCCGGATGGTCCGGCAGCAACGACCCGTCGGCGCCGTCGCGAAGCCAGCGCCCGATGGTGAGGTCGGGCTGAAGGGCGCGCCGCGCGGAGAGACCACGAAGCTGATTGAACGCTCGCTCGGGGTCTCGCTTGAGCAGGGTCCACAGCCCGTCCGAGCTGGTGGCGTCGGTGAGACAGCCGGGGATCTCACGGGGCGCCATGGTCTGCCCTCCCGCCCGGCGACCCGACCGCATCGCCAGTCACCGAGATCGGCACGAGGACCTCGTCCAACGTCGTCCAACCTTGGAACAAGGCTGGACGACTCAAAGGCAAGCTAAGACCTGACATGAGCGCTCCCGTCCAACATGCCGGGCTGGGCCCACTTGCGTTGCCGTGCGCCTCCGTTCGGCCGCGTCTGCCTGCAGCCGAGCTGACTCAAGATCCGCCCCACGCGGGTCTGATGGGAGCGGGTGACCCGAGCGAGCGGGAAGTCGAGGACCTCGGTCAGGACCTGCTCCACCGTGAACGAGCCCTGCCGGCACTCCAACCAGGTGGCGATCACGGCCTCCCAGGCGTCGTAGTGCTCGTGAAGCGAGGCTCGCGCGCGCAGAGCCGCCTCGCCCGTCGCGTCGAGGAACCAAGGCTCGTGAGCACGGTAGGCGACCACAGCCTCCGCCCACAGCTGATCTCGGTCAGCGGCGATGCCCTCGACATCGACGGCGGTCACGGTGACCGGCCAGAACCGCCGGGCCCCCGTGGGGTCGTCCAGGAACTCCTGATCGTTGACTGTGCCGACGAAGAAGCTCTGGCGGGGATGCGACTGGACATCCTGGGCATACGGCGCCCTAAACCTGTCGTTCCGGCTCGAGAGGAACGCCTTCACCTGGTTCCTGTCCGCGCGCGTCATGGCGCTAAGCTCGCCGATCTCGACCAGCCAAACCCCTTGCAGCTGAAGCAGCGCGTCCTTCGATCCCACCGTGAACGTGGTGTCGGTGAACCAGGCCGACTCTGGCATGAGCGCGGCGCACGCCGTGGACTTGCGGAGGCCCTGGGGGCCCGCCAGCACCACCATCGTGTCCAGCTTGCAGCCGGGCTCCAACACACGCGCCACCGCGCCGATCAGCCAGCGCCGAGAGATCTGGCGGTTCAATGAGCAGTCCTCAGCGCCGAAGCGGTCGATCAAGAGGCGCTCCAGGCGCGCCTCGCCGTCCCACTTGAGCGCCGTGAGCCAGTCCACGACAGGGTGAAAAACATCCTCACGAGCCACGTGGTCCAGCGCACGGCGCAGCTTGTCCGGCGAGGGGCGCAGGCCGTAGGCCTCATCCATCTCCAGCAGGATCCGCATGAAGGCTTGATCGTCAAGCGGCTCCTCCGTAACGAACGCCCGGCCCTGGAACTCGCTCCAACGCAGGCAGCCGAAGTGGCCGTCGCCCAGCTTCAGCGCCCGGACCACGTTGCGCAGGGAGGCGAGCGGACGACCGTGGCGGTCGTACTCAAGCCAGGGCGGGCGCTCCCGGACGAACGGCTCGTCGAGCTCCTCGTCCTCCGCGCTCGCCGGGACGCTGACGGACGCAGCAAGGTGCGGGTCGGGGTCCAAGGAGGGGTCGGCGCGGACCGAGGGATCCTGCTGTTCCTTGTGGGCGTCGTCGAGGACGGCTTCAGTCATGGTGGCTCCGGGATGGGGTGCAGAAGCGAACTCAAGCCCGGGCCATAACTCGCACCTTCAATCCTTACAACGCCGACAATGCGCGACACAACACGCCAGCCCATGCAAGCCCAGGTCATACCGCGACAGGGTGCGACGAGGTGCGTCGCCGCCACGCGAGGGCCCCCCTCACGGAGGCTCACGTCGCTGCGGTGCGGCGGGAGCGACCGATTAGGGCCCTCTAGATCCTCCACCTGCGATCCACCCAAGCCGCACGGGTTCCACGCACACCTCCGGCACATCCACGCGTCGAGGGAGCACAGGAACGACCGCCAAACCAAGCATGAAGAAGCAGATCATCTGCTCGGTCCGAGCGCCAACCCGGGCCCGGCGGGACCCTACTGAAAAATCATGATCGTGCTAGGACGCTCAACAACAGGACGAGGACCCGCGACCTCCCTAAGAATTCTTGTAAAGACCTCGATGCGCGGAGCAGGGCACGTGCCCAGCCAGCTCGGACGATGTTCGTCCACGCTGTCGAGGACCTCGTGGTACTCAGCGGCATCGACGCACAACTTTCTATCGTCGCGCCAGTCGTTCAGCATCGTCAGCGCCTGGACACAGCCGATTGAACCACAGTTCGGGCAGCGATCGTCGCCAAGATCAAGATGGAAGATCGGGTTGTGCTTGTTTTTTACTTCTTTTGTCATGTTCGTATCCACTGCTTTTAGAATTTAATCGAGTTTGTCGCGTGGGTTGGCCGGGTTGCGGTCACGTCGACCAAACGGTCGACGTTGGCCGGCGACTCCCGTCATCGACACCACGATATCAGCTTTCGAGCACAGGTTTTGAAAAACTGACTGAACGCCCATCTCTTGCGCCACGCTGGCGCATCAGATCCCCATGAGCGCACCACAGTGTTTCTGTAGTGAAGCCGCAGGTGCGGACGCCCCGGCCTCTCGGATCTGGGGAGAGAGCGCAGTCGAAAAGAAATTCTCGCGCTCCCCGTCCGAGGCCCCGCGGTGGGAACGTCACCCCATTGGCGGCTCCTCGCGCCGCCTGCCCGACGAACGCGCGCCTCCTCTAGGTAGGGCGGAGCGCGGTCGGCGAGCGGGCGCGTGGCCCCACATACCGAAGCCTGCGCGCGCTGCGCGCGATCGGCCCGAAAACCGCAAGACCAGAGGCACATCGATGCAGTTCTACAGCGTTTGCACCCGGCCCGGACAAGAGCAGAAGGTCGTCGTCGCGATGGCGCGGCGCGTCGCGGCGCACGGTCTCCAGACCCGCTTCGGTCGGGTGCTCGCGCCGACGGAGACGTACGTCGACCCGTCCACCCGTCGTCCGCGCAACCGCCGCCTGTTCAGCGGCTACGTCCTCGTCGAGATGGAGGTGGACCTTTCCACGCTCCACCTCGTCCGTTCCACGCCCGGCGTGATGGGCTTCCTCGGGGGCTCCCCGGCGCGCCCCGCGCCGCTCTCCGACGCCGAGGTAGAGAGGCTGCTGCGGCTCTGCGAGCCGCGCCCCGCCGAGCCGGCCATGCCGGACTTCTCCGTCGGGGACAAGGTGGGGTTCACCGAGGCTCGGTACGCCAACGTCACCGGCGAGGTCGTGTCGCTCGCGCCCAACCGCGGACGGCTCGCCGTGCGGCTCACCCTGTTCGGCCACACCGTCGTCACCGACGTGTCGGCCAGCCAGGTGCGACGCCTCAAGTGACCACCCGAGCGCCCGCGCCATCCCACCGCACCAGCGCGCCGACCTGCTGACGAGACAATCCGAGCGTCTCTCATCCGAACCTGGGACGGCCTCGCGTCCCCCGTCCATGGAGCGAGGCGCGTCGCGCGCAGCCGGACCTCCCTTCGACATCTCCAGGAGCCTCGATGACCACCGTTCGCGTCCGCGCCCCGAACCTCGTGTCTGGTCCCGTCGATCTCCATGAGACGGTGCGGCGGCTGTCGCTCGGGCACCGCCTGCTCTGGGTCGGTCCGGGGAGGAGCTGCCTCACGACCGGTTTCCCGCACGCGGTGACCGACGTGCGGCGGGAAGATCTGTACGTCGCCGTGGGTGCGATGCTCGAGACGGCCGTCGTCGGCGCCACACGTCGCGAGCTGCGCCGACCGCACGTCCGGACGTCGCGCGCCGCAGGTTCCAGACCATGACCATCTGGATCGTCTCTACCGGTCGAGCAAACGACCGCCCGCCGTCCACGGTCGGCAAGACAAACCAGGGCGTCGTCACCCGATTGCGCTTGGTGCCGCCGCTCGACAGGTCGGGGCAGCCTCGACCGCCGACGGTCGCCCGACCGATCGCCGAACTCGGCGACGCCGCCTCTGGCAGCCCCAGCCCTGCGGCCGGTCGCGCAGGCGCCCGTCGCCCAGATCACGCGACCCCATGTCCGCCGGAAGGCGCGCGCGGACGCACGCACCCTGAGCCAACCCCGAAGGCGGACGACCGCACGCGGGCGGATCTCGGCTCGACGGGGCCCACGACCGCGCCACCAACGTGGTATGAAGCCCGGACGCCAGCAGGGAGGGACGAGGCGAGCATGACTGACCGAGGCGACGTGCTTCAAGCCTGGCGGGCCTTGACCCAAGGCACCGTCCAGGGGTCCTATGCTGAGGGGCATCTCGCTGCCCGGCAGGCGACCGGGCTCCTGGTGAGCCTCCTGCGGAGCCCGAGGGCTCAGCCTCTATGGGACGACGCGCGGGACTGGTACCACCGGGTCGTCGAGGAGCGCGGCGTGGGGCGCCCGGCGACCAACGCGCCAGCGGACCTGGACTCGATCCTTCCGGTGGTCTCCGAGGAGCTCGTCCAGCAGTGGCGGCGTGGGCGGCTGGGCATCCGTCGCAAAGAGCTGCTCCCCCTGCCGAAGCCCGGCGACAGCGACCAGCAGGATGGCGACGCCGCGCTCGCCCCCCTGCTGGCGTGGCTCACCCGCTGCGCCGTGCTCACGAGCGTGAACGACGGGCAGCGCGCGTGGCTGCATTCGCGAGGGCATCGCATCGAGAACTTCCCCCGCCCCCGCGAGGACAAGCCCGACGAGGAGCTCCTCCTCGACTTCCGGGCGCTGAGGGCCCCTCCCCCATACTTTGAAAGGGTCCACGCGCGCGCGGCGTCGTGGCGCTACGAGCCCCGGTCGCGGGACCAGATCGAGTCACTGCTCGGCCTCGCCAAGACGGTCAACCAGTCCGGCAGGCGGGACCCGAGGTCATACCGCCTCCTGGAGGCGTTCACGCGCGCGGAAGTCAGCAATCCGGGCAGCGGCGCGGAGGCGCTCGAGCGCGAAACGCGCAGCCCACCTCCGATCGAGCGCGAGACCGCGCTCCGGAAGCTCGGTCGTGCCCGCTCGGACCTCTCGAAGCATCTCGACGATGAATTTGTCCGGCTCCTCACAGAGGACCCGAGGCGCCTCGACACGTGGATCGGCCTGCGCACCGCTCTGCTCGCGCTATGGTCCGAAGAGCTGGGACCCCTCGACGACGTCGACCTGTACGTCGCGACCTGGCTTGAAACCATCTCCTATGGTATGGATTGGTGCGAGCTGCCCCGCGGCGTGGCCCGCCATTGGGACGGCTCGCTTCACTCGATGGTCACCGAGATGAGGCCCGCGGTCGGCGTCGTGGGTCTGATCGCCGCCAGCCGGGCCATGGTTCGTCGGGTGCGTCAGGATCACGTGGACGATGGAGGCGGGCCTTGGCGCCGCCTCCCGCAGCTCGTCGCCCAGGCCCAGCGAGGTCGACATGTCTAATTCTTGGGACATTCGACGTATTATCCCGAGTGGGTTCAGGTCCCACACTTGGGACATTCACCAGCTGGCAACCCAGGTTCGATGGAGCGTCGACGACGACGTCCCCGGGAAGCTGCGCTCGCTGGCCGAACACGAGCACCTTCGGGAGCAGCCGCTACCGCGGGCAATCTTGCTGGGCCGCGCTCCCAAGGACGCGATCGAGGCCAGAAGGCTCGACTTGATCGTCGACCTGGGGTTCCCGAGCCTCGCGCCGGTGGCCACAGCTCGCTCGGCTGTGCTGCTCTCCGGCTTCAGGCTGGCGGTCTACGACGTGTTCGCGGTTCCAAACCTACCGTCGCAGGTCCGAGACGACAGGACGCCCCGCGGCCCCCAATTCGGTGGAGGCGAGGGGACGCCCCGCTACACCGACCCCGAGTTAGGAGCAGACGAGGGGACGTCCAACTACCCCACCGCCGTCTTCTCAAGCACGTCGCGTGCCCGCATCCCCGTCGGGGAACGAGCGGCCTATGGTACCGAAGCGGACTCTCCGCTGCTCGATGTCGATGCGTTCGCGGATGCGCTCACCTCTGCCTGGCGTGTCCTCCCCGCTCACGAGCGACTCACCGTCCACGCGCGCGCCTACGAGGACCTCGCGGCGGTGAGCCTGGGCCTGCAGCGACTCGTCCGAGATGACCCACCACCGACGCAACGATTCGAGTCGCCTTCCCTTGACGAGAACGCTTGGCTTGAGGTGCTCGAGAAACGAGATCAGCTCGAGTGGTTGATGGTCGGCCTGCGGGCGTTCGGCGAGGCAGACTGCCTGGACCGTGCGCTCGCGGCCGTCGACCTCGACGCCGAGCGAGTCCTCGACGCGGCTGCGCCCCCACGCGTCCGCGACTCCCGGTGGGCACAGTGGCTTCGGCAAAACTGGCAGGGAGCGTGGTGGGCGGAGCGCGAGCGCAAGCGGTGGGCTGCGCGAGAGGGCGCGGACTGATGCGACTCCGGGGCCCCGGAGACGGCCTCGCGGTCCCGGTGCCCCCCTGGGGTGCCGGATTCGCCTAGGCCCCGACGGCCTTACGACGGGCGAGCCACTGGCCGCGCCAATGCTGGATCGTGTTGACCGCCTGCGCCGCGCGGTTCGGCTCGCATGCGCGCCACGTGGCCGCGCCGGTCTCGTCGCCGGACCGAAGGATCCAAGCGAGCTCGTGCATGGCCTCGCCGACCTCGCGGAAGGCGAGACCGCTGCGGCCCCAGCGCCCCAGCCAGCTTTCAGCCGAGGGCACGTCGACCTGAGCTCCGCCCGCATCGCAGGTGCCGAGGAGCCGACCGGTCTCGTTGGCGGAGCGGACGAGCCCCTGGCCGTGCTGGCGAGGCGCGGTGGCGGCGGCGCGGACGTCGTCGTGGGTGAGGCGCGCGCCTGCGCCCGCGAAGGTCCCGTGCGCGAGGGCGAGGACGACGACGCGGTGGGTCACGCCGAAGGCAGGGTCGCGGAGGTGGCTGACGATGCGAAGCTCCGCCTCGCGATCCAGCAGCTCGCGCTCAGGGTCGGAGCGGTGGTCCACGATATCGTCGGCGCCGCAGGAGCTCGGGTCGTCATCGCAGCCGGTGACAGCGACGTAAACGTCCGCGGGCTGAAGGCGGAGCGGGGCGGACGACGGACCGCGGTCTCCGTTGGCCCAGTGCGTGTAGTGCGCCAGCGCGAGGCCCCCAATGAGCATCTTCAACAGGGGGACGGGCGTAGGCGCGCGCTGGTCATGCAGCGCCGCCCCGACGAGGCTTCGACGGAGGAGCGCAGGGTGGGGCTCTTTTTTGCTCCACGGGCACCCTTCGACGAGGTGGTGGCGGATATCGCTTACCGCTCCGTCGACGTCCGAGCAGAGCTCAGGGAAGCGACGAATGGCCCGACTCATGATCGCGTCGAGACCGAGGCTGAAGTCGAGCGCCGCCGACTTGTCGAGGGTGACCTCGCCGTCGGCTCCGACGACGTAGACGGCGCTTAGGCGATCCCAAGTGACCCGAGCGAGCTCACGACGAGGCTGGGTGGGCGACGGGAGGCGGTACATTCTGACTCCGGGGTGAGGACGGTAGAACCGAGAGGGGCGACGGGCCGCGTCGGGCCGTTGTCTCTCAGACTACGGGTTTATGAGGTCCGCTTACGGACACCGCGGCGCGCATGCTCTGCTTTGTCTTCTTCATACGCCGACTATCTGCACGCACGCCCACGCCCTCCGGGCTTGACGGCCGCAGGTGCTTCACCAGCGCACCGAAGCGGTGATGGCGTCGCGGACACGCGCGGGGCGGTGGGCGGGGAGGTTGTCCGTGACGACGGCGTCGCCGAGCGCGACGGGGCCGCGGTCGCGCGGGACCAGGCCTGTCGGGCTCGCCGGGCCCCGCAGATCTCAGAAAACTTACGCGCACGCGTCCGGGCGCGGTGCCTCCCGTCGTCCTCTTGATGACCCCACGTCGAGAGTGACCATGACCTCAGTCCTGTTGCAGACCCGCAGCCCCGCCCTCGGCGCCCTCGTCACCACCGCCCTTGAGGGCGAGGGGCTCAGCGTGACCCACCGCGTCGTCGAGTCGGTGCGATCCGCCGCGGTCCGAC
>CAIOSP010000208.1 GCA_903861005.1 uncultured Pseudomonadota bacterium
GGAGCGACTACGGCGCGGTGCGCGCCGCGAGCAGCTTGCGCAGGATCGCCGCGAACGAGTCGTGCAGGCCCTGGATGGTGCCAGACTGGACCATGGAGGTGGGGATGAGGAGGTTGACCTCAGACCGGACGCGCACCTGGACCGAGGACCGACCGTTGTCATCGCGCACGGACCACTCGGTGCTGTACGCGTTGAAGTCGTCCGACGAGACCAGGCTCTCGCGCCAGCCGGTGTCCGTGGGGCACAGGCGAGTCTTCATCTCCAGCGGGTCCCACAGGCCGCGGGTGCGCCGGTCGATCTTGATGCAGCTGCCGTCCGGAACCTTGGTGGACGACAGCACGTTGGTGCTCGTGCCCGCCTGAATGTCCGGGATGACCTGACGGACCTGCGCCGGGGGCGCGTCGATCAGCATGCGCGCGACCACCGTGCCGTCATCTTCGACCGTGATGGCTGGGCCGGTGCCCGCGTGGGCAACGACTCCGATGTACGCCATGAGGGGGAAGAGGAGGGTCATTGGGTGCGTCCGGGCCAAACATTCTTGTCGGCCACTTTCACGATCTAGGTGTACCAGATCAAATCGGGTTCGTCGAGAGGTTCCTTCACCCTATTCGATCGGTCCAGGCCCGAATGTGAGAGGGATTTGTGCCGCAGCATCCGCCGACCACCGACGCGCCTCGGTCGACCCACCCCTGAACCAGGTCCGCGTAGCGTTTCGCGGCGCCAAGAGTACCGTTCGCGTGGGGATCACCGGGCTCCCCGGCGTTGGCGTAGACCCCCCATCGCGTGCCGGCGGAGATCAACGCGTCGACCCAGCGGTCCGCCTGGGCGACAGGGAAGCAATTCACCAGCACGACCTCAGCGCCGAGGTCTGCAACCCGACGCGCGGCGCGCGTGAGCTCGACGGGGGTCATGAGGCGCCCGTCGAAGCCCGGCGTGAGCGCGACCCAGGTGGGCAGGCCGGTCTCCACACAGGCCCGGGCAGCGACGCAGGCCTCGTCGGGGTTGGAGAAGGTCTCGGCCAGGAGCAGGTCGCAGCCGGCGTCGGCGAGCAGGGCGGCGAACCGACGGTGCGCGTCGATCGCGTCTGGGGGCGACAGGTCGGGGCGCCAGCAGTCGTGGATGGGCGCCAGGCTCCCCGCCACGCGGTGGCTGCGTGGGACGGCGCCGCGGGCGAGGCCCACCGCGCGACGGGTCAGCGCGGGGGACGGGTCGCCCGCGGTAGCCGGGGCCGACCGGAAGGTGACCGAGGTGTGCACCGTGGCCCCGGCGGCAGCGTAGGCGGCGTGCAGCGCGGCGATCACGTCGGGGTGGTCCCGCACGGCGGTCGCGCTCCACAGCGGCGCGGGCGTGGCGATCCCCAGGTTGGACAGCACCGTCCCGATGGCGCCGTCCAGCACCACGGTCATGCCCGGTGGGGCCGTCCGACCCGGACCAGACCGACCGCGCCGGCCACCGCCAGCGCGATGCCCATCCACGCGGGCGCGCCGGGAAGCACGTTCGCAGCCATCGCCGCGACGCCTCGAGCCAGGATCGCGGGGAGGATCGCCCCGCCGGATGCCACCACCAGCGCGCCCATCAGCGCGGACTCCAGCGCGCCGCGCACCGGATCCAGCGGCGCCAGCACCAGCCAGGACGCGACCGCGGCGAGCACACCGCCTCCGGCTCGCCGGATCCACCCTCGGAACAGCAGCTCCTGTGCGGCGACCACCCCCAGCAGGATCAGCGGGCTCGCCATCTGCGGGGTGGAGGCGGACATCAGCCGCTCGCGGGCGTCGATCCACATCGACGACGCGGGCAGCGGCCAGAGCTCGCTCGCCGACGCCAGCAGGGGGAGGGTGAGGCCCACCGCGACCGCGGCGCCCCACGCGGAGCGTGGCGCCTTCACCAGCCCGATCGACTGCACGGGCGTCGGGTGCCGGGCGGCCAGCGCGACCACCATACACGTCATCGCCAGCATGCCGCCGATCGGCCCCGACACCCGCGGGATGAGGGCGGTGCGCTCGGCCGCGCCGCCCATCGCCCACACCATGGGCGACAGCACGCCCACCCACCACGCGGAGGCCGCGACGGCGGTCATCGCGACCGCCGCACCCCAGTCGCGGTGCAGGTGGTTCTGCTCGTTCTCCGCCAGATCGCGGGCGGTCACGGCGAGCAGCGCCGCGCAGGCCAGCGCGGTCGACAGGATCGAGACCGCGACCGGCGCCCAGCCCTGCCACAGCGACCCCGCGGTCATCAGCGCACCGCCCAGCGGGACGCTCGCGCCGAGCAGCGGGTGGATCCGGCCCAGCGCCCAGGCGGCCAGCGCGACCGCGGCCAGCGCCGCGGGCTGGGTGCGCAGCGCCACCGTCGCCCCGCCAACCACGTCGTTCGCCCGCCGGACGAGCCACAGGCCGCCCGCGGCCGTCCCCGCCGCCACCCAGGGGAGCGCGAGCAGCCAGGGGCCGGCCTCCTGGCGCCCGAGGAGCACCGCGATCACGCCCGCGAGCGTGGCCATGCCGCCCGCGAACGCCGTCCAAGCCAGCCACTTGCCGACCACGATCTCCGCCGCGCTGACAGACGCCGTGCGCAGAGTCTCCAGCGTGCGCGACGCTCGCTCACCGGGGATGGACTGCGCGAGCGCGCCCGTCAGGGTGGACGCCGACACCAGGCTCAGGAGCAGCGAGCGGTTCGGCAGCTCCAGCTTCTGCGCCTCGATCGTGACCACCTTGATCACCGGGTCCATCCGGTCCAGCGCGTTGGTGAGGGCGGGCGGCAGCGTGGAGCCCTCCACGCGCCAGCCCGGCTCGGCGGGAGGTGTGGGCGGGTAGATCGTGATCCGGCGGGGGCCCTCGTCGCGCACCAGGTTCGGGAGCTTGGCGACCTCGGGCGGGACCTCGCCGTACACGTAGATCTTCTGCTGGCGCGGTGCCAAGTGGGGCGCATGCGGCGCGATCGCGAGCGGCAGCAGCATGAGGCCGACCACCAGCGGCAGCAAGCCGCCCTGCCTGCCGGAGAACTCGATGCGAAGATCCCTCTCCGCGATCGCCAGGATGCGTCGTGCCCGCAAGAAACCTCCGCCGCTTGCATCCTACCCGGCCGCGACGGGTGCGGCGCAGCGGTTCGCAGCGTTAGGGGCTGGCCGGGGTGGCGGATGGGCGATCTTCCTGCATGTCCGCGATGTGGTGGCGAACTCTCGGCGCAGCCTGGGCCGTTTCGCGGCGTGATCGCGCGGTGCAAGAGCTGCTCGGTCGAGTTCGACGTCGAGCTCAAGCCCCGCAACGACCCGTTTGCCCTGCCGACCGAACCGCCGGATCCGCTCCAGGTGGCGGCGTCGGGCAGCACACCGACGCCCTTCGGCGTGTCCGACCCGGCGCGTGACGCGCGCAAGGTGGCGCAGGCGGTGGAGCTGCCGCGCGGCTTCAAGCTCGACACCGCCGGGGACCGCCTGCACATCACCTGGCGCTGGTGGAGCCCCGCCCACCTGTTCATCCTGTTCTTCGTGGCGTTCTGGGACACCTTCATGGTGGTCTGGTACTCCATCGCCATCCTGGGCGAGCAGTGGCTGATGGCGGCGTTCGGCACCCTCCACGCCGCCGTCGGCGTGGGGCTCGCGTACTACGCGATCACCGGGCTCGTGAACCACACGACGGTCACGCTGACCGCCAGCAAGGTCGCGGTCAAGCACGGCCCGCTGCCGTGGCCCGGCTCGCGCTCGCTCGATCGGACCGAGGTCGAGCAGCTCTAC
>CAIOSP010000209.1 GCA_903861005.1 uncultured Pseudomonadota bacterium
CCGCGCGCCACGGTGGCCTCGATCGAGGCGCCTGGCCCCGCCGCGCAGCCCGAGACCGCGCCTGCGCCTGCCCCTGCTCCGGCGCCCGCCCCCGCTCCGGCCCCCGCCCCGGCGGCGCCCGCGTCCCCGCAGGGCTTGGCGCGCGTGGAGGCGATGCTGAACCAGTCGAACGGGGCCATGCTCCGCGCGATGGTAGCGGACCCCGCGGTGGCGATGGACGTGGTGCGCACGCTGTCGCACAAGGCGCCGAACGAGGCCGCGCAGGAGGTCATCCAGAGCGCGCAGCGCAAGCTGCTCAAGGACGTGAACCTCAACCCCACGGACGGGCAGAAGCTCATCCGGTCGCTGAAGGACACGCCGTCCGCGCTGCTGGAGTACGTGCGGATCTCCGAGCAGGGGCAGGGCGGCACCATCCCGCTCGCCGTGCGCCTGGAGCTGGCGTCCGACGTCCCCGCGCGCGTGCAGCAGCCCGCCGACAAGGGCGCCTGCCAGGAGTTCAGCTACTACATGGACAAGATTGGCCGTCCGGATGTGGTCCGCGCCCGTGAGGGCGCCTGGATCCCCGACGCGTGCCGTCGCTGCGCGTCGCTCGGCGGCGCTCCCCCGTTCTGTGAGGGTCTGTGATGCGTCTCTTCCCCAAGGCCTCCCTCGCCGTGCTCCTGGTGCTGGTCTGCGGCGCCGCCAAGAAGCACTCCGCGGACGAGCCGTCTCGCCCCGACACCATCGAGGTGCGCGGCCGCAGCCCGCTGCGCTGCGCCTCGTACACCTACGACCAGAGCAAGGGCCGCCTGGAGGCCGGCGTGGTCGGCGGGTGTGACCTGCGCCCCAGCTTCTACTTCGCGAAGGCGGGCTGGGTGGAGATGCCCCTGCCCACCAACCGCGACGCGGACGTCGAAGAGACCTGGCGCCCGATGATCGACGATCAGGTGCTCCGCCGTCGGCTCACGCTGGCGGACCCGTCCGGCATGCAGCTGTGGACGGTCAAGGTGGAGGAGGACGAGCTGGCGTGGTCCGGCAGCGGCAAGTGCGTCGCCCCCGCCTCCGACGCCCCGCGCACCCTGTTCGACCTGTCCGCCTGGCGCTTCATGGTGGTGCGCGTCACCACGCGCGGCCCTTACGGCGGGCTGCGCTCTTGGGAGGGCCGCGGCGACGACGAGGCGCTGCGCATCCTCAAGCTCGCCGGCCCCGACGGCCGCGAGGTGGAGGTCCGCAAGGCGGTCGCCTCGGGCCAGCGCAACGGCGTGTGGGTGGTGTCCTGGTGCGCCGACGCGATCAAGACGCCCTACACCGTCAAGCTCGCGGTCACCGACACGTCGATGGGCACGGGCGAGGAGTTTGAGCTCCCCGTCTCGGCCGAGCTGGACACGGTGACCCTGATCGACCTGGTCGTCGCGCCGAACGCCCAGTAGCGAGCGGCCGCGACTAGCGGTGCTTGTGGGTCCAGAAGCGGGACGGCAACGCCAGGCCGACGATGCCCGCCACGCCCCCGAGCGCCGCCACGCCGGCGCCGACCGTGTTGCCCGCGACGAGCTTGCGGTTGGACGGGTCCACGACCCCGCTCTGGTCAAGCGACGCGTCGTAGGACAGGTACGTGCCGACCACCGCCGCCACGCCGCCCGCGAGCAGGCCAAAGCCCACGCCCACGGTCGCCGCGCGCGGCGCGGGCCACTTGCGCGAGAGCGTGGACGACACGGCGCTCGACGAGCTGGGCGTGACGCGCTGGTGGGCGTCGAACGCGACGCGGTCCCCGGTCACGGGCGTGAACTGCAGGCGCTGCGGGTCTGCCACGGGCAAGTACGGCTGGCCGAGGTCCAGGCGGTTCATGGACCAGGACAGCACCACGCCGCCGTCGACCGACTCGAAGTCCAGCCACACCACGCGCTGCTGCGCCCCCACCAGCCGCGACAGCGGCGCGTCGGCGAGCTTGGTCAGGAAGGCCGGGTTGCCGAGGTGGCCACCCTCGCGCATGGGCGCGTACGCGGGGACGCTGTCCTCGTACGCCTCGGCGAGGTCGAGCGCGGGCACCTGACTGCCGGGCCGCTCCTGCTTGGTCACCAGCTCCAGCAGCTCCGACACGTGGAACCAGGAGGGCAGGTCCTCGTCGACGAAGGTGGGGTGGAGCAGCACGCTGCCGGTCCAGCCCTTGCCGCCGATCTCGATGCGCTTGGACAGCAGCACCGCCGCGTCGAACGTCGGGGTGACGACGGGGTCCGTCGGATCAACCTCGTACGGACCCGGCGACACGCCGGCCTCGGCCCGGAGCACGCGACGACGCGCGGCCAGCACGACCGGCGTGCGCAGGCCACGCTCGCGGAGGCACGCCACGGTGGCCGCGTCCCACTCGTGCTCGCGGTCTACGGCGATCGCGTTGAGGGTGGAGCCCTCGTCTGGCGCGGACTCCACCTCCTCCGCCACCCAACGGCAAGCCTTGGTGTTGGGCGCTGCATGGGCAATCCCGCCAAACCACAGCATCAACAGCCAGGACGTCATGCTCCAACTCCTCGCGCGAGCGCGCATAGCGCGTCCCGCCTCACAACGGGATCCGGGACATGCAAACGCGCGCCCAAATGTCCCAATCCGGGCGTGCGCCGTCGGGGTCGCCGCGACCAGGCACGGGCCGCGGCCATCAGCGCGCCGTCCGCAAGAGGCGGATGCCGATGTAGGGCATGTGCAGCGCGGTGTAGGTGCGGTACGACGAGTGCACCGTCTGCTCCCCACGGTCCCAGCCGCCGCCGCGGATGAGGTGATCGCCGCCCGTCAGCGGCGCGATCGGATCGGTCGCGGCGGTGGCCGTGTACGTGTAGATCGACTCCCACGTCCACTCCCAGACGTTCCCGCCCATGTCGCACAGGCCCCAGGCGTTGGGGTTCTTGCGGCAGACCGGGTGCGTCTGGTTGGCGCTGCCCGCAAAGAACCAGGCCACGTCCGCCCCGACGCCGCCTCCGGGGAACGGCTCAGACGCGCCCGCGCGCGCGGCGTACTCCCACTCCGCCTCGGTCGGCACGCGCCAGCCCGCGCAGTCGTGCACGCTGCCGCTCGTCGACGTGACGGTGAACCCGGTGCACGCCGCCTGCCGGCCCACGGTGCCGTAGCAGCCGGTGAGCGCGTAGCACTCAGGCAGCCCGTCGGCGACGGACGCCGCGTTCGCCACCACCAGCGCCTCCCACCAGGTCACGTTCTCCGCGGGGCAGTCTGCTCCGCAGGTCTTGAAGGTGAACTGGTTGCTGTAGCCGAACCCGCCCCACTCCCCCTGCGTGATCTCCGTCTCCATCATCCAGAAGCCATGCGTCAGGGTGACGTCGTGCGCGGGGGACTGGTTCGAGGCGCACGGGTAGCCGACGTCATCCCGACCCGCGACGCAGCCCATGCGGAAGGTGCCCGGCGGGATGTACCGCGCGTCGCCCAGCTTGGTGGTCCCGATGGAGTCCCCGGCGCGCCAGGACACGGTCACCGAGGCGCTGGCGGACGCCGACAGCGCGCCGTCGGACGCGGCGACCGTGCAGCGCAGGACGTCTCCGCCAGCGGCGATCGCCGCGGTCAGCGTGAGCGTGCTCGACGTGCCCAGGTCCGCCGCGCGCGTGACGTTGGTCCACAGGTAGCTGACCGAAGGCGTGGTGCCGTCCGGATCGCTGACCACCGCGCTGCACGACACCTGGGTGTTGTCGTAGACCGGCGAGGGGGCGAGGGTCGGCACCCCGACGGTGGGCGGGTGGTTGACGGGCGGCACGTCGGTGTCCGGCGCGACGTCGGTGTCGGCCGTGTCGAGCGGCACGGTGTCGGTGTCGACGGGACCGCTCCCCGTGTCCGTGTCGACGATCACGGGCCCGCCGGTGTCGGTGTCGGTGGAGGTGACGTCCGTGTCCACCGAACCAGGGTCTGTGTCCGTGGGCGTGACGTCGGTGTCCACCGTGCCCGCGTCGGTGTCGGTCGAGCTGACGTCGGTGTCCACCGTGCCCGCGTCGGTGTCGGTCGAGCTGACGTCGGTGTCCGATGTCCCCGGGTTCGTGTCGCTGTCGGACGGGTCCGTGTCGCCCACCAGCGTGTCCGACGCGCTGTCGGTGACGTCCGTGTCCGCCTGGTCTGTGTCGCCCGCCCCGCCGTCGTCCGTATCCGCCTGCGTCGCGTCGGAGTCCGAGGCGTCGTCGTCCGACCCGTCGTGGGAGAGCTCGTCGGTGTCCTCGTCCTCGGTCACATCGCCGGGGTGGTTCCCGTGCGACTCCTCTCGGTGTCGGAAGAGCAGGCAGCCTGGGAGCACGGCGAGCGACAGCGCGACGACCAGCAGCTTGCTGGAGACGGCCGACGCCGCGGGCGTCGCCCACGCGTACGTCGCCTCGGCGCAGCCGTCGGCGCGCGCGGTCACTGCGCCCCTCCGAATTCGACCGGGAAGCGCACGGGGCCAAAGGGCTGGTCCAGCTGGTGGCCGAGCGTCCACGTGGACAGCTCGTCCGCCAGGCACTGCTCAAATTCCGGGAGCGACCCCGCGTCCCCGTCCGCCTGCGCGTCCTGGAGCAGCCCGTTCACGTCCACCAAGAACGACATCTGCCACACTCCCCGGAATCCGCCGTAGACATCTACGGCGCTCTCGTAGCACGCGTCGAACGACGAGACGTCCGCGCGCACCATCTCCTGGAGCGCGCCCATGATCTCCTCGCGGGAGCGGAGCGTCGCCGCGCTTGGCTCTACGTAGGTGCGACCCAGAGCGCCCAGGTCCAGGCTCGCGTCGGTCGCGCCTGCCGGCGCGCGCGCGTCGTCACAGTCCGCCCACGGGGTCAGCACCGCGGCGTGCTCCAACAGCACGAACTCGACCCGCCGGTTCGCGGCGAGGTCCGCGGGGCTGGTGCCCGCACGCACCGGGCGCCGCTCGCCGAAGCTGCGGACGTCGAGCTGCTCCGCTCGCCCGCCGAACTGCGTGATGGCCGCGGCGACGCGGTTGGCGCGGCGCAGCGCGAGGTCGTCGTTGTAGCCGTCCTGCCCGCGCGAGTCGGCGTGGCCTTCGACGCGCAGCACCAGCGTCGGATCGTCGTGGAGCGCGCGGCCCATCTGCTGGAGGAAGGGGGTCAGATCGGGGCCGAACCGATCGTCCGCGGACCCGAAGTACAGCGCGCTCGACGGCAGATCGCGGCTGCGCACCTGCATCAGCGCGGCCACGCGGTCGCCGTCCTGCGCGTAGAGGCCGTCGCCCGTCCACCGCAGCTCCACCGACTCGGGGTGTTCGAACGCGTCCGCGAGCCCGCTCCACGTGCGCCCCGCGTCGAAGGAGCACGCGAGCCCCGCCGCGTCCGTGGTGCAGACGGTCAGCGGGTCCCGCGGATCGGCGACGAGGCCACGGCGGGCCGCGAACGGGGTCAGCACCTGCCGCCACGACGCGCCGTCGAGCGAGCGCTGCACCGCGCCATCCTCGGCCACGCGCAGCGACGCGCCAGACTCGCCCAGCCCGTCGAGCTGCGCCAAGGCACCGCCGACATCGGGCAGCGACGCGGCCCCGAACCAGCGCCACTCCAGGCCCACGTCCACACGCGGCGCGCCCTGACCGTTCGGCGTGAACGTGAGCTCGTACTGCTTGGAGAGCTTGTCGGCGATGTCGGTCAGCACGGCCACGTACGGGGCCGGTTCACGCGCGTCGTCCGGGACGACGATCACCTCGCCGCCCGTCGCGCGCGCGAGCTCCTGGTAGGTGTCCGCGACGTCGGCCGACACGAGGAAGAAGGGCCGGACGCCGCCGGCCGTCATCACCTTGGCGAGCGCGCGGACGAACTCAGGGTGATCCCCGCGCGCGGTGCAGGACAGGTACGGCTGGACCGGGCCGACGGTCGAACGGCACTGCTGCTCGCAGGCGTAGGTGTCGCACCAGCCCATGCAGCCGGCCAGCGCGCGGAGCCGATCGCACGGCGTCTCCGGCAGCTTGAGCGCGAGGCGACCGCGCATGTTCATCTGGAGCTCTTCGTCGCTCATGAGCACGATCACGCGCTCTGCCTTGGCTGCGCGGAGCAGCTGCGTGGACTGGGTGAGCGCGCCGGTCGTGTCCTCCGACGCGCCGCCCTTGTTCTCCTTGAGGGCCGCGAGCCACGCGCGGAAGTCTTGGGTGCGCGAGGTCGGCGCGTGCTCGGCGATCACGCCGTCCGAGAAGGCGACCAAGCCGACGCGCGCGCTGCGGTTGCGGAAGCGCAGGACCTCGGAGAAGCCGCCGATCGCCTGGTCCACCGCGAGGCGCTCCGTGGCCATGCTCCCCGACATGTCCACCGCGACCACGATGTCGAGCGGGCGGTCATCCTCGAGCGACCGGAACGCCTTGAGCGGCACCGACACGCCGCCCTGCGTGAGCGTGAAGCTGGACTCCGAGATGCCCGAGAGGCGCTTGGCGTCGCAGCCGCGCACGTCGAGCGTGATCCGCTGCGAGCCATCGGGCAGCGTCTCGACGCGCTCGATCGACGCGAACCGCTGCGAGCCGCGCTCGCGCAGCGCGCGGGCCATCCACTGCCCCTCAAAGTCCCACGCGTCCACCGACTCCGGGAAGTGCTGCACGTAGGCCAGCACGTCGTCGGGGCGCTGACGCGCCGCCGCTCGCCCAGCGGCCTTGGCGCGCTCCACGACGAGCTCGCTGTCTGGGACGGACTCCATCGCCCTGGCGACGGCCCACCAGCCGTCCGCGGTGTTCTCCTGCTCGGCGCGCGCGACGAGCGCGTCCGCGCTCGCCTCCGCCGCTCGCGCCAGCGCCGGGATGCCGCGGTTGCGCGACACCCAGTCCGCCAGGAAGTCGGGGGTCCAGTCCCCGTCCTGAAGCGACGCGACCGCCTCCTGCGCGATGCGGCGGTCCGCCATCACGTGGACCTTGGAGATCAGGTCCGGGTCGTCCGTCCAGTCGCCGTAGCTGTGCAGCCAGGACGCGAGGGCGTCCGCGCTCCCCTGCCGATCGGCGACGTCGAACGCGGCGCGCATCTCGCCCTGGCGGGCGGCATGGACCGCCGACGCCCCCTCAGGCCAGTCGCCGTAGGACACCCGGAACTTGGCGTACGCGCTGACCGTGCCGGCCCGCCGCGCCGCCTCGAGCGCGAGCTTCAACTCCAGGTCACGCACCGCGCCCAGCTCGCGGCCGTCGGGGTAGGCCTTGCGGTACTGCTGGCAGGTGCGGACCTCCGCGTCGGGCTTCACGCGCTCCCTGAAGAACGCGGACGCTTCGCGCCGATGCGCCTCGACCGCCATGTCCTCCGGCCAGGGGTACGCGCCCTGGTAGGCCCGCCACGCCGCCACGTCGTTCACCTGCTCCGCCTGCTTGAACGCGGCGCGCGTCTTGGCCAGGCGAACGGCGTCGAAGTTCTTGTCGCCCCGGTCGTGGTGGTCGAGCCACTGGCTCGCCCGCGCCACCGCCGCGGCAGGGTCGCGTTCGGCGAGCGTCATCACGCGCGCCTGCGGCGGCGCGCAGCCGACCGCGAGCAGCGCCAAGCCGACGACGACGACGACGCCCCTGGTGGGATGACCGAGACGACCCGAGTTGGGGATCACGTGACCGCTCTCCTGCCCCGTCCGTCGAGGACGAGGCGCGCGTAGCTCAATCGCCGAGCGGATCGGAGTCTTCGTCGTCGATGACCTGCTGGACGTCGGAGCCATCGGCCTGCGTCGTCTTCACGAACTCCAGCCCGGCGGCGCCCAAGTGGTAGACGTTGCGCTCGACCTTGGCCTCCTTGAACTCACGGAGCGAGCGTCCGTACCAGCCCATGTTGACGTACCGGGTGGTGACCCCGATGCCTCGGTAGAACACCAGCGCCAACTGGTCCGCGCCGAGCGACTCCTCGCTCGCCTGATCCCGCGCCTGGAGCACCAGCTGGTCCATGCCCGAGATCGACGGCTTGCCGTCGATGGTGAGCGACTTCCACTGCGAGCCGTCCCACGACCACGCCGCGGTGAGGAAGGTCGTGTTGATGCCCGCGGGTGAGAAGGCGCCATCTGCGGCCCCCTGCGTCGCGCCGACGGCCTCGCCGAGGGCGTTCGTGCTCGGCGCGTTCGCCGGCGCCGCGCTCGCCGTGGACGACGCGGAGGACTCGGCGATCGACAGCAGCGCCACCTGCGTGGTGCCCACCTTGAGCGTGCGCACCACGACCGGCGCCTGCGCCGCCGACTTGTCCTTCTCGCCGGCGAGCTGCGCGGTCAGGCGCTGACGCGCGAGCGCCGCGTCGAGCATGGCGCGCAGGGGCTCGTTGTCGTCCTTCCATCCCAGCCCCATCAGATACTTGCCCGCGTTGCCGCGATCCGACGAGCCGGTGCGCACGTTGTTCGGGCTGACGCGGTCCTTGTGCGCCTGCGCGAACTCCGAGACGACGCGCGCGAGCCGCATGTTGCGGAGCGTGGCCTCGGCGGCGTCGCGAGACAGGTTCTCGGGAGAGGCAGCGGCCTTCTCCAGCGCGGCGGAGCCGGCGTCACCGAGCAGGTAGAGGAAGCTCGCGGCGCGGTCCTTGGTGTCGTCCTTGGCGAGGTGATCCACCAGGTAGTCCTTGGCCTCGTCGTCACCCTGGAGCGCCGCGCAGAACGCGAAGCTCAGGCGCGGGCCCATCTTGTCCGGCGCGTAGGCGTGCGTCTTCCAGCCGTAGACGATGCCGCCGCGCAGCGCCGCCTCGAACTCATCCCAGGAGGTGGTCTCGATGCCCCGGTCCAGCGCCGCCTTGCGCGCGGCGATCTTGGCCTCGGCGAGGGACTCCTCGGCGGCCGTGGACTTGGACTCCACGGGCAGCGACTCCACCAGGAGGCACTGCTCGACGCCCTGCCCACCGCTCGCCGGATCGGCGATCTGCATGAAGAGCAGCAGGGACTTGGCCTCGACGGAGTCCGGGTTGTTGTGCAGCTCGACGGTGAGCTCCTTGCGGGCCGACTCGAACTCCTCAACCTCCACAAACTCGCGCGCGCGCTTGATCTGAGCCGAGTCGAAGAGGCCAGAGCAACCGCCCGCGAAGGCGGCCAACAACAACGGGAGAGCGACGCGACGCATGGGAGCTCCTGGAGCACAAGGAACGGGGCGCCGTACATACGACATCGGGGATGCCATTCGCAAGACGGAAACCAAAGTAGTGGACCAATGCGCCAACCTCAACCTTGAGATCCGCGTGTTCTCCATGATCGTCCACCCCGCGTTCGCGCTCTGAAGCCCGTTGGGTTCGTGTTCTTCCCCACACCCGCCGACGTGTCGGAGGATATCGGGCGGCGCGAACCACCAGAACCAATCCTCGGAGCGCCCATGTGGACCGTCATCCTCGTCGCCGCCAACGCGATCGCCGCTGAACCGACCGGGTGGGACATTCTGACGCTGCACGGGCGCACGCTTCAGAGGACTCACGGATCGAACACCGAGACGGTCACGACCGTGGACTTCCTACCCGCTCCGAGCCCGGACCAGCCGGTCGACGTCGACGGGGTGCTCGTCGGCGCCGAGTCGCTCCATCTGTGGGGGGACTTTGGCCTGGGCTGGGTAAACCTAGCCACGCACCGCGCCTCTCGCCTGACCGAGGCGGGTCGGGCGATCCACGACGTCCACGCCACCGAGAGCTGGCTCTTCTACGCCTCCGGCGACGAGATCCGGGCGTGGTCGAACACCGAAGGGCACGAGGTCACCCTCTGCCAGAAGGGCTGCGAGGACTTCGCGAGCGCGCCCGCGGGATCAGTCGCCTGGGTGGACTCGGCGGGCGTACACCTCGCGGACAAGGAAGCCCTGGACGCGACAGAGCCCGGCGCGGTGGTCACCGCCAAGTCGCTGGCGGCGCGCCAGACTGACCGCGTGACCAAGATCGTCTTCGCGCCAGACGGGTCCAAGATTGGGGTGTTCTCCGGGGACGCGGCGAGCTCCGACGGCGAGTCGGATGACGAGGGACCAGGAGGCGACGGGGGCGGCGGCGAAGCCGACGAGGGTGAGGCTGGTCCGTTCACCGCGGCGTGGTTTGACGCCACCGGTAAGTCCATTCGGACGGAGACCTACCCCAACCCAGACCAGCTCACGCTGTTTGCCGCAACGTGGCGAGAGGGAGGCGCGCCCACGCTCGAGTTGGACGATCCGATGACCGTGTACACCATGCGTGATCACTTAAGCCTCGCCAGCGTTGCGACCGGGTCGGTGGCGTAGTCGTGCGTCGCTACCAACTTGTACGTGCGGCCCTTCACGACGTCAAGCGCGCTCGGCTTGGTGCGCCAGTTCGGGTCGGCGGACATC
>CAIOSP010000210.1 GCA_903861005.1 uncultured Pseudomonadota bacterium
AGTCAGTTGTTCGTGGATCCTCCCGGGTTCATTCAGCGGGTCGACGCGATCCTCGCGGCGCGGAAGCGGGTGATGAGCGAAGTCCTGCAGATGGCCGACGGCCGCACCGTCGAGCGCGACTTCATGCCGGTCGACACCGGCGGTGAGGATCTCGGCCTGATGTGGCTCTACCGTGACGTCACCCAGGCGCGACGCACCGTGTCGGCGCTGGTGTACGCGCGCGACGCCGCCGAGGAGGCGAACCGCGCCAAGAGCGACTTCCTGGCGACCATGAGCCACGAGATCCGCACGCCGCTCAACGCCGTGCTCGGCATGACCGAGTTGGCGATGGACACGGAAGATCCACGGCTACGCCAAGATCTCTTGTCCGGCGTGCTGACGAACGCCCGGGCCCTGCTCGCGCGGGTCGAGGACATCCTGGATCTGTCGAGCATCGAGTCGGGCGACTGGTCGCCCGTGGAGGAGTCGTTCGACCCCGCCGCCCTGCTCGCGGACGTGGCCGCGTCGTTCCGTCCGCGCGTGGTCGGCAAGCCCGTGGAGCTCCGGGCGGTGGCGTTGAACGTGCCCGCAGGCTGCATTGGAGATCCAGGCCGGATCCGGCAGGTGCTCACCAACCTCGTCCACAACGCGGTGCGCTTCGTGGCGTCCGGCCACATCGAGCTGCGCGCCGAGCCGTCCGTGAGCGCAGGCGACGTGACCGGTCTGATGCTGACCGTGTCCGACACCGGCCCTGGGATCGAGTCCGACGAGATCGCGCACGTGTTCGAGCGCTTCCGTCAGGGTCGCCTGGGTCGCGCGCAGCGCACCGGCAGCGGCCTCGGCCTGGCCATCTGCAAGGAGATCATCGACCGGCTCGGCGGCACCATCCACGTCGACAGCGAGCCCGGGGTCGGCACCACGTTCCGAATCTTCGTGCCGGTGTGGTGGACCGACCAAGCCCCGCGTGCCGTCGAGCCGCAGCCCAAGACCTTCGCGAATTCAAAGAACCCCCGGCGCGTCCTCGTGATGGACGACACCGACGACGCGCGCTTCTACGTGGCCGAGGCGCTCACGCGCGCCGGGCACAAAGTGTTTCAGGCCGCGTCCGGGCCGGAGGCGCTCGACCTGCTGCGCCTGGAGCCGGTCGATCTGGTGCTGGCCGACGTGGAGATGCCCGGAATGGACGGGCTCGCCTTCACGCGCGCCCTGCGCGTGATGGAGCGGTTCACGGGGGCCACGCCGACCCGGGTGGTCGCGCTCACCGCGCACGCGCTCGCCGAGTGGCGTGACCGCTGCCGCGACGCCGGCATGGACGGCTTCCTCGCCAAGCCGATCGCGCGCGCGGAGCTGCTCAAGCAGGTCGACGCGCTCGCGGCCGCGGAGCCGATGTTCGAGGTCGACGATCAGGTGAACAAAGCCTTCCTGGGTCGCGTCGTCGAGGCGATGACCGAGGCGCGCGCGAACCTGGCCGCGGGCGATCTGGAGGAGGTGCGCCGCGCGGGGCATCGCCTGAAGGGCACCGGCGGCATGTTCGGACACGACGAGCTCACCCGCCTCGGCGCCGGCCTCGAGGTGGCAGCCAAGGCCAGCGACGTGGCCGCCGCGGCGACCGCCATCCACGCGATCCTCGCTGAGATCCAGCGCGTGAACCGCACCGCCGGTCGCTAGCGACGCCCGCCGAGCGCGTCGTAACGGGCGCGCAGCTTCTTGAGGTCATCGAGCGTGAACCGCTTGTCCTCCGGCTTGCGCAGCAGGTAGGCCGGGTGGAACGTGGGGATGGCAGGGATCTGGTCCTGCCACTTGATCTCCGTACCGCGCAGGCGCGTGATCCCCTTCACGCCCAGCAGTTGCTCCAGCGCCACGCTGCCCAGCACCAGGATGATCTTGGGCTGCACCGCCTGGATCTGGCGGAAGAGGAAGGGCTTGCAGACCGCCGCCTCCTCCGGCGTCGGGTTGCGGTTGTCAGGCGGGCGGCACTTCACGATGTTGGCGATGTAGACCTGCGATCGAGCCAACCCGAGCACGTGGACCAGCATCTTGTCGAGCATCTGCCCAGCCTCACCCACGAAGGGCTCGCCGCGCTCGTCCTCGGTGGCGCCGGGGCCCTCGCCGACCACCATCAGGTCAGCGTTGGCGTCGCCCACACCAAAGACGATGTTCTTGCGACCGTCGCACAGACCGCAGCGCTTGCAGTCCCCAAGCTCGTCGCGGATCTTGGCCAGACCCGCGGCGCCCACGCCGTCGTCATGGTGCAGCGGCACCGCGTCCGCCCGGGCTCGCGCCGCGGCGGCGGCCCACTTCTCGGCGCTCGGTGAGGGCGCGGGGGGCTCACGCGGGGGCGGCGGCTCGGGGGCCTCGCGGACCACGACAGGCCGAGCGGGGGCGGTCGGGAAGATCGCCGGGCCCTGCACAATCGGGTCGACCTCCGGCGGGGCTTCGACCGGGCGCGGCTCGTGCCGGACGCCCCGACCCACCGCGTCGTCCAGCAGCGTGCGGACGTCGGCGATGAGGTCGGCGAGTTCGGCGCGGACATCGCTCATCGGACGCCCTGCCTCCAGCCGCGCGCGCGGAGCGCGGTCAGCACGTCCAGCAGCGGCAGCCCGAGCACGTTGAACCAGTCGCCCTCGATGCGATCGAACAGGAAGGAGCCATGCCCCTCGGCCGCGTAGCCGCCGGCGCAGAAGGTGCCCTCGCCGCTGGCGACGTAGTGCGCGAGCTCGTGGTCATCGACGTCGCCGCGGACGTGCATGCGGGTGGTGGAGGCGCCCCGGGCCATGTCACCCGGGCCCAGCAGCACCCAGGCCGTGATCAGCTCGTGGGTCTGGCCGCGCATGAACTTCAAGCGGGACAGGTGATCGTCGCGGTTGCGCGGCTTGCCGAAGATCTCGCCGCCCTGATGCACCACTTGATCGGCCGCCAGCACCCAGGAGCCAGGGTGATGCAACGCCACCGCGCGCGCCTTACGCCGCGCGAGCCCAGACGCGAGCCCTTCCGGGCCGTCCGGGGCGGTGATGTGCTCGTCCACACGAGGGTCCTCGACCTGCACGCGAACGCCCGCTCCTTCAAGGAGCTTTCGCCGTGTAGGGCTGGTGGACGCCAGGATCAGCGACTCCATGCACTCTCCGCCTTGGGTTTCTGAGATTGCTGCCGATATACTCCGGCAGGCACCCGGTTACCCTGCGTCCGACGTCGCGGGCACCCGGTTTCCCCCTGGTACCGACGAGGAGCACACATTCATGGCATCCGCAGCGGTCGGGATCGATCTCGGTACGACCTTCAGCGCCATCGCGTGGGTCAACGAGCACGGCGTCCCTGAGGTCCTCCCCAACGCGGAGGGCGAGCGAATCACGCCGTCCGTCATCCTGTTTGAGGACGACAACGTGATCGTCGGCAACTACGCGAAGCAGGCCGCGACGGTGTTCCCGGAGCAGGTCGTCGAGTTCGTGAAGCGTCAGATGGGCAACGAGGACTACCGGTTCGCGTACCGGGGACGCAGCTACTCGCCCGAGGAGCTGTCGCACTTCATCCTCGCAAAGCTCAAAGTCGACGCCGAGAAGGCCCTGGGCATGCCGGTGGACCGCGCGGTCATCACCGTGCCTGCATACTTCAACGACAAGCAGCGCCGCGCCACCCTGCGCGCGGGTCGTATGGCCGGCCTGGACGTGCTGGCCCTGCTCAACGAGCCCACCGCCGCCGCGTTCGCGTACGGCCTGGCAAACCAGGGCAAGCGCAGCCGCGTCATGGTCTACGACCTGGGCGGCGGTACGTTCGACACCACGATCGTCGACATGGACGAGCGAGAGATCAACGTCGTCGCCACCACCGGCGATCACATGCTCGGCGGCAAGGACTGGGACGACGCGATCATCGATCACATCGCCCAAGCGTTCATCGACAAGCACGGCGTCGACCCGCGCACGGACCTGGTCAGCATGCACGACATGCGGGCCAAGGCCACGTCGGCCAAGATCAGCTTATCCAAGCGCCCCAAGGTCAACATCTTCCATGACTTTGCCGGACAGGTGATCCGCACCACGCTCGCCCGCGAAGACTTCGAGTCGCTCACCCACCCGCTGCTCGACCGCTGTGAGAAGCTGACGCACCGCGTGCTGGCGGACGCCGGCCTCAAGACCACCGACATCGACACCGTCCTGTTGGCCGGTGGCTCCACGCGCATGCCCATGGTGCGCGACATGCTGGAGCGCGTGTTCGGCAAGCCGCCCGCCACCGACATCAACCCCGACGAGGCCATCGCCCTGGGTGCGGCGCTCACCGCCGCGCTGGAATCGGCGCGCCGCAGCGGCGAGAAGGCCCCGATCGACCTGCGCACGCACGACGTCACCAGCCACAGCCTGGGCTTGGCGCTCGTCCGCGACGGCAAGCTGGCGAACGCCCGCATCATCGACCGCAACACACGCGTCCCGGCGGAGCGGACCCGCGACGACATCGCCACCAGCTTCGACAACCAGACATGCGTCGACCTGTGGCTGGTCCAGGGCGAGCACGACGACCCGCTCGCATGCACCGTGCTCGGCCACTTCGAGTTTTACGGCCTGCCGCCCCGCCCGGCGGGCAAGTCGCGCCTGTCGGTCACGTACCGCTACAACGCGAACGCCATTGTGGAAGTGGAGGCCATGGACCTTGAGTCCGGGCAGACGCTCCCCTACCGCATCGCCAGCGCCAAGATCTCGCTCGCCGACATCGCGGGCGGCCGCGCGCCGCACCAGGTCGTGCTGGTGGTCGACAGCTCGGGCAGCATGTACGGCGCGGGCATGGCCGAAGCGCGCACCGTGGTCACCGATCTGGTCGACCGCATGCTCTCGGCCCCGCACCGCAAGATCGGCGTGGTCGCCTGCCCCGGCGGCGTCCGTCAGCTCCCCACCGCCGACAAGGCCCGTGTGCTGAAGGCGCTGGAGTCGCTGGTGCCGATCGGCTCCACGCCGCTCCAGACCGTGCTGGAGGCCGCCGATCGGGGCATCGAGCCCGAGCCCGGTGTCGCCCGCACCTGGGTGATCGTGTCGGATGGCCGCATCGAGGACGTCGACGAGGTCCGCCAGCAGGTGGAGGCGCTCCGCATGCAGGGCGCGGACGTGATCACCATCGGCGTCGGCCCCAACCCTGACGCGACGACCCTCAAGCGCATCGCGTCGAGCCCCAATCATCACTTCGCGTCGGACGAGCGCTTCGAGCTCGGCGCGAGCTACGCGAACCTCGCCAC
>CAIOSP010000211.1 GCA_903861005.1 uncultured Pseudomonadota bacterium
CGCCCCAAGAAGCTGCCCGCGTCGCGTCAGCTCTGGTACAAGGCGAGCGGCCCGCTGCCCGACGACCCCGCCGTACACCAGTACCTGCTGGCCTACGCGAGCGACTTCAACTTCCTCACCACCGCGATGATGCCGCACGGTGTGAGCTGGGTGACGCCCGGCCTGCAGATCGCCAGCCTGGACCACGCCATGTGGTTCCACCGCCCGTTCCGCTTCGACGACTGGCTGCTCTATGAGGTGCACAGCCCGTCGGCGTCAGGCTCTCGTGGCCTGGTCTTTGGGCGCTTCTTCGACCGTCAGGGGCGGCTGGTCGCGTCGCTGGCGCAGGAAGGGCTCATGCGGATGCACAAGCCCTAGCGCCGCGGACGATCAGCGCTTGCCGGCCAGCCAGTCGGTCATGCGGCCGACGATGTCCTTGTTGGGGACGGTGGCCCAGTCCTCGAGGAACTTCTTGTTGCCCGAGTCCGTCTGCGGGTGGGCGAGCAGCTTCTTGAAGACGTCGTAAGGGATGGTGGCGACGTCCGCGCCCGCGAGCGCCGACTGCACGACGTGCAGCGGGTGGCGGATGGAGGCCGACAGCACCTGGGTCTGGATGTCCGGGTCCATCGAGTAGATCTCGGCGATCTCGCGGATGAGGGCCATGCCCTCGCCGCTGACGTCGTCCACGCGGCCGACGAACGGCGAGATGTAGGCGGCGCCTGCGAGGCCCGCGAGCAGCGCCTGGTTGGACTGGAAGCACAGCGTCACGTTGACGCGGATGCCGTCGTCGGCGAGCTGACGGGTGGCGGCCAGGCCCGCCGGGATCAGCGGGACCTTGACCACGACGTGCTCGTGCAGCTTGGCGAGCAGGCGGCCTTCCTTGACCATGCCGGCCGTGTCCTGGGCCACGACCTCGGCCGACACCGGACCCTGCACGATCTCGCAGATCTGGTGGATGGTCGCGATGAAGTCCTTGCCTTCCTTGGCGATCAGGGAGGGGTTGGTGGTGACGCCCGCGAGGACGCCCCAGCCGTGGATTTCCTTGATGTGATCGAGGTTCGCGCTGTCGAGGAAGAGCTTCATGGGGGGCTCCAGTTCTGGAAGGGAGGGGCGTTTACGCCGGGCCGCGCGTGGGCGCAAACGCCCCCACGGCGACGATGCCCGGCGGCAGGTGGGTGCGCTCGGAAAGGCCGGGCAGGGCGTCTGGCCAGACCTCGCGCAGGGGCCACCAGACGAACGGGCGATCGAGGATGCCCGGGTGTGGGACCACCAGCGCGGGCTCGGTCGAGGTGAAGCCGTCGATCACGAGGATGTCGAGGTCGAGCGGGCGATCGCCCCAGTAGCGGGCGCGGCGACGACCGGACGCGGTCTCCAACGCGCGGCAGCGGTCGAGCAGCGTCGCGGGCGACAGCGTGGTCTCGTAGAGCGCGACGCCGTTGAGGAACCAGCCGACCGCCGTGCCGCCGCGCATGGGCGGGCTGCGGTACCAGCGAGACACCCCGATCAGGCGGGTCTCAGGACCGGACGCAAACGCGCGGACGGTGCGTTCGAGCACCCTTCTGCGCGGGCCGATGCTGGCGCCGAGACCGATCGCCACCCTCACGGCGCCTCCTTGCGGGCGCGCCCCGTAACCGCAACCGTCGCGCGGGGCGCCGCAATCATCCGCTCTCGGCGTCGACCAGCAGCAAGGTGAGGTGCACGCCGGTGCCGTCGAGCGAGGTCTGCAGGCCGTAGCTGTCGTAGGTGGTCGACATCAGGCCCTCGCGACGGCGCAGGTCCCAGACCCAGTTGTCGAAGCAGTTCTCGACCGTGACATCGTCGCAGGCCCAGACGATGCCCTTGGCCCCGCGAAATCCAATCGCCGACAGCGCCGCCGCCGAGCCCGCCGCCGGGTTGCGCATGTACTGCTGCACCGCGGCGTCGAACATGGGCGACGCGCTGAGCGTGGGGCGGCCGTAGGCGTTGCGGACGTGGTCGAGCAGCGCGCGCGCGAGCGCGTCGGCGTCCGGCCCGGACGAGGGCTGCGGCATGGGGTTGGGGAGGCGGAGCAGCGGCGTGGTGGCGGGGTTCACGCCTACGTAGACCGGGAAGCGCGCGACTTCCTTGTCGCCCTGCACCACCTGGACCAGCCACTCGCCTGCGCCGGAGAGCAGGATGCTGCCGCCCTTGTCGAGCGAGCCCTCGCTGAGCGCCCCAGAGGGGTCGGCCGCGCGCCAGGTGCCGCCCGGGACGGGCGGGAGCAGGAGCGGCGAGCCCAGGTTGGCGACGCGGGGCAGCGCGCCGAGCTGCACCGGCGGGCGGCCCGCCATGCCGACCCACTCGTCGGAGTCGCGGCCACGCGCGCGCACCAGCGACATCGGCTCGTCCGCGGGGATCTGCTCGACCCAGGTCAGCAGGTCACGGGGCGGGGTCAGGCCGTCGCCCACCGACCACGCGCGCGCGTCGGCCACCGGGTAGGGCCAGCCGGCGCGCCACGCGGCCTCGCGCAGCTCCCAACGGGTCAGGCCGCCCACCCCTTCCGCGGCGGCCAGGGCGAGCGCGGACGCGGCCCCAGCGAGCGCGCCGTCGTGATGCTTGCCGCGCAGCAGCGAGTAGAGCGCGGGGTCACGCGGCGCCTCGATGCCGTCAGCGTAGGCGCCGGCGTCGGGCGAAGGGAGGCGGGGCGTGCCGGCCCAGTCGATCTTGTCGGCCATCTCGGACAGCGAGCCGGGGGCCTTGGGCCCGCACGCCATCGTGGTGGTGGCGAGCGCGACGGTCATCAGCAGCATGGAGCGCAAGCGATCCTCCGGACGCGCGACCTTCGCATCCCCCGTGCCACGGGGCGACGTTCGGTCGCGAGGGCGCTGTCGTATCGTCCTGGAGCGGATCGTGTGGGATCGCCGACACACGATGTCGGGCGGCGGCTGACAACCTGTCGAAACGACGGTCGGACCGGCCCCGATCTGGGACGGGTCGTCAACGCGCCCGCGCGGTCATTCGGCGCCGCCCGGTGACGGCCACGTCCGGCGTGATTACCCACTGGCCCCAGTTTGGAGGAAGCGTGGACGTGTATGCCCAGATCGACGCGATCGTCGCTCGGCTCAAGGCCGCCTCGTACAACGACCGCGAGTCCATCAAGGACGAGCTGCTGGCCTTTGGCCGCGAGCACAACTCGGACAGCGTGCGCGGCCACCTGGAGTCCGCCCGCAAGGGCGTGTCGCTCGAGGTCCGCTGGGAGATCGACGAGGTGATCGAGGCCCTCACGCCCCCGCCGCCTCCGCCGCCCGAGCCGCCCCCCGCCGAGGAGGTCCCGCCCGTCGAAGAGGAGGAGACCCCCACGGGCGCGCTCAAGATGAGCGACCTCAAGGAGGTCTACGCCGACCCGCGCGGCATCTGGCTGTTCACCGACAAGACCGGCAAGCGCTGGTTCTTGGAGCAGCCGGACCCGGCGACCCGTCAGCCCGTGATGATGGAGCTCAACCCGGCCGAGATCGAGCGGGTTAAGGCGCAGCTCAAGGGCAGCCCGTACTGGCGCCTGGGCAGCGGCGTCATCCCGTAGCCGTGCGCGCCCTCTCTCTGGCCCTGGCGTTGGCGGTCGGCGCGTGCTCGACCGCCCCCGTATGCCCGACGCCGGAGACGGTGCTGGTGCCGGGTGCTGAGCCGGTGACCTGCGCGGACGCCGAGGTGGTGCCGCGCTGGTCGACCGTGCTCGCGTCGCGGCCGCTGCTGCCGTCGCAGCACGAGCGCATCCTGGCATCGCTGCGCGATCGCGCGCAGACCGACCCGGCGTCGGTGCTCGCCGCGGTGAAGGACAGCCGCGCCGCGCTCGACGCGCTCCTGGGTCAGCAGGATCGGGTCGCCGCCGAGGCCCGCAGCCGCGCGCTCTACGACGCCGAGCACGGCCTGGGGCCGCTGCCCGCGTCGCGCTTTCCGGACGGCGCCGCCGCCGCGGTGAAGGCCGCCGCCGTGTGGGCCTTCGACGACAAGGAGAAGCTCGCCCTGAGCGAGGCCGACATCGAGGGCTGGATCTTCTACGCGTCGCTGTGCCGCGAGGCGCAGGGCGCGGGGCCCCTCGCCGTGTCGGTGCAGGGCCGGGTGGAGGTCTACCGGGTGATCGTCGAGCGCTGGAAGGCCGCCGATCGGCGCGGCAAGATCGCGCTCACCGCGATCGGCCCGTTCTGGGCGGGCGTGAAGGACGCGTGGTCCGGCGCCTCCTACGACATGCAGCAGACGTGGATCCAGTCGGCGCCGCTGCCGCCGCCGATGACCGGCACCTCCACCCAGTACGTCGAGGCGCTGCTCAAGACCGACGTCGCCGAGCACGCGAACGTGCTGCACACGCTGCTGGGCCCGTTCGCGGTGTGGGGCGGCTAGGGCGCGCAGGCCTCGTTGGCGATCACCTGGGTGGTGCCGCTGATCTGCCAGGTCGCGACCACCGGCGTGATGTCGCAGGTGGGCAGGCTGGTGTTGAAGTCGAGGGTCACGTCGCCGTTCACGGTGGCGAGGGCGGGCAGGTCGAGCGTGTCGAGGAGCGGGTTGTCGCCGATGTCGATGCCGCCGGCGGTGGTGACCTGTGCGTAGCTGAGGGTGCGCAGGAGCGTGTTCTCGCGCGCCGAGATGCGGTCGTGGAAGACGCGGATGTTCGGGTAGCTGATGGTGGTCATGCCCGTGTTCCAGAAGGCCAGGCGGCCAACCTCGCGGGCGTTCGGCAGGCTGGCGGTGGTGAGCGCGGGCACGTTGCGGATGGTGATCCACACGTCGTCGGGGATCACGTTGATGCCGGGCAGATCGACCTGGGTGAGCGCGGGCAGATCGATCAGGCGGAAGCGGCCGTGGATGGTGGCGAGCTTGGGGAAGGACAGCGCGGTCGGGCCCACGGTGTGCATCACGTCCAGCACGCCCACGGTGGTGAGCGCGTCCAGCCGCAGGTCCATGGGCGTGGGCCACGCAGGCTGCACGCCGGTCGTGATGCGCTCGCACTCCTTGAAGTCCTCGCCGATGCGTAGCTCGTCGGCCTCGACCAGCGCGGAGAGGTCGAGGTGTGGCAGTGCGGGGAGGTGCGCCGACTTGAGAAAGACGAGCGAGGGGAACGACAGCGTCTGCACCATGTAGAAGCTGGTGGACAGGGAGGTCTCCACGCGCTCCAGGTCGGGCATGCGGAGCTCGCCCACCAGCGAGGCGCCTAGGTCGATCGTGCGGACCGTCCGCAGGGTGGGCAGCTCGTAGAGCGCACGGCTCGGGTAGGCGTTGGCGGACACGGTCAGCGAGTCGAGCGTTGTCAGGTTGGGCGCGTGGAGCGGGGGGCCAGCGCCGTTCAGCGTCAGGCTCACCACGGAGGACAGGAGCGGCGCCTCGACCACGGACGTGGACGAGATGGAGAGCGCGGTCGCGGACTCCAGGACGGGGAGGGACGACGCCATCGTCGAGGTGAGGTTCAGCGTCTGCACGTGCGCGAGGGCGCTCAGGTCAAAGCTGCCCGCCGCGAAGGTGTTCGGCTGTGAGGTTCGGTAGCTTGGCCGACCGCACGCCTCGTGCTCCTGGCCGCCGCCGATCTCGGTCAGGCTGGGCAACGAGGCGCGGTCCCAATCGGTCGCCAGGATCCAGTTGACCTGCTCCAGCGCGGGGAGCTGGAGTTCGCCGCCGTAGCTGGCGATCAGTTGGCGCGCGACGCGGATCCCGGGGAGCGACGTGGTGACCGCGCGCACGCCCTGCACGCAGAGCGTGTCCACGTCGGTGAGCCGAGGCGCGCGGAGCAGCCGCAGCGCGTTCAGCGTGATGTCCCCGTCGGCGTGGGTCAGCGCGCCCAGGTGCGCCTCGGTCACCCCTGCCAGGGTCAACAGCCTTAGGCCCTCGATCTGGGGCGCGCTCAACACGAGCGGCGACGTCGAGCCGTATCGCTGCACCGTCAGCTCTCGCGCCTCGCCGTGCCAGGCCGCCAGGTCGACGCTCGGCGTGCCGTCTCCCACCACGAGGTTGACCCGGCTCGCGTCCTCCAGCGCGCAGAGATCGACGGCCTGGGTCCCGCTGAGGCCCAGCTCCAGCCTGTCTCCGACGTGCTGCAGGTGAGCCAGATCGACGGTGCGCGCGTGCAACCTCACGGACGACGCGATGCGCTCCAGCGAAGGCAGCGACACGTGGTCGACCTGGTAGGACTCGCGCAGGATCACGTTCGCGGCGCGGCGGAGCGTCGGCGCCGAGATGGAGGTGAGCGCGGCGAGCTCGCGCAGGGAGAGGCCCCCTCCGACGGTCGCAAGGACGGGCAGGTCGACCTGCCCGAGCCGCGGGAGGTCACGGAGCTGCAGGTGGCTGCCAACGTTCGTCAGCGCCGGCACCGACACGCTCGTCGTCGCGTCCATGTGCTGGAGGTAGAGCCCACCCATCACTTGGGCGAGCGCGGGCAGGTCCACGTGCGCGAGCTTGGGGACGTGCAGCAGCCGCAGGCCGGCGCCCACGTGCGCGAGGCTGTGCAGGTCCAGGCTGGTCAGGCGGTCCAGGTCGTCGATGTGGACGGCCTCTCCTTGGATGTTCGCGGTCCGCCACCAGTCGCCGCCCACCGACGTCAGCGCGGGCGCCGAGAAGGTCACCAGATCCGGCATGCCCTGCAGGCTGACGCGCCCCTCCACGGTGGTCAGCGCGGGCAGCGACAGCGACGTGATCCCGTTCCCCCACACCTTGAGGTGGTGCAGCCGCCGTAGGTTCGGAAAGCTGACGGTCGTCATCGTCCGGCCGTCGATCTCCAGCGTGTCCAGCTCCGTGAACGACTGGATCGCCGCGACGTCCGCCGCGGAGCGCACGGTCTTGGAGGTGCCGAGCACGCTGGCCTGGGCAGGGCAGTCGCCGCCGTCCCACAGCCCGACCTCGCAGTTCCACCGCGCGTCGCAGGTGCCGTCGCCGTAGGTGCGCGCGCCGCTCTCGGCCTCACCCCAGCAGTTGCGCAACAACGCCGCGCGAGACGGGGACGAGTCAGCCCGCCAGGCGCGCACGCCAAAGTACCCAGGCGTCGGCGCCCCGCGGGGCGGAAGCTCGCCCGGCGCAAACGACAGGCAGTCCGCGCGCGGGTCGTGCCCCGGCGTGGAGGGCGGCGTCGCCAAGAAGCCGGGCACGCAGGCGCCGCCGCACATCTGCGTCTCTCCAAGGGCGCACGCGTCGGCCAGGGGGGTGGGGCACGGGTCCGTGTCGACCACGAAGGCCGTGTCGCCGGTCTCTGAACGGTCCGTGTCGGCCGCGATGTCCGTGTCCGCGGCGACATCGGTGTCGGCGGCGACGTCGGTGTCGGCGGCGACGTCCGTGTCCGCGCCGGGCGAGTCGGTGTCTCCCTTGTCGGGCGGGAGCGCGCAGGCGCCGACCAAGAGCACGGGGAGCAGGAGCCGCATCACGCCGCCTCGGAGGTTGGACCTACCCTACATGCCGGTGGTCACCACCCACAAGTCACGGGTCGGTGAACCCCACGCCCGCGCAGCGCGGCGCGAACGACGTGGCGCGATCGCCGCGGCGCGCGACTCCGGGCGCAGAAAGCGAGAACGCCCGCGATCGGCGGCCAGAGGCACAACCGTTCGCGGGCGTTCGGGCGCGCCCTTGGGGCGCGCACCATCCAGCAGGATCAGAGCTGCTGCGAGTAGTACTCGATGATGGCGTTCTCATTGAGCTCGAAGGGGAGGTCCGAGCGGTCCGGCGAGGAGATCAGCTTGCCGGTCATGGTGGCCGGGTCGAAGTCGATCCAGGACGGACGGGTGCGGCCGGCCGTGCCACCGACGATCTCGGCGAGGAAGGGCTTGGCCTTGGACTTCTCCTTGATGGTCACGAGCGAGCCCGCGGACACATGGAAGGAGGGGCGGTCCACGCGGATGCCGTTCACGATGACGTGACCGTGCACGACCATCTGGCGGGCGGCCGTGATGGTGCGGGCGAAGCCCATGCGCCACACGATGCTGTCGAGCCGGGACTCGAGCAGGAGGACCAGGTTGGTGCCAGCGGCGCCCTTCATGCGAGACGCGTGCTCGACGTAGCGGCGGAACTGCTTCTCGAGGATGCCGAAGTGCACGCGGGCCTTCTGCTTCTCCATCATACGAACCTTGAAGTCCGACGGCTTGTTCCGGCGCGAGGCGCCGTGGTCACCGGGCGGGAACGGACGATCGAGCGTCGCCACCGTGGTGATGCCGGGGAGCACGGTGCCGAGCTGGCGGCAACGCTTGAGCTGAGGGCCGATGTAGCGGGCCATGAAGCGAACCTCTGGATGCGGGAATCAGCGCCGAAGTGCTGAAAGGGGAGAGCCTACTTGATCTCGCGGTGGACGGTCACGCGCTTCAGGTAGGGGTTGTACTTCTTGAGCTCCAGACGGGCCGGAGTGTTCTTCTTGTTCTTCTGCGTGGAGTAGCGGCTGATGCCGGGGACGCCCGACGCGCGCTGCTCGGTGCACTCCAGATGGATGGTCTGGCGGGCTACGTTCTTCTTCTTGGCCACGGGGAACTCCGGATGCTCGAATCAGGGTTGCCGGACCGACCGGGAAAGGTCGGGATGGGCAAGGCGCCGCGCCGTGTATCGCGCCCCGACGGTGCTCGCAAGGCCCGTCGCGTGGATCGCGACCAACGACACCGTTCCGGACTTGATTCAAGCGGAACGGGCCCCCCTTAACCGATCGGATCCGACGAGCGCAGCCGTCCTACAGCGTTCTTGACTGCGATCACGGCCC
>CAIOSP010000212.1 GCA_903861005.1 uncultured Pseudomonadota bacterium
CGCCCGCGGCGATCGGCGCGGCCGCGGGCGCGTCCGACGGGGCGGCGGCGGGATCCTCCACCACGTCCAGGCGGACCTTTCCCTTCTTCTCAGCGCCGGTGGTGCATCCGACGAGCACGAGCAGCACGATGGCAGACGCGCGCACTTGGCCTCCCTGGTGTCCGCAGGTCCCCAGAACCTACGGCGGACGGCACAATACCACCTCAGCGCCAATACGCCACCGCGAGCGCGGCGGCGAAGGCGGCGTCGCTAGGCGCGAAGCGTCGGGACGCCGGGCAGCGAGTCCTCGGCGACGATATGGTTGTCGGTGCGGATCGCGTACTGGCCGTCGTCGATCTCGACGAGCTGCAGCGCGACGCCGCCGGACTCGGTGACGAACGAGTGCTGGTCGCGCATCCACGCGATGGTGGTCTCGCGGCCGAGTACGCGCACCGGCAGGCTGCCCAGACGAACTTCGAGGCGCTCGAGGCGTCCATCGCGGACTTCAGCGGCCTTGACCCAAACGCGACCCATGTGAACTCCTATGGTCCCTGGGGACCTGCCGCGCCGCGACTAACCGGGCGGGCGCGCGCCCGCGAGACGCTCGACGTGTCCACAATCCGTACGCCACGGAAGGAAGGCGGAAGCGGCCGTACCGATCGCATGGAGTGGCGCCGTGGATGCCTTCTGACGTTGCGTTTCTGGGGTACCGTGGCAAGGACCGAGACAGTCGCGCCGATCCAGGTCGGACGCCGACTCCGGACTTTCCCCAAGGCTATCCCCAGGCGGACCCGAGCGATGCAGCGCCGCGGATCAGGCGATGTCGGCAGACCACGTGGCGCCCTGCGCCATGTCGCCGATCAGGTCGGGCTGGATCCAGGCGGACACGCAGCGACTGGCGCTGGAGTCCTCGATCTCGATCGCCCACAGCGCGTCAAAGGCCCACTCGATGTCCTGCCCGTGGCCGGACATCGGGTTGTGACCCGGGCGCGCGGCCAGCAGGCGGGCGGCGAACGCCGTCCGATCGCGAGGGGAGGCGCGGTGGCCCGGGGCGCGGGCGGACGCGTCCCCGCTGTGCACGCGTAGGTCCACCCGGATGATCGTCGGGGGCGGGAAGCGGTCGGGGAGGGCGCCGTGCAGGATCCGGTGCGCGGTCCACAGCGCGACGCGGTCGGACGGCACCTCGTGGGTGCGCCACGGGGCGTGCGCCGGGTCGTGCATCGCGGCCACCAGCGCCTCGCAGTACGCGGGGATGGGCGGCTGAAGCAGGATCAGCTCCAGCATGCGCTCCGCGAGCTCGGTCTCGGGCAGCGCCGAGCACGCGCGGGTCAGCGCGGCCCACACGTCCTCGCCGTCGGCGACCGTGTCGCCGAGCGCTTCGACCAGCTCGACCAGCCCGTGCTCGGTGACCCGGCCCGGCACATCGAGGGTGGGGGTCACGGCCTGTACTTCGACGTCCCAACGCGCGGTCAAGAGCACCTCGTCGCCGTCGCCGTAGCCGTCGCGGGGGCCGCACACAAGGGGCGGCCTGCGAGCGATCCCACCGGACGCGCGGCGAGAGGTGTCGGCGGCGCCCGGATCGGCTAGGATGGGGCCCCGATGGGGTTCCCATGCGCGCGATGTCGATCCTGTTCGTCCTGTCCCCGCTGTTGGCCGCCTGTCCGAGCAATTCGGACTGCGCTGGCAAGGCCTCCTGCGACACGGACGCCGACACTGACGTGGACTCCTTCGACACCGACGTGGTCGACACGGACGTGGTCGCTCGCACGGCCGCCATCGCGATCGAGTGGGACGTGGACGCGCTCCCCAACGAGAACGTGGTCAAGCTGACCTGCGACGACCGCCTGATCTTCGAGGCCGACACCTTCACGTTCTTCAACACCTTCCGCCGCGACGCGGACATCGGCGTCGGCTCGGTCTGCAAGGTGGAGTTCACAGACCCCCGCGGGGGCCGCCTGTCGGCTGGCCGGGCGATCAACTGCTCCAAGCAGGTCGCCAACTGGGACGCCACGCGCGGCACCCAGGCTGAGGTCGCCACCTTCACCGTGTTCGCGTGCGAGCCCGGCTGCGTCGACCCGAAGGCGCTCAACTACGACGCCAACGCCAACCTCGACGACGGCACCTGCGACTACATCTACGGCTGCACGGACTCGCGCGCGCTGAACTTCGACCCGGTCGCCACCAAGAACGACGGCAGCTGTGACTTCGGCGGCTTCGCGCCCATCGACCTCACGGTCTTCTTCGACGACCGCCCCTCGGACACCGAGGTGCGCGTGGTCTGTGACGGCAGCAGCGCGCTCACCGTCGGCGTGGGCCAGACCTTCGCTGCGTGGTCCAGCACCACCGCGCACACCGTCATCGACGCTGGCCACACCTGCGACGTGAAGGTGACCGACAAGTCCGGCGACCTCGGCGCCAGCGGTGAGGTCCGCATGTGCGGCCGCTCCGTCGCCGCGTGGCCCGCCACCGAGCGTCAGACGGGGCCCTACGAGGTCACCGTGGCCACCTTCTTCGC
>CAIOSP010000213.1 GCA_903861005.1 uncultured Pseudomonadota bacterium
ACCGCCGAGCGCGGCGCCCGCGGCCACGCCCAGCGCCGCCCCGACGACCCGCGCCGGCGCGCCGACCGCGACGCCCACGCCAAAGCCCGGATCGACCGCGACGCCCGCGCCTGGTTCGACCGCCACACCCGCGCCTCGTTCGACCGCCACGCCCGCGCCCAAGCCCGCGTCGGCCTCGACGCCCGCAGGGACGCCCGCAGGGACGCCCGCCGTCGCGCCCGCGCCCGCCGCGACGCCCGCGCCCGCCGCGACGCCCGCCGCGCCCATCGATCACCCCGCCGTCCGTTACACGCTCGACGCGCCGTCCTCGTGGCTCTACGTCATCGTGCGCTACGACCGCAGCGCCACCATGGCCGGCCACGATCACGCCGTGCGCGCGACCACGTTCACCGGCTCGGTCACCTGGGACGTCGACGACGTGTCGGCCTGCGCGGTGCACATCGAATTCCCGGTCAGCGCGCTGCACGTCGACACGCCCGGCCTGCGCGCCAAGGCGGGCCTTGAGGGTGACTCCGACCCCAAGGACTACGCCAAGATCGAGGACAACTTCAAGAGCGCGTCACAGCTCGACGCCGCGCACTTCGCCACGCTGCACTTCACGTCCACCGCGTGCGAGGCGACGTCCAGCGGCGCCAAGGTCACGGGTCTGCTCGGCATGCGCGGCGTGGAGAAGACGGTGACGATGAACATGACGATCGACGCGAGCGACAGCGCGTTCCATGCCAAGGGCTCGCTGAAGTTCAAGCACGAGACGTTCGGCTTCTCGCCGTTCACCGCGGCGCTCGGCATGCTCCGCAACGACGACATGCTCGAGCTGCGCGTCGACGTGAAGGGCGCGCCCAAGGGCTGATCACGGGCACGGGTTGGGCGACTCCTTGTGGATGCGCTCGACCCCGGCGATCACCTCAGGCGTCAGCACCACGTCCGCCGCGCGCAGGTTGTGCTCCAGCTGCGGCACCGACGTGGCGCCCACCAGCGTGGACGCCAGCCACGGCTGCTTGGTGACGAACGCGAGCGCGAGGTGCGCCGGGTCCAGCCCGTGCTCGTGCGCCAGCGCCACGTACTTCTCGCTCTGCGCCATGCCGATCGGCGTGCGGTAGCGCACGAACCGCTCGAAGAGCGTCAGGCGCGCGTCGGCGGGCCACACAGCGCCGCCCTTGAACTTGCCGGTAAGCATGCCCATCGCGAGTGGTGAGTAGGCGAGCAGGCCCACCTCTTCGCGCACGGCGATCTCCGCCAGGCCCACCTCGAAGCTGCGGTTGAGCAGGCTGTACGGGTTCTGGATCGACCCGACGCGCGGCCAGCCCTTGGCGTCGGACGCGGCGAGGAACTTCATCAGGCCCCACGGCGTCTCGTTCGACAGGCCGATGTGCAGGATCTTCCCGCTGCGCACCAGCCGGTCGAGCGCCTCCAGCGTGACCTCAGGCGGCGTGATCGGCTCGTCGGGCGACACGGTCCAGTCCAGCTTGCCGAAGCTGTTCACGTGCCGGTCCGGCCAGTGCAGCTGGTACAGGTCGATCCGATCGGTGCGCAGGCGCCGCAGCGAGCCCTCGACCGCGTGGACCAGGTGCTCCCAGGTGAAGCGCGTGCCGCTGTCGCGCAGCCAGCCAAAGCCGGGACCCGGCCCGGTGATCTTGGTCGCCAGCACCACCTTCTCTCGCGCGCCGGGACGAGCCGCGAACCACGTGCCGATCGTCTCCTCGGTGCGGCCCGTGGTCTCCGCCTTGGGCGGCACCGGGTACATCTCCGCCGCGTCGAACAGGTTGACCCCGTGCGCCACCGCCGCGTCCATCTGCGCGTGGCCCTCGGCCTCGGTGTTCTGCTCGCCCCAGGTCATCGTCCCGAGCCCCAGCGCGCTCACCTTCAAGCCCGTCCGACCCAAGCTGCGCAGCTTCATGCACCCTCCGAGACCACCGGCCCTATCCGGTCGCGGTCGGCGCCGACGCCACACGGATTCTTGACAGCGCAAGCAACTTTCTGCTGATTCAGCTGGCCACCCAGGCCCTCGGAGGGCATGATGGGCGCGAACGGGCACACGAACAGGAGGAACGCATGTTGAAGATCATGGGCCGGTGGACGCTGGCGCTCACGATGGCGCTCACCGCGTGCGACAAGGGCGGCGGCAACGGCGACCCGACGGAGGACCTCTACGGCTGCCAGGAGGACGACACCGTCGCCATCACCGACCTCAGCCTGCTGCCCGACGGCTTCAGTGCCACGCCGCAGGCCACGCTCGACCTGATGACCGGCGCGTTCACCGGCGACCTCGTCCGCACGACCGAGACCCTGCCGGGCACATTGACCATCACGTCGACCGGCCGCGCCTCGCTGGTTCACCGCAGCGTGCACGATGACGGCAGCGGCATGGAGCTGGCGGTCGGCGACACGTCGCTGGACTGCGGCGACATCCTCAAGCTCCCTGCGGTGTTCGGCATCTCCACGCCGGATGCGCTCAACGCCACCTTCGACGCCGACATCGTCGTCTACACCACCGGGGCCACCGCGTTCTACGGCTCGGTCGACTTCGCCGACGTGGGCGGCAACGCGACGCCCACCGGCTTCGACCCGGCCGACATGGACAAGACCACGCTCATGATCCAGGCCGACTCCGACGCGGCGAACGCGTGGGTCGGCACGCTGAACTTCCAGGGCGAGGACAGCCAGCCCGGCACCGGCGGCGGCGACGGCACGGCCAGCGCCACGCAGGAAGAGTGGGCGACGTTCACGCTGTCGAAGGACTAGCGCGCGTCGCTCGGTGACCCGCAACAGGCCGGCTCCCCCACATCATCAGCAGGCAGCCCTCCACCCCGCGCGCGCCACCAGCGAGCCCCAAGTCAAGCACGGAGAGACCACCGTGGTCATCGTGAGCGAGAAGAGGAGCTGCGAGAGCGGCGGGCGCTCGGTCGTCGCGGTCATCGGCACGCTCCAGGCGGCGAGGACCGCTTGAGCGGACCTCGGACGGGCGGACGTCCAGGCGAACGTCGCGCCCCGCTCAGAACGCCCGGACGGCGCGCACGCGATCGGGGTCGGTCTTGGCGTCCTGCCCCGCCGAGCCCGTCGCGAAGTACACGAAGTACGCCGAGTCGGTGCTCCAGTCGGTCGACGACCAGTAGTGGTTGGCGTGCAGGTTGCCCTTGTTCCCGTTGTTCTTGAGGTTCGTGTACATCAGCGCGAGCTCGTCGCGGCTGGGCAGGAACCAGTCAGAGTACCCAGCGAGGGTCAGGTCGGCGCAGACCGACGCGGCGGTGGGCGTGCCGGGGCACGCAGTCACGATGTCGATCGTGTTCTGCTGGCCGTCGCCGATCGCCGTGCCGTCCGCGCCAGGCATCTCGGCCGAGCCGCAGCCCCACGCGACGCCAGACCACGGCGAGCTGTCGCGCGTCGCGCCCGGGTCAGACACCATGCCGTGGCCGTCGGTCGTGTTCAGGTAGAAGATGTACCCGCCCTGGTAGAGGCTGCCGTAGATCGTGTTGAGCAGCGTGTTGTCCGCCTCGTAGACCTCCAGCGGCGTGTGCCCCGCGTCGATCACCTCCTGCACCGTGGCCCCAGCCGCGAGCAGGTCGGCGACGGTCGGCGCAGCGACGTCGGTGTCCTCGGTGACGTCGGTGTCCACCGCCACGTCGGTGTCGGTGACGTTCGTGTCGACGACGTCCGTGTCACCGGCGGCGGTGGTGTCGGTGTCCTCGTCGGTGCTGCCGTCAGACGCCTTGCAGGCGAGGGTGAAGCACAAGGCGAGCGTCGGGATCATGCGCATGGGAACCTCCGTGGAGGCGGCGGGTAGCGCGGGGCCGGGCCGCGCGTACCCATCCTCAATCTCATGCGTGACGCGTGGGGGGCGAGAAACGATCGCGCGTGCCCTGAAAGCCGCACCCCCTCCACACGACCTGTGTTTGCGAGCGGCGCCACGAGCTGGTTCATGTCCGCATCCGCATCTCACACTGAGGAGAGACCATGAACTCGAAGCCTGCGCGTGGCCTGTTGGGACTGATCTGTTGCTTGGCGAGCGCGACCGCCTACGCGACACCACCCGTGAGCGTCCTCGACGTCCCGGTGACGCTGGACCTCGCGTCGAAGCAGGTGAGCGCCTTCAACATGGGGCCCGAGTTCTACCTCTCCGAGACCTACACGTGCAGCTTCGACCCGTTCACCGCGGCGCTCTCCGACTACGGCGAGGTGCGGTTCACGATCCCCGATGACATGCAGGTGTTGTTCGACGGCACCTCCGCGCAGCTGATCCTCACCACGGGCGGCGACTGCTCCCGCGGCGGCAATCCCGACGGCGACTACGCCTACATGCTGTTCAGCGACGCGAGCTCCCCGCCCCCGGGGCAGAACGCGCAGTCCGTGTTCTTCGACGGCGACACCTTCGACATCGGCGTGAACACCAACCCGCTGGTCGCGGGCTTCTCGTTCACGTCGCTCGCAGCGGGCTTCACGGTGTCCCGTCCGTCCACGCCCACCGACTACTGGACCTCGCTGTTCGACACGTCGCGCACCTACGCGGCGTGCACTTGCGAGCTGATGTTCACCGGGTATGGAATGGGCACGCCGCCGACCAGCCTCGTGTCGATCGCCCCGCCCATCGACTACCCGTCGCTCCTCGACCTGGTGGACGACGACGGCAGCTCCTGCGGCGACGCGGGCGGCGTGATCGTGTGGATCGGCCGCGACAACGGCGACGGCGAGAGCACCGCGGGTGACGGCGTGCTGCAGGACGGCGAGCGCGACGAGTTCCGCGCCATCTGCAACGGCACCAACGGCGCGGACGGCACCAACGGCCAGGACGGAGCCACGGGCGCGGATGGCGCCGCCGGCGCCGACGGACAGGACGGCGCGGCTGGCGCAGACGGTCAGGACGGCGCGCCCGGCGCCGATGGCCAGGACGGCCTCAACGGCCAGGACGGCGCCGCCGGAACGGACGGCCTCCACGGTCAGGACGGCGCGCCCGGCACCGACGGCGTGAACGGCGCGGACGGCGCCGCGGCGCCCTCGACGCTGACCCTGCTCGACGCGATCGCGGACGGCGACCCCCGCTGCGACGCGGGCGGCGTGGCGATCACCACCGGCCGTGACGTCGACGGCAACGGCCAGCTGGACGAGGGCGAGGTCGACGACAGCGAGTCGGTCTGCAACCTGGTGGCGCCGAGCGGCTGTGACGTCGGCGGCGGTCGCGCCCAGGGCCTCTTCGCCGGGATGCTCGCGCTCATGGCGGCGCGTCGTCGGTCGGCCCGCACCTAGGCGAGCGTGGTCCGCGGCCCGCGTCGAACGTGGGGCGTGGCGTCCGGCCAGGTCATCCGTGACCTGGCCGGAGTTTTTCGTGGGCGACGCCCCGCTTCGCGCCCCATGCGGAGCGGTGAACATCAGGCACTGCGTCGACAAGCCGGACGGCGACGACGCTCTGCTCGCCAAGGGGACCCTCACGGGGCGCGATCGCGGCGGGCGGTTCGTGCGGGTCCAATCCGACGCCTCCGAGGTCGCGGCCCGCCGACGTGTTCACGACGACCACCTTGCCCACCGCCCTTGCAGCGGGCGCCTGCCACGAGGACCGCGGGGCGTGGACCGGGCGATGAGTCGCGCAAGGACCGCGGACCTGCACGCGCTGAGTGACGCGACGCCCGCCCCGCAGGCGCCGGTGGACCCACCGTCGCCCCCCAAGGTCGTACGGGCCCCTCAGCCCCGCCACCGCACCGCCACTCGCCCGTCTGCGTGGGTCGCCTCGAGCCCGATTCGACCGCGTGGATCCCGAACCGACGCTAGCGCCAGCAGCCCCTCGTGGACGCGACGGTGGTGCAGCGGGCACAGCGTCACCAGGTTGTGTTCGTCGTGCGTCCCGCCCGCCGCGCGCGCGCGCAGGTGGTGCACGTCGAGCCAGAGCCGACACCGACAGCCCGCCACCGCGCAGCGCGTCCCATCACGGTGCAACACCGCCCGCCTCGTCGACGGGGGAATCGTCCGCGTGAGGTGGCCATGCTCCGGACCGAGGCGCAGGTCGACGATCTCAGCGTCGCACCCGGCCTGCGCGGCGACGGTCTCGCTTACGTCGGCGTCCGCGGCGTGTGCGTCGCCACACGCGTGGCAGCGCGTCAAGATCACCCGGTAGCGCTCGCCGATCGGCGCGCCGTCACCGTCGGCGTCGAAGATCACCCGCTGCGCCATCGCCGCGAGCGCAGCGCCTTCGTCCAACTCCACGCCAGTCAGGCCCGCCTGCGTTCTCAGCAGCGCGAGCGCGTCGCGAAGCAGCGCCGCGTCGGAGGCCTCCATCTCCACCACGAAGCGCGTGCGCGCCGACCCACGTGGGTCACTCTCGAGATGGCGCGGCGCCTCACCAACCTGCGACCTCGACACCATGACCTCCAGCGTGCGGCTGGTGTTCGCGATCGCCTCCGAAACCCACGCCGCCTCGGTCTCTGGTGTGACGACGCGGATCAGCTCGCGCACCTTCGTCCACGAGAGCGCGCCCGAGGCGAACGCGGCGTCGAGCGCTGGCAGCGACGGGAGCATGCCGCCGATCTGCATCAGGCCGCGCGCTTGTCGCACCGTGAGATCGAGCGCCTGCTCGGCGTAGTCGTAGATCGACGCGTAGCCGAGCGCGTGGTGCAGCGACTCGTCCGCGACCTGGCGCAGCAAGCGCGCGGCGCTGTGCTCAGCGGCGCGCCGCTGGCGGAGCACGGCGAGGAGCTGAGCGTGGACCTGGTGGGCGCGATCGGGCACGGCGTTCATGGGGCCTCGGAGATGATCTCCGGTATCCTCGTGAATTTCGGCGCTCTCGCCGGTGGCCAGGAGCGCGCCGGGAGCGTGACGACGACGCGCGAGGTGGGGAACCGTCGAACAACGCGGTGGAGCGCGCACGAGGTGTGCCGAACGAGGTCCGCAGACGACATCGGCGACGCAGGGCGCAGCGGACGCCGAAAACTGTCAAGGTTTGCGCTTGCGAAATGACAACTGCGACGCACCCTTTGCGACTCACGACCGGACGTCTCGAACGTGCGCGGCTGTAGCCGCAGTAGCACGCACCCCCGATCGCGCGTTCGCCGCAGCGACCAGACGGGTCGCGCGACCACCGTCCTTGGCGCCTCGTCGATTCGGCACGCGCCTCGGCTCCCAGCGCACGTCCGAGGGCGCGGGTCGCGGCTCACGGTTGGCGGCGCGCGTGGTTCGAGGAGGTCTGGCTACTGTGGAGCGCTGCCAACAGCGCGACCGCGTACAGCGGCTCGCGGTCGTTTGGATCGAGTTCCTGGGGGCCGGTTCGAGAGGCCGCGTGATGGAGTGGCGTGACGGCTCGCGACGTGGGATCGGGGTGGCACGAGGAGGCACCGACCCCCATGCCGGCAGCCGTGTCGCA
>CAIOSP010000214.1 GCA_903861005.1 uncultured Pseudomonadota bacterium
AGCGCCGAGCTCGCCGCATGGGAGAAGGCACGGAACGAGGAGGGCGCTACCATCGACTGGATGTTCGATGTCGACAAGGCGCGAACCAAGCTCGCCCGCGCCTACCCCAACCGGTCATGATCGCTGTGACGCGGTACTAGGCCCCGTGTGCCCCACCTGGGCGCCGCTCACGCGCGCGGCCGACGGCGGAGCCCCGACCAAGCCGAAGCGACACCGTGAGAACCGGGCACCAAACTGCGGAACCTGTCAACACCGATGAGACACGACGCGGTCACCTTCTCTGACCCATGACGTCGCGCGGCCCCCACCCCGTCGCCCGGGCCAGCTGACCAGCCTATCGAGGGAGAACGCCACCACCGACGCGATCGACGAAATGAACTTCGTACACCACCTTGCGGGACGCAACTCCCGACGCCGTCAAGCCTCGGCTTTCACGCCAGTCCAACCGGATCGACGCACGCGAACGCCTCTGGCGAAGATGCAGACCGGCGGATCACACCGCGCAGATCGACGGGTCTTCCAGACTATCGACACGCGCGAACCGGTCTCGCGCCTCGTGCGGCCATCGGCCGATGGTTCTATTGCTTCTCACATGCACGCAGCGCGATCGTCGGCAGACCGACCGGCGCCGGGTCCACGTCCACGGCCACGTCGACGAAGCCGTGCGCCGCGATCCCGCTCAAGCAGCAGCCGCTGAGGATCGCGACCGACGCGAACGGCACGCGCAGCGACAGCATCCCCGTGTGCGCGTGCTCGCGGTCCTCGCCCGCCGCCAACGCCTCGCCGTACACCGCCCACGCGGCGACGCCGGTCGGCAGCCCGATCACAAAGCGCCCAGACATGCGCGCCTGGTCCACCCAGCCGCTCGCGCACTCAGACTCCGTGGACCAGATGACCAAGCCCGCGGGCACCACCTCGTCGCGATCGCCGGTCGGCTGCGATGGCGCGTCAGCGCGGCAGAGGAGCGCCTGCACGTAGGGCATGCCCGACGTCGCCGCGTCGGTCTCCGTCTCCGTCACGTAGTCACCCGACTGGGCGGGCTCGCCGTTGCTGCCGCCTGCCGCCGCCAGCGAGCGGTCCGGGAGCGTGACCGAGAGCGTCGCGTGGTGGACGTGCGTGCGATCCTCGCCGCTCGCCAAGGGTACGCCGACCACCTGCAGCGCAGGCCCAACGCCCGACGTCGCGACGACGAAGCGGCCTTCGGCCTCATCGAGGGCCGACCAGCCAGGCGGACACGCAGCACGATCGAAGAAGGCCGCGGTCCCAGGTTCGAACGGCGAACCGGATGAGGGCGGATCCACGTCCCCGTCCCGCCGACACACACGCAGGCCGATCGTAGGAAGGTCCGAGCCCCCCTCGTCGAGATCGCCCGTGACGGTCTGGCTCCCGGAGTGCCCGGGCGTGTCATTGCAGCACCCCGACAACACCCCCAAGCCCGCGCTGTCGAGTGCGAAGTCCGCGCTGACGCCGTGGGCGTGTGGGTGAGGTTCGATCGTGGTCAGCGCCTCCCCGGTCGTTACGCCTGCGTCCGCCCCGTTGCGAACCGCGACGAACGCTCGTCCGCGGGCGTCCAGCCACTCGGTCCAGCCTGCCGGGCACCCTGTCGGCGAGGCGTCGTAGGCGAGGGTCCCAGGCGGCACCACCCGCGGCGCCCCTCCACCGCCTCCGCCGTCGGTGTCCAACCCCGCCACGTCGCTGTCCGCGGCCGCGTCGTCGTCAAAGGCGAGCGGCTTGGGCGTGTAGCACCCCGTGGCCAGCCACAGACACAAGCTGGTCTGAGCGCCGCGGCTCACGGTTCGGGCTGAGGATTGGCATTGGCGAAAAGCATACCGCAAACAAGAAAACTTCAAGCACCCACTCCGGCGCCCGACACGGTACCACAAGCGGCCAGGACTTGCGACGCGAAGCGCGCACGACGGAGCCGAGAGAGTCGAAGTGACACCACGGCGTCCGATCTTGGGCGGGTTGAGACGGACCGCGTTCGCGTCCCGTCGATCGTCCCGCGAGTGAAGGCGTGCGCGGTACAGGAGTCGAACCTGTGACCTTCGGCTTCGGAGGCGGTTTACCAAGCGTTGAGACGACGCAAGTGACGTTTGTAGCGTTGGATTTGACGTTGGCGATGTTGGCAAAGTTGGGGGCCTGGGCTGGTGTGTGTGGCGGCCAAGTGGCGGAAATTTCTCTCCGTGACCTCGGGTAGACCCACAGAGCCGCGGCGCGTCAGCCCGCCCGACGCACCAAGTCCCGGCCATCGGGAGCGCTCCCTGTTCGGCGGACGGGTCCGTGCAGGCGCAGGGCGAGGTCCATTCCTTGGCCCGGGTGCCTCGTCCGTGGACGCGTCACCTCGGCCCGCACCCGCAGTGCTCGTGCACCGCCAGCACCTCATGCGCCTTCACGTACGTCCGCGGCACGGCCTCGTCGGGCTCGGCCGTGGCCGCATCGAGGTGCATCGTGAGCACCTTGAGCGTCATGCGCGTCCCCAGGAACGCGCGCCGCGGACGCGGCGCCACGATTCGGGCCCCTCCCCCGCCGCGCCTGCGCCTCGTTCACGGCCGCGGCCGGGGCTGCGCCCTTCGGCCCTGCGTCCGTGACGACGCTCCGGCGCGGCGGACCCAAGACCGCCGACGCTCCACACGAACAAGGGACGAGGGAACAAGGGATCAAGGATCAAGGGAGCGACCTGAGGAGACGGAAGCCGAGGGCGTTGAAGCGGAAGCCGGGGACGTAGTTGAAGCGGGCCGCGACGCGCGTGTCGGACGCGTCGTAGCTCCAACCCCCACCACGGCGCACCCGGCACGACCCGGAGGCCGGCCCTGCTGGATCTGTCAACGCTCCCGTGCGGGACTCGGCGTACCAGTCCCAGGTCCATTCCCAGACGTTCCCGCTCATGTCGCA
>CAIOSP010000215.1 GCA_903861005.1 uncultured Pseudomonadota bacterium
GCGGCGATCTCGTCCGCGTCGCAGTTCTCGACGGCGTTGGCCCAGAACGGGGCGTCGGGGAACTCGGTGAGCGTGGCGAGGCCGCGCCCCAGCGGGCCCTGGTCCACCGCGCCCTCGGCGGGCCACCACGCGCCGCCGCCCATGCGCGCCAGCACCGCCGCCAGGTCGTAGAGCGTCTGCCCCTGCTCGGCGGGCTGCCGTTCGCGGCCGGGGATCTCGTACTGGCCGGCGTCGACGGCCCCCGCCATCGCCTTGCGCGCGTCGGCATCGCACAGGTAGCGCTCGCCCAGGATGCCCGCGGCGAAGTCCATGTTGTAATTGCTGAAGTTCGACGCGTTCCCAAAGTCGACCAGGTACGCGCGGTCGCGGGCGATCTCGTGCAGGCGACGCTCGGCGATCAGGGTGTCGTTCAGCGCGGCCTCGATCTCCGCGTCCTGCGCGACCATCGACAGCGCGGAAAGGATGCCGAGCGACATCATCGCGTATGGGCCGTTCTGCACGCCGTCCAGGTAGACGGTGTCGATCGAATTCTCATTGAGCGCGCCGTTCAAGGTCATGCGGCCGTCCGCGTCGCGGACCTCCAGGTCGTAGCCGCTCGCCTGCACGGTCAGCAGGCTGCGCGCGATCGCCGCCGCGTCCGCCTGCATCTGCGCCTTCACCTCGCCTGCGATCGTCGGGTCCTGCGCGATCACCTCCCACGCGCCGCCGTAGCCGAACGCCCAGCCGACGAGCATGTCGCGGCTGCACGAGTCCTCCCACACGTAGTCCGGGTACAGGCCGCCGCTGTTGTCCGCGCGCCACGTGCCGTTGTTCTTCTCGACCGGGAGCGGCGTGCCCGCGTCGTCGAAGAGCGGGACGGTGTCGACGGTCGAACCGGCGGAGTCCGCGTCGTTGCGCGCGTAGCCGCGCGCGATCACGCCCGGCACGCCGGTGATCGCCGACGCGCGGTGCAGGCCCTCCAGCGCCGCGAGCACCTGTGCGCGCGCTTCATCGACCTCTGCGCACGGCGCGCCCTCGTCGCGGAGCACGCCGTAGCGGAACGCGTCCGCCGCGATGCCGACGCCCGCGTAGCCGCCCGCGACCTTGGTCCACATGCCCACCGTGTCGGTCACCGATCGCCCGGTGACGGCCTCAAAGTCCCAGCCGTCGCCCGCGACGAACGCGTCGATCGCGGCGCGCGCGTTGGCGTCCTCCAGCGGCACGGTGAGCTCGCTGTTCACCCCGGTCTGCGCGCTGAACAGCGCGCGGAACAGCCGGTCGTGCCGACGCGCCTTGGCCGCCAGCGGCGCGTCGTAGCCGCCGTCGCCTTCGCCCGCGATCAGCGCCCCCCGCGCCCGCCCGCCCGTGCCGCACGCGGGCGACGCCTTGAACGTCGTCGGCGCGCAGCCCACGACCGGCGCCACGTCGGTGTCGGCGTCGCCCGGGTCCGGCGCGCACGCGGCGAGGAAGAGCAGCGTCGACACGAACGAGCGAGGCATGGGAGCTCCGGGTCCGCAGAGGACGCGGCACCGTGGCGGCGTATCGTCCGCGCGCCAGTCGGGCCGCACCCCGGCGTCCGCGACCGGCCCCGGCGACCCATTTTGAGAGGCTTGCCCACTCCGCGCTTCCCCCACGCCCCCGCTGTGCGATACTCCGCGCGCACTCGCCACCCGGAGGGTCTGGTGCGCGCACTCCACCTCGCCGCGACCGCGGCTACCGCGTGTCTGCTCCTTCCCACCGTCGCCCGCGCGGATGTGCTGGCGGACGTTCGCGCCCGCGGCGAGCTGCAGTGGTGCGCCGACCAGGAAGGCGGCGGCCCTTACGTGTACCCGCGTGAGGACGACCCGAACCTGGTGACCGGCTTTGAGTTCGACCTGGCGGCCAAGCTGGCGTCGTACCTGGGCGTGAAGGCCACCTTCGTGCAGGGCCAGTGGGACAAGCTCCCGGACATGGTCCGCACCGGCAAGTGTGACGTGGTCCTCAACGGCTACGAGTACACGCCCGAGCGCCTGGACGTGCTGGAAGCCACCGTGCCCTACTACGTGTACGGGCTGCAGATGCTCACCCGCAAGGGCGACACGATCTTCAAGACCTGGGATGACCTGGGCACGCTGCACGACGAGGTGAAGCCGCGCATCGGCGTGCTCACCGGGTCGGCCGCCGAGACGACGATGATCGACTTCTGCGGCGCCGACAACGCGCGCTGCGAGGCGATCTCCTACGACGGCAACACCGACTCCATGCGCGAGGTCGAGACCGGCAAGCTCGACGGCACGCTGCAGGACACGCCCATCGCCAGCTTCTACGCGCCCAACTTCCCCGGGCTGGTGTTCACCGGCGAGCCGGTCGGGCACGGCTGGTACGTGATGTACGTCGACCACGAGCAGACCGCGCTGCGCGACGCGCTGAACGAGGCGATCATCCTGTCGGTGCGCAACGGCGACATCGAGGCGATCGACAAGACCTACGGCATCTGGAACAAGGCGCAGGAGGAGCTGGTCGGCATCACCGAGGCCGGCCGCTTCTACGGGTTCGAGCGCGCGGTCGACGTGAAGGTCGAGAAGCACGAGACGCCCACCGAGAACACCGTGCGCGAGGACGTCCGCCCGCACGGCTGGGACGTGGTCATCCACTACGGCCCGATCCTGGTCCGCTCGGCGGCGCTCACCGTGGTGTTGGCGGTGATCAGCTTCCCCATCGCCATGGCGATCGGGCTGCTGGTGGCGATCGGCCGCATGTACGGGCCCGCCTGGGCGCGCTGGCCCCTCGCCGCCTACGTCGAGTTCCTGCGCGGCACGCCGCTGATGCTGCAGCTCTACTTCCTGTTCTTCATGCTGCCTGAGGTGGGCATCGCCATCCCGGCCTTCTGGACGGGCATCATTGGCCTGGCGGTGAACTACTCGGCCTACGAGTCGGAGATCTACCGCGCGGGCTTGCAGGCCATCCCTCCGGGGCAGATGGAGGCCGCGCTGTCGCTCGGCATGTCGCGCAGCCTGGCCGTGCGACGCATCCTGGTCCCGCAGGCGGTGCGCATCGTCATCCCGCCGGTAGTGAACGACTTCATCGCGCTGTTCAAGGACACGTCGGTGGTGTCGGTCGTCACGCTGGTGGAGCTGACCAAGCGCTTCAGCGTGCTGTCGCAGTCCACGCAGGCCACCGTCGAGCTGATGCTCATGACGGCGCTGCTCTACCTGTTGATGAGCTACCCGATGGCCGTGCTGTCGCGCAGGGTCGAGCGGTCGCTCGGGGTGGTGATCCCATGATCTCGGTCCAGGGCTTGGTGAAGAAGCACGGCGACACTGAGGTCCTCAAGGGGATCTCGCTCGACGTGCCCAAGGGTCAGGTCGACGCGATCTTGGGTCCGTCGGGCGGCGGCAAGAGCACGTTCCTGCGCTGCCTCAACGGCCTGGAGCCGTTCCAGGGCGGACAGGTGCGCGTCGGCACGCACACGCTCACCGCCGACACGCACGCGCGTCGCGACGCCGACCTGCTGCAGAACGTCCGCAAGACGGTCGGGTTCGTGTTCCAGCAGTTCAACCTGTTCCCGCACCTCACCGTGATGCAGAACCTGATCGAGGCGCCGATGCATGTGCTCGGCGAGTCGCGCGAGGTTGCGATGGCGCGCGCCGCGACGCTGCTCGAGCGCGTGGGCCTGGGCCGCAAGATGGACGCGTGGCCCAAGGATCTGTCGGGCGGTCAGCAGCAGCGCGTGGCCATCGCGCGGACGCTGGTGATGCGGCCCGAGGTCATCCTGTTCGACGAGCCCACGAGCGCGCTCGACCCGGTGATGGCGGGTGAGGTGCTCAAGGTGATGGCCGACCTGGCGGCCGAGGGCCAGACGATGATCGTCGTCACGCACTCCATGCACTTCGCGCGGCACGTCGCCGACCGCGTGCACGTGTTCGCCGACGGCTACGACGTCGAGGTCGGACCGCCCGAGCAGGTGTTCGAGGACCCCAAGCACGCCGTGACGCGCTCGTTCCTGCACACCGCCGGCAAGACCTGATCGGCGACTCGCCAACCGAGGTCGGCTCGGCGAGAACATGCCGTTCGAAACCGTGACTACTTCGGACAGGTTCGCGGAAAGTGAAGGTCTTGACGGCCTCCTCGACGTGGGCTGGAAACGATCGGGCGCACCGAGATAAGCTCGGTTGGGGACCTCTGATTGCTCGATCGCGGCACGCGGCTCGGACGATATGTTCTCGACGCACCGCTCGGCACCGGCGCGTCGGGAGAGGTCTGGCGTGCGACGCTGGAGGGCGACCTCGGGTTTCGGCGGGACGTCGCGCTCAAGCTGATCCGCGCCGGCAAGCAGAGCGAGTCCGACCTGGCCCGCGAGGCGCACCTGGGCGCGGCGCTGCGGCACCCGCACATCGCCACGGTGCTGGAGCTGTTCGTCGCGGACGGCTTCACGGTCATGGCCATGGAGCTGGTCGACGGCCCTGACCTGATGAGCGTGTTCGACGCGCACCCGCAGGGTCTCCCCGAGGACGTGGTCGCGGCGATCCTGTCGGACCTGGCGGACGGCTGCGCGTTCGCGCACGAGCTGCGCGACGCGGACGGGCACGCGCTGACCGTGGTGCACCGCGACCTCAAGCCGTCGAACGTACTCATCGACCACACCGGCGTGCTCAAGATTGTCGACTTCGGCATCGCCCGGTCGCGCGTCATGTCCCGCGACACGGCGCCGGGGATGCTGCGCGGCACGCCGTACTACCTGGCGCCCGAGCTGCTCACCGGCCACGAAGCCACGCCCGCGTCCGATGTGTGGGCGATCGGCGCGATCGCGTACGAGGCGCTGCTCGGCCACAGCCTGATCCCGGACGGCAGCCTGGCGCAGATCGCCACGTCGATCCGCACGATCTCCTACGACCAGATCGCGCGCGACGTCGCGGCGCGCTCGGAGCGCCTCGCGCCGATCGTCACCGCGTGCCTGTTTGGCGATCCGTCCGATCGGCCGTCGGCGCGCGCGATCGTCGACGCGCTCGGCGACACCGACGGACGCCCCGCCCTCGCGCGGCTGGTGGGCGCTGAGACCTCCGGGCCGCGCAACCCGACCCTCACGCTCGAGCAGCCCGAGCCCACCGCGCCGATGGTCCGCAAGCGCTGGGTGGTCGCCTGCGTCGCGCTCGCCATGCTGGCGTTGTTGGCGTCCCGGGTTCACGTCGTCGTGCCACCCCACGGCGGCGGGGTGCTGCGCATCGCCGACCCGCGCGGACGCGGCGCGTTCGACCCGTACAACCCCACCAGCACCATGGGCCGGCACGCTTTCGATCTGGTGGTGGAGACCGCCACCCGCATGGGGCCGCACGGCGAGCCCGAGCCCGGCGTGCTCGCGTCGTGGGGTAGCGACCGCGACTGGATGACCTGGACGCTGCACGTCCGCCCGAACGCGATCTTCCACGCGCACCCGTGCCTGGTGCACGGTACGCGCCCTGCCGACGCGGAGGACGTCCGCTACTCGCTGCGCCTCGCGATCGAAGCCGGCGCGCTCGACCTACCGCTCGCCGACGGGGACCTGGACAAGGCGATCACCACCGACGGGGACGCGCTGCGTGTGCAGCTCGACATGCCGTACCCGTTCCTCGCGGAGCGCCTCGCGCGGATCTACGTGATGCCGCGCGAGCTCGACCACTGCGAGGACATCAAGGCGATCCGGCAACCCGTCGGCACCGGGCCGTTCCGCTTCGACAAGCCGCCGATCGGCGAGACCCTCCACGTCGTCCGCAACGACACGTGGTGGGGCATGCAGGGCGGCCCCAAGCTGGAAGGCGTGACCTTCGTCACCATCGCGGACCCCGCGCAGGTGCTCGCCGGAATGCGGGACGGCTCGGTGGACGCGGCCATGCTCCCGGTGGTGGACGGCGTGGTGGACAGCGCGGTCACGCCGCCCGTGCTCGCGCACCCGCTGCCCACCGACAAGAGCTTCGTCGCCTATGACGGCGGCGACCAGTACACGCTCAAAGGGCTGTACGTCTTCTCGAACCGCCCCGACGGCGTGCTGGACGTGAGGCTGCGCCGCGCGATCTCGGAGACCATCGACCGAGCCGCCGTGTCCACGGTGAGCGTGAATGTGCGCTACACGCCGACCACGCGCTTCCTCGACCCGAGCTTCCTCGGGTTTGACGCGTCGGCGCCGCCGTCGGGCTACCCCAACCTGGAACACGCGCGCGCGCTGGTGGCGGAGGTCGGCCGCACGTCGGAGGTCACGATCGGCTCGTTCCCGAGCGACCGCCCGCTGGTGGACGTGTGGGTCAAGCAGCTCCAGGACATCGGCCTGAACGTGCGCGCCGTGCGCCTGTCGACCGAGTCGCTCCAGCAGGCGCGCAGCAAGCCGCCCTGCGACCTGGCGCTCATCCAGATCACCGAGCGCGTGTGGGGCGTGGACCCGCTCCCCTTCCTGCTGGCCTTCGTCGAGGACCTGGTCCAGCAGGGCACGGCCAGCGAGACCGTCCACACGCGGCTGACGCAGGCCGCGGGCGAGCAGGACCGCGACCGCCGAGCCCAGGACTACTACGCGCTCATGCGCCAGCTGCGCGAGGAGCTGCCGTTCATCCCCGTCGGCATCGTGAACCCGCCGTACCGCGGCGACACATGGCTGATCTCCAACGCGGTCACCGGGCTGGCGGTGCCGCAGGCCGGGACGGTGCGCGACGAGCTCTGGACCCACTTCGGCGACGTCGGGTTCAAGTAGGCGGCGGACCGCGGCGATCAGGTCGCCCCACCCGCTCCGTGACGCTCTCTGTCGGTCGATCGAGGTGTCGATCAACCTGAGCGGGCACGTCTACGGCAGCAGCACGATCCGACCGTGCAGGCCGCCGAGCTTCACAGTGCGCTGCGCCTCGTCCGCGCGCTCCAGCGGCAAGGTGCGGTCGATCGCCACCTGGAAGGGCTGACGCGCGTGCTCCGCGAGCATCGCCGCCATGTCCGAGCGCGTGGCGCCGCCCGCGCCCAGGACCTTGAGGCCCTTCACGACCAGCAGGCCCAGGTTCAGCTCGACGCGCGCCGCGTCCACGTTGCCGACGATCGCCAGGCGACCGCCCACCGTGAGCGAGCGCAGCGACGCGTTGAAGCACGCGCTGCCCACGTTCTCGATCGCCAGATCGATCGGCGGCAGACCCGCCTTGTGGAACTGGCCGTCCGCCGACACGACGACGCGCGTGGCGCCCAGCGACTCGACGAACGCGACGTGCTCAGCCGATCGCACGACCGCGACCACCTCGGACGCGAACCGCGCGGCGATCTGCACCGCCGCCGATCCCACGCCGCCGTTCGCGCCGGTGACCAGCACGCGCTCGCCGCGCGCCAAGCCGCCCACCGTGACCATGGAGCGCCACGCCGTGCCGAACGTGCAGTGCAGCACCGCCGCCTCAGCCGCGTTCATGCCGTCCGGCAGCGCGAACAGGCCGCTCTCCGGCATGGTGACGAAGCGCGCGTAGCCGCCGTCCGCCATCAAGCCCAGCACGTGCGCCGCCGCCACACACAGCGACGTGTTCCCGGCGCGGCACGCGGTGCACATCCCGCAGGCGTCGCGGTGCATGGTGCCGACGCGATCGCCGACCTGGAAGTCGGCCACGTCCGGCCCCACCGCCACCACGCGCCCACAGACCTCATGCCCGGGCACGATGGGCGTGCGGATGAACGGGATGCGGCCCTCGCGGTCGATCAGATCGCGGAAGCAGACGCCGCAAGCCTCGACGCGCACGAGCACCTCCTCGCCGATGGGCGCAGCGGGCTCGTCCGGTCCGAAGTCAAGCGCGAGGTCGCGCTCCCAGCCGGTCTCTTCAAGCCGCGCGGCGCGGCAGGTCGTGGTGCTCACAGCGTACTCCCGTCCGGCCGTAGGCCACCGATCACTCGGCGGGCGGCTCGTAGAGGAAGTAGCCGATCGCCTGGTCGTCGAGGTCCTTGTAGTAGTCCGTCACCCACAGATGGATGCGGTCGCCCACGACCTGCGCCGCCACCGCCGAGATCTTGCCAGACTCGCTGGCGTAGATGGGCAGGGGGTTGCTCGGGTCCTTGGTCCAGTGCACGCCGTCCACGCTGGTGGCGAGCGAGACGTTGGCGTCCGTGGCCAGGATCCAGTTGCCCGTGCTCTGCGTCCACTTACGGAAGCCGACGTAGAACATGTAGAACTTGCCCTTGAACTGCACGACCGCGGCGTCCACCATGCCCTGCTTGTCGTAGGCTTCCGGGCCGGCCTTCACGACAGGGGTGGGGTCGATCTTGTACTTGCCGGGGGCGTTCAGGTCCGGCGTGACGAACCGGTAGATCTCGCACTTGTTGGACGACAGCGCGATGCCCGGGGTGGGGCCAGCGCCGAGGTAGCCGTTGAACTGAGTGCCCGCCGGCTTGTCGAGCGCCAACGGCCAGCAGAGGTTGGGGCCGCCGAGCTGGGCGCCAAAGTCCATGACCGGGCTGTTGGTGGAGGGCGTCCAGACCATGCCGTCCGGGCTGGTGTACACGCCGAGCTTGCTCTTGCCCGAGGCGATGTTCACGCCCTGGTAGATCAGGTCGTACTGCGACGCGTCCGGATCCCAGACGATCCGCACGCCGTCCATGTTGTCCTGGTCCCACACGCCGTCATGCGGGGCCAGGCGGGTGGGGTTGGACGGGTGGTCCTCCCACGTCACGCCGTCGGAAGACACCGCGTAGTTCAGGGTGTAGGCCGGGTTTCCGCTCGCCGGGTAGAGCGTGTACCACATCTGGAAGAACGGAACGCCCATCACCTCTTCCACGTGGAAGCTGGTGCCGCCGAGCGCGCCCTCGGCCGTGATGTCCTCCTTGGAGAACACCGGGTTGCAGTCGTAGCGCGACACCTGTGTGCCCTCGACCAGGGTGAACCCGCAGTCGGTGACGTCGGCGGGGTTCACGTCGGGCGGGCCCGACGAGATGAACACGTCCTGCGCGCAGGCGCTGGTGACCAGCGCCCCGAGCGACGCGACGACGCGCTTACTGAGCACTGGAAACGCCGAACTCATGCTCGCACTCCAAGATCTGGAAGGTGTTGCACGCCGCGTCCTGGACGCAGGCCAAGTAACTGTCCACGTTCACACCAGACTCTTCCCAGTAGGCGCAGCCCTGCAGGCAGGTGTCGCGCGTGGGAAAGGCCGGGTAGGCGCACGTGGTGACGAGCTCGTTGCACGTGAAGTCACACGACGTGCTGGCGACCTGTTGGGCGCACCCGGCGAGCAGCAGGAGCGAGAGACACAAGCGCATGGAGGCGTCCGGGGAAGGGGCGGCGTTCGGCACGCTACCTACACTATCCCAAGAAAGGACGAGCCTCCACGGCAATGCGTGAGATCCGTACTCGGCGGGCCCCAGATCAGACGGGGGCCCGCGAGCAGGTGCGGACGCGCCGCGAGCCTCAGCCGTCGTCGCGGTCGGTGCGGCGGACGATGGAGCGCAGGTTGCCCTGCAGCACGCGCTTGCGGATGCGGACGGCGGCCGGGGTGACCTCGATCAGCTCGTCCTCGTCGATGAAGTCCATCGCGATGTCGAGCGTGATCTGGCGCGGCGGCGGGAGGACCTGCTTCTCGTCCGCACCGGCGGAGCGGAAGTTGGTCAGGGCCTTGGCGCGGGTGGGATCGACGTTGAGATCGTTCTCGCGAACGTACTCGCCGACCACCATGCCCTCGTAAACCATGTCGCCAGGCGACACGAAGAGCGTGCCGCGGGGGAGCAGCTTGTAGAGGGCGTACATGGTGGCCTCACCCGTACGGTCCGCCACCAGCGCGCCGTTGTGGCGGTGCAGCATGGGGCCGACGTCCGTGTCCCAGCCGTCGAACAGGGCGTTCATGACGCCCAGGCCGCGGGTCTCAGTCAGGAAGTCCGAGCGGAAGCCGATCAGGCCGCGCGACGGGATGCGGTAGGTCAGGCGCGTACGGCCGCTGCCGTCCGCGACAAGATCCTGCATGTCTCCCGAGCGGGCCGCGAGCTTCTGGGTCATGGCGCCGACGTTCTCGTCCGGGACGTCCAGCACGACGACCTCGTAGGGCTCGACCTTGCGACCGTCGATCTCCTTCTTCACGACTTCAGGGCGCGACAGCGTGAGCTCGAAGCCCTCGCGGCGCATCTGCTCGACCAGGATGCCGAGCTGGAGCTCGCCGCGGCCGTAGACTTTGTAGGACTCGTTGGTGTCCGAGTCTTCGATGCGCAGCGAGACGTTCGACAGCGCCTCACGGTCCAGGCGCTCCTTGATCTGGCGGGCGGTCAGCGACTTGCCGGACTTGCCGGAGAAGGGGCTGTTGTTGGCCGAGAAGGTCATGCCGATGGTGGGCTCGTCGACCTTGATGCGCGGCAGCGGCGAGGCGTCGTCGCCGGTGGCGATGGTGTCGCCGACGGTGATGTCCTCGATGCCGGCCACGGCGACGATGTCACCCGGGGTGGCCTCTTCCACTTCATGACGACGCAGGCCCTTCCAGGTGTAGAGCAGCTGCGCGCGCACGTTGCGCTGGCCGTCTTCACGGAAGTGCACGACGGTCTGGTTGCGCTTGATGGGCGCGTTGAACAGGCGGCCGATGGCCAGGCGGCCGACGAACGGGTCGTACGCGAGGTTGGTGACCAGCATCTGCGCGCCGCTGGTAGGGACCGGCGACGGACGGGGCGGCGGCACGTGCTCGACGATGAGGTCCAGCAGGGGCTTGAGGGTTTCACCGAGGTTGGTGATGTCCTGCGAGGCCTTGCCTTCACGGGCGATGGCGTAGACGACGGGGAACTCGATCTGCTCGTCGTTGGCGCCCAGATCGATGAACAGCGAGTAGACCTCTTCCAGGACCTGCGCGGCGCGCGCGTCCTGACGGTCGATCTTGTTCACGACCACGATGACGGTGAGGCCCGCCTCCATGGCCTTGCGCAGCACGAAGCGCGTCTGGGGCAGCGGGCCTTCCGACGCGTCGACGAGCAGCAGGGCGCCCTCGACCATGGAGAGCACGCGCTCAACCTCGCCGCCAAAGTCGGCATGGCCGGGCGTGTCGAGGATGTTGATCTTGGTGTCGCCGTAGAACACAGCGGTGTTCTTCGACTGGATGGTGATCCCGCGCTCGCGCTCCAGATCCATCGAGTCCATCACACGGTCGGACAGCGCCTCGTGGGCGGCGAACGTGGAGCACTGACGAAGGATGTGGTCGACCAGCGTCGTCTTGCCGTGGTCAACGTGAGCGATGATCGCGATGTTGCGGAACTGCATGTGGAAACCCTCGGGGCCGCGCCGAGTAACGCGCGGGCAGCCCCGGGGGCGAGAAAAGTACGCTACTTCTGTGCGAAGGTGTACGTCACAGGACCGCCCTTGGCGCTCGGCGGGAAGCTCATCGACTGGAAGGCGCCGTCCAGGCAACGCTCCAGGCGGCCTCCGGACAGCTCGGGGTTGCCCACGCGCAGGTTGGTGGCCGAGCCCGACGCCGACAGGTTGAACGTGGTGCGGACCTCAAACGGCTTGACCAGCTCCTGCGACACGAGCGCGTCGTAGAAGCAGCGCTTCACCTTCACGTTCGTCGAGACGATCGTGTTGATGACCTCACGCGGGACGGTGGCCATCAGGGCCTCGCCGCCGTTGTTGCCGGGCGCGTCTGCGGTGCCGGTGGACGACGTGGGGCGGCTGGTGGACGCCAGGGGCTTGGGCGCGGGCTCGGGATCGGGCTCGATCGCCGTGGAGCGGGCCGGGGCGGGCGCAGGCGCCGGGGTGCGCGTGGGGGCAGGCGCCGGAGCGCGCGCGGGGGCCGGGGCAGGCGCAGGGGTGGCCGTGCGCGTGGGCGCAGGCGCGGGCGCCGGGGCAGGAGCGGGCGCAGGCGCGGCCGCAGGGGCCGGGGCGGGCGCGGGCGCAGGCGCGGCGGCGGGCTGCTGCTTCCAGGCCAGGTCAGGGGTCGAACCCGCAGGCGCGGGGGCAGCGGCGACGTCCACAGGCGCAGGGGCCTCAGTGGGCGCAGGGGCGACCGCGACAGGCGGCGCCTGTCCGCCGGAGTTCTGCGCGGCGATGTAGTTGGCGCCAAAGATGGCGCCGCCGCCGCCCGCGCAGACCGCGGCGAGCGCGGCCACCACGATGACCGCGCCCATGCCCATGCCGCTCGCAGGGGCAGGCGCAGGGGCGCGAGCCGGGGCCGCAGACGCGGGACGGACGTACGGAGGGGGCGCAGGCGCCGCGACGGCCTCGGATGCCGACGCCGGGCCGGACTCAGAGCCCAGAGTGCCCGCGCGCGCCTTGGCGAGCAGGGCGCGGTCGGCACCCGAGATGGGCGCGCCGACGAGCGCGATGTCGTCTTCCTCGACGATCTTGTTCTTGGTGCGGCGGACGACGGGCACGGTCTTGTCGTCGTCGTTCTCTTCCACCGGCGCCACAACGCCCGAGTCCGCGACGCCCGCGGTCACGGGGATGGCCGGGACCACCACGCGCTCGTCAGGGTCCGCGCCCGGCGAGGGCTTGGGGATCAACAGGCGGCTGTTGCACTGCCGACACGTGGCCTTGTTGATCGGCTTGAGCAGCTTCTCGTTGGGGACCTTGTAGCTAGCAGCGCACTGATCGCAGACGACGCGCATCGTTCACATCCGTCCTGAAAGACCGAGCCCGTGTGGGGCGGTGCTTTTGGGTGCCCACCAATACGCGATCTGTGACCGGAACGTCAAGGCGCCGACCTCCGGGTTGCCGCGTAGGTGGGATTTTCGAGGGATCTGCGCGGTCAGCGCAGGAAGCGCTCCATTGCGCGTCGGAAGGCCAGCTGGTCCACCAGATCTTCCAGGTAGTCGGCGTTCTCGCTGTCCCAGATCAGCACCGGGCTGGCGTTCCAACCCCCGATCCAGCCCTCATACAGCCCGTTCAAGCTTCGCAGGTACTCGAGCGGGATCGCCTGCTCGCTCGGGCGGCCGCGGCGCTTGATCCGGCCGCGGATCGAGCGGACGGAGCAGCGCAGGTAGATCATGAGGTCGGGCGGACGCAGGCTGCGACGCATGGCCTCGTAGAGCTCCTTGTAGGTGGCGAAGTCGCGGTCGCTCATGCGCCCCGAGCGGTGCAGGTGCGTCGCGAAGATCTCCGCGTCCTCGTAGATGGTCCGGTCCTGGATCAGCGTGCCGGGCGTGTGCTCCAGCTCGCGGTGCAGGCGGTACTTGTGCGCCAGGAACCACATCTGGCTGTGGAACGACCAGCGCTCCATCTCGGCGTAGAAGTCGTCCAAATACGGGTTCGCCAAGTAGGGCTCGAACACCGGCTGGAAGCCGTACTCGCTCGACATGTACGAGACGAGGGACGTCTTGCCGACGCCGATGTTGCCTGCGACGGCGATGAACCGGTCGGCCACGAACGCTCCGAAGGACCAAGCGAGATCAGGACGGGGCGGTCACCACCGTGGCGACCGCCCACACGTCACGAGGATCAGCCGCCGACGACGTTGAAGCTAAAGCTGCCGGTGTTGCCGTACGCGTCGGTCACGATGACCGAGTAGACGTCCTCGCCGGCCGGGAACGCGATCCAGGTGCGGCCGTTCTGCGGGTCCGGCGCCGCGACGGTGTCGGTGTGCTCGCCTGCGCTGGTGGTCCAGTCCACGGTCAGGTCGCCGCGGAGGGGGTTGTCACCCTTGGACTGACCGGCGATGTCGATCAGGCGGTAGCCGTGGTCCGGGCCGCGCAGGCTGGTCCACAGGCCGCCCGTGTCCGGCGTGATCGTCACGTCGGCGGGGAGGACCTCGAACTCCTTGCTGGTGAACTCGTAGGTGGACGTGGGCCACGGGTAGTGCGTGGCGCCGCCCGTGTAGCTGTGGCCGTACACGTGCAGGCGGTACATGCCGAGCTCCATGCTGGTGCGATCGCGAACGTCGCCCACGGCCTGGTAGATGGCCCACCAGTAGTGGGTCTGCTCGGCGCTCGCGGGGAACAGCGGGTCGGGCGTCCAGCCGATCGCGATCTCCTGGAGGTCGTCGTTGATCTCGCGGCCGGTCGGCGTGGTCACAGGGGCCCAGTCGCCGCCGTCCGCCTTGTGCTCAAGCACGATGCGCGGGTCGTCCACGCCAGGGTCGCCGCCGATCCAGCCGATCTGGACGATGCCGTCCAGGCGCTTGACCTGGTCTGGGATGTCGAGGTCGCGCGTGAACTTGGGCGGGATCCAGTAGTACTCGGGGACCGTGGCGTTGGTCAGCACCGTGCCGGCGTTCGGCGACAGGTCAGGCGCCTCCGTCTCCAGCGGCCACTCGGGGTAGGCCTGGATGCCGTCGCGGGCCTTGACGAAGGGCTGCGCCTTGTCGTCCATCAGGCTGCTCTTCACGTACTTCATCATCGACTCGACGATGTACTCAGCGCCCAGCGGACCCCAGATGGAGATGTCCGGCTCGTAGCCGCCGCGCAGCCAGTCCTCGGCGGGGAGCAGGTAGCCGTCGTGGTGCATCGAGTAGCCGAACGCGACGGTGTCCTCGATGCCGAGCTCCTTGGCGCGGTGCTTCCAGGTCTCCTCAAGCAGATGGACGGGCTCGCCGGGCAGGAAGCCGAGCAGCACGTTCGACGCGTCGACGTTGGTGCCGTCCGCGCGGTGCACGGGGATGCCGTTGAGGCTGCTGGCCGCGGTGTAGGTGGCGCGGAAGCCGTCCAGCGGAAGCGAGGTCTGCTCGTCCGACAGCAGGAAGAAGGACTTGAGCAGGATGGTCATGAACTCCACCTGCATGCAGGTGGTGTACTCGGGCGCGAAGGTGTTCATGCCGCCGACGGGCAGGTCAAAGTCACCGGAGCCGCAGAAGACCGCGCCCCACTGCGTGTTCCACTCGTCAAGCGGCGAGATGATCTGGCCGTTCTCGTCGTAGACCTTGTCGTCGGAGTACCAGTTCGGGTTGGTCTCGACCTTGGGGTAGAACCAGTCGACCGTGCCGTTGCGGGTGACCTTCACGGCGTCGTGGTTCATCTCCACCGGGCGGGAGAGGGTCTCCATCGTGATGGGGCCCTTGGTGGTGGCCGTCGCCTCGCGCAGCGCCAGGATCGGGTCGCGGGCGTAGATGCCGACCGTCTCCATACGCGCCCAGCCGTCGTCCGAGCCGCCCACGCTGGCGTCGCCCGCCGCGGTGTTGAGGAACATCGCGATCATCGGCGTGTCGAAGGACTCCTCGAGCTCGCGCTCCACCATGACCGTGGCGTCGCCGGTGGCCATGGAGCTGGAGTCGTCCTCGACGTAGGGGTGCATGCCCCAGCCGACGACCATCGCGATCGGGTCGGTCGAATCAGCCTTGTCGATGCGGAGCACGTTCAGGTACGGGTCCTTGGCGCCCTCCTCCGCCGCCGTCATGTCGGAGAAGATGTCCAGGCCTTCAAAGCCGTTGGCCGGATCCGGGTCATTCTCGGGGCGACGGTCATGGTAGACCTTGTCCGCGTCCCAGTCCTTGGCGATGCCCATGCCGACCGACGCGGGCTCCAGGTTCTGGTAGGCCTTGTAGGCGACCTGCGCGATCTGCTCGATCATGCGGGTCTCGTTCTCCTTGTCGAACTTGTCGTGGCCCAGGAAGAAGCCGGTCGACTGCGAGAAGGTGCCAAAGGAGCTGTGGTTGTGGTTGCCGCTGTGGGTGACCATGCCGCTCAGCTCTTCGCCGGTCAGCTCCTCGAGGCGGGTGGTGATGCCGTCCACCAGGCCGTCGAACGAGTAGATGACGTCGGTCTTCGTCATGACCAGGTGCTGGCCTTGGCCGTTGGTCAGCCACACGACCTTGAGCGCCGGACGAAGGTGCACGCCGGTGCTCTCGACGAACGCCGTGGCGTACTGGCTGTCGCGGTCGTCCTGCTTGGACATGCTGCCCATACAGCCGCAGCGCGCCGTGTAACCGGAGAGCGGCGTGCCGATCGGGAGGTGGAGCGAGTCCTCAGCGGCGCCCGCCATCAGCGTGCCGGCCACCAGCGGCGGGGCCTCGACGTCGGTGTCGCCCGCAGGGTCATCCTTGCCATTGCAGCCGGCCGCCAAGAGGCCGAGCAGACCCACACCCATCAAGTAACGGACCATCGCGCTCTCCACGTTCGGGCTGGTCGTCGGGCCTCGCCTCGGGGCCCACCACGCCAGGACGCAGCAAGGTACCACAACCGTCCGACGCGCCGCCAGCAGACTTGTGGATCCGGCGTCAGGAACCGGTGAGACCGTAGATGGGCCGCCGCTCCGACAGGCGGAATGCAAGCCTGTCTTGACGGCAAGCGCCCGAACCTTCTATGTCGCACCCGAACGATGGAGGATCTTCATGACGCGCGCTCTTCGCTTCCTGCCGCTCGCTTTGGCCCTGGCCTGCTCCAACGGCGGCACCTCAGACAACGGCACCGACACCGACGTGGAGGACCCGAACGCCGGCCTCGACATCGACGCGGTCGGTGACTTCAGCTGCTTCACCCCGGCCGCCACGTTCGAGGCCACCACCTGGGCCGCGGCGCAGGTCCCCATCGCGAACCCGGGCAACGTCACGGTCGACGGCACGGTCGAGGACTTCGAGAAGGCCGAGCCCCGCTCCAGCCGCACCGTGAGCCTGTGGTACGGCGACGCCGTGTCGGGCGAGCCGGACGTGTCGGCTGAGGTCGGCAGCGCCGCGGGCGACGTGTCGATCGTCTCCCCCGCCTGCCAGCCGATCACCTACCGCACCCAAGAGCTGCCGGGCCTGGGCGAGGCCAAGCCCACGTTCAAGGCTCACGCCGTGTTCGGCAAGGGCGAGGGCGGGCACATCGCCGCCACGTTCCAGTCGGTGTCCAACACCACCTACACGCTCATCCCGACCATCGTGTCGATCGACATCGACCCGACCAAGGGCTCGATCGCCGGCACCGCGTACGACTGCTCGCGTGACCCCGACATGCTGCCCGACAACGACACGGGCAAGATCAAGGGCGCGCGCATGCGCATCTTCGACGCCGACGGCAACCCGCCCGAAGGCGCCGCGATCAAGTACTTCGTGGACGACTTCCCCGACCGCAACCAGCCGTACACCTCCGCCGACGGCCTGTGGGGCGCGTTCAACGTGCCGCCGGGCGAGTGGACGATCGAGCTGTACGCCAAGGTCGGCGGCGAGGTCGTGGTGCTCGGCCGCACCAAGGCCAGCGTCTACCCGGACACCATCAACATCGCGAACGTCTGGTCCGGCCACAACAACGGCGTGAAGCTGCCCGCCACCTGCGTGGAAGGCGGCGGCGGCGGAGACACCGACGTCCCCGCGGACACCGACGTCCCGCCTGCCGCCAACTAGCCCTTTTTCTGCTTGAGCCACGTGGCCCGGCGCAAGCGCGTCGGGCCTTCGTACAGGGGTCCTCCATGCGCATCCTCCGGTTTGCTCCGCTACTTTGGGCCTCCATGGCTTGGGCCGCGCCCGCGCCCGCCCCTGTGGCTCCCCCCGTGGTCGCGCCGCCGCCCGCCCCCGCTGGCATGACCGACACTGAGCGCGCGACGCTGGAGCAGATGCAGGCGGAGCTCAAGGCGCTGCAAGATCAGGTGGCAGCTCAAGCCGCCGCCCTAGACAAGCAGAAGGCCGACCTGGAGGAGCAGCGCGCGGGCCTGGCCGCCGATCGCAAGGCGGTCGCGGACAACGAGCCGCCGTTCAAGCTTGAGGTCACCGGCTACTACCGGGTGCGCGGTCACCTGTTCGGCGCGGGCGGCGAGAAGTCCACGCACGGCGGCCTGTTCGCCGACCAGAAGGGCGCGGCCACCTACATGGACCAGCGCCTGCGCGTGGGGCTGAAGTTCAACTACAAGAACCTCGCGTCGCTCAACGTGGGCGTGCAGGCGCTCGACGGCGTGCTGTTCGGCGACAACGCCAGCAAGGAGCGCACGTCGCTGTTCGCGACCGACCCGTCCGACACCGGCCTTTCGGGCGCTGAGGTCCCCAACTTCCAGGTGTTCCGCGCATGGACCGAGGCGCGCCTGCCGATCGGCCAGATCCGCATCGGCCGCATGACGTCGACATGGGGCCTGGGCATCTTGGCCAACGCCGGCGACGGCTTCGACGACGACTTCGGCGACAACTACTACGGCAACACCTACGATCGCTTCCTGTTCGGCACCAACCCGGTGAGCATCGTCCAGAAGATCACCAAGAAGGAGGAGACCAAGGAGATCCCGCTGACGCTGGCCGTCGCGGTCGATCGCTTGGTCGAGGATCCGCTGGTCCAGTACTACGGCTACAAGTGCAACCCCGGCGACGTGACCGGCGACGAAGCGTACGACGCACGCTGCGACGCCGACGGCAACGGCACGACCGACCTGGACCACTCGTGGACCGAGAACCGCGACCCGTCACAGCGCGCGGCCAACTGGTGGGCCGACCCGAACGACGACGTGTGGGAGATGGTCTACGCGCTCATCTACCGCGGCTCAAAGATCAAGTACTTCGGCGGCGTGGGCGACCTCAACGTCGGCACGTACATCATCCAGCGCCTGCAGAAGGAGACCAAGTCCAACGTCGCGATCGCCGACTTCTACCTGGACGGGAAGGTCCACGGCGTGAGCCTCGGGTTTGAAGGCGTCGGCATCTTCGGCAACACGCACGCGCTCACGCTCCCCAACAGCGGCGAAGACCCGATCGGCAAGAAGGCCCAGATCGGCGGCTACGTGCTGCGCGTCGGCTACGAGCAGGCCAAGTGGAAGGTGCTGTGGGAGAACGGCTACGCGTCCGGCGATGACGACGTGACCGACGGCAACTTCACGGGCCGCGCGCTCTCGCCCGACTACAACGTCGGCCTGCTGCTCTACGAGGAGGTGCTCGCCCGGGTGAGCGCCGCCAAGTGGACCGGCGACGCGTCCGGCCTGCGCAGCCGCGGCGGCGTGTACAACAGCCACTACATCTTCCCGCGCGTCTACGGCATGCCGATCGACAACCTCCAGGTCATCGGCGGGTTCGTGATGGGCTTCGTCGACAAGCCTGACGGCGCCGTCATCCGCTGCTCGGACAAGGACGTCGAGCGCGGCCTGAACTGCACGCCCACGCCCGGCACCAAGGGCCCGCTCGGCTGGGAGGTCGACGCGGCGGTGAAGTACAAGCTCCAGAAGCACGTGTCGTTCTCGCTCGAAGGCGGCTACGCCCACACCGGCAACCGCATCCCAGTGGAGAACGTCGGCCTGAACCCGAACGGGAACTTCTTCACGCTGCAGACCCGGCTCGCCTGGGAGTTCTGAGCGACGTCGCTCGCGCCGGCGCCTGAGCTCGGCGCGCGGGGCTGGAACCCGGAGCCTCGGCAGGTGAAGCTCCCTCCCCGACCGGAGGCGCGTTTGACCGACCTGCGGAGAGAGGCTTGGGGCCCGGAGGGCGACGTGTCGCGCCGCCTCGCGCTGGAGGTGCTGCGCGCGGCGCTGATCGCGCTGCCGGCCGCGCCCACGGCGACGGAAGGCGGCGGCGTGGCGCTGCTGGTGAAGCGCCACCCGGACGGCACCCGCACCACCCATGACGACGCGACGCTGTCGGTAGAGGACGGCCTCGTGGGCGACGGCTGGTCGCGACGTGCGCCGCGCGACGTCGAGGCCCAGGTCGAGGTGACGTCCAAGCCGCACAACGGCTGCTCCAAGTACAAGGCGCGGTTCGGCGCGGACGCGCTCGCGCTGGTCCAAGACCCCGCCACCCGGAGTCAGAACCTGCGCGGCATCCACTGGCGCGTCGTGACGTCCGGAAGGGTGTGGGTCGGTGCGCCGATCGTGGTCTTCAAGAGCGCGCCGCGCGCGACGGCGTAAGGTTCGCGCTCCATCGACTCGCCCAAGACCCGTCCCTCTTGGCACGCCGCCCTCCAACTTAGGCGTCCACTTGCCGATACGTCCATGCCGTACGGCCCGAACGAGCGTGCTAGTCTCCGCGGTGTCCGCCAAGGATGCGCGAGCGGCCACCATGGGCCGGGTTACGATGCGGTTATGTTGTAGTTAAGCTACGTTTTAAGCTGATTTCAAGAGATTCGATCCAGGAATTGAGGTCCACCCTCGGAGCCACATGACGACCCGTCGCGCAGGCGAACTCGTGGACGCGCAGCACCCTGCAACGGAGGAGGGGCACGCAGGTCCGCGGGACGGCCAGGCGGCGGACGCGCAAGGGTCGCTCGTGATCGTGCACAACATGATCCACCATCACCCGTCGATCATGCTCGTCGTCGACCCGGCGGCCGACGCGATCGTGGACGCGAATGAAGCCGCGCTCCGCGTCTACGGGCTGACGCGCGAGGCGTTGCTGTCCGCGCCGCTCAGCGAGCGCGTGATCGATCCGGGCACGCACCGCACGGCGAGCGGGGCGCAGCGGCAGGTCGTCGTGCAGGTCGGACCCGTTCCCACGAGCGGACGCGCGCTGGAGCTGTGGGTGGTCACCGACGTGACCGCGCAGCACTTGGCGAACCAGGACGCGAAGCGCGTCGCGTTCCGCCTCCAGGAAGCGGAGCGCATGGCCAAGCTCGGCACGTGGGACGCCGAGGTGCCCGACGGGCGCGTGAAGCTCTCCGAGGGCCTCTGCGACATCTACGGCCGTGCTCCCCTCGACGCGGAGAGCGTGACCGGCTGGTTCCTCCAGGTCACCCACCCGGACGACCGCGCGGAGATGGAGTCCTGGAAGGAGGCGATGGACGGCGGGTACGGGCCCAGCGCCCACGCGTTCAGGGTGGTCCGGCCAGACGGATCGATCCGACACGTGCGCGGCAACGCCAGCCTCACCTTCGGGCCAGACGGCTCGCCGGTCCGCGCGCTCGGCGTGGTCCAGGATGTCACGGCCGAGGTCGAGGGCGTCCAGGCGCTTCGCGACCGCGAGGAGCGCCTGCAGCTCGCGGTGGCCGCCGGTCGTCACGGGCTCTTCGACCTGGACCTGGTCTCCGGCAAGGCGGTCGTGAACGACGAGTACGCGACCATGCTCGGCTACGACCCGCGCACATTCGAAGAGACCAACCAGGCGTGGCGCGAGCGCATCCACCCCGACGACCTGGCACGTGTCGGCGTGATCCTGGATGACTACGTCTCCGGCCGAACGTCCGAGTACCACGCGGAGCTCAGGCAGCGAACCGCGAGCGGCGACTGGCTCTGGATCTTGTCCACCGGAAAGATCGTGGACCTGGCGCCAGGCGGGACGCCCCAGCGCATGCTGGGCACGCACACGGACATCTCTGAGCTCAAGCAGAACGAGGAGCGCGTCGCCCGCCACGCGGCCCGCGCGCGCGCTCCTGGAGCTGTCTCAGCTTGCGGTGGACCGAGGCGAGCAGGCGTTCCTGGTGGAGAGCTTGACGATCGCGGAGAGGCTCACCCAGAGCCAGCTCGCGTTCGCGCACTTCGTCAACGACGACCAGCAGACGCTGGAGCTGACGGCGTGGTCCAAGTTGACGCTCACCGGGTGTGAGGCCGTGACCGATAGCCACTACCCCATCGACACCGCCGGGGTGTGGGCCGACGCCGTCCGTCACCGCGCGCCGGTGGTGATCAACGACTACCCGACGAACCCCACCAACCAAGGCCTGCCGTCAGGCCACGCGCCCCTGGCGCGGGCGGTGACCGTCCCCGTGCTCCACGACGGCGGCGTGCGGATGGTGCTCGGGGTGGGGAACCGGTCGACGGACTACGAGCCGTTTGACGTCGAGACCCTCCAACTGTTGAGCGAACGCATCTGGCAGATCGTGGCGCAGCGTCGCTCCATCGCCGCGGTGGCCGAGGGTGCGCGGTTCAACTCGCTCCTGCTTGAGAACCTGGCCGAAGGCGTGGTCGCCTGCGACGCGGACGGCCGCCTCAGCGTGTTCAACAAGAGCGCGCGCGCGTGGCACGGCGCCCCACACAATCCCCTGCTCTCCCCGGAGAGCTGGGCCGCCAGCTACGACCTGTACGAGGAGGACGGGGTCACGCCGCTGGACACGGAGCGCATCCCACTGAAGCGCGCGTTCAACGGCGAGGCGGTGGTCGACGCCGTGATCTGCATCTTGGCGAAGGGGCAGGCACCCAGGCTCGCGCTGTGCAGCGGCGGACCGATCTTCGACGACGCAGGCGCCAAGGTGGGCGCGCTCATGGTGCTTCACGACGTCACTGAGATCTCCGCCTCTCGCGCGAGGCAGAGCCTACAGAGCGCGGCGCTGGACGCCGCGGCGAACGCGATCATGATCACGGATCGGGACGGTCGAATGGAGTGGGCGAACCCAGCGTTCACCGAGTTGACCGGCTTTGACGTGGACGAGGCGCTGGGCCGCAACCCGCGTGAGCTTCTCCGTTCGGGCACCCATAATCCTAGCTTCTATGCGGAGATGTGGTCGACGATCGCCGACGGGCGCGTGTGGAGCGGTGAGCTCACCAACCAGCGCAAGGACGGCACGCTCTACCCCGAGGCGATGACCATCACGCCCGTCCGCGACGCGAGCGGCGAGATCAAGCACTTCATCGCGATCAAGCGCGCGCTGACCGCGGAGCGTGCGCTCCAGGCGCAGCTGATGCAGGCGCAGAAGATGGAGAGCGTCGGGCGACTGGCCGGCGGCATCGCGCATGACTTCAACAACCTGCTCACCGTCATCAACGGGACGATCGAGCTCAGCCTGTCGGAGATGACGCGCGACGATCCGCTCTACGAAGACCTGGAGGAGGTGCGCATGGCCGCCGGACGCGCCGCCGCCCTCACCCGCCAGCTGCTCGCGTTCAGCCGCCAGCAGGTCCTCAAGCGCGAGCCGATCCGTCTGGACGTGGTGATCCGCGATCTGTCCAAGATGTTGCGGCGCCTGATCGGCGAGGACATCGAGCTGGTGACCTGCTTGGAACCCAGCGGGACCGTGCTCGCGGACGCGGGCCAGATCGAGCAGGTGATCGTCAACCTGGTGGTCAACGCGCGGGACGCCATGCCGACCGGCGGTCGACTGGAGATCGCCACGCACGACGTCTGCTGGCAGGCCGGCGATCCGCTGCGCGATCCGGCGATCGCCCCCGGCTGCTACGTCGAGGTCAAGGTCAGCGACAGCGGCTTTGGCATGGACGCGGCCACCCAGGCGCGCCTGTTCGAGCCGTTCTTCACCACCAAGGAGCTCGGCAAGGGCACGGGCCTTGGCCTCGCCACCGTCTACGGGATCGTCAGCCAGTCCGGCGGACGGATCGTCGCGACCAGCGAGCGGGGCAAGGGCACGACGTTCCGCATCCTCCTGCCGCTCGCCGACGCGCCCTCCACGACGACCGCCGCCCCCGCGCCCGCGCCCCAGCCCGCGGCGCGCCGTCACACCGTGATGATCGTGGACGACGAGGCCGCCTTGCGCGGCCTCACTGAGCGGATGCTTCTGCGTGAGGGCTACGAGGTCCTCGCGGCGCAGAACGGGTTCGAGGCGCTGCGGATGATGGACCGGGACGACGCACCCCACATCGACCTGCTGCTGACCGACATCATCATGCCGGGGATGAGCGGCGCGGAGCTCGTGGCGAAGCTGCGCGTTCGGCGCGCCGATCTCCGCGTGCTGTTCATGTCCGGGTACACGGACGACCGGGTGGTCCGCCATGGCGTGGACCCGCGCGACGACCTGCTGAACAAGCCGTTCACGGTCGCTGAGCTGACGCAGCGCGTGCGCGCCGCGCTTGATCAGAGCTGATCGCTAGGCGGCGGCGGCGATCACCGCGCGGACCGCCACCTCGAACGACGCGTCGACGTCGCTCGCCAGGCCAAAGCCGTCCGCCAGCTCAAGCAGCACGAACCCGTGGATGGCGGCGCGCAGCGCGCGCGTGAGGTGGATCGCGCGGTCATCGCCGACGTTCAGGCCGCGCACCCGCTCAAGCACACACGCCACCATCTTGGCGCCCTCGGCGAACACACGCGGGTCGCCGCGAACATGGGTGCGTGACGCGATCAGGTAGACGCCCGGGTGCGCCTTGGCCCACGTACGCCACGCGTGCGCCACCGCCAGCACGGCGCGCCCCGGATCGGGGTCGGCGGTGGCGTGGAGCGCGTCGGCCATGGCCGCGTAGGCGCGCAGCGTGAGCGCGGAGCGGACCTCGTCCAGATCGGTGATGTGCTTGTACAGCGAGGGCGCGCGCACGCCGCACGCCGCCGCGATCTGCGTGATGGTCAGCGCCTCGACGCCCTGCGCGTCCACCAGCTTGGCCGCCGCGTCGATCACACCTTGGGTGGTCAGACCTACGCCGCGCGCCATGAGAGCCTCCCCAAGAACGAGAGCGCCGCGTCGGCCGTGGGCTGGGCTCGCTCCAGGTGGGGGTAGTGCCCGACGCCCTCGAACACCAGCGTCTCAGCGCGGAGCGCCTCGCCCAGCCACGCCGCCTCGGCGCGCGCGTCGGGGAAGTCGGGGTCGGCTGAGCCCATGATCACCAGGGTCGGCGCGCGAACCTCAGCCACGCGCGCCGCGCAAGCGTCCTTGGACTCCATGCCATTCTCCAGCCCGGAGCGCATGCGTCCCGGGCGTCCGAGCGAAGCCTTGAGCGCCGCGGCGTGCGCCGCGTGATCGTCGGGCACGCCGCCCTTGAACAGGCTGCGGTGCGCCACGGTCCACAGCCAGGCGCCCCATGGCCCCGCGAACAGCCAGCGGGTCAGCGTCTTGGCCCAACCGGGGAAGCCCGGCTGCTCCCGTACCACCGGGCCGAGGAGCACCAAGTCCGCGACCTGATCGGGCGCCTCGGCCGCCGCCCACACCGCCGACGCGCCGGCCGCGCTGTTGCCGACCAGCACCGCCGGCCCCCCGCCCAGCGCTTCGATCACCGCCAGGAGGTCCGCACCGACCGCGGCCGGGCCTACGGTGTCGAAGCTGTTGTCGCTGTCGCCGTGGCCGCGCAGGTCCATCACCGCGACGCGGTAGCCCGCGCTCCCCAGCGCCGGCGCCAGCTTGCGGTACGACATCGCCAGATCGGCCATGCCCGGCGCGCACACTACCAGCGGCCCCTCACCCTGCACCTGCACCGACAGGCTCCCGCCCGGACGTTCGACCCGCATGACGCTCTCCGTGGCTAATGTCATTAGCTAATGTGATTAGCCGAGGCTGTCCACGTGCTGACGATTCAAGACGCACCGGCGTTCCTGGACCGCGCAAGAGGGAGATCCTGGAGGCGTTCATGCGCGCACTTCACCCCGCGGCCCTGCGCGGCGTGGCCGATCACGGCTGGCTCAAGTCTCGTCACACCTTCTCGTTCGGATCCTGGCACGACCCCAGGTTCATGGGCTTTGGCGTGCTGCGGGTGATCAACGAGGACGTCGTGTTGCCGGCGATGGGGTTCGGGACGCACCCGCACCGCGACATGGAGATCATCAGCTACGTGGTGTCGGGCAAGCTCGGGCACAAGGACTCGACCGGCGGCGGCGGCGTGATCCGCGCGGGCGAGGTGCAGGTCATGACCGCGGGCACCGGCGTGACCCACAGCGAGATGAACGGCAGCGCGACGGAGCCGGTGCACTTCCTGCAGATCTGGATCCTCCCGGCCAAGGCGGGCACCAAGCCCCGCTACGGTCAGGCCGACTTTGGCCAGAAGCCCGGCGTGGTGCGGGTGGTCAGCCCGGATGGCGCCGACGGCTCGCTGGCGATCGGCCAGGACGCCACGCTCGATCGGGTGCTGCTCACGGCGGGCGACACGGTCGATCTCAAGACGACGCGGCGTCGCGGCTGGCTGCAGGTGGTGCGCGGTCGCGTGGACGCGGGCGGGCTGATCGCGGGCCCGGGCGACGCGGTGGTCACCGTCGACGAGCCGACGTTGCCGGTGTCCGTGCAAGAGGACGTCGAGGCCCTCTGGTTTGACCTGCCCTGATCTGCGCGAAAGTGAGGCCTCGCCGGTCCTCGTGCGGCCGCCCAGACAAGCCGTTGCCGGTTGGCCGATCGCAGTCGAACACACCGCGTGGTAAGCCCGGCTCCCGGAGAGGGCGACCTTGGCGATCACGCGTCGGAACGTTCTGGTGGCGATGGCCGCGGTCACCGTAGGCGCGGCCGTCGTCGGCGAGGCGGGCGTCCTGCGCTGGTGGAACCACGCGCCGGGTGAGGGCCTGATCGCGCTCGACAAGGAAGAGTACGAGATGGCGCAGGCGCTGGCCGAGGCCTGGATGCCGCCCGGCGCCGGTCCGCCGGACATCTCGGGCTCCGAAGCCAACTGCGGCAAGTTCCTGGATGAGGTCGTCAGCCGCATGGACGACTTCTCCCGCAAGGGCCTCAAGGCGCTGCTGCAGATCTTCGACGACATGCCGCTGCTCACCGAGCACAAGCGCTTCACGCAGCTCGACCGGTACGACCGGGCGCGCGTGCTCAAGTCGTGGATGGAATCGCCGCTCTACCTGGAGCGTCAGGCGATCGGGGCGATCATGATCCTCATCGGCTTTGGCTACGAGGTCCACCCCGAGGTCTCGAAGGTCTTCTCGCCCTGGTACGGCTGTGGGTTTGGCGCATGACGGTCTACGGCTGGGAAGACGCCAAGGGCGATCGCAACCTTGAGTGCGACGTGGTCATCGTGGGCACCGGCCCCGGCGGCGCCGCCATGGCGCGCGTGCTCGCCGAGGGCGGAAAGCGCGTGATCCTGCTGGAAGAAGGCCCGCATCAGTCCCGATTCCAGAAGAACCAGGCCAACACGATGCGCTACCACATGCAGGAAGGCGGCGCGATGGTCGCGTTCGGCAGCGCCGCGGTGGGCGTGGCGGCCGGTCGTGGCGTGGGCGGCGGCAGCCTGGTGAACTCGGCGATCTGCTGGCGCACCAAGGACCACGTGCTGGAGTCGTGGGAGGCGGTCCTCGGCGGCGACAAGCGCTTCGCGCCCGACGCGATGCTCCCGGTCTACGCCGAGCTGGAGGTGCCGCTCGGCATCATCCAGACCAAGGAGGCGATCGCCGGAGAGAACAACAAGCTCATCGTGCGCGGCGCCCGCGCGCTCGGCCTCAACGCCGACCTGCTCTGGCGCAACACGCCCGGCTGCGTCGGCTGCGGCGCGTGCAACTACGGCTGCCCCAGCGGCGGCAAGGCCAGCGTCGACAAGAACCTGATCCCCATGGCGCGCGCGCACGGCGCGATCGTGCAGGGCGACACCAAGGTCGAGCGCATCCTGATCGAGAACGGCCGCGCCCGCGGCGTGGTCGGCGTGGTCCGCGAGACCGAGTCCGGCCGCGCGGTCGGCTCCACCACCGTGCGCGCCGAGAAGGTCATCCTCTGCGCGGGCGCCGTCGGCACGCCGCGCTTGATCCAGTACGCGGGCCTGGGCGACACCCTCGGCGACCGCGTGGGCAAGGGCCTGCACCTGCACCCCGGCAACGGCATCTTCGGCCTGTGCGACACCGAGGTCCGCATGTGGACCGGCGCCACGCAGGGGGCGTACTTCTCGGACCCCAACCTCCCCAACGTCCTCCCCCACACGCTCACCCTGCCGCCCGCCGCCCTGCTCATGGCGCTCGGCAACACCGGCGAGGCCGCCAAGCGCGACATCGCGCTCGCGCCGTTCATCGCGGGCTGCCTGGTGATGGTGTCGGACAAGGGCTCGGGCACCGTCGGCGTGACCAAGGAGGGCCGCGCGGACCTCAAGTACTGGTTCGCCGACGAGGACATCGTGAACATCAAGGCCGGCCTGAAGCGCACCTGCGAGGTGCTGATGGCCGGCGGCTGCAAGAAGCTGTTGGTGCCCATCACTGGCGCCGGCTGGACCGAGAACATCAACGACGCGTTCGCCGCCATCGAGGGCGCCGCGATCACCGACTACAAGGGCCTGTACGCCGCCCACCCCATGGCGACGTGCCGCATGGGCACCGACATCTCCAACTCGGTGATCGGCCCGAACGGCGAGGCCCACGGCCTCAAGGGCCTCTACATCGCCGACAGCTCGATCTTCCCGACCTCGCTCGGCGTGAACCCGCAGTACACGACCATGGCGATGTCGACGATCCTCGGCCGCGGCATCCTGGCGGACTGGGCCGCGTAGGGTGTCGGACGCCGACGATCGTCCGACGGTCTGGCGTTCTGACGGTTTGACGACGATCTTGGGTTGATTCCAGATTCGCGTGGCCTGTCCGATCCTGACGTTCGGGCGGTCGCGGCGTGGGCCAGCGATCGGCGCCTTGTGTCGGTCAAACCCGCGTAGTCGTGGCACGGAGCCGCTGCGGCCGTAGAGGCACCCGGCGTGACGAGCGCCCGTCGGACCCCTGCTGGGTTCGACGGAGGCGGCGATGGGTGACGCGGTGATGGAGCGGGTGGCGCGGGTGCCGGAGCTGCCGGAGGTGGAGACGACGTGGGTGCGGTCGGACGCGCTCGGGAACTCGAGGAGGCAGTCGCAGCTGGGCGGGCCCACGGGGCGGTCGGCATCGCAGGCGATGGACGACGCCAACCACGGCGCGGCCGCTGGGCTGATCCCGGGGTTCCGGCGCAACAGTGGCTTCAAGGTCACCGTCGACGACGTGAAGGGCTTGATCTGGGTCGAAAACTACGCCACCGCCGACCTGGGCTGGGCCGTCCCGGACATCAAGATGGGATTCAACAGGTGGGACCTCGCGGCGGACATTCTGTCCGGCGGGAGCAGCGGTGCAGGTCGCAGCAAGGCCACCACAGTGGCCATCGGGCTCCCGATGTCGCGGCTGGGCGGCCTCTCCAGCGACGGAGCGGCGTCGACGCCACCCGATGAGGTCGCCGCACTCCTTGGGCTCGACTTCCGCGCGTGGGTGGCGGCCGCTGCCGTCGCCAAGGGGGATCTCTGGCGCGCGTCCGAACTGCCTGGCGGCGCGATCGTCCGGTCGGCCAACTCGGTGGGCGTACGCGGTGGCGAGGACATGCACATCCCGAATCTGGAGTCGGGCCCGGCGTTGAAGCTGGAGCTCGCCGGCGGGTACGCCACGGAGTCCACGGTGCGTCGCGTCGGCGACGTGTGGATCGCCGACGTCTCGTTGGACCAGCGCGTTGCAGGATCCGCCGGCTTCGGGATGAACTACGGGATCCCTGGCGCAGACTTCGGAGGATCGGGGGGCTGGACCCTGGGCCAGAAGCGGGCCGTCACCCTGCAGGCGTCGGCGAACGACCCGGACGCCATGATGATGCTGTCGGCCGTGTTGCGACTCGCCGACGGCTCCACGCCCGATCCGATCGCCGCCGTACCTGGCGCAGACGCGCTCCGCGTCGAGCGGGAGCGCACCGGCTCGGCGACCACCTCGACTCGGTTTGGAGCGCTGATGAACTCGCTCACGTTCGACCACGAGTGGGGGACATCGTCGACGCTCCAAGACGGCGTCCAGGGCGACTCGGCCAGCGGATCGAGCCGCACCTCAAACACGGCACGCCTCGGCTTCGACAACGCGCTCACGAAGGCATTCAATTCAGGCCCATTGGGCCTCGTCGGGGGAATCCAGGGAGAGTTCACCTACAACGCTGTCCACGACCAGAGCTCCATGCTGATCGACGGCGGCAGCAGGGGCGAGACTTTCGACGTCACGGCGAACCTCACTCAGGTCCGCCTCGGACACGGTGAGCTCGCCGTCATCCTCCAGGCCGCTCAGTCCGAGGACACGTGGGAGCACTTCGTCGCCGACGTACCGGTGTCCGGGTCGTGGCAGCAGCTGAGGTTGGACCTGCTCGCGGTCCGAGACCATCCCGCGGCGCACGTCCCCGACCCCGTCCTCGCCGTCCAAATCACCCGCTTGCGCCTGATCGCGTCGTACGTCGCGTCGGACACGGTCGCCGTCGAGCCGCTCCTCAACCTGCTCGGCCGCGGGAAGCTGGCTCGCGCCGACAAAGCGGTGGGTGTGCTTGAGTGCTGGCCTGAAGGTTCGGAGGCGACGCGGTCGCTGTACGACTCTCTCGGGCAGTGGATGGAGCTGGTGCCTCGCAACGAGTGGGGCGAGCACGACCCGGTGTACTTGCTCCGCAACCTTGGACAGTGCGTCGATCGACTCTACGGGCAGATCGAGTCGTTCGCGCGCGTGCCCCAACGCGCGCGCTTGGAGATGCTGGGTCAGGTGTTGGCGTGGCGCGACACGATCGACGCCGCGTGGCGCCGCTACGGCTCGCGCGACAGCTCGAACGGCGCCGACGCGTCGCACCGCCCGTCGTCGCGAGAGAGGTTGGAGCACTTGGCTGGGGAGTGTCGCTCCGAGGCCGCGCCGCACCTATACGTGCTGGAGCCGCTCATCGTTCGGCCGTCCGAGATCAGCGACGAGCAGGAGGACAGCTTCGAGGCGCTAGCGGGCATCCTCGCCTACTGGAAGGTCGTCGCCACGGACCTGCGACGCGCGTACGCCGACCTCGGGATCGCCGAGTCTTCGTGGCTCCTGCGCCCGGAGCGGTCGGAGCCCGAGCGGGAGCTCGACCCGCCGTTGCGAACCTGGCGGGCCATACGCAACGCGACGCTCACGACGAGGCGCAGGATCGAGTACGAGTCGACCTACGCGCTCCTCTGAAGTCCACTCCACGGACCAGCCCCGGACGCACGCAGCGACGCGTACCTCCGGGGCCGAGAGAGACGACGCGGCCTACGGGCAGGCGTTGAAGCTCTCGTACTGGATGTTGTCGACCGCCATCGGGGCCTGGGGGCTGCCGCTCCACGTGATCTTGTTGACCTTCGTCCCCGTGAAGTCGACGGTCTCCACGTGGTAGGCGCCAGTCAAGTGCACGGTGCGCGTCGCGACGACGACGTCGTCCAGGTACGCGGTCAGCTCAAGCGTGGTGTCCCAGTGCGACTGTAGAAACTGGACGCTGAGCGCGTCCGTCGCGACCGGCACCGTGAGCTGGTAAGGCGAACCCGTCCACATGCCCCACGCGGGGTTCGGGACGTCCCAGTTGCCCGGGTCGTCGTACAGGTCTCCACCGATCAGGCTGCCACCGCCAGTCATGCCGAGGCCGAACGCGCCGTAGAAATCGTTCACGTCCCACGCCCCCGCGGCCCACGCCTCATCGAAGGTGATGGTGCAAGGCTGCGCGACGCCCTTCCACGTGACGCTGGTCCCGTCAGGACACGACATCGTCTTGGAGCCGTCCGTGTTGTCGGTCACCGAGCAGCCGGTGCCGTCCGAGACAGTCGCTGCGCTGCCGTCCTCGCAGCGGATGGTCGCGGCCCCGAGCTCGCCGTCGTAGCTGACGGTGCAGCTCGCGCCCGCGGCGCCCGTGGAGCCGTCGTAGATCGTCGCCGACGATCCATCGTCGCACGAGATCAGCTTGCTGCCGTCCACGTTGTCGACCACGGTGCAGTTGGATCCCGCCGCGCCATCCTGGCCCGCCGCGCCGTCGACGAGCGTGACGGAGGTGCCGTCCTCGCACCCGATCGTGTGGGTGCTGTCTCCGTTGTCGACCACGGTGCAGCTGGTGCCGGCGGCGCCGGTTGCGCCGTCACTCACCATGACGTGGCTGCCGTCCGCGCAAGAGATGGTCTTCGTTCCATCCTCGTTGTCGGCCACCGTGCATCCTTCGCCGTTGGCGCCCGCCACGCCGTCGCTGACGACGACGCTGGTGCCGTCCGTACACGCGATGGTCTTCGTACCATCTCCGTTGTCGGCCACCGTGCAGCTGGTGCCGGCGGCGCCGTCCTGGCCATCCACGCCGTCCTGACCATCACTCACCGTGACCGAGCTGCCGTCGGCGCAGTTGATGGTCCGAGTGCCATCGCCGTTGTCGATCGCGGTGCAGGAGGATCCGTCGGTGCCGTTGGCGATGAGCGCGCTGCTCCCATCGTCGCACACGATGAGCGCCCCGTCGTCCTGAGACTCGACCGTGCATGAGCTGGCCTGCGATAACGGCGGCGAGCACGCGGAAGCGAGCATGCCGATGAGACCCAGGGCAACAGTGGAAGAGGTGCGGCTGATCATGGGATTCCTCCTGAGCGATTCGGTTGCGTGCGTCGGCGTTCGTCGCGGTCGCCGATTGGCCCCCCGTCTTCGCGCGCAGCACCTCACGCTTTCAGAAAGAACGTCCAACACCACGTCCACAGGCGCGATTGCACCCAGGCCGCTCGTGGCCTGTGGTATCGGCGGCGCGACGGATCGTTGAATCCGACGCCCACCCTACTTCGTCGGCTTCGCCGGCAGCGTCTGGAAGAACGCCCACAGCGCGCGCGTCTCATCCGGCGTCGTGTGGCCGAGCATCGGCAGCACGTCGGCCATCGGGCGCTGCATGGGCTGTCCGTCCTTGCGGACGCCCGAGCGCACGGCCTTGTCGAACGCCTCGTAGGTCCAGGAGCCGACGCCGGCCTGCGTCAAGTTGGCCGAGGGCGGCCACGCCGGGTCGCCGCCCTCGATGGGGCCGCCGGTGTAGTCGGCGCCGTGGCAGCCGGTGCAGGTGTGGCTCAGGTGCTCGCCGAACTCGACCGTGGGGCCCGGGGGCGGCGGGACGGCGAGGTGGGTCGCGATGGAGCCGAAGTCCTGCACGCTGAAGCGAATCTTGCCGAGGGCCGTCAGCACGTTGAACAGCGGACCGTAGACCGGCAGGGGGACGTCGTTGTCCACCTTGGGCTGCGACTGGATGTAGGCGATGATGTCCGACAGCTCCTGGTCGGACATGGCCGCGTAGTCCTTGGAAGGCATGGCGACGGGCGTGCCGTCGGGGCGGACGCCGTGGCGAACCAGGCGCTCCCAGTCTGAGGCCTTGAAGTCGACGACCGGGCTGCCCTTGCCGCCGGTGAGGTTCAGACCCTTGAAGGTGCCGAGCACGGGGCTGTCGACCATGGTGCCGCCAGAGAAGTCGCCGCCGTGGCAGATCTGGCAGCCGTAGCGGGCCTCGACCAGGTGCTTGCCGCGAGCGACCGCGTTTTCAAGCGCGAGGGCGTTGAGGTCGACGCCGGCCAGCGGATCGACGGCCTGGGCCGGGTCCACGGTCGCCATCGAGGCCAGCGCGACCCCGTCGGCGGGCGGCGCGGCCGTGACGAGCTCAGCCGCCTTCTTGGCCCGCAAGTCCGCGATCTCCGTCTCGGTCAGCGGGTACGGAACGGCGATGTCGACGGTGTGCACATCGTAGACCTCGGCGCGCATCTGGTGGGTCGTGGAGACCGCCCAGCCGTAGAAGCCGGCGCCTCCCAGCAGCGCCACACCCAGCAAGCCCCCCACAACCTTCAGCCCCTTGACCACCATGTCGAATGCTCCAGGTTCGGTTGAACCGGGGCCATCCTGGCACGTCACGAATGCAAATGAAAGTCAGATACATAGGATTCGTTACAACGCCATTGGGGCAACCACGTAGCGTTGCGCCTACAGCGGCCCGAGGAGGCTGATGCCGACCTGCATGTCGGGCGTGCGCTGTCCACCGAGCGTGTCGGACATCCAGCCCCACGAAAGAAACGGGCGAAGCTCGATCGCTCCCTGCCAGAGGAGATCGGGCGCCACGCCGACCGAGGGCATCTGGGGGCCCGGCTTGTCGCCGTCGAACAAGAAGCCCGTCTCGGCGAACAGCGACAGGTAGAAGCCCAGGTCCCAGAAAGGGTGCGAGACGTGCCCCAGCTTGGGGCGGATCTCGAACATGGTGGCGAACACGCCGTCGCCGCGCGGCCGGCTGCGGCCGTAGCCGGTCAGCATCTGCTCGTAGGCGGACTCGTCGCGGTACTGGCCGCCCAGCCACTCGCCCTCGAAGAAGGGACGCTCGCCCCAGGTCTTGTCGAACAGGGTGCGCCCGCCGATCACCAGCCACTCGCCCGCGACCGGCCACCAGCCCATGAGCTCGACGTTGGTGCCGACGATCGGGCTGAGCTTGCCGTCCACCGCGGTCGCGCCACCGCGCACGCTCGCCTCAAACCGGACGCCCCGCTGCGCCATGGGCCAGCGGTCGGTCTCCTGGATGGCGACGCCCGCGGAGAAGTCGAAGTTCCAGCCTCCATGCACGCCGTAGGGCTGCTCCTTGTCGAGCAAACCGCCGACCTTGGCGCGCACGGTCGTCTGGCGAACGTACGCCTGCGCCCACACCTGAACCGGCGTGTTGGGGATCGGCAGGATCGCGTTGGCGAGCAGCGACGGCCCGGCGACAAAGTTCCCCGCGGACTCCTTGGGGTCGTCGCGCACCGACACCTGCGCGCCGCCGTGCCCGACGTAGAGCATGTCGGACCACATGCGGTACGCGATACGCGCCACGATCATCTGCTTCCCGCGGCGCTCGTACTGCAGGAAGTTCGACGTGTACGTGCCGCGCGTGGTCCAGAAGGTGTCGAAGGTCAGCAGGTCCTGGTAGCCGTGCTCCAGCCCGCGCTTGCGGTCGAAGATCTGAAAGCCTGCGCCAAAGCCCAGGCCGTCCGTGGTGTTGTAGTTCACCAGCGGGACGGCGATGCCACCCCACACAAACTTGGACGGTGGCTTGCCCGCGGGGTCGGCGAGCACGTCGCCGGGGACCGCGGGCGCCAGCACGGGCCCGGCCACCGCGGCGTCCTCGAGGGGGCCCGGGTCGACAGCGGGCGCCGCGTCCGGCGGGGTCGGGGCCAGCGCGGTTGGCTCGATCGACACCGGCGTGTCCTCAGTGGGCGCCGTCGCGGGCGCGACGCCGTCCCCGGCCGTCGGCTCCTGCGCGAGCGCCTGGGTCAAGCCCAGTCCAATCCACAGCGCCGCGTGGATCACTTGGCGAAGTAGTCCAGCCACGGAGTGGCGAGCGCGAGCGGGTACGAGAGCGCGATGAGCGGGCCGAACGGCATGTAGGTGGGCTCGGGGCGCTCACCCATGTCGCGGCCCAGGAAGCCGCCGATGGTCCAGCGCAGCGCCGCGGCGAAGTTCCCCCAGCGGCCGCGCACCGTGATCGTGATGATGGCGTACGGGAACAGCAGCAGGTAGCGCCACGCCGTCATCTCCAACATCAGGCGCAGCCCCAGCATCGCCGAGATGCCCATCATCAGCTTGGCGTCGCCCGCGCCTTCGAGCTTCATCAGGTAGAACGCAAAGTGCAGCGCGAAGGCCACGACAGCGCAAAACATCGCGAACGCGACACCCCTCCAGCCGGCCTCCGTTGCCGCCGCGCCGGTCACCCAACTGGCCTCGGTCGCCCACACGCCGTTGAGGACGATGGCCACCAGCAGGAGCGGGCCGGTCATCCAGTTGGGGATCCGGTTCTTCCACGCGTCGAAGACCGCCGCGATGATGAGGGCGAACCCGACAATGGCGACCTTGACTTGCTCGTGGTCGATAGGAGCCTCCAGCAGGGATCCGACATGTCACACCTGAATCCAGGTGGGACCAGTGGCGTCCCCGGTGCTATACCCAGGCGGCCGCTGGCGCGACCAGGGAGTCCTCGTGGGCCGCAACGAGACCAAGAGACTCGGCAAGTACATGGTGCTCGAACGCGTGGCCGAAGGCCCGCTGACCGAGGTCCTACGTGCACGCCTGGACGGAATCGCTGGCTTTTCCAGGATCTTCGCCATCAAGCGGCTGCGCCCGGAGATCGCGCGCCACGCCGACGCGCAGGCTTTGGTGGAGGCGCGCGCGCGTGAAGCGGCCGTGCTGTCGCACGGAAACATCGTCCAGCTGCTCGATCTTTCTCGCGAGAACGGCGTCCCGTACGTCGTGCTGGAGTGGGTCGACGGCTGGAGCCTGACCACCCTGCTCGCCCGCGCGGACGAGCTGTCGGTCACCCTACCGATCGGTCACGCCACCTGGATCGGCCTGCAGGTGCTCAAGGCGCTGGAGTACGCGCACCATCGCGAGATCGTGCGCGACGGCGCGCCGGTGGTGCTGCGCATGGTGCACGGCGCGGTCGGCACGGACGACGTGCTGATCAGCCGCGGCGGCGAGGTGAAGGTCACCGACTTTGGCCTGGCGCGCGCCACGGATGAGGTCTCCAAGCTCGACCCGACGTTGATCCCCGCGCGCCCGGAGCGCCGCGCGCCTGAGCTCGCCACGTCCGGTGAGCCGACCATCGCGTCGGACCTGTGGGGCGCCGCGCGCGTCGTTCGCGCCTGTCTGGTCAGCACGGTGCTGGACGACCTGCCGTTCGAGCCCCTCCAAGAGCTGCGCCCGGACGTTCCGGAAGCGCTCGCCAAGACGCTCGACGCCGCGCTGTCCGTCGACCCGGCCGACCGCCCCGCGAACGCGACCGAGATGAAGGACGCGTTCACCGACCTGCTGCATGACCTGGGCGACGTCACCGACGCCGACACCCTCATCCGCTGGATCACCGACGCCGGCCTGCCGCCGGTGCCGCCGATCGCCGACGACCTCCCGGACGCCGACCTCCCCTTGTTCGAGCAGACCGACGAGTCCGCCCCGGGGGCCCGCGGCGCCGAAGACGAGAACACGTCGCCGGTCAGCATGGACGAGCACATCATCCTCGACGAGGACGCGCGCACCCAGGTGCAGTCCGCCGTGCGCCCGGACGGCAAGCCGGCCGCCAAGTCCACCTGGGAGGAGAACGGCGCCACCCAGGTCAACCCGGAGCTGGCCCGCAAGCTCTCCGAGATGCGCGAGCAGCGCGGCGTGGGCTTTGAAGGCGCGGCGGATGCCACCCGCATGCGCAACACCCCCGGCGACGTCGACCTGGGTCAGCCCGACGACGCCCCGCCCTCGCAGGCCGCGTGGCGCAGCGGCGTGTGGGCCGGCGTGGTCACCCTGTGCGTGGGCGTGCTGCTCGGCGGCGTGGGCGCCGCGCTCTGGGGCCGCGCCGCCGGCATCACCGTGAACGACCCCATGCTCGACGTGCGCACCGCGCCGGAAGTGCAGATGACCGTCACCGTGGACGGCAACACCATTCAGGGCCCCACCACCCTCACGCCGGGCGCGCACCAGCTGCGCGTCGACGTCGCGGGGGCCGCGCCGTGGCTGGTCGACCTCACGCTCCAGGCTGGCGAGTACCGGCTGATGATGGTCGAGGCGAACCGCGTCACCGTCACGCCGCCCACCCCGACCGACGCCGCCGCGCCGAGCCCGCAATGACGTCCGCGCCCGGCCGCCGATGACTGGAGGAGACGTGCCCTCGTCGTCGCCCGCGCCCACGCGCACCCCCGCCTCCATCGTGGTGGCGGCGTTCAAGCAGCTGCGCGCCCGCCAGTGGTCCAAGAACGCGCTGCTGTTCGCTGCGCTGATCTTCTCTGGCCAGTTCACCGTGCCCGAGTCGGTGGTGAACGCCGTCGCCGCGTTCGTGTCGTTCAGCCTGCTGGCGTCCGCAGGCTACGTGTTCAACGACTACCTGGACCGCGCTGCGGACCGCAACCACCCCAAGAAGCGCTTCCGCCCCATCGCGTCCGGCGCGCTGCCTGAGGGCCTGGCGATCGTGCTGATGATCGCGCTGTTGGTCGCCGGCGTGCTGATCGCGCAGTGGATCGGCGGGCTGTTCGTGTTCGCGGCGCTGGCCTACCTGCTGACCACGCTCGCCTACAGCTTCTTCTTCAAGCACATCGTCATCCTTGACGTGATGGTGCTGGCGTCCTGCTACGTGTGGCGCGTCGTCGGCGGCGCGCTCGCCATCACCGTGCACGTCAGCGCGTGGCTGTTCCTGTGCACCGCGTTCTTGGCGCTGTTCATCGGCTTCAACAAGCGCCGCGCCGAGCTCCGTGAGCTGGGCGACAAGGCCGGCACCCGCAAGAGCCTTGTGCAGTACAACGGGCGCATGCTGGAAGAATTCCAGAGCATCACCACCGCGAACACCATCGTGTCCTACGCGCTGTACACGGTGCTCGGCGCGCAGACGCCGTGGATGGCGCTGACCATCCCGTTCGTGCTGTACGCGGTGTTCCGCTACGTGTTCCTGGTCGAGCAGAACGGCGAGGGCGCCGCGCCCGACGAGACGCTGCTGACCGACCTCCCGATCCTCGCCACCGCGGTGCTGTACGCGCTGACAGCGGTGACGGTGATCTTGCTGGACCGCAGCGGGATGCTGGCGAACATCCTGCCGCAGATGCCCTAGGCGGCGCCGATCCCGCGTCGCGCGTGCTGACGTGCGCTGACGCTGGCTGACTCGATCGGGACAGCGCCGCGCGAGGACGCGTCGTACGTCCGAGGCAGGGCATGTGGCCCGTCTTGGAGAAGCCGATGCGAGCTCCGTTGATCTGGACCGGTCGATCTGCACCGTCTGCGCTGGTGTGTGCGTGGCTGTCGCTGTCGTGCGCCGACGGCGGCAGGGACGGCACGTCCGACACAACCACCGACTCGGACGCGGCCGCTGCCGCAGCCGACTTCCTCGGCGCGTTCGACGCCGACGGCCTGGTCGCGCCGATCACCGAGGAAACGTGCACGCTGTCCTCGGGTGTGGAGACGACCTGCTGGCGCGTCGAGCTTCAGGGCGCGCCCAGCGACCACGAGGTGGGCCCGTTCTGCCCGCGCTCGATCGACGACGGCGCGGAGTCGGCGGGCATCTGGATCGAGTCGGGCGACGTGTACGACGTGGACGGCGCCTTCATCGTCGGCCTGGCCGACCTCTACAACGACCCCGAGTGGCAGCTCTACGACGAGGTCACCGGCCTGGTGAACGTCACCGACTCCGAGGCGTCGTGCAGCGCCGCGGCGCGACCGGACGTCGACCCGCAGTACAACAACTACTGCGTCGAGTGCTCGCTGGACTACGTCGACGGCGGCGTCGCCACCACGGTGCTCATCCCCAAGGTGCCCGTGCCGATCGACACGCCGCTGGAGATCGGCGGCGCCGCGCTGGTGGGCGTCGCGCTCAACGGCGTCGCGTTTGACCCGCCCGCGCCGGTGCAGGCGATCCTGGGCGCGCACACCATCGCCGCGTTCGACGACTGTGGCGGCCACGTGAACCTGATCGCCGGCTACCACTACCACGCGGCCACCGGCTGCTCGAAGGAGGTGGCGAGCGACGACGGTCACGCCGCGTTGATCGGCTACGCGCTCGACGGCTACGCGATCACCGCGCGGGTCAACGAGGACGGCGAGGAGCCCGCCGATCTGGACGAGTGCCGCGGTCACACTGACGCCGTGCGCGGGTACCACTACCATGCGGCCTACGCCGGAGAGAACCTGTTTGTGGGCTGCTTCCACGGCGACATCGCCGCGTCTGAGGCGGGCGGCGGAGGCCCGGGCGGCGGTGGACAGCCGCCAGTCGCCGACTGCGCGCCCGGCCAGACGTCCATGTGCTGCGGCGACGGCGTGTGCGACGGGCCAGAGACCGCGGACAACTGCGCGGCGGACTGCGGATGAGGCGCGCCATCCCGGCGATTTTGCTGTGCGTCAGCCTCGCGGCGCAGGCGCACGAGGGCCACACCGACCGCGCCCCGTGGGACGCGTGCGCGGCCAGCACGCTCGGCGCGACGTGCGGGTGGGAGACGGCGCAGCATGAGCGGCATCAGGGGACGTGCAGGCAGATCGGCGGCGCGCTGATGTGCGTGCGGAACAAGCCGGTGCTGCACGCGGCCCACGCGACCCTGCCCGGCTGGAACGCATGGGCGAGCGCGGGCGCGCTGAGCCTCGCAGCGATCGGTGCGGCGGTCGGGCTCCGGCGGACCGCGACGGCCTGAGCGGCGACGTGCGCGGGGTGGGGTCCGTCCTGCGATTGGACCGGTCCTTGCCGGATCCACCACCTCGGCGCGCGCGATTTCGACCCGATCGGCCGAGACCCCGTTAAGGGGACCGTTGGACTGCCCAGGACCGCCCGTGCTCCACCGTTGGTTCATCGCGTTCGCCTTGATCGCCGCGCCTGCGCGGGCCGAGGGCCCGTCGCCGACGGTGTACGATCGCGCGGTCTACCTGGTGACGCAGGTCTACATGGGCCTGGACGACGTGACGCCGCAGGACCTGCTGGCGCACGCCGCGGACGAGCTGGCCGACAAGCTCGACTGGCTGGTTGTGGAGCGCACGGCCGACGGCGTGGTGCACCTGTCGCACGGCCTGAAGGGCCCGATCGGCGCGGTGTCGGTGACCACGTGGGGTGATCTGCCCGGTCGGATGGCCGCGCTTGAGTCGATCATCCGCAACGCAGGCTACCCTCTGCACGACGCGGACCTGCCCAACACCATCCTCACCGGCGCGTCCAAGGCGCTCGACCGCTACAGCCGCGTGCTGGCGGGCGAGAAGCTGGAGGACTTCGACACGCAGCTGTCGGGCACGCTGGTGGGCATCGGCGCCACGCTGGGCAGCGACGAGAGCCGCCTCACCGTGCGCGAGCTGACCCACGGCGGCCCGGCCGAGGGCGGCGGGCTGCGCGTGGGCGACGTGATCGAGCGCATCGACGGCGTGAGCACGGTGAACATGCCGGTGTCCGAGGCGTCCCGGCGCGTGCGCGGCGCGGTTGACACCACCGTCGCGCTCGACGTGCTGCGCGAGTCGCGCGCGGTGAACGGCCCCGGCCGCACCGAGCGCCTGTCGATCAAGCTGACCCGCGCGAACATCGTCGTGTCCAACGTCACGTCGGCGGTGCTTCCCGGTGACGTCGCGTACCTGGCGATCGACCACGTCAGCCAGAAGACCGTCTACAACCTGCGCCGCGCCATGGCGGACCTGTCGGCGATCGGTGCGCTGTCACGCGGGATCGTGCTCGACCTGCGCGGGAACACCGGCGGCTCCATGAAGGAGTCGGCGGGCGTGGTCGACCAGTTCGTGAAGTCGGGCCTGCTACTGCTGACGGTCGGCCGCCACGGCGCGCCGGTGGAGAACCTCACCAGCCGGATTGACGCGCACGACGGCGACGACGAGCCCAACGTGCCGCTGGTGGTGCTGGTCGACGAGCGCACCGCGTCGGGTGCGGAGATCATCTCCGGCGGCCTGCTGGAGCACGCCCGCGCCGTGCTCGTGGGGCAGCGCACGTTTGGGAAGGGCCAGGTCCAGAAGATCTACGACCTGGACCCGAGCCAGCGCTTCAAGATCACCGTCGCCGAGTACGTCCTGGCCAACGACCGCCACGTGATCGGCAACGGGATCATCCCCGACGTCACCGTGGGCGACATCAGCTTGGGCGCGCACGGCGCGCGCTACGGCGCCGGGTGGAACCTGGACCGCGAGTCGGTCGCCTGGGACGACGTGCTGCCCAACGTGCACGAGGGCACCGACTGGCGCGATCGGCAGTCGCCCGAGGTGGACCTGGCCAAGGAGCTGGCCCGCCGCGCCGTGCTCAGCGCCAAGGACGGCACGCGCGAGCAGACCTTGATCGCCCTGCGCGCCGCCGCCGCGGACCTGCGCGCCGACCAGCTCGCACACCTGACGGACGCCTACGCCGCGCACGACATCGACTGGTCGCCCGCGGACGCGCCCGGCCCGGTGCCCGAGGCCACCGCCACCGTCGACGTGTCGCCCGACCCCACCGACGCCAACCGGCGCATCGTGCATGTGTCGGTCACCAACCAGGGCAAGAGCGCGCTGCGTCGCACGCTGGTGCGGCTCACCTGCCCCACCTTCCTGCCGTGGGATGATCTGGTGGTGCCGATCGGCCTGATGGGCCCAGGCGCCACGGGCGAAGGCAGCGTGAAGATCGAGCTGGGCCCAGGCCTGCGCCCGCGCGAGGATCTGGTCGGCATCGAGCTGCGCGCCGACGGCCGCCCCGCGCTGGCCCTGCCCGAGCAGGCCGTCACCGCCGCGTCGGCGCCCACGCCCCGCCTGGTCGCGCGCGCGCGCCTCACGGGCACGGGCACCGAGCGCAGCGCACACGTCACCGTCCGCAACCTCGACGACGTCGGCCTGAACCTGGTCGAGGCGTCCTTCGTCTGGACCGACAACGCGTCGATCGAGCTGATCGACCGCGCGCGGAGCGTGCCGACGATCGCGCCACGCGCTGAGGCGTCGTTCGACCTGGGCGTGCGCGTGCTCGGCATGGCCCCGCCTGCGCTGCCGCTGGAGCTGCGCCTGGACGCGGCCGGCTACAACACCGTGCTCGACTGGGACATGCCCGTGCCGACCAACGGCCAGGACGTCGTGCTGCAGGCCCCGCACATCGACACGTCGGCGCACGCCACGTCCGCGCCGGTCGGCGCGTACACCCTGCCCGTCACGATCACCGACGACCGCGACGTGACGTCGGTGGTGGTGATCGCCAACGGCCACAAGGTGCTCTACGACCCGGGCGGCGTGGCGAACATGGCCCTGCGCGCGCCCATGCGCCTGGACACCGGCTCGAACCGGATCTTGGTGCGCGCGGTGGACGACCAAGGGCTGGTCAGCGAAGCGTACCTGACGGTGCTGGGCTTGGGCGGCGAGGGCGTGAGCGCGGGCGAGTAGCTACCGCCTGTCCCGCGCGACCGTCACCACGCCCGCCACCACCAGCGCCGCGCCCCCGATCTGCGTCACGCCGATCGGGTCGTGCAGGATCGCCCAGCCGAGCGCGATGGTGATCACCGGGCCCAGCGTCCCGATCATCGACACGTGCGACGCACCCAGCCTGCGGATCGCCTCCGACACCCACCACGCCGGCAGCACCGTGCAGAACAGCGCCATCGCCAGCGACAGCGCGTAGACCTGCCAGGGCAGCGCCAGCGCCGACAGCGGGTGCGTGACGGCGAACTGCGTCAGGCAGCACACCGCCGCGACGGACGTGGCGGTGGACGTCACGCGCGCCGAGCCCAGGCGGACGACGATCTCGCCGTTGCCCATCAAGTAGATGGCGTAGGACAGCGACGCGCCGAGCACCAAGAGCACGCCGCGCGTCACCTCGTTCGCCTCTCCGAACGTGCGCAGGTCGTGCGACATCGCGAGCAGGATGCCGGACGTGCACAGCAGGAGCGCCATGATGATCCGCGCGCGGATCGGCTTTCGCAGCACGATCGTCGACAGCAGCACGACCAGCGCCGGGTACGAGAACAGGACGATGCGCTCGAGCGACGCCGAGATGTGCTGAAGGCCCGCAAAGTCGAGGATGCTCGCCAGGTAGTAGCCGAAGAAGCCGAGCGCGAGCAGCTGGCCTACGTCTCGGCCGGTCCACGGCGCGGGGCGTCGGCGCGAGTCCGTGAAGCCCAGCACCAGGAAGAACGGGAGCGCGAAGCCCATGCGCAGCGCGAGCAGCGTCACCGCGTCGACGCCGTACGGGTAGGCGAGCTTGACCAGCACCGCCTTGAACGAGAAGCCGACCGCGCTCATCACCGCGAGCAGCACGCCGACGCCGCGGCCGTCGCTCTCGGACGACGCGCTCATGGCGCGCGCGACACGAGGCGGAGGTGGAGGAAGTGCTCGACGTTGCCCGCCTTGGCGCCGGGCACCGTGCTGTCCATCGAGCCCAGCACCGCAAAGCCCGCGGCGATGGCGTCGGACGAGACGCGGGCGATCGCGCGATCGCGGTCGTCGCCGGACTTCACCAGGCCGCCCTTGCCGACGCTGTCGCGACCGACCTCGAACTGCGGCTTCACCAGGACCACCGCCTCGCCGCCCAGCCGCAGCAGCGACGCCATGCTGGGCAGAATCAGCGCCAGCGAGATGAACGACAGGTCTCCCACCAGCAGGTCGACCAGCTCAGGCAGCGGGTCCATGGCGCGCGCGTTCACGCCCTCCATGTTCACCACCCGCGGGTCGGTGCGCAGCTTCCACGCGAGCTGACCGCGGCCCACGTCGATCGCGTAGACCTTGATGGCGCCGCGCTCGATCAGCACCTCGGTGAAGCCGCCGGTCGACGCGCCCAGGTCGGCCGCGACCTTGCCGCTGGGGTCGACACCAAACGGCCCAAGCACGCCCAGCAGCTTGAGCGCGCCGCGGCCCACCCAGGCGTAGTCGCCGGAGACCACGGTGACGCCTTGCTCGGGCCGCACCTGCATGGCGAGCTTGGTCGCGGGCAGGCCGTCGACCCGCACCACTCCCTGCTCGATCAGCTCGCGCGCGCGCTGGCGCGAGGCGGCCAGGCCCTCGTGCACCAGGCGCGCGTCCAAGCGGACGAACGTGGGGCTCATGCGGCCACGGTGGGGGTGTGGGCCACGGGCCTCACACGTCTCGCTGGACGGTGTAGTTGGCGAGCTCGATCAGCGTCTTGGGGAACGGCAGCTTCTTCACGGCGGCGATCGCCTCGTCCGCCACGGCGCGGGCGCGGCGGCGCGTCTCGGGCACGCCGAGCAGCTTCACGTAGCTGGGCGGACCGTTCGGCTTGTCGTCCTGGTCGGCGTCGAGCACGTCGTCGGCGAGCTGGAAGGCCAAGCCCACCTTGGCGCCGTACTCCGACAAGATCGCGCGCTGGGCGTCGCTCGCGTCACCGGCCATGCCGCCCATCAGCACCGCGGCGCGGATGAGCGCGCCGGTCTTGAGCGCGTGCACGCGCTGCAGCGTGTCGATGTCCTTGATGGTGGAGCCCAAGGTGACGTCGGCCACCTGACCGCCGACCATGCCGCGCCAGCCCGCCGCGCGCGACAGCTCGAGCACCCACGCCACGCGTGTCTCGGCGGGCACGTCGGCTTCGGCCAGGATGGCGAAGGCGTCGGTCAGCAGGGCGTCGCCGACCAAGAGCGCCGTGCCCTCGTCGAACGCCTTGTGCACCGTGGGTCGGCCGCGGCGCATGTCGTCGTTGTCCATGCACGGCATGTCGTCGTGGACGAGGCTGTAGGTGTGGACCAGCTCCACCGCCGCCGCCGCGGGCATGGCGAGGTCCATTCGACCACCGACCGACTCACACGCGGCGACCGCCAGCAGCGGGCGCACGCGCTTGCCGCCGCCGAACACCGGGTAGCGCATGGGCGCCACAAACGACGTGGGCCACGCGTCACGCCAGCGCGGCTCCAAGAAGGCGTCGAAGCGCCGACGGACGATCTCGCTCCACGCGTTCAACTCACCAGCCATGGCTGCTCCGGGGCGGGCCGACTAACCCGCGGAACCGGGTACCGGGGCTGCAAGTCGCACGCCACATCCGGTCTTGCGGACCGCCGACGCCGCGTGCCTAGCCCGGCGAGAACAACAGCGGGTAGTGGATGCGCGCCGTGTGCTGCTCGCCCAGCGGGGCGTAGCGGACGTTGGGTACCAGCGCGAGGATGCAGGCGTCCAGCTCAGGCGCCGCCATGGTGCTGGACACGATGCCGTAGTCCATGATCTGACCCTGCGGGCCGACGTCCACGCTGACCAGCAGGCGGCCAGAGGCCAGCGCCGGGTTGGCGGTGAGCGCCAGGTCGTAGCAGCCGCGCACCTGGCCCATGATGGGCTCGAACGCGTCCGCGGCCTGCTTCTCCGTCATCCACTGGCCGCCGTCGGCGCCGGCGCTGACGCCGGGGGAGCCGGGACGCACGCCGCGCGGCAGGGCGCCGCTCGCGACCGACGTGGCCCCCGTGGGGCCCTCGGGCTTGAGCTTGGCGAACGAGACCTTCTCGGCGCCGGCTTCCTTCACGTGGTCGACCATGTCGATCACCACGCCGAAGTTGAGCTTGGCGGCGGCGTCGACGAACACGGTCTTGTTGGTCATGCCGCGCAGGCGGAGCGTGACCTCGCCAAACAGGCGGTCCTTGTCCATGATCGTGCGGTTGAGCGCGATCGTGTCGTCCTCGTACATGGCGACGACCAGCTGCTCGGCGTTGGGGTCCGGCGGCGGGGGGTTCTCGACCTTGGCGGGGAGCTTGACGCCCAGCTGCTCCACCTTGATGGGGATGCTCACCATCATGATGATGAGCACAACCAACACGATGTCGATCAGCGGGGTCATGTTGATGTCGGAGAAGGAGGCCTTCCCACCAAGCTTGGCGCCCACGTCACTGCTCCTTGGAGGCGGCGATGAGCACGCTGGTGAAGTGGTTGTCCGCCAACACGTCCATCAACTCCCGGACCTGACCGTACTCCAGGCCCTTGTCGGCCTTGAGCAGGATGGAGCGCTCCGGGTTCTTTTGGTACTCCGCGTTGATCGCGTCGATGATCGTGTCCTTGTCCACCGACTCGTTCCCCACGTACCAGCCCTTGGTGAGCGTGGCGGAGATGGTGATGAACTGGCCGTCATCGTTCGACGGGAGGGTCTGCGTGGCCTTGGGGAGGTCAACCGGGAGGCCCGACTGGAGCATCGGCGTGATGACCATGAAGACCACGAGCAGCACCAGCACCACGTCGATGAGCGGCGTGACGTTGATGTCCGAGATCGGACCGCTGCGTGACCCGAGCTGCGCGCTCATGGACTTAGGCCTGGCCGCGCTTCTGGAGGAGCTTCTCGGCCCAGTCGATGAAGTCCGCCTCGGAGCTGGCGAGCTCCTCGGTGAACTTGTCGATGCGGGTGTTGAAGTAGTTGAAGACCCACACGCCGACGACGGCCACCGCGATGCCGAAGGCGGTGGTGATCAGCGCCTCCGAGATGCCGGCCGAGATGCCTGCGAGGCCGGCGCCGCCCTGGGTGGCCATGCCGGAGAAGGCGTTGATGACGCCCGTGGTGGTGCCGAACAGGCCGACGAACGGCGCCGTGGAGCCGACAGTGGCGAGCAGCGACATGCCGCGGCGGAGCTTGGAGACCTCCTGGCCGCTCGCCTTGGAGACCGCGCGGTGCGCGTTCTCGATGCCGTGGCGGTCCGAGCGCTCGTTCATCTCAACCAGGCCCGCGCGGAGAAGGGCGCCCAGGTACGACGCCTTGTAGGCCTCGTTCTTGGTGACGGTCAGGGCCGCGGCGAGGTCGTTCTTCTGCAGGTGCGGGACGATCTCAGCGGCCAGCAGGCGCGACTGCGACGTGGCCTTGCCGAACGCGATCATGCGCTCGATGGCGACCAGCACGACCATCACCAGCATGACGCCGAGCATGACGATGACGACCTTGGCCACGGGACCAGCGTCGGTCCACATGCCGGACATGCTGAACGTGTGGCTGGCCTCGGGGGCAGCAGCGGCTGCTTCCTGAGCGATCGCGGTGGTGACGAGCAGGAGGAGGTTCATCGAGCTTCCATCGTTGGTGCTTGCGTCAGGGCAGGAACGTTCAGAGACGGGGAGGTCGCCGCGATTAACCGGTCCGACCAGGAGATCGAGTCTCGGAGATGTCAGGGTTCGACGCCTTCCAAGGCTCAAAGGATCCGCACGGCCACGCAGCGCGCGCCGGCGGAGGGGGCATCAGCCGCCGCCGGGCAGCACGTACTTGATCAAGACGACCGTCTGGACCGCGGCCTTGATGCCGTTGTCCTTGTACGGGTACGTCCGCGACGACATCAGCGCCTCGCGCGTGCCGTCGAAGAAGATCTGGGGGCAGCCGTCCACCGTGACCTTGGTGGGCACGCCGTCTGCGCTGATGGTGATGATGGCCTTGCAGGACTGGTCGCCCAGGCCCAGGCCGAGCGCGGCCTTGGGGTACTCGGGCTTGACCAGCTTCTTCCACTCGATCTTGGACTGGTGAACCACCTTGACGCCGTCGCCGCCGAGCTGACCGCCCAGCACGCCGCCAACCACGCCGCCGTTCACGCCGCCGACCACACCGCCCGCCACGCCGCCGACCACGCCGCCTTCGACACCGGCGGGCTTCACGTCCGACTTGACCTCGTCCTTGATCTCAGGCTTGAGCTCCTGGGGGTCCTGCATCTCGTCCGGGCTGGGCGTGGTGTCGTCCTGGCTCTCGTCCTGGGCGCCGGCCGAGGGGGGCGGCGGAGGCGGAGGCGGAGGCGCCTCAAGGCCCGGGTCCTCGGGCAGCTCGACCTCGACGATCTCGGCGTCCACCGGGGTGGGCGCGACCATCTCTTTGATGGTGTAGAGCGTCTTCACGAACAACGCGCCCGCGATCACGCCGGCGAGCAGGGTGGCGATGCCAACCGACTGCGCCTGGCGCTTCAGCGCTTCGTCATCGATGTTGCGGCCGACCGAGTCGAACATGGGGGCTCCCCGCGGGGCGCGCGGATCTACTCCGATCGCCTTGGACGCGCCGTACCGCAAGCTGAGAACGACGATTGGACGCAACGCTTACAGGCCCGGATCCAGGCCCGCGCCCCCCCATCACGGCGTCAACAGCGGGTCGAACGGCAATTTCCAAGTCAGTACGGGGCTTCACACCGAAAGGGGGATAGACCCGGCCCCCCTTGAGGTCCCATGTCCTTCGCCGACTTGTCCCTGTCCGAGCCCATCGTCCGCGCCGTGCTCGCTGAGGGCTACACCCAGCCCACCCCCATCCAGCGGGACGCCATCCCCCACGTGCTCGCCGGCAAGGACCTGTTGGGCATCGCCCAGACCGGCACGGGCAAGACCGCCGCGTTCGCGCTGCCCGTCCTGCACCGCCTGGGCAGCGTCCCCGCGGGCGTTCGTCCCGTCCGCTGCCTGGTCCTGGCCCCCACCCGTGAGCTGGCCGCCCAGATCGGCGAGAGCTTCGGCACCTACGGCAAGCACACCGGCCTGACCAACACCGTCATCTTTGGCGGCGTGGGCCAGGACAGCCAGGTGCGCGCGCTCCGCCGCGGCGTCGACGTCCTCGTCGCCACGCCGGGCCGCCTGATCGACCTGATCAACCAGCGCCTGGTGGATCTGTCCAAGGTGTCGGTCCTGATCCTGGACGAGGCCGACCGCATGCTCGACATGGGCTTCGTCCGCGACGTCCGCAAGATCGTCGAGAAGGTGCCCACCGCCCGCCAGACCCTGCTCTTCTCGGCCACCATGCCCGCGGAGATCGTGTCGCTGTCCAAGTCGATCCTCAAGGACCCGGTGCGGGTCGAGGTCACGCCGGTCGCCACCACCGTGGAGCGCATCCGCCAGCACGTGCTGTTCGTCGAGAAGGAGAACAAGCGCCTGCTGCTGTCGGAGATCCTCAAGCGCCCCGCCATCAAGCGCGCGATCGTGTTCACGCGCACCAAGCACGGCGCCGACCGCGTGGTCAAGCAGCTGGAGGTCGACGGCGTCACCGCCATGGCCATCCACGGCAACAAGTCGCAGAACGCGCGCGAGCGCGCGCTCGGCTCGTTCAAGGCCGGCACCACCAAGGTGCTCGTCGCCACCGACATCGCGGCCCGCGGCATCGACATCGACGAGATCAGCCACGTCGTGAACTACGAGCTGCCCAACATCCCCGAGTCCTACGTGCACCGCATCGGCCGCACGGCGCGCGCGGGCGCGGACGGCATCGCCCTGTCCTTCTGCGACCGCGAGGAGACCGAGTTCCTGCGCGACATCCAGAAGCTGATCGGCATGAAGATCGAGGTGGTCGAGAACCACCCTTATCGTGGCACCTTTGACGCCAACACGCGCACGCCCCCTGCCCCCAAGCAGCCGCAGCAGCAGCGCGGTCGCCCGGGCGGCACCAGCCGCACCGGCGGCGGCGGCGGCGGTCGTCCTGCGGGCGGCGGCGGTCGTCCTGCGGGCGGCGGCGGCGGCGGACGCCCCGGCCACGGCGGGCGCGGCTCGCAGGGCCCTCGCGGGCGCTAGCCCCCAAAATGAAGAAGGCGCCTGGGACCGCTCGGGTCGCAGGCGCCTGTTTCAAGCCGACCGGCTGCCGCTAGATGATCGCCGAGTTCACGCCGGCTTCGGTCGCTTCGACTTCACCGGTGATGGTGGTGGCGAAGGACGGCGGGGCGTCGCTGGGCGGGTCGTACGCGGCGCGGCCGACCTGCTGCGTGCCGACCGACGGGATGAACGGCGCCACGATGTACTGGCGGAAGCAGAAGGCCCAGAAGCTGTAGTGGACCAGGCGCGGGTCGATGTGGGGCGTCAGGCGGGCCTGGATCTCAGGCAGCTTGGTCCAGTGGGCGCCGCCAGCCTCGTGGTGCGCCGCGTGCAGGCCGTTGTTGAACAGCATGAAGTTCAGCAGCGGGCTGGTCCAGCTGCGGCTGTGGTTGGTCTTGGACCACGGGTCCGCGTGGATGTGCTGGATGTAGTTGAAGAACATGATGGTCCACAGCGCGAAGAACGCCGGGATGCCAAACGCCAGCAACCAGATGCGCAGGCCGACCCAGCCGCCGTACAGCGACACCGCGATGGTGATCATCGTCGCGTGGAAGCCGATCCAGATCGCGTACTGGGTGACGATCTGCCGGAACAGCTTGGGGTTGGAGGCCCGGGCCTTCTTGATGTAGTCCTGGATGGGCTCGGACTGCCAGTAGCTGGACACGAAGAAGTACGTGAACGCGACCGGCCACGTGTGGTTCTTGTTGTAGCGCCAGGTGATGGTCGCATCCCCGGCGCGGTTCACGTAGCGGTGGTGGTTGAGGTTGTGCGTCGGGACCCACGCGAACGTGGGGTAGCCGTAGAACAAGCTCAGGATGATGCCGAACACCTGGTTCACGCCGCGACTGGTGAAGGTCGGGGTGTGGTTGTGGTTGTGGGCGATAACGCCCGCGGCGAGCGCGAAGTAGCAACTCACCGGCCACAGCCACCAAGACATGGCGGGGTTGAAGTAGGGCGTGAGCGCGAAGATGAACATCATCGCGACCCACAGCAGGGTCCTTACGTCAGCGGCGTATCGTAGTTTCATGGGGCCGCGCTTACCGCAGGTGGAAAGCCGTGGCCAACCCGTCGCGCCATCGCAGCGCAACTTTGACTCTTCGGCGCCAAACCTACTCTTCGGTCACAATTGCGCGTCGGATCAAATCATGCGAGCAACGCCGATCCCGGCGTGCAACGGACCGGCGGCGCGGCTGAAAGCGGCGTTCACAGGCGCCACAAGGGGCGGCAGGACGCGGAGGGGGGAACCGGGGCCTCCAATCGCGGCCGCTGGCGGGTCACCCGGTGCTGAACATCGCGTCCGGGAGCGCGGGCGCGTCACGCATGTTGCACGCGTCGCCGCGCCGTAGCTGCCTGTCGATGTCCTCCCCCGCCTCGCCCCGTCACCGAACCGACGAAGTCGCGTTCTTGGTCGGCGATGTGGGCGCTGGGCTGAGCGGTTGGAGCGAACCCCACGCCTTGAGGGGTTGGGTCATGCCGCGACCTACCCGGTCGGAACGACTCACTCGTCGCGCAGGCGGAAGTCTGGAGCCCTCCCCGCACGCGTCGCGCCGTCCGACGCTACCCGCGTTCACACCGCATCCGCGCCCCCTGCGGCTCGCGCGCGCGGATGAGGACGCAATGTCGCGACGACGCTGGCGAGACTACGAGACGCGCGCAGGGCGACGGCCAGTACGTGAGTTCGTGACGCAGCTCTCCGAGGACGCGCGCGTCGAGGTCATCGCGGCGATGAAGGACGTGAAAGACAACGGCCTCGTCGCCGCGCGGCACGTTCGTGGCGAGATCTACGAGGTGCGCGCAAGCTCCGCAGGCATGGAGTACCGGGTGCTGTTCGCCACGGAAGGCCGGCACCACCATGTGCTCCTCGCGCTCGAGGGCTTCGACAAGAAGACCCAGAAGACGCCGGTCCATCTGATCGACCTCGCGCTCAAGCGGCTGGCCGACTGGCGTGGTCGAGGTGGGTCGTGACCACGCGCGGGTGGTGCGAATACCGAATACGGTATATCCGTGAGAGGGAGGTGCTTGATGGCGCGAAAGATCGAACCTGACTTCCTCGACGAGATCGTGGAGGAGTCGGAGCGGACGACGCCGGGCTTCGCGTCCCGCGTCCATGACGCGCTCGACCGTCGCGTGATGGGCCGAGCGCTCGCCGAGCGTCGTCAGGGGCTCGGGCTCTCCCAGCTGGAGGTTGCTCGACGCATGCAGACCTCGCAGCCGGCGGTGAGTCGGCTGGAAGCGGGTGGCGATGTCCGCGTGTCGACGCTGACCCGCTACCTGCACGTCCTGGGCATCCCGGCGGACTGGCCGGAGCGGGTGGTGTTGGCGACGTCGTAGACGCGCGCCGGAACCCGAGGCGATCAGCTTGGGCGAGACGGAGCCGATCCCTTTGGCCGAGCTACTCGATCTCAAGGAATCTTTCCCACGGCTCGGACGGTAGGGGGTGCCGCGCCCCGTCGTGCGTCTGTCTCGCGGCCATCCAACAGCCGAAGGCGACCGAGCCGCCTCATCTGACTTGACCCTTTGAAACTCCACCCGTATACAGTTCACTTGCCAACAGCGAGAAGCCGACGATGTCAACCACTCCCATTGGACTGGGACATTTTGCTTGGGGAGTGCGTCGCCAAGCCAGCCCGCCGGTCGGCCGCGCTGCACTGGTCGTGGCCACCCTGAGCGTCGCGGCGTGCAGTCCCGCCGACCTGACCACGTGCGGTCCGGGCACGCATCTCGACGGGTCGCAGTGCGTGGCAGACCAAGGCAGCGACACCGACGCCAACGGTGGGAGCGACACGGATTCGAGCAGCGACACCGACGGAGCACTTCCGGAGGATACGGACCTGCCTCCGGGCGATCCGGACGTGTGCGACGACGCCCACGCCGCGTGGCCCCGACTTCAGCCTGCGGTGGACGCAGCCAAGAATGGCGCCACCCTGTGGGTTTGCCCGGGCACGTATTCCTTCGTCGTGATCGAAGGAAAGACGCTCACGCTCCGGTCTACGGAAGGCGCAGATGTGACCACGATCGCGGGGACCACCTCGCACCCAGCGGTGTCCGTAGACACGGCCACGGTCGTGCTTGCCGGGTTCACGCTGACCGCCACAATCGGCGACGGAAATGATCCCGTGGCCGCGCTGAAGGTGGACGCGTCGACCGTCACCCTCGCTCACTCCAGAGTGGCGAGCGTGACCTCGGGCGCCTTCGACGTCGACCTTGTCCGCGCCGACCAGTCGAGCCTGACACTGAACGACGTCGTGATGGAGGGGAACCGGTTCCACGGGTACTTGCTCGTGAGCCAGTACGGCACGCTGAACGCCCACAAGTCGGTGTTTCGCGACAACGCGAAGGATGCCGGCGCCGCACCTGGTGTCATCCGACTGCTCGACTCAACGGCCACGATCGAGAACAACCTCGTCGTGAACAACGCGCTGGGCTCGCCTGCGCTGGGGATCGCTGACGACGCGGCAAGCTCGCGTGCGATTCGTGTCGCCCACAACACGTTCCAAGGCAACGCGTTCACCGGCGCGTTCGGACTGAGCTCGGTGATCCAAGCGGGCCCCCTCGATCCGGAGATCGTTGACAACATCGTGGAGGGCAACGACCAAGCGTACGGCATCGTGACGACGGTGCGCGCGCCGTCGAACATCCAGTACAATTTGGCGTACAACAACCACGGCGGCAAGGACTTCAGCTTCGCGTTGGGCGCGACCCACAACATCTCAGAGGACCCGCTCTTCGTCGATGTCGGAGGCGGGGATTTCCACTTGGATCCGGCGTCCCCTGCCCGCGACGCGGGCACGCCCGGCGCAGCGGCGAACGACGTGGATGGAACACGCAGCGACATCGGCGCTTACGGAGGGAAGGATGCGAATTGGTAGCATGCGGGGAGCTTCGCAGGTGGTCGTCTGCTTGTGCGTGCTCGGAGTTGGTTGCGACGGCGACGGCAAGATCGGCGTCGACGGCACGTCGTGCGGACCTGGCACCCATGAGGTCGCGGGTCAGTGCGTACTCGACGGCGCGGACGACACCGACGCCGCGGGAGGGAGCGACACCGACGGCAGCGGCTCTGACACCGATGGGGGCGCGGACTCAGATGTCCCAGAGGGCGCGATCACGGTCTGTGCGGAGGGCAGCGCGGATTGGTCTGAGCTGCAGGACGCTGTTGACGCCTCCCGGGACGGCGACACCATCGCGCTTTGTCCTGGAACCTACGCCTACGTCCAGATCTCTGGAAAGACCCTCACCATCGTAGGGACGGCCGGCCGTTCCCGCACGACCATCGCGGGCGTCAAGGCGCACCCGGCCGTCCTCGTCGACACGAGCAGGCTGACGCTGAGCGGCGTCTCGCTGACGGGCGTGATCGAGGCGTCGAGCGCGACGGCTTCGCTTAGCGTGACGTCCGCGACAGTGACCTTCGAGCAGGGCCGTGTAGCAGGAGTTCGCGGTGGCGCCTTCGACGGCACATTGATCGGCGCGTCCGACTCCGACCTGACGCTTGACGATGTTGTTGTTGAGGACAACAGCTTCCGTGGAGTCGGGCTGTCCCAGGATGCAGGGACGCTGCACGTGTCGCACACGATTTGGACGGGCACGACGGCGGCGAGCGGCGCCGCTCCAATGATCTTCTACATCTCCAACACGGCGGTGATCATCGCGAACAACCTGATCTACAACAACGAGGTCGGCTACCACGCGTTCCGCGTGTTGGATCCGGTCGCCGGTTCAAAGATCACGAACAACACGTGGCACGGTGACACGCGCGTGTCCGGGTCCACGGCTCACCCATTCGAGGTCGATCTGAACGGTGACCCCGTGTTCACGAACAACATCGTGGAGGCGAGCACAAACTGCAGCGGCATCCGAAGCGCGGAAACCCACCCCGTGAACATGACCTACAACCTCTCCTACGGTCACGACGCGGGCGTCGATTTCAGCTTCGACGGAAGCAGCACGCACAACGTGATCGTCGACCCCAAGTTCGTCGACGCCGCGCACGGCGATTTCCACCTCGCGCCGGACTCCCCTGCGCGCGGCACCGGCAATCCATCGAACGCGTTCGACAACATCGACGGTTCGCGCAGTGATCTCGGCGCGTTCGGCGGGCCAGGGGGTCAGTGGTAAATGCGACACCGGAATGCCCACTGCGCGCTGATCGCGATTGTGACCGTCGCATGCGAGGGCCGTGGAACGCTCGACCGCACAGACCCGACGTGCGGTCCCGGCACGCACGTCGAGGGCAAGAGCTGCGTTCCTGACGGCACCTTCGATACGGACTCGTCCTCGGACACGGACGGCGGAGGGTCCTCCGACACAGACGCGGGCGGAACTTCCGACACCGACCCGGCGACGCTCCGGTACGACGTCTGCGACGACGGGGTCGCGCCGTTTACGACGCTCCAGGACGCCATCGACGCAGCGCAAGACGGCGACGTCATCACGCTCTGTCCAGGCCGTTGGTATCGCGGGACGTTGGAAGGAAGGGAGCTGACGATCGAGGGCATCGACGGACCCGACCAAACCATCATCGAGGGCAGCGCCACCGCCGCAGCGTTGACGGTGGTCGACAGCACGTTGACGGTACGGGGTCTCACCCTGACCAATCGCTCGGTCCACAGCTCGGTCCCGACCTGCCTGTCCGCCGAGGGCTCGAACGTCAGCGGCGAGAACTTGGTCCTCACCGGAGTGCAGGCGGTGACGCTGGACTCCTCGTACCTCCTCAAGCTGAACGACACCGACTCGACCTGGGAACACGTTCACATCCACGACAACAAGCTGGCAGGTACGTTGGTCGTGGTCAACGGCGGGTCGTTCGACCTTAGGCACTCGACCTTCGACCACAACACCTCCCCCGGGGGCGGCGGGTCTTTCGACGATCTCAGCGCGCTGGCGGCCTACACGCTCTCCGGGGAGATCTCGAACAACCTCTTTTACGGCAACACAACCACCGGCAGTCATCCGGACGAGTGGTTCAAGCTCTCCGCGAAGACCGGCCACTCCCTATTGGTCTCAAACAACGTCTTCCACGAGAACACCGCGCCCTCCAGCTGCGCTCTCGCCACGATTGACCAGTTCGTCGACTTCCGCAACAACATCGTCAGCCGCAACTGCGGCCCCGTTCGTGGAGAGACCGCCTCGGCGTCGATGCACTACACGTTGAACTTTCAAAACGCCTCGACCTCCCAGCAGCTGACGGGGACCGGGAATCTCGCCGACGACCCTTTGTTCACGGACCCGGCCCATGGGTTCTTCGCGTTTCCGGCCGGGCGCTCCCCCGCAGAGAACGCGGGCGATCCCGCTGCGGCGTTCAAGGACGTCGACGGCTCGCGCAACGACATGGGCGCCTACGGCGGTCCAACGGGCGCCTGGTAGGTTCGCCACGGCGCCTCCATTCTAGGAATGGGCACACGCGCGCGACCGCTCCGCGGAATCACAGATCGACCGCAACGCGCTGGGCGCTCACGCGTCCACCACCCTCGTGTCCGCGATCAGGTCGTGCACGCACCGCTGCGCCGGCCCGAAGATGAACAGCGCGTCGACGAGCCAGAACAGGTTGCTGGCGCCGTCCCCGAGCGCGCGGGCCAGGAAGGCCGCGAAGAGCGCCATCACCCCATAGCGCAGCACCTCCGCCCCGGATCTCGCGCCCACGCCCGTGCGCCCGATCCACACCGCCTCCGGATTTCCGCCTTCCCCCCTCGATCTGCACGATACCGCTGTGATCCGCGCAAGTTGCCGCGCTTCGTGCCGAATTCCTCAGTGGGGAACCGAGGACACACATGACCACTGCTGCGCCCGCCGTACGCCAAGCCACCCGCCCGCAGACCGACGTCGCCAACCGCCCGGACAGCCCGCTCGTCCCGGTCGTCGGGGAGAGCGCCGTCGCGCTGTCTCCGCTGGGGCTCATCCCGATCCGCGTGGCGAACCTGCCGATGGAGGTCCCGGGTCGTCGCTTGGTGCGCGCGCGCCGTGATCGCGTCGGCGCGCTCGGCGAGTTCCGCGCGATGGTCGTCGAGGACGGCGCGCAGTCGATGCTGACGCTGATGATGATCCCGCAGCCCAGCCTGGACCTGGCCGCGTACTCGATGGAGATCCTGATCGCCCCCACGCACGCCACCGCGAGCTTCACCATCCACGCGGCCGAGGGCACGTGGTTCGCCGGTCAGCACGCGCACGGGGCCTACCAGCGCGCGCAAGCCACCCACCCCGAGCTGGTGCCGGACGAGGGCAACCGCTCCGCCCGCGCCCGCGAGCGCGGCTTCACGTTCCAGGTGCGCCTGGCGCGCGAGGAGCTGCCCCTGCTGGAGCAGCTGCACCGCCGCCTGTGGTCCACCTACATGGAGAGCCTGCGCAACCCGCTGGAGCTCTCGTTCGAGGCCACCGAGCGCCACCAGCGCGCCCTGGAGGGCTGGAAGGCCTACCAGCGCACGTTCGCCATGGCCCCGCGCATGCTCGCCGAGCAGCAAGGCGCCGACGAGCTGCTCGCCATCCACTCCGACGTGATGACCGCATGATCCCCGTTCGCTAGGTCGAACGGCGCCGCTAGTCGGCGGACAGCACCGCGTGGATCGTCGACGCCAGCGCGGGCCCGATGCCGGGCACCGCGGCGATGGTGTCGACGTCCGCGTCGGCCACGCCCTGGATCGATCCCAGCGCACGCAGCAGCGCGCGACGGCGCGTGGGCCCCACGCCGGGGATGCCCTCGAGCGCGCTCGCGAGCGTGTTGCGGTTGCGCACCTTGCGCTGAAAGCCGAGCACGTGGTTGTGCGTCTCGTCGCGCAGGTACTGAAGCATGCGCAGGCCGGGGTGGTGCGCGGAGAGCTTGATCGGGTCCTTCACGTTCGGCAGCACGATCTTGTCGGTGGCCTCGCGGTCGCCGCGCGCGTGCTCGGTGCGCGGCTTGCTGATGCCCACCACCGGCAGGTCGGTCACGCCCAGATCCGCGAGCACGGCCATGGCGATCGCCACCTGGCCCTTGCCGCCGTCGATCACCAGCAGGTCGGGCAGCTCGCCGGACTCCAGGCCGCGCTTGATGCGGCGCGACAGCACCTCGCGCATGCCGGCGTAGTCGTCGCCGCCGGGCGCCACCTTGAGCTTGTAGCGGCGGTACTCGGCGCGCGCGGGGCGCCCGTTCACGAACACCGCCATGGCCGCCACCGGGTCGGTCCCGCCCAGGTGCGAGTTGTCGAAGCACTCCATGCGCGTGGGCGGCACGGCCATGCCGATCGCGTCGGCGAGGGCGGTGAGCGACTCCTGCCGCCGCGTGTGCTCGTCGCTCCCCTGCGTGAGCTTGGCGCCCGCGTTCTCGCGCGCCAGATCGATCAGGCGCACCTTCTGGCCGCGCGCCGGCGTGTGGACCTTGATCTTGCGGCCCGCGCGCTCCGACAGCAGCTCCTCGATCGCCGCGTGGTCGGTGGGCAGCGTGGGCACCAGGATCTCGTCGGGGATGGCGCTGCCGGACACGTAGGTGCCGTTGAGCCACGACGACAGCAGCTCCTCATCCTCCTCCACCGCGCCCGTCACCACGCGCGCGAGCGGCTCGCCCATCACGCCCTCGCGCACCGGCAGGATGGCGACCGCCACCGTGTAGCCGTCGCGCGCGATGCCCCACACGTCGCGGTCGGCGAAGCCCGGGTCGATCACCTTCTGCTTCTCGACCGTCGCCGCGATCGACGCGATCAGGTCGCGCAGGCGCCCGGCCTCCTCGAACTCCTCGATGTCGGCATGGTGCATCATGCGACCCTTGAGCTGGTCGATCACCGCGCGCGACCGGCCCTCCATCATCGACAGCGAGTCGACCGCGACCTTCTGGTACGCCTCCTTGTCGACCAGCCCCACGCACGGCGCGGTGCAGCGGTGCATCTGGTGCAGGATGCACGGCCGACGGCGCGTCTTGAGCGTGGCGTCCGAGCAGGTGCGCAGCGGGAACACGCGCGACAGGTGCGCCAGCGTCTCGCGCGCCTTCTGCGCGCTGGAGAAGGGCCCGAAGTAGCGCGCGCCGTCGTCGTCGATCTTGCGGACCATGCGGTAGCGCGGCCACGCGCTCTTGAGATCGATCCGCAGGTGCAGGTAGCTGCTGTCGTCCCGGAACTGGATGTTGAAGCGCGGCATGTGCTTCTTGATCAGCGTGTTCTCAAGAAGCAGCGCCTCCTTCTCGGTGTGCGTCAGGACGACGTCGATGTCGTGCGATGCACGCACCAGGTGCGGCACCATCGGCCGACCGTCGTGCCCGCCCAGGTACTGGCGCACGCGGCTGCGCAGGTTGATCGCCTTGCCCACGTAGAGCACGCGGCCGCGGCGGTCCTTGAACAGGTACACGCCGGCGGTCGTCGGGAGCTGGGCGGCGCGCTCGTCGAGGCGGGGGGACATGAGGCGCGCTTAACGCGGCGATCGCCGGGTCACGCGCATGGCTGACGCACCGCGACGGCGCACGCGGGTCGCGGCGGGCCAGGCGCGGCGACCGACCGCGGAACGCGAAGCGATCGCGGCGACCCGCTCCAAGGTCACCCCAGAAAGCAAAGCGACCGCGGCAGGGCGCGTGGCCCGACCGCGGTCGCGGGTGACGAAGCGGAACCTTACGGCTGGTTCGCGCCCGCGTCCTTCACCTCAGGCGCGCCCTCCGCCTGCTTCACGATCTTGAACTCCACACGGCGGTTCCGCGCGTAGTCCTCCTCCGTCACAGGCGCCGCCACGATCGGCATCGTCTCGCCGTACCCA
>CAIOSP010000216.1 GCA_903861005.1 uncultured Pseudomonadota bacterium
CGGCGGCGCGATCTTGTGGTCGCCCTCCCCCGACGAGGACGCCGTCCTGCGGGCAGACTGGGTCGACCTGGCCGATCGGCTCGCCCTGGGCGAGCTCGGCGCGGCCAACGCGTCGCACGGCGTGGCGCTCCAGCTCCGCCCCAAGGCCGCCCGCGCGACCGACGAGGCCTGGATGCTCGGCGAGGACGGCGAGTGGGTGCGCGACAACCCGCGTGGGTTCTACTTGAGGACCAGCTTCACGCAGCGGGTGTTGCGGGCGCGGGTGCGGGTGGGGTGAGAGCTGGCAGGCACACCGAGCGCCTGCCCAGCCATGCCGCGAAGCTACATGCCCTTGGCGAGGATGTCGTAGCGGACCTCGATGCCGCCGTCCGTGTCGTCTACCTTGACGTAGCAGGTCTGGTCGTCCTTCAGGCCGGTGATCACGCCGCTCTGAACTTGGCCGAGGTGCTTGAAGGTGACTCGATCGCCCACCGCGAACCCACGGTAGGAGAGGTCGTCCTTGCGGCCCCACACGTCGCCCTGAACGGCGAAGTAGCGGTTGTTCACCATGAAGATGCTCGCGTTCATCACGAACTCGCCGCCCGGGACCTTCTTCACGGTCTGGTCGATGGCCTGCTCGATGGTCTCGGAGCGCGTCTTCTTGATCTCCTTCTGACTACCGCCCGCGTACGAGCTGATCAGGCTGTAGTCGAAGCTGGTCTCGACGTTTCGATTGCTGATCATGTTGATCTTGCCAATCTGCATCACCGATGTGCAGCCCGTGAGAAGCAGCAGGAAAGCAAACTTAGTACCGCGCATTTGAAACTCCAGTTGGTCGATTCTTGCGACGTAATGCGCCTGGGAGGCGCGGACACCAAACGCCGCGTGTTCAAGTTAAATCGTTGTCTTTCGGGCGCCAGTGGTTCGTCAGTCTCTGGCCGAATGCGGCCAGAGAGCTGTGGTGCCGCTAGGGACCAAGATTGGCTACGCGGCGGTGTCCGCGGTGTCCGCGGTGTCGGCCGTGTCCGCGGTGTCGCCGGGGACGACGTCCGTGTCGTCACCGCCGCCACCGCCACCGCCGCCTCCCGCGCTGCCGGTGTCGAGCGCCACGCCGGGGTCGTCGGTCAGGATCCAGGTGAACTCACCGGGCAGGTTGTAACGGCCATACCACAGGCCGCCGTCGTCGACGCACGGGAAGGCCCACAGGTCGTGGCAGCCCTGGTCGAGGCCGTCCACCGTCAGGTACCAGTCCGAAGGGAGGACGTCCTCGCCGAGCAGGTCGGACGAGTCCTCGCCGCAAGGATCGGCGTAGACCCAACAGATGTTGTCGCTGCTGAGGTTTAGCACGTAGAGCGTGGCGTCTCCGCCCTCGCTTGAGGTGACCGTGGCCTGCGCCTCGGCGTCGCCGACGTTCTTGCCTTCGCTGCCATCGGACGCGGCGGCGACGTCTGGATCGTGGGCCTTGTCCGGGGCGGGCGTTTCGCCCTTGTAGGCGAGGTCTGCCTTCAAATTGATGGTGCAGGCGGTCATAACCGCAGTGGCCATGGCGACGGCGCCGAGCTTCTTCAGCATAGTTGCTCCCCTCCTCTGTCCGTGGCGTGTATCGCCAAGCGGCAAGGCTGTACCACACCCGTGAAAGCGGGCTCCTGAGACAATTCGTGGCCCGGCGTTGGATCCTTTGATGTGTTGGCTTTGGATCTGGGCATGTGGCCGAGACGTTTTTTTGCGATGTGGGCGGAATGGACGCTTTGGTGGGGTGCCCGTGGGGCGGAGGCGCGCGACGGGCCAGCGCGGGCCGACGGCGCGGCACGCATTGTTGCACCCCTTCCCCGCCTCGTGTGGTAGAAACCCGCCCGAAATCACGCGGGGATCCTCATGAAAAAGACGCTGCTCACCATCCTGGGCGTGCTCGTCGTGGCCATCGTCGGCCTCGTCGGCTTCGCCAGCACCAAGCCGAACGCCTACCACGTGGAGCGCAGCATCCAGCTCGCGGCCACGCCGGCGGACGCGTTCCCGTTCGTGAACGACTTCACGAAGTGGGCGCAGTGGAACCCGTTCCGGCACGGCGATCCGGACATGAAGACGGAGACGTCCGAGAACCCGGTCGGCGTGGGCGCGTGGACGTCGTGGAAGGGCAACGGCCAGGTGGGCGAGGGCAAGATGACCATCACCGAGGTCACGCCCGACGCGCAGGTCATCGAGCACATCGACTTCACCGCGCCGATGCAGGATCAGGGCAAGGCGACGTTCAGCATGGTGGCCGAGGGCGACGGGACCAAGTTCACCTGGGCCATGGACGGCGAGATGAACCTGATCTCGAAGGTCATGGACACGGTGCTCGGCATGGAGGCCATGATCGGCCCGCAGTTCGAGGCCGGCCTGGCCGAGCTCAAGCCGCAGGTCGAGGCCGCCGCCAAGGCGCGCGTCGAGGCGGAAGCCGCCGCTGCGGCCGCCGCGGCCGCGGTGCCCGTCGATGGTGCCGCGCCTATGGACGGCGCCGCACCCACCGAGGCTCCTGCCGCCGTGACCCCCTAGAAGGTCGGGTCACCGCCCAGCGCGAAGGCCACGACGCCGTCGCGCAGGGTGTCGGTGGCGTTGAGGTAGTAGTGGTCGCCGCCCTCGATGGTCCACAGGGCCACGGGGGCCGGGCAGCCGTCGTACGCGGCGCCGCTCGCCTCCGCGCCGTCGGCCAGGGTGGTGAGGTCGGCGGTGCCGAGCGCGGTCGTCGTCGCGTCGCAGCCGGCGTGCGCGGCGTAGCGGCGTACGGTCTCCACCGCGCCCACCGTCGGCACCAGCCCTCCCGCGCCGTTGTTCGCGTCGTAGGTGATGGTGTCGTCGGCGGTGGCGTGCACGTGCAGCAAGGGGATCGCGCTCGCGTCGCAGTCCGGCTCGACCACCGGGCCGGAGCCCGCGAGCACCATCAAGCGATCGAAGGACTCAGGCGCGTCGCAGGCCAGGCGGTAGCCCATGTAGCCGCCGTTGCTGTGGCCCACGAACGCCACGGTGCTGACGTTGAACTCGGCGCGCATCTCGTCGGCGAGGCCGCTCAGGTACTTCACGTCGTTGACCTTGCTGCCGGAGAAATTGCAGCACTCCTCCGACGCGTTCCAGAACTGGAAGCCGCCCGCGTCGACGTTGCCCTCCGGCATGACGAGCAGGAAGCGGCTGCTGTCGACGCGGTCCTGCAGGTGGAAGATCACGTCCTCCAGGTACGACGTGGCCGCGTAGCCGTGGAGCAGGATGATCACCGGGAGCGTCTCGTCCTCGGCGAAGTCGGCGGGGCGGATCACGTCCGCCGGGCGCTTGCCGCCGACGGTGTCGGGGAAGGTCTTGAGGACGACGGGCGTGTCGGTGTCCTCGGGCGCGGCGCAGCCCTGGACGGCGGCGGCGAAGAGGACGGCGACGGACGCGGCGCGGGAGCAGGACACAGATCACCTCAAAGGGAGGCGCCCTCTACGCGATTCGGCGGCAGCGCGCGCGCGAGGCGCCGGTCCCAAGTCGTCAGCTGGGTGCCGCGCCCGCGCTCGTGCGCGCCTGCGGAACCCGGTCTGACCGGCTAGGCTCTGGGTTCGCCGGAGTGTTCATGCGCTTTGCCCCTGCTTGGATCTTGCTCGTCCCCGCCGTCACGCTCGCGGGCGGCAACCCGATCGACGACACCATCCGCGCGTCCAAGCTGGCGGCGCTGACGCTCTCCACGCCCAACAGCTGCGCGGTCACCTGGGCGGACGCCGCCGTGGCCGCCGCGGCCGAGAAGGCCGGCGTCACCACGCTCAACGCCACGCGCAACAAGGAGAACCTCGAGACCTTCGTGGGCAGCGGCTACGCGCCCGCCACGCTGCGCATCGCCTACCGCGAGGGCAAGGAGATCGACCGCCTGTGTGGCTGCGGCACCGCGAATGACGTCGCCACCTGGCTGCTCGACGTGTCGGACGGCCAGACGCACGCCGACCGCCTCCGCGTGACCGCCCAGTCGCCTGCCCGCGATGTGGTGCCGATCGGCAGCTGGATCGAGGTCGCCCAGGCGGAGCGCTGCGCGGACCGCCTCGACGACGCCTACAAGACGCTCGTCACGCTGTGGAATGACATTCCCACCCGTTGGCCCGAGCAGCGCGCGCTGCGCCTGACCCGGGTGGCCTACGAGCTGGGCGCGCTGGCCGAGAAGCACGAGCCCGCCCGCGTGGCGCTCATCGCCCTGCGCGACGCGCTCGATGGCACCAAGGACACCGACCTCGCCGCCAACGACGAGTGGGTCGCGCTCAACCGCGTGCTGCACGACGACGCGCGCACACTCGCCTGGTTCGAGGCCGCGCGCGTCGACCCGGCGCGCAAGGAGGCCGCCACCCGTCAGGCCCCCAACGTGTTCTCCATGTGGTTCGAGCAGATGCGGCTGGAGGACGCGGGCGCGCTGATCGACGACCCGATCGCCTGGCTGGGCGTCTGGCGTCAGCAGCCCGAAGGCCTGGACGGCGCGGTGCGCGGCTACGTCGCCCTGCGCGCCGCCGGCCGCCCCAAGGACGCGGCGACGTTGGCCAAGGCGATCTTCAAGTTCGACAAGGCGTCGGCGTCCGGCTGGGCGTGCACGCTGCTGTCCAAGTCCGCCGAGTACGGCCGCACCGGCAAGGACGAGAAGGCGGTGGCCAAGGTCTGCGAGGACGAGGCGGTCGTGGCCGCGTGGACGGCGGCGCTCCCTTGAGGCGCGTCGCGTGGATCGCCGTCCTGCTGGGCGGCTGCGGGTGGGACCTGACCACGTCCGACGGGCTGGTCTGGCTGACCACGCAGCGCCACGTCGGGCCGGACGGCCGCATCCCCATCGTGGTCGACGTGCCCGCCAACGCCACCAGCCTACAGGTGGTGGGCGAGATGGGCGCGGGCGCGCAGGGCTACATCGAGACGGTCACCGACGCGTCGGGCGACGTGCCGTTCGTGGCGAAGGAGACCTGGGACGGCGTGCACAACCGCACCAACGCGGGCTTCTCGTCGGGTGTGGTGACCATGGACTGGCCGATCGCCGAGAGCGACGGGCCCTTGATCGCGGGCACGCTGCGGTTTGACCTGCGCTCCGCCGACCACGGGGTCGACGTGCCGCTCACCATCGCCATCAAGCAGGACGACGACCTGACGCGCGGCGTGCTGGCGGTGGACCTAGTCTACGCGGGCACGCTGGAGGGCGACCCGGCCGTGGTCGCGGCGACCGAGGCGGCGCTGGATCACTGGCGCGACATCTACGCCGCGATCGGCATCGAGCTCGACGTGGTCGAGCGCGAGTGGGACGGCGCGTCCAAGCTCACCAGCCCCGGCTACGGCGACGCCGACGTGTACCGCGAGGCGCTGGCCGACAAGCCGCCGCGCTCCGTCAGCGTGCTCGTGATCGACAGGGTCACCGACGTCGCGGGCGTGTTTGGTGTGTCGGGCGGCATCCCCGGATCGCTTGTCCCCACCGATCGCAGCGTGGTGTCGGTGAGCGTGAAGGAGCACGCAGGACGCGACGGCCTGTTCAGCGCCGCTGAGATCCAGCTTTACGGTGAGACCATGGCGCACGAGGTCGGCCACTACCTGGGCCTGTTCCACCCCGCCGAGCTGCCCGTGGGCGGCGTGGTGAAGTCGTGGGACGCGCTCGACGACACGCCCGAGTGCCTCACCGGCAACGACTGCGACGCCCGGCTCGGCACCAACCTGATGTACCCGACACCCCTGTGTGACACGCCGCCCTGCACCCCGCAGGCGAACGTGACGCGGCAGCAGGAGGGCATCGTCCAGCGCTACGTCGGCGTGCAGTGACGTCGGTCGGCGCGATGGATGTTGACCGACCGCGACCCGTTCTGCCAAGCCCCGCGCGGGTCGGAGGCCGTCGGACGCGATACGCACGCCCCGGATCGGAGGTCGAGATGGGTCGGTGGATCGCCGCATGCACGTGGATGCTCGCGCTGGGGACGGACGCGCTCGCCTCGGAAGGCACGTCTGGCTGGCCCACGCCGCCCGCGATCGTGACCCTGGGCCTGCCCGCCACCGCGGTCGTCCGCCCGCCCGGCCAGGGCGACAAGCCGCACCCCGTCGAGGTCCACCTGCTGACGGATCCGTCGGTCGCCACCGCGGGCAGCACCGTGTCGCTCGGCATCCACCTGGCCCAGGATGCAGGCTGGCACACCTACTGGGTGTCGCCCGGTGAGGTCGGCCAGCCGACGGACGTGACCTGGACGCTGCCCCCGGGCGCGGTGCTCGCGCCGCGCGTCTGGCCGGTGCCGGAGCGCTTCGAGCAGGACGGCATCGCGTCCTTTGGCTACTCCGAGCAGGTCCTCCACGCGTTCGACGTGACGCTCCCGGCCGACATGAAGCCGGGCGACTACCCCATCTCCGCCGACGTCAGCTGGCTGGTCTGCCAGACCTCGTGCATCCCCGGGCACGCCACGGTGTCGTCGGTGCTCAAGGTGGGCGCCGCCGCCAAGCCGGGCCCCAACCACGCCGCGTTCGAGGCGTGGCGCGCGCGCCACCCGGTGACGCCGGAGCAGGCGGGCCTCAAGGTCGACGTGGTGTCCTGCCTGTCGCCCGAGGTCCCGAACGGCCCGGTCAAGGCCGTGGTGTCCGTCCACGCGACTGAGGGGCACACCCTCGCGCGCGAGGGCGACGCGATGTGGCCGTCGTTCGCGCCGGTCGCGTCCTACGGCTGGATGGTCGACAAGTCCAAGCTCATCGCCGACCAGACCGGCTTCGCGGTTGCGATCGAAGGCACCTCGTTCGACCCCGACGCCTCACACGGCCCAGACGCCATCGGCGGCCTGGTGCAGGTCAAGGTCGACGGCATGTGGATGCGCGCCGTCGTCTCGCAGCCGATCGCCTGGGGCGCCGCGGGTGCTGAACGCACGCCCTCCACCGACGCCGCCTGCAAGCTGCTGGAGGCCGCCGCCGCGCCCGGCGACGCCGCCCCGGCCACCACCGCCCCGGCCACCACCGCCCCCGCCGTCGAGATCCCGGTGGTCGCCCCTGCTGCGCCCGCCTCGCTGCTGTGGAACCTGCTGATGGCCTTCATCGGCGGCCTGATCCTCAACGTGATGCCGTGCGTGCTGCCGGTGCTGACGCTCAAGCTCTACGGGCTGGTCGAGCAGGCCGATACGTCGGACGACGACAAGCGCCGCGCGGGCATCATGTACACGCTGGGCATCCTGGCGTCGTTCTGGGCCCTGGCCGCGGCCGTGTGGGGTGCCCGCACCATGCTCGGCGCCACGGTGGGCTGGGGTTTTCAGTTCCAGTACCCGGGCTACGTCGCCGCGCTGGCCACGCTCGTCTTCCTGTTCGGCCTGTCGCTGTTCGGCGTGTTCGAGATCCCGACCATCGGCGGCGACTCCGCGCATGAGCTCGGCAGCCGCGAAGGCCCCGCCGGGTACTTCTTCACTGGCGTGTTCGCGACGCTGGTCGCCACGCCCTGCTCCGCCCCCTTCCTGGGCACCGCCACCGCGTTCGCCTTCCAGGCGCCGACGATCGAGCTGGTCGCCATCTTCTCGGCGGTGGGCCTGGGCCTGGCGTCGCCGTTCGTGCTCGTCGCCTTTGTGCCCGCCGCCTACAAGCTCCTCCCGCGCCCCGGCGCGTGGATGGAGGGCTTCAAGCAGCTCCTGGGCTTCACGCTCATGGGCACCACGCTGTGGCTGGTGAGCGTGCTCGTGGGCCAGGTCGGCCCGGACCGCGCGGTGAACTTTCTGGCCTTCCTCACCACCACCGCGGTGGGCGCGTGGGTGTTTGGCCGCTGGGGCGGCGTGGCGGGCACCTTCCGCGACCAGCTGATCGCGGGCACGATCGGCGTGGCCATCATGGGCGCCGGCGGCTGGCGCTTCGTGGACCTGCGCATGGCCGAGCCTGACCGCGTGTGCGACGACGAGGCCATCCCCACCACGCTCAACTGGGACGAGGGCATCCCCTGGCAGGCCTTCAGCCCGGCCCGGGTGGAGGCGCTCAAGGGCCGCACGCTGTTCCTGGACTTCACCGCCGACTGGTGCGTGTCCTGCAAGGTGAACGAGCACACGGTCCTGGAGTCCGACGCCGTGCGCAGCGCCATGCAGAAGCTCGACGTGGTGCCGCTGGAGGCGGACTGGACCCGCCAGGATCCGCAGATCTCCGAGTGGCTGACCAAGTACAAGCGCGCGGGCGTGCCGATGTACCTGGTGGTGCCGCCGAGCGGGATCGAGGGCGCGATCCTGCTGCCCGAGGTGATCACGCCGAGCATGGTGACCGACGCGCTGACCCAGGCGTCGGGGGGCTGAGGCTACGCGGCGAAGCGGACCGACTAGGTCCGAACCCCGTCCCCAAGCGATCGCACCGACGGTAGGTCGCCGTCTCGCACGAGCCGAAGATCGGCGTCCTGCAGCGTCACCAACGCCTGCGTGAGGCCGGCCGCCTCGACGAACTCGACGTCGACCGCGCCTGGGTAGGTCTCGACGACGGTGCCGACGTCACCCTGGCACAGCCCGGACTCGGGGATGTCCCGCCTAAGGACCACGACGTCGAGGAGCGCGAAGGTCATGGAGTCACCGGGTAGGCCGTGATGAAGCGTGGATGATCCTCGTCGTGCCTGACCATCCAGACCGCGGTGATCTGCCGCGTGCGACCGGAGGGTCGTGTAAGCGTAGCACGTACCTCGAATTTCTGTCCATGTGCGTCGGGGGCGCAGACGACGGCGAGCCCCTGCGCGCTCGTGGCCAACAGGTCGTCGCGTAGGCGCTTCCAGTCCTCTTGGGTGTAGCCGAGCGACCGAAACCACGCGGCCTTCGAGCGGCCAATCGGATGCGACGGTGAGAGCAGGTAGTCGCGCACCTTTCGGTCGTCGATCCAGGCGTCTGTCCAGCGCAGGGGCATCGGGAGCCAAACTCCGGCCGACGCCGTGGCGGCGTCACGACCGTGCTCGGTCTATGGGCCGGATTGGGGTCGATCGATGGTGCGGTCCGTCGAAGTGGGACCAAGCATCTCAGATTTCCGCGTCGGGTGCTTTGGGCGACAAAGCGCTGCAGCCGTCCGGTGGCTCGGCACCCGGGATTGGAGATCCTGGGCGGTATTGCGTTCGGGTTGCTCCACGAACAACGTGGAGCCAGTCGCTGCCGCGTGTGGTACGCCCGGGGAGTAAGGAAGACCCGGGCTTTTGTGGCCTGGCGGCGGGCTCGCCAAGGCACGGCCGCACCCCCCCTCTCCCTGAGCCACCCATGCACGCGCGCGCGGCCCTCGCCCTGCTCCCCCTGTTGCTGTCCGGCTGCGGTCGCGGCGGCGTGTTCGGCCCCAAGGGCGGTCACGACTCCGGGGAGATGTGCATCTGCTGCGACACGCCGCAGTACTTCGGCACCTGCGAGGAGGAGCTGCAGTCGGGTCCTTGGGGTGTGCCGCTTGATCCCTGGCTGCGCGGCGAGCCCGCGAGCGTCGGCGGTCTGGTCGTGTCGAACGTCCCTCCCACGGGCGACGCGGGCTTGGCCGAGCTGGTCGCCGCGATGCCTGTGTCTGGCGACCTGACGGGGAGCTGGACCGTGTCGGGCGCCGTCGTGATCAACGTGAACTCTGCGCCGGCGCGGGCGGCCTGGCTTCAGGACGCTCATGAGGCGGTCCGCCTAGCGCTTGCGGTTGACCTCGTCCCGCCCGCCGCGCTGGGCCAGGTGGTGAGCTTCACCGCGACAAGCCTAAGCGTGGTCGGCGGGGACCTTCGGGTGACCGCGCTGGACGGGTGGACGGTGGGGCTGGACACGGCGCCGGTCCCGGTGGTCTCGGCTCAGCACCGCGCGCTCACGGCGGCAGATCGGGGGCGCAACGTCGAGGTCTACGGCCCGATCACAGACGGGAGCATCTACGACTCAGTGACGTACGACCACGTCTCCCGCGGCGACACCACGACGCCGGTGCTGATCGAGGAGGGCGTGGACGTGCCGTGGTGGGCATGCGTGCGGATCGTCGCGCCGGTCACGCACCAGCTGAGTGAGGGGGTGGATCGCTACGCGATCGATCTCGCGACCCCGCGGTGGGTCGAGGCCAACCCTTCAGACGATGTCGATGCGCCTGGCTACTGCGAGTGAGGGCAGCGTGGGCGCGAACGCACCAGGTCGTGGTGTCGGCCTAAGGCCATGCCACCCCCGACCTCAGACCGGCCAACTCCCGCCTCCGCTGGCCGCGTCGTGCGTGACGCCCCTGCCTCACCGACAGGTCGGACAGCTGCACTCGATCTGCCGCGTGCCGACATCCCCGCAGATCCCAAACGACCCCGTACACACCGACTCGCCCAGGCAGTCGCAGGTGGTGCACGTTGGCGTCGTCGCGACGCAGTGGTGGACCGCCGGCGCGTTGGCGACCTGGGTGACGCACACCTGATCGCTGCCGCAGACGCCGCAGTCCGTGACCCGGCTGCACTGCGTCACCGGCAGGCAGGGGCCCCAGCAGGCGTCGACGACCGACGGGACCTGGCCCGCGGGGCACTCGGGCGTGACCGCGCGACAGGTGACCTGCGTCGCGTCGCACGAGTGGTCGAACACGCAGCGCCCGACCGAGCAGGTGGTGGTCGGAGAGAACAGCCCGACCGCGGTGCAGGCGGTGGCGAAGCACTCGGGCATGCCGCAGCTGGGTCCGGTCGCCGACGCGCTCATCGGCAGGCAGTCGCAGCAGCTCTCCCAGAGCTGGCAGTCCTCGGGGTTCGCGCAGCGCACGTCGACCGGGGTCACGACGGTGTCCGTGTCGTGGGTGTCGGTGTCCTGCGTGTCCGTGTCGGCGCCGTTGGTGTCGACGACGTCCGTGTCCTCCGGATCGGGCGGGCCGTCCGTGCGGTGATGGCAGCTGACCAACAGGAGGGAGAGGACCAGGGTGCGGGACATGGGCGGCCGTCCTCGCGTGGGCGACAGGTGCGCGACCTCGCCCGCGTCACCGGATCCTTACCCTCGGACGCCGACCTCCGCGCGTGTTTGCCCGTCGGGCCCGTCACGACTTGGGTCCACCCCTGCCCAGACATACTCTCGATCGCGACGCCATCGCGCCGCACGATCGGAGGCCCCATGACTGGACATCGCGCGGACGAGGAAGCGAAGTGGCTGCACGTGGTCACCCCCGAGGAGGTGGTGCTGCGGGAAGGGCACGAGCCGCTGCATCAGGTCTCGCTGACGGGTGCGGCGACTGACGCGCTCCAGCTGGGCGCGGTGCAGGACTGGCTGCAGGTCCTCCCCGACGAGGACGAGCTGCTGCAGGCCGGTGACCCTGACCTGGACGCGATGACCGCGGAGTCTTCCGGTGACGACGCCCCGGGGTCGTCCAACGCCTCGCCCGACGACAACGACATCGACGACGTCGGCGCGCTGTACGGCGTGGCGGACTCGGACGGCGGACCCGAGGGGCTGGTGCTGGGCGACGAGAAGATCGCCGAGCGTGACCGCCACCGGTGGGAGAACGACCCGCGGTCTAAGGACCCGTAGCGAGCGGCCGGGCGCCCACGCACCGTGCGGCTGCGCCTTGATGGACATTGGCCCCTCGTTCTCCGCGTTGGGCTACTGAGGACAGACAACCGCTCAGGGGTGTTGACGATGTCCAGCGTGCCGCAGGTCAAGATCACCAATGAGGTCACCCATCGCGAGGTGGCCGTCTGGCCGCTCTCCCAGGGCATCCCCCGCCAAGAGGAGATCGTGGAGGACGCGCTCCAGCACAAGCACATGGTGACGTCGGTCGTGTGGCACATCGCCCACGGCACCGTCACGGGCGTCTCGGTGATGATCTCGCCGCTGTGATCTGAGCCGCGCGCAGGGCTAGGCGTGCAGGCATGGAGGCGTCGTTCGCCATGCCCCGGATCTGCACGCGTGCCCTCCCGCTCGTCGCCGCCCTCGCCATGCAGGCCTGCGAGAGTGACCCGCCCGACGACGCCCAAGACACCGACCTGCCCGCGCGCACCTTCCCCGAGGTGATCGGCGGCGCGCGCCCGGCGCCGGTGGTCCACCCCATCCTGTACGACCCGAACGAGACGATGCCCGCCGTGATCCTGCTCCACGGCTACGGCGTCACCGCGGGCGTCGAGGACCTGCTCTTCGGGTTCAGCCGCCGCGTGGACACCAACAAGCTGCTGCTGGTGCTGCCCGAGGGCACCGTAGACGAAGGCGGCTCGCAGTTCTGGAACGCGGGCGTCGACTGCTGCGGCGACCAGGGCCCGCCGGTCGACGACGTCGCCTACATCGGCGGCCTGATCGACGAGCTGCGCGCCACCTGGCGCGTGGGGTCGGTCACGGTCGTGGGCCACAGCAACGGCGGCTACATGGCCTACCGGCTGGCCTGCGAGGTGCCCGACAAGCTCGACCGCATGGTGGTGCTCGCGGGCGCCGACCCGGTGGCCCCGCCCACCTGCGTCGCGGGCCACCCCGTCGGCCTGATGCACGTGCACGGCACCGCCGACGAGGACGTCCCCTACGAGGCCGCCGCCGAGCCACATGCGACGCCCGGCGCGGCGGAGTCGGTGCGGCGGCATGCTGAGCGGTCTGGCTGTGATGGGACCGCGAAAGTGCTGGGCACGGCCGACCTGACCGCCAGCGTCGCCGGCGCGGAGTCCACCGGCATCGCCTACGACGGGTGTACCCAGCCGGTGACGTTGTGGACCGCGGAGGGTGGGGACCACCTGTTCCTGGGCGCGACGGACACGTTCCGGGGTGGAGTGATGGCGTTTGCGCTGGGCGGGCCGGCGACGTTTGAGTGAGGGGCTGACAAGGAGGGGGGCGATGCACAGGCCGACGGGACGAGGCGCTGCGGTGCTGCTCACCTTCGGCTTGGTGGCCGATGGGTGCGCGGCGCCGCCGTCCGACGGAGCGTGGACGGCCGCTCGCGACGCGTGCGGACTTGGTGCCGGCGAGACCTACCCGTTCGACCGGCTGCTTCCGCCCGGCGACGGTTCCTTGCACGGGCTCTCGCTGCCGGCAGGTTGTGCCGACCGGTTGCTTCGGACGTTCGGCGCTGACCCCGATCGGATGATGAACGATCTGCAGATCGAGGCGAGCTTGGATGATCATGTAGAGCGCATCCGTCGGGGGGAGGCGTCGCCCGATGGGCTTGCAACCCTCACTTGGGGCGCGGCGTGGCTGCTCGGCGCGGATCTTGGCGACGTTGAGGCGATCGACGCGGGGCCGTTCTCGGACGCTGCGTGGACCGATGACTTTCGGCGGCTTGCCGACGCGCAGGGTGCGTCACCGAATTCGCCGCTGAGCAAGGTGTTGTTTGTCGAGGCGGCCGCCGAGATCCGGCACGTCACATGGTTCACGGACGACGCGCCCGACGACGCGACCATGGGTCTGTTTCAGCCCGGCGACACGCTGAGGGTACCTCGAACGTTCGTGCCGGAGGATGGTTCACAGAACGTGGTGCCCAGCGTCCTCGCCTGGTCGCTGTTCCACGAGTCGGTCCACGGTAGACCGAGCCGTTTTAGACACGTGGCGTGCGTGGCGCCCGCCACGACAACAGGTCGATTTTGCGACGCGTCAGGAGACGCCGCGTACGGCGCGGAGTTCGCCCTCGCGTGGGCGGAAATTGGAGCCGTAACGGCATCGGAAGGTTGTGCAGACGACGATCTGGACTGGCTCATGAATGCCAATCTCAACGCGATGAGCAGCAGCTGGAAGCGCCACATCTTGGCGCCCACCCCGGACTACTCCAGGCCGTCGTGCGGCTCGCGCTGAAGCGACCGGTCGCTCACCCTTCTCCACAAGGTGAGGCGGGCGGGTTGGCTTCCGCGCTGAACAGGTCCCAATGGCCTTGGAGGCGGTGCCGCGCTGTGGTGGCCTCGCCTACGCGACATCGATGTCGCGATCTCGGGGAACCAGGCCGAGGCTCCGAGCGGGCCGTCGCCGATTCATCGAGGATTCACCGGCACTCAATCCACCCTGGCCCCACCGGCACGCCGCGTGCCGAGCCCCCTCCACACAGGAGGACGACATGATCTTCACCCTCTGGCTCGCGCTGGCGCAGGCCGCAGACCCTGGCGCGGCGCCCGACGCGGCGCCCGTCGCGCAGACCACGCCCGCCGCGGACTCAGCGGCCGCGGACGCGCCACCCCAGGCCCTGACCACCGCGCCCGCTCCGGCCGTCGAGGCTCCCGCTGCGGCCGCGGCGCCCGTCGCCCTCCCGCCCTCGCCCTCCCACGCGCTGCGCCAGGCCCACGGCATGAAGGTCGCGGGCATCGTGCTCACCGGCGTCGGCATCACCACCGGCACGCTCGCGACCGGGCTCGCCGTGTGGGGCGGGGCCATGACCGGCACCTGCGAGTTCGAGTGCATGGGCCCCGTGTTCGCGTTCAGCGGCGCGGTGATCGGCGCGGGGATCACCGGCGCGTTCCTGGGCGCGGGCATCCCGCTGTGGGTGGTCGGCAGAAACAGCGAGCACCGGCTGTCGGCGCCGCTGCAGACGCTGATCGTCGTCCCCACCGCTGACCCGCACGGCGGCGGCGTCGCGATGGCCTTTCAGTTCTAGGCCTGCGCCCGCACTCTGCGTGACCCCACGGCGCCGATCGTGTATCGTCCCGATCGCCCGCGCCCCCGGAGTCGCCTGATGCGATCGCTCATCCCCCTGCTCGTCCTCGCCGCCTGCACGCCCGACGCGGTCGAGCCCCCGTCCTACCGTCCGCCGTCCGGCGTGACGCGGGCGGCCTACGCGCCCAACTCGCACCTCGACACCTTCCCGGACCTGTTCCACAGCCAGCCCGACGCCTCGACCGAGACCGGCCTGCGCGTGCGCCTGGGCGACGCCGCCCGCGACCAGCTCAACGCGCTGCTGCCGCCCGGCTTCACCATCGTGCAGGGCCTGGAGGAGCTGGACGGCTTTGGCACCACGGCGGCGGTGTCGATCGCCTTCACCGCGCCGGTCGACCCGGCCTCGTTCGCGTCGTCGCTGCGCTTCGTCCGGCTGACCGACGGCGCCACCGTGCCCGTCGAGACCACCTGGACCGACCAAGGCAACACCGCGCTGATGGAGCCGCTCTTCCCGCTGACGCCCAGCACGCCCTACGCGGCGATCGTGACGCACGACCTGGTCGACGCGGCCGGGGGCCCCGTGTGGCGGTCGGTGCCGCTCGACGAGGCGATCACCGGCGACCTCGACAACGCGCCCGCCGTGCTGGCCAAGACCTGGGCCCAGGCGCTCGACGTGACCGGCCTGACCCGCGACGACGTCGCCGCGGGCGTGGTGTTCGTGACGCAGTCGATCGGCGCGCAGGACGAGGCGGTGAAGCAGGCGCTGCTCGACGCCCACCCCACGCTGACCGCCGTGGAGTGCGCGCCCGACGGCGACCGCACCCGCTGCGAGGCCGTGCTGCACGCCACCGACGTGCTCGGCGACGACGAGACGATCGGCGCGGACGAGGCGCCGGTCGCGTTGGGCACCTACGACCTGCCCGCCACCTTCTGGCTGCCCGGCGACGGCAAGTCCGGCCCCTACCCCACGGTCATCCACGGCCACGGCCTGGGCGGTGACCGCTACGAGGCCCACAACGACGCCGACCCGCTCTCGGGGATCGGCTTCGCGGTGGCGGCGATCGACGCGCCCAAGCACGGCGACCACCCCGGCGCCCCCGACGGCGACCTGCTCCCCATCCTGGAGTTCTTCGGGATCAGCTTTGAGGGCATGTCGATGGACGTGCGCAAGCTGCGCGACAACTTCCGGCTGGGCGCCTGGGAGAAGCTGCAGCTCGCCGCGGCCCTGCGCGCGGGCTTTGACGCGGACGCGGACGGCCACGTCGACTTCGACGGCGCCAAGCTGGCCTACTCGGGGCACTCGCTGGGCGGCGTGATGGGGCCGCAGTTCCTGGCCCAAGATCCGGAGCTGGGCACCGGCTACCTGTCGGTCCCGGGCGGTCGGGTGTCGGCGATCGTGCAGAAGAGCGGCACCTTCGCGCCGCTGGTGGCGCTGATGCAGCCGCCGGGCGCGCTGCCGGGCGACCTCGACCGCTTCTTCCCGCTGCTTCAGACCTCGATCGAGCGCGCCGACCCGCTGAACTGGGCGCCGCAGATCTTGGACGGCCACCGCGACGTGCTGGTCCAGGAGGTGATGGACGACGACATCATGCCCAACACCACCACCCGCGCGCTGGTGCGGGCGCTGGGCGTGGAGCTGGTCGGTCCCAACCTGCAGACGGTCGAGGGGCTGGTGGTGAACCCCAACCCCATGCCCATCTCGGGCAACGTGAACGGCCGCACGGCGGTGCTCTACCAGTACGACGACATGGTCGACGACGGGCAGCTGGTGCAGGCCACGCACACGCACATCTTCGCGTGCGACAGCAACAAGGTCCAGATGCCGCGCTGGTTCCAGACCTGGCTGGA
>CAIOSP010000217.1 GCA_903861005.1 uncultured Pseudomonadota bacterium
CGGCCGGTGCTTCGCCACCGCTTCCTGCTCCACCCGGACGCCGAGCTGGACGGGACCACCGCCGACGCCGTCATCGACGCGATCGTGCGCGACATCCCCGTGCCGGGCGGCGAGCGCGCGTGATCCCCTCCCGCCGGCTCGTGCTGATCTGCGCCGTCCCCGTGGGGCTTGCGTTGGCGTGGGTCGTGGTGCCCGCGCTGATGCCGCTGATCGCCATGCTCGACGGCGTGATCGTCGCGCTGGCGCTGACAGACGCGCTGCGCGCCGGGGCCACCGTCGAGGTCAAGCGCGAGCACGCCCTGGTGGCGTCGGTCGGAAAGCGGCTGGAGGTGGGGATCGTGGTGCGGAACACCAGCACGCGCCCGCTGTCGCTGCTGCTGTCGGACGCGATCCCGTGCCCCGAGGATGGCCTGCCCATCACGCTGACGCTGGCGCCCGGCGAGACCAAGCGGGTCAGCTACGGGCTGCACCCGGCCGGGCGTGGTCGCTACGTGTTCGGACCGGTGATCGTGCGCTGGTCGTCGCCGCTAGGGCTGTGGTCGCGGCAGGCCAGCCTTCCGGGCGCCGCGGGCGACGACCTGTTCCGGGTCTACCCGGACTTCACCATGCTGCGGGACGGCGCGCTGCGGGCGCGCCAGGACGAGCGCCGCCTGCCGGTGCGCGCGCGCCGCAAGCCGGGCGGAGAGAGCGAGTTCGAGCGCCTTCGAAGCTACGTCCCCGGCGATCCGTACCGGCACATCGACTGGAAGGCGACGGCCCGACGCCAGCGCTTCGTCACCCGCGAGTACGGCCAGGAGGTCAACCAGAACGTCGTGTTCCTGATCGACGCGGGCCGCACCATGGGCGCCAACCTGGGCGAGCTGACCGCGTTCGACGTGGCGCTCAACGCCGCGCTCGCCATGGGCGACGCCGCTCTGCGTCGCGGCGATCGCGTGGGGCTGCTGGTGTTCGACCGCGAGGTCCGGGTCTGGATGCCGCCCCGCGGCGGGACGCGGTCGGGCGCGCGTCTGCTCCAGGGCGTGTACGACGTGTTCCCGTCCATGCACGAGCCCGACTACGCGGGCGCGTTCCGGCACCTGGCGGGCGCGGTGCGTCGCCGGAGCCTGGTGGTGCTGCTGACGTCGGCCCACGATCAGGTGAACGCCGCGGCCGTGTCGGCGGTGGTGACGGCGCTGGTCGGGCGCCACCTGCCGCTCTGTGTCTGGCTCCGCGACCCTGCCCTGGACGCGCTGAGTCGCGGGCAGGGGGAGGGGACGCCCTACGACCGCGCCGCGGCCGCCGAGCTGACCCGCTGGCGGGAGGAGGCGCTCACGGCGTGGCGTCAGCAGGGCGCGTTGGTGGTCGACTGCGCGCCTGACGAGCTCTCGTCGCGCCTCCTGGAGTCGTACCTGGAGGTCAAGGCGCGCCGTCTGCTTTGATCGTTTGGCCTCAACGGGTGAAGGTTTGAGGCCGCTGGGGCGCCTGTTGTCGGATCGTTGACCGGGCACCGGCTCGCGTTGCGCTAGGGTGGCGCGTCCATTCGCATCAGGAGGGTCGGAATGATCGGCCGTGACTCGACTTCGGTGTCTGCCTCGCACGGGGCGCGTTGGTTGCTTCGACTCGCGCTCTGCGCCTCGCCCTCGCTCGCGGTGGCGCCTTTGGCCTACGCCGCGGACGTTCTGCCCTCCGCGGGCCTGATCGAGGTCCTCCCCGTGGGCGGCGTCGCCGGTGACGGCCACACGCAAATCGCCCTCGACGCCGTGCTCCGCACGCCGACGGGCGCGCCCATCGTGGCCGCCAAGCTCAAGGCCACGGTCTCCGCCGGCACCATCGGCGACGTGACCGAGGTCGGTGACGGCGTCTACACCGCCACCTTCGTGCCCCCCAAGGTGGACGCCCCCACCACGGTGGTCGTGTCGTTCAAGGGCCGCACCACCGAGCTCGGCGCGGTCGAGGCCACCCGGGTCATCCCCATCGGCCCCGCGCTCGAAGGCCGCATCACCATCACGTCCAGCCAGCCGGCCGTGACGCTCGGCACGGACGCCAACGTCACGCTCTCGTTCGCCTTCCCGGCGGCGGCGGGCGAGGCCTCCACCGCCGCGGACCTCGACATCCGCACGTCCTCCGGCACCGTGGCGGACGTCGTCTCCGTCGGCGCGGGCCGCTTCTCGGCGCGCTTCACGCCCCCGGCCGTGAACTTCCCGCACCTCGCGGTCATCACCGTCGTCGACCGTCGCAACCCGGGCCGCGTGTGGGGCACGTTCAGCCTGCCGCTGCAGGGCAAGGTCGACTACCCCGTGACGGCGCCCCCCGGCGCCAACGTCGTCCTCCGCCTCGCGGGCAAGGAGTACGGCCCCTCGCTGGCGTCGGCCGCCGGTCGCGCCACCGTGCCGATCATCGTTCCGCCGGGCCTCAACGCCGCGACCCAGGTCGTGTCGCAGGGCACCAGCGTGACCGAGTCCACCCTGGACCTGCGCGTCCCGGATGGCCGTCGCATCGAGCTGTTCTCCGTTCCGGCCAGCGTCCCGAGCGACTCCCGCGGCGGCGTGCCCATCCGCGTGGTCGTCACCAAGGGTGATGGCACCCCCGACGTGTCCGCGCAGGTCACGCTGACCGCCACCGCCGGCCGCCTGACGGACCCGCGCCACGCGGGCGACGGCGTGTACGTCGCGACCTTCACCCCGCCGGACGGCCGCGCGCAGATGGCCGCGACCATCCAGGCCTCGATCGGCGGCTCGTCGGCCCAGGCCGATTCGCTCGAGATCGCGCTGATCCCGTCGCTGCCGTCGCGCCTCGACCTGTCGGCCGAGCCGACCTCGCTGTCCGCCGACACCACGGGCCTCAAGATCTACGCCAGCCTGACGGCGGCGGACGGCACGGGCCTGCCCGGCCGCTCGCTCCGCATCGGCGCGGCCGGCGCCACCCAGAAGGGTGACGTCGTCGACCTGAAGGGCGGCGACTACCGCGCCGACTTCTCCACCAACGGCAACACCGACGTGTTCGTCCGCGTGGTCGCGCTGGCTCCGGCGAGCGCCAACCCGGTCCGCCGCGTGGTCCTGCTGCCCGCGTTCAGCACCGTCGCCCCCGGCGCCGCGCAGCCCGTGGTCATCGTGACGACCGACGAGTTCGGCTACCCGGTCCCCAACGTCGACGTGACGCTGGCCGTCGCTGAGGGTGGCGGCACCGTCCCCAACTCCGTGACCACCGACGCCCACGGCATCGCCGAGATCGTGTACCACGCGGGCTCGGACGCCGGTCTGGCCGCGCTTGAGGCCCGCTCCGGCGGCGCGTCGACCGCCGTCTCCTTCTACCAGTCCACCGGCACGCTCGCGCCGCTGCCTGTCCCCGGCTCGGCCGAGGACCGCGCGGTCACCACGTCCTGGCGCGCCTCGGCGTCGTCGGTGATCGTCGACCGCGAAGGTGGCGCGGACGCCCCGATCGACGCTACCAACGCGGCCGTCACCACGGCCGCCACCGGCCTGGTCGTCGCGGCCAACCCCTCGCAGGCCCCGGCCGGCAGCTCGGTCACCCTCGACGTCTCGCTGGCCGATGACGCCGGCGTGGGCGTGGCGGGCAAGCCCATCGAGTTCTTCGCCACCGGCGGCGCGCGCGTCGGCGCCCTGGCGGACCTCGGCGGCGGCAAGTACCGCACCACCGTCGTCATCCCTGACGACGCCGCCGGCTCCATCAAGGTCAACGTGGTCGTGGACGGCGGCAAGCAGTCGCAGCTCCTCGAGATCCCGATTGGTCCGGCCATCACCGGCGACGTGTGGGGCACCGGCGCCCCCACGGACGGCTCGGCCACGGACGGCACGGTCGCCTCGGTCGGCTCGTCCACGGCGGACCAAGACGCGGTCGTCGAGGAGAAGGAGGAGCGTCGTCCGTTCCTCCGTTCGCACCTCTCGATGGCGGTCGGCGGCTACCAGTACGCGCAGGAGCCTGGTGCAGATCCGGGTGATTTGCTCCCGTCTCGCCTGGCCTGGGGCGGCAAGGACGGCGGCGCGCCCACGCCCGTCGGTCTGGCGGTCGGCGCCCGCGTGATCATCCCCAAGGTCCCGTACGTGGGCTTCCAGGGTGACTTCAAGTGGATGCACTACTCGGTGTCGAGCAGCCAGTTCGACAGCCCCGCGGTCGACAACCTGTACAACCTCCGCGTCGACGCCATCGTGCGCTACCCGATCGCCATCAAGAAGAGTGAGCTGTCGTTCGGCGCCCGCGTGGGCTTTCGCTACGACGACTTCATCACCTTCAGCGGCTGCATCGACCCCGGCTGCACCATCAGCTACGGCCCGCTCAAGCTCCCGGGCCTGGGCGCGGGCCTGGAGATCGGCGCCGAGATCGGCCCCGTCTACCTGCTCGCCTCCGGCGGCGCGGGCTTCGCGTACGGCAGCGTGCCCTACGCGGCGAACGCGGACCTCAATGTCGGCTGGAACATCACCAAGTTCTTCCTGATCGACGCGGGCTTCAGCTACCAGCACCGCCGCGCCGACCTGGAAGGCGCCGACTCCGGCATCGTCCGCGCCTCCGTGTCGGACAACCTGACGGTCGGTACGATCGGCGTCGGCTTCTCGTACTAGCGCAAGCCCTCCGGCTGGCCGCCTTCGGGCGGCTGGCCTTAAGCAAGGACGCCGCGTCTCACTTCGGGTGAGGCGCGGCGTCTCTGCTTTCTAGGGGCGACCCGAACCTTGAGCCTACGGCGCGCTCGAAGGCAGCTTCACACGCCAGTCGACCGAGCCGTCCGGGCGGTCCATCACGACGATGCCGAGCGTGTCCAGGCGGGCACGGATGGCGTCGGCGGCGGGCCAGTCCTTGGCGGTGCGCGCGGTGGTGCGGTCGATGATGAGCTGGTCGACCTCGGCGCGAACGATACCGAGATCCGCCAGGCGCTTGGCCTTCACGTCGGCCTGGAAGGCGTCGGACGTGGCGGTCAGCAGACCGATGGCGTGGAGGCTCTTGAGCGCGTCGATCACGAGGCGCGCGATGGGGCCGCAGCGGGCGCGGGCCTTCTTGGCGTTGCCGACGCGGTTGATGCTGCGCGCCAGCTCGAACGCGAAGCCGAGCGCGTTCGCCGTGTTGAAGTCGTCGTCCAGGGCGCCGGCGAACTTGGCGGGGAAGGCCCGCGCCAGCGCAAGCAGCTCCACGGCCTCAGGGCCGACCGCGGCCGCGACCGTGTCCGGGTCACCGTCGCCTTCCATGGACTCGGCCACTTCACGCGCCTCGTACAGGCGGGCGAGCATGGCGAGCGAGTCGACGAGGGACTCGTCGTGCCAGGGCAGGGGCGAGCGGTAGTGCGCCGCCAGGTAGAACAGGCGCAGCGACTCCGCGGGGAAGCGCGCGAGGGCGTCGTGGATGTTGACCACGTTGCCCAGGCTCTTGCCCATCTTGGCGTCCGCGACGAGCCCGTCTTCGGTGCGCTTCTGGAGGACCAGCAGGCCGTTGTGCATCCAGTAGCGGACGTAGGGCGCGTCGTGCGCGCAGACGCTCTGGGCGACCTCGTTCTCATGGTGGGGGAAGACCAGGTCCAGTCCGCCGCCGTGGATGTCGATGGTGTGGCCGAAGCGCTCCGCGACCATGGCCGAGCACTCGATGTGCCAGCCGGGGCGACCGGGGCCCCAGGGGCTGTCCCAGGTGGGCTCGCCGGGCTTGGCGGCCTTCCACAGGGCGAAGTCCTGGGAGTCCCGCTTGGTGCCGACGTCGGCCGACGACTGCATGGCGTCGGGCTTCTGGCCGGAGAGGCTGCCGTAGTCCGGGTAGGACGAGACGGAGAACCAGACGCAGCCGTCGTCCGTGGCGTACGCGTGACCCTGGTCGATCAGAGACTGGATCATGCTCAGGATTGCGGGCATGGACGTGCTGACGCGCGGCTCGACGTCCGGCTTGGCCAGGCCGAGGTGGGCGCAGTCGGCGTGGAACTCGTCGATGAACTGCTGGGCGAGCTCGCTGGGCGAGATGTCGCGCAAGGCCGCGCGGGCGATGATCTTGTCGTCCACGTCGGTGAAGTTGCGGACGAACGTCACGGCCCAGCCGCGGAAGCGCAGCCAGCGGACGAACGTGTCGAACACGACCATGGCGCGGGCGTGGCCCACGTGGGCGTGGTCGTACACCGTCATGCCGCACACGTAGAGCGAGACGGCGCCGGGGTGGATGGGGGAGAACGGCTCGACCTGGCGGGAGAGCGTGTTGTACAGCCGGAACGGTTGAGCCATGTTGCCTGTCAGCTCTTCCGCTTCTTCTTGCTGATGACGACCTTGCCCTTGTTCTGGGCGGCCTCGTCGGCCTCCTTGAACAGGACCTCTAGCTCCTTCTTCACCACTTCCTCGTCCACGTCGCGGACGGCGGAGACTTCCTGCACGACCAGGCCGTGGGCGCGGTCGTACATCTTGCGCTCGCCGAACGAGAGCGTCTTGCCCAGGCGGAGCACGGCCAGATCACGGAGAACGGCCGCCACTTCGAGCGGGTCGTTCGTGGTGATCTTCTTGGTGTACTCGCGGTAGCGACGGTTCCACGTCTGCTTGTCCGCGGGCTTGTCGCGGTCGCGCAGGATCTCGTAGAGCTCGTCGATGCGGTCCGCGGGCATGACGTCGCGGACGTTGTTGGCCGTCGCGCGGCCCACCGGGCAGTGGTAGGTCACGCCGCTGTCCATCAGCTTGATGATGTAGCAGGGCTGCTCGACGCCACCCATGAGCAGCAGCTTCACCTCGGTCACGACGCCGACGCCCTGGTTGGGCACCACGGCCTTGTCGCCGACCTTGAACTCCATCTGCATGCACGACCTCCCGCCCATTGTGCACGAGGGCGCCGAGTCCTCCGCGAACAGGCCGCGAGGCA
>CAIOSP010000218.1 GCA_903861005.1 uncultured Pseudomonadota bacterium
CCTGCCGATCGTGCTGGCGGGTCGCGGTTCTGGCGCGGTCGTGCCAGGGCGTCACATCGCGTACCGGGACCGACCGCTGGTGGACCTGCACATGGCGACGGCGGCGGCGGCGGGCGTCACGTTGGCGCCGTGGGGCAACGGGACGGGCGCGATCACGGAGCTGGGTCAGGCGTCGTAGGCGATCTCCGAAGGGGCGCCCGACCACGCGAATGACGCCCGCACGGCGCGGAGGCGGCCGCCTGCAGTACGCGGCGCGCGAAGCATGCCACCATCCTCTTGCAAACTTGATTCATGAAGGAGTCCGTGACGCCGCGTCGTGCTCCCGCGCCAGAGGGTCGTCTGGGTCCGTTGGTACGAACACGTACACCCACTTCCGACGGCGTCAAATATCCGACTTAATGCAGAACCGTACGCTCTTCGCTACCACCGCGCTGCAGCTCATGATGCTCATCGTGGTGTCGATACCGGCGTGGGCAAAGCTCAACGTCTCCGGGTTCTTGTCCCGGGTCGTGACAGCCACGGTCACGCTAGTCCTGGGGCTCGCGCTGTTCGCGCACCGCGGCGACCTCCCCAGCGTGCTGACCGTGGTGGTCGCCAACGCCGCGATCATATTGGCGCATCAGGTGTGGTTGGATGCCCTCTACCGCCTCTGCGCGATCGACCGACCCACGCGCAGGACCGAGGCCCTCATCGCCGCCGCGAGCCTCGCCTCGGTGGCCGCGCTCTGGGCGTTCGACGCGTCACCCGGCCAGCTGCTGCTCGCCAAGCCCCGCGTCGTCGCCTCGACGCTGCCGTTCCTGTGGAGCGGCGTGCTGTGGAACCTCGCCTTGTACAGAGGCGCGGAGCGGCCCTGGACCCTTGGCAAACGCTACCTAGCTTGGGCGGCGGCCATCGCCGTGACCCTGAACGTCGCGCGGGCGGCGCTGTACTTGGTGTCGGACGGCACCCAAGATCCGGTCATGGCCGGAGGCTCGTTCGCCGCCATCTTGCTGGTGAACTTGATGGGGGTGTTCACCGCGGTCGGCTTGATCATGGAGGTGGAGACACGCGCGCGCACGACCCTCATCCACGCCAACGACAAACTCGTCACGGCCGCGGTGACCGACCCGCTGACTGGGCTCGGAAACCGACGTCGCCTGGAGCAGATGACCGACGCCTTGATCGGCGCGTCGCGCCGCAACGACTGGCCGATCACGGTGATGATGCTCGACATCGATCACTTCAAGCGGATCAACGACCAGTGGGGTCACGCCGTCGGCGACGCGGTGCTCTGCGCCACGGCCCAGCACTGCGCGAACAACCTGCGTGACCACGACGTCTTGGTCCGGTGGGGCGGCGAGGAGTTCTCGCTGGTGCTCCCACGCTGCGACGCGCACGCCGCGGCGCTCGTCGCCTCTCGGATCCTCGCGGTCATCCGATCGGCGCCGCTGTTGCCGGTCGACGGACAGCAGGTCACGGCCTCGATCGGCATCGCCACCCTCCACCCTGAGGAGAGCTCCTTCACCGACGCGATCCACCGCGCCGACTGCGCGATGTACCGCGCCAAGTCCGCCGGTCGCGATCGCCACGAATTCCACCCCACCGTCGTCGCCGCGGCCTAGCGCTCGGCGTCGCCCTGCCCGGGGTACGGACCGGTTGCTGCGGAGGCTCAGCGGTGGCAGCCCACTGAATCGAACCCCTACTCCACCGTGAACGACACGACGGGGAAGCCGTCGCCGTTCGTGAAGATGGGACCCAAGTCCATGTCGTCGCCGCCTTCGAGCTTCTGGGGGCCGGGGTCACAGGCGAGCAGCGCGAGCGCGAACGTCAGGAACAGCATGGGTGGCTCTCCATGGGTACCCAACGGGAACCCACCGCTCGTCGAGCAGGACGCCCCTACCGCTGCTCCAGCGACCGCTTCACCACGGCCCGCGCCGCGTCCGCCGTCGCCGCATCCCCCGCCGCCTCCGCCAGCACGCCCGCGCGGCCCGCCAGGTCCGACGCGAGGAAGCGCGTGTACATCGGCATGAAGTGCTCGGGCCGCTTCACCCCGAGCAGCTTGTCGGCCAGCGCGATCTGGTCCATCAGCGCGCCGCGACACCCGGCCTGGAGCACGTCGCCCAGGTCCGCGACCGGCGGGAGCTTGGCGCAGTCGAACGGACCGGTGCGCGGGAGCTTGCCGTCGCCCACCGCCTTGGCCAGCACATCCGCCGCCATGCCCTGCGCCACCGCGTTCGGGTGATGGTCGAGCAGGTTCGCCCACAGCGTGCTCGCGTCGTGGCCCGCGAACACCGGGCGAAGGTCCACCACCTCAGCGCCGGCCTCGGCCGCGATCGCGTTCAGCCGA
>CAIOSP010000219.1 GCA_903861005.1 uncultured Pseudomonadota bacterium
CGGCGGCGCCCACCACAGGGAGCGTCTCAGAGAAGAACTGCGCGACGATCGGGTCCATGGACGCTAGCGCCTTGCGCGCAGCTGCGCGCCTAGAGGTGGCCTTCGAACGCGAGGCCATAAGACGCGCCGTCGCCCCACCGGTAGTAGTTCCCGTAAGGGTAGTGCTCGTTGGGCGAGAATCCGGGCCCGAAGCCGGTCGTGGCGTAGCGGGCGTCGTTGAGGTTGCGGCCCCACACGCTCACGCCGAACCACTTCACCCGCCAGCCCAGGCGCAGGTCGAGCAGCGCGTAGGGGTCGCCGGAGATGCCATCGTTGTTGGCGAAGTAGCGCTTGGACGCGCCCGTCACGCCCACCCGGCCGTAGGCGCCGATCGGGCTGTCGTAGCTGACGGCGGCCGAGAACGTGGCGGCCGGCGCGTTGGCGACCACGTTGCCGCTGTAGTCAAGGGTGTCCGCGCCAGTCTGGAACTGCCATTCGTCGATGCGCGCGTCGAGCAGGCCGAGCGCACCTTCCAACGTCAGCCCGATCACCGGCGTGCCCGACACCTCGAACTCGGCGCCCAGCGTGTGCGCGCGCTTGGCGTTGTCCGTGTAGAAGTAGATGTCGCCGCTGTCGCCGCCGGGCCGCTGCACCCACTCGGAGAGCTGCTCACCCTGGCGCGCGACGTAGAAGAAGGTGCCGTTGGCGTGCCAGCGACGGTCGGCGCCCTGGCTGCGCACGCCAAACTCGAAGCTGCGATCGATCTCGGGCGCGTAGGTCTTCACCGGCACGTCGGTCGCCAGGTTGAAGCCGCCGAGCTTGCTCGACTGCGCGCCCGATGCGTACAGCGACAGCGCGTCGATCACGCGCGCGAACGCCGCTGCTTTCCAGCCGAACAGCCAGCGGTCCTCGTGGTTCTCAAAGCCGTTCGTGTCCGAGTAGTCCTGCCACGCGTGCTCCACGCGCCCGCCCGCGGTGAGCGTCAGCCGGTCGATCACGTCGACGTCGAGCTGGCCAAAGCCCGCGGCAGACAGGCGCTTGTAGTCGCTCGCGTTGTCGTAGCCGTCCGACACGCCGAAGTACTGGGTCACGGTGCTCATCTGCTGGCGTGTGCCGCCCGCGTACAGGCCGCCGAGCCAACGCACGCGATCGTCCCACGCGCCGCGGCCTTCTCGGCTCAGCGCGCGCAGCTCCTCCGTGAACCCGTCCTGCTGCGTGATCTGCGTGTTGAACAGGTCGATCGAGTAGTCGTCGGCCGCGGTGGAGCCCGCGGGGCGCGGCGTGTCGGCGGCGATCCAGTCCCAGTCCGACGTGAACGTCCACTTGCTGGTCGACAGCGACGTGTTCGACTCGATCCGCACGGGGCCGACATCAAACCGCGCGAGCAGCGCGCCCATGCCGGTGCGCTGCTGATCCTTGCCCGGCTTGTCTGACCACGTCTTGCGGTTGTTCTCGACCGACCAGTGGTCGTAGCCGTCGTCCACGTCGACGTAGCTGCCGATCAGGTCGAAGCGGACCGCCTTGGTCGGATCGATGCGCACGCGCAGGCGCGACGCGAGCTCGTCGCGGCCCGCGGTGTCGCTGCGGTCGAGCGTGACGTTCTTCATCCAGCCGTCGGTGTGCACCAGGCTGGCCGCCGCGCGGACCGACACCACGTCGCTGCGCGGGACCAGCCGACCGCCCGCCACCGCTTCGATGGTGTGTGTGTCATGATTTCCAAAGCGAACCTCCACGCGCGCCGATGGTTGCAGCGTGGGCGCGCGCGAGGTCATCTTGAACAAGCCGCCCAGCGAGTTGGGTCCGTACAGCGTGCCCTGTGGGCCGCGCAGCACCTCAAGCCGCTCCACGTCCAGCGTGGTGAGCGCGGCACCCATGCCCGACAGGTCGACGCCGTCGAGCAGCACGCCGACGCTGGGGTTGGTGATCAGGTTGCCTGTGCCCAGATCGCCCACGCCGCGGATCAGCAGGAAGCGCGGGCGGTTGGACGCGCCCACCCAGTCCACGTTCGGGGCCATGCGGATCGCGTCTTCGAGGTGCGTGGCCGCCGCCGCTCGGAGCGTGTCGCCCGAGATCACCGTCACCGACGCCGGCACCGACTGCGGGTCCTGCGCACGCAGCTGCGCGGTCACCACCATCAGCGTCGGCGCCGGGTCGTCTGCAGGCGTGGCGACGTCCGTGTCCTCCTGCGCCCACGCGGCACCTGAGGTGAGCAGCCCAACAGACACGATCTGAGTGATGACGCGACGCATCGCGCTCCTCCCTACGCCGGCATGAACCGGATCAGGTTCGAAGGGTTCCTACCGAGCGCCACAGCGGCGTAAGGCAGGTCTCAGGCCCCTCGACGAGGCCACCCCTGGAGTGACGTGCAGCCTAGTCCGTCGGTGTCCGCGCGCCAAGAGCCGACGGTCCCACGACGCGAGCCCCCCTGCGGCCCGCAGGGGTCACGAGGGGCGGCGTTCATCGGGCGAGGCAGCCGGTCGACTCCACCCCGCGCCGCGACCATGCGCCGCGCGGGAGGGTCGACAAGGCAGCTTAGGCCTCCTCTTCTTCCGCTTCCGCTTCCTCTTCGCCGTCGTCGGGCGTCTCGTCGTCGTAGGCGTCCTCGAACTCGTCCGCGTCGAACAGGATGGCCTCGGCCTCCGCGTAGATGCGGTTGAGGAGGTCGTCGTCCTCGACCGCGTCGAGGTCCACGCCGTCGTCGTTCTCGGTGTAGCGGAAGGCGTACAGCTCGAGGTCGGCCTCGTCGCCGTCGATCTGCTCCTTGGGGGCCAGCACCGCGAAGGTGCCCTCCTCCATCTCAACCAACGTGAGGAAGACAAAGTCCTTCTCGACGCCGTTCTCGTCCACCATCGTGATGACTTCGGCCTCTTCTTCTTCCGACATGCTGTCCTCCTCTAGGGGGTGTCCATTTCGATTCGGCGCGCGTAACCCGGCCCCTCCGTTCCCGCGCGACCTTCGAGGTGATACGGTCGCGTCGGTTCGGTGACCTCTTGGTCCGAACCCCCGGAGGATCGCATGTGGGTCGCAGCAGTCATGGGTGTCGTGTTCGTCGTGTGGATGCTCCTGTCGTTCAAGACTTCCCGCCCCGACGGCGTCCTGGTCGCCAAGGTCCCCCCGTTCCGCCGCCTGATGTTCTACATCATGGCGGGTCGCAACGAGTCGATCGTCTTCTTCGACCGCAAGATCCGCGCTGAGAACCTGACCGCCTACCTGGCCGAGTCCAAGGCCTTCGGCGGCGACATGAGCCACCTGCTGGTCGGCGCGTTCAACATCGGCCTGGCCGAGAACCCCAAGATGAACCAGTTCGTCGTGGGCCGCCGCCTGTACGCCCGCAACGGCCGCTGGCTGTCGTTCAGCATGAAGCGCAAGTCCATGTCCAAGAAGGCCAAGCTGTCCGTCGTCAAGACGCTCATGAAGGACGGCGAGACCTTCAAGGAGATGTGCGTCCGCATCAACGATCAGGTCGGCGTCGAGCGCTCCGGCAAGAAGACCTCAGCCGACGTCGAGTACGACTGGTTCAACCTGCTGCCCCGCCCCCTGCTGCGCGGCGCCGCCTCCGCGCTCCGGAGCTTGGACTACTTCAACCTGCTGCCCAACTTCTTCATCGAAGGCGACGGCATGTACACGTCCATCTTCCTGGCCAACCTGGGCAGCGTGGGCATGGCGCCCGGCTACCACCACCTCTACGAGTATGGCACCTGCCCGCTGTTCGTGATGGTCGGACGTGCGACCGACGAGCCCGTGGTCGAGGACGGCAAGGTCGTGGTCGGCAAGGTGCTGACGCTGCGCTTCTCCTACGACGAGCGCATCGAGGACGGCCTGACCGCCCGCTACGGCATGGACTCCGTCCAGCGCGTGCTGGAGAATCCGCAGCGTTGGCTGGGCTGCATCAAGTCGGACGGCTCGGACACCCGCCCCATGTTCCCGCACGGCGAGAACGTGGACCTCGGCGACGACAGCGCCGTCGCGGAAGAGAAGTGATCCGCTCCGTCCTACCGCTGCTGTTGCTGGGCGCCTGCAGCGCCGTGGTGACCGACCCGTCCAACTCGGGCGTGGCCATCTCGCCGTCCCCTGGCGATCACCAGGAGCCGCTCGATCTGGCGGTCGTCAACCAGACCGACGGCGTGCTGCGCTGCGCGGTGGTGGAAGAGGACCTGTGCCCGTCGCTGACGTCCGACGACCTCGACGCGCTGAAGACGCTGGAGCCCGGCAAGCGCTGGGAGCTCAAGGACGTCTCCTGCCTGCTCGCCGACTTCACATGCACGGGCGAGGGCGCGTCCAACACCGAGCCGCCGCTCCGCGCGTGGTCCTGGTACATCGACGACTTCGGGCTCTGAGGCTCGCTGAGTCGGTGTTCGCAGGGATGATTGAACGGAATTGGGGGTTGAACCTCGTGAGGCCCCTCGACGACCCGCGGCTTTCGTGGGATACTCGCGGCCCTCTGGGGATCTCCATGCGCACC
>CAIOSP010000220.1 GCA_903861005.1 uncultured Pseudomonadota bacterium
GGACGGGCAGGGGCGTTGCAGCGGGGACCGCGCAATTTGGGCGCATCACCGACCCCACGCTTCTTGGAGTTCCAGGCTGAGTTGAGACAGGGTCTCAATTTGGTCGTTGAGTTCCTCCCGCTCCTCGGTCAGTTCGGCGCACCGCTGGTTGAGGCTGGCGATCGCTGCCTCTCTCGCGAGCAGGCGACGCTTCAGGTCGGCGACGGCTTCCTCGGCATGAGTAGCCCGCGCCGTGGCGGCGTCGCAGCGCGTCCTCCACTGGGCGAGATCACGACGGAGCGCCTCGGCCTGATCGGTGGGGGCCGTGACGACGTGTCGGGGCACGGCGCGGTCCGGTACCCGGGTGGCGGGTCGGTCGGCGCGACGGATCTCGGTCCGCGGTGCGGGCCGAGAGGCCGACATGGATCCTCCTCCGGAGCGCGAAGCGCCTCCGGCGGGGACCACGAGCGACGCCGGGTCAGGCGCCTTGAACTTGGCGCCCATCGCGCCCACGCCGCTGCGCTCCCAGACGCGGACCCGAAGGTGCCTGCACTCGTCGCCGTGGACGCGAAGCGTCGTGTCGATGCTGGACAGGAGCCACGCCATGGGATCGGTCACGTTCGAGACGGACGCTCGCGCGGCGACGTGCTCGTTTCCGAAGCTGTCGTAGACGGACAGCGTGATGTGACCGTCGGGGATGTCGTCCGCGCGATCCAGAACGGCGTGGACGTTTTCAGGGGCGGTCCAGACGGACGGCGTCGCCCGTCGGTTCCCGCGGGTGGTGGTGAAGGTGGTGGCGGCTGTGGTGGAGGTCATGTTGGTCCTGTGGTGGTGATGTGCAAGGTCGAGGTAAGCGTTACTTTCCCGTGGAGGCTCCCGACCCTGGCGGCAGCATACCCGAAGGTGACATAATGCCAAGAAAGAAAGAGAGGCCCCCGCGGTTCGTCGTGGCGATCCCGATGAGCTTGGGCGGCGGAGGGGCCACCGGCATCCAGATCGGCGGCGCGAATGACGACATGCCGGGCGAGGCGCTGATGATGGAGATCCTCGGGCGGATCCTGTCGCTGCTTCGACGTCGCTTTCGCATCCGCCAAGTGGAGATGGCGGACCGGCTCTCATGGCCCCAGTCGGTCGTGAGCCGGATCGAGAACGGCGAGGTCAACGTGACCGTCGAGCAGCTCGACGCGTGGTGCACGGTGATCAACACCGAAGCGGCGCGCGTCCGGCCAGGCGACTTCGCGGTGAGCGCGGCGCAGGCGTTGGAGATCCTGGACTACGTGTCGTTCCAGTTGATCAAGGCCGGCGTGAACGTGCAGTGGGAGACGGCGCGGCTTGCTGGGATGGACGAGGAGCGGCTGCGGGGGGTGGAGCTGGAGAACTTTGTCGTGGACCACTGGCCGCCGGGGCGGCGGGCGCTGTTGTGACACCGCGTCGGTGCTCGGCGCGAGACGGCGGCGGCGTGCGCGGGTCTCGGGCGCACGCTCGATCACAGTCGCACGGGTCTCGAGCGCTGGGCAGGACCCCAGTGGGGCACGACCGCGGTTGACGCTGCGGAAGTCCCGACTCCATGGTCGACATCGGCCGCCCCGGTGCGGCCTTTCGGCGCCATGCCTGGAGGATGCACCTCCTCGCCCTGCCGACCGATCCGGAGCCGATCGCGCCCGAGCAGTTCCGCGCGCTCATCGGCCGGAGCCTGCCGCTGGTGCTGGCCCAAATCGAGGCATCCGGCCGCTCGATGTCGACGCACGTGGTGGACGAGCTTCACGCGGCGGTGGCCTGCGGCGACCCCGCCGAGGGCTTCCTGTGGGTGCGGTGCGACGGGTGCCGGATCAACCGTGTGGTCGCGGTCTCCTGCAAGGGCCGCGCATTCTGTCCTCGCTGTGGCGGCCGCCGCATGGCGCAGAGCGCCGCGAACTGGGTCGAGGGCCTGTTCCCCCCGGTCCCGGTCCGCCAGTGGGTGCTGTCGCTGCCGATGGACCAGCGCCTCGCGCTGGCCTGGCGCCCCAAGCTGGTGTCGGCGGCGCTGGCGATCTTGATCGAGCACGTCGGCGCGTACTACCGGCGCCGGGTGGGCGGTCACCCGGGCAGCGTGACGGTGATCCAGCGCTTCGGCTCGACGCTGAACTTGAACGTCCACTTTCACGTCCTGTTCGCAGACGGGAGCTGGTCCGCCGACGCGGACGGCGCGGTGCAGTTCCGTTCGACCAGCCCGCCGACATTGGGCGACGTGTCGACGGTGGTCGAGGCGGTGGCCGCGGATCTGGCGCGCCTGATCCCCGCGCGTCCCGCGGACGAGCAGGAGCCCGACGACGCGCAGCAGGTGCTGGAGCTGGCGTCGCTGATGAACCGCTCGGCGTTCGGCCCGTCATGGTCGCAGGGGGCGTCGCGGAAGCGGGGAGAGCGCCGGCCGCGGCGGCACGTGGCGGGGCTGGAGGCGTCCGCAGGGTGGACGAGCCTGCACGCGGGGGTTCGGGTGGCGGCGAAGGACCGAGACGGCCTGGAGAAGATCTGTCGGTACGTACTCGGCCCGGTCGGAAGGACCTGCGGTGGCGCTTTCCCGGCTGTTCTTGCTGCCGGACGACCGCGTGTCGCTGAAGCTTCGGCACGTGTGGGACGAGACGTGCCCCGGCTGCGGCGGTCGGATGCGTCAGGTGGCGCTGGTGCTGGCGGCGAGCGGCGACGTATCGAGCTGGCTGGACGACGAGCGAGCGAGCCAGAGCGGCGTGGTCCTGCTCGGGGCGCGGGCGCGCGGGGACCCGCGGGGCTCGGCCAACGTGTGATGACGGGGCTGGGCAAGTCGGGACATCGACGCGCGGAGCGAGGGCCACAAAGGTCGGCGCAGAGCTGTGTCCGGCGGCCGATGCC
>CAIOSP010000221.1 GCA_903861005.1 uncultured Pseudomonadota bacterium
CCGCCGACACGCCCGCCGACACGCCCGCCGACACGCCCGCCGACACGCCCGCCGACACGCCCGCCGACACGCCCGCCGACACGCCCGCCGACACGCCCGCCGACACGCCCGCCGACACGCCCGCCGACACGCCCGCGCGGATTTGCGCTGGCTGCCGCTGAGATCGAGGGGGCGCTCTCATATCAGCCGCGCCCGCGCGGATTCGCGCTGGCTGCCGCCGAGCTCGAGCGGGCGCTCTGGTATCAGCCCCGCCACCGCACCTCGACCCGGCCATCCGCGTGCCTGGCCTGCAGGCCCGCTCTCCCACGTGGGTCACGCACGGTCTCCAGCGCGAGCAGCCCGTCGTGCACGCGCCGATGATGCAGCGGACACAGCGTCACCAGATTCTCCTCGTCGTGTGCCCCGCCCGCCGCGCGCGATCGCAGGTGGTGCACGTCCAGCCACAGCCGACAGCGACAGCCGGCCACCGCGCAGCGCGTGCCGTCGCGGTGCAGTACGGCGCGCCGGATGGCGGGCGGGATGGTGCGCGTCAGGTGTCCGTGGTTCGGACCGGCTCGCAGATCGACGACCTCCGCGTCGCACGTCGCCTGCGCCTCGACCGTCTCGCTGATCTCCGAGCCCGCGGCGTGTTCGTCGCCGCAGCTCGCACAGCGCGTGACGATCACGCGGTACCGCTCAGCGATGGGTGCAGAGTCCCCGTCGGCGTCGAAGATTACGCGCTGTGCCATCGCGGCGAGCGCGGCGCCCTCGTCCATCTCCACGCCGTGCAGACCCGCCTGAGTTCGCAGCAGCGCGAGCGCGTCACGCAGCATCGCCGCGTCCGACGCCTCCATCTCGACGACGAACCGCGTGCGCGCTGACCCACGTGGGTCATCCTTCAGCGCGCGCGGCGCCTCGCCGACCTGCGACTTGGACACCATCACCTCCAGCGCACGGCTGGTGTTCTCGATCGCGGCATCGACCCAGGCGGCGTCGGTCTCGGGCGTGATGACGCGGATCAATTCACGCGCCTTGGTCCAGGAGATCGCGCCCGCGGCGAAGGCCGCGTCGAGCGCAGGCAGCGACGGGAGCATCCCGCCGATCTGCATCAGCCCGCGGGCTTGGCGCACGGAGAGATCGAGCGCCTGCTCGGCGTAGTCGTAGATCGACGCGTAGCCGAGGGCGTGGTGGAGGGACTCGTCGGCGACCTGGCGCAGCAGGCGGGCGGCGGTGTGCTCAGCGGCGCAGCGCCGGCGGAGGGCGGCGACGAGTTCGGCGTGGATCAGGTGTGCGCGATCGGGGATGGCGTTCATGTTGGCCTCTACATGAGGCTGGGTATCACCCTGAATTTTGGCGCTGGCGTACGGGGCTGGCAGCGCACCTGACGGGTGTGAACGACGCGCGAGGTGGAGAGACGACGAACGATTCGGCACAGCGCGCGTGAGCGGCGTGGGACGCGCTCGGAGAGCGCCGTCAGCGCCTTGCGTCGGCCCTGCATGCTGAAACTGTCAAGGTATGAGCCTCTGAAATGACAATCCGGACGGCGCGGCCCGACGGTGCGGGCGCGCGCCGAGGTGCCGTTCGACGTGGTCGCCGCGACCGCCGTCGCAGGCGCACTCGCCTGTGATGTCGCGCGCGAGGGCGACGTCGTCGCCTCGTCCGTTTGCGCGAGTCGACGGCATCGGCGGTGAAGCGGCTCGAACCGAGCGACTTCGACGTCGCGTCCGCGCTCGTTCCGCCGCCTCCGGCTCGCGCAACGCCACGCGCGCGTGCGCGGCGCGATCGTACGCCGCGGCGTCTGCGCTCGTTCCGCCGCCTCCGGCTCGGCAACGCCGTACGCTCGTCCGCGCGGCGCGATCGTCCGCCGCGGCGTCCGCGCTCGTTCCGCCGCCTCCGGCTCGCGCAACGCCACGCGCGCGTGCGCGGCGCGATCGTCCGCCGCGGCGTCTGCGCTCGTTCCGCCGCCTCCGGCTCGGCAACGCCGTACGCTCGTCCGCGC
>CAIOSP010000222.1 GCA_903861005.1 uncultured Pseudomonadota bacterium
CCGCGGACCGTTCACCGCGGACCGTTCACCGCGGACCGTTCACCGCGGCTTGTGAATCGCGCCGACCGCCGCGCGCGGCCGCGCAGCTTCTGCCGCTGCGCGCCCTACGGCTGCATCCACGTCGCGCCCGCGCGCCAATCGTCGCCCGACGACACCCACGACCGCAGCCACGGTCCGATCCGATCCTGCGGCGAAGGGTACCAGCGCGAGATCGTGACCGACTTGATCTCCGCGCCCATCGGGCCGTCGGTCGGCACGAACGGGCCCGCCAGCTCCTCGCTGCAGCAGGGCCACACATTAACGTGAAAGCGCATCGGCAGCTGCGGGATGGGCGTCGGCCGACCGGCCGGGCGCGCGTGCACCAGGCGCCCGTCGACGAACCAGCGGATCTCGCTCGCCTCCCACTCGATCGCGTAGCGGTGGAAGTCGGCCGACGCGTCAAAGCCCAAGTCGAGGATCACGGGCGTGCCGCGCATGCCGTAGTTGTAGAGGTCGCCGGGCATCCCGGGGTTGTAGAACACGTTCACGATCAGCTTCGTGGTGTCGCGCCCGACGAACTCGGCGTCGATCTCCTGCCAGGGGTCAAACCGGTACAGGAAGAAGCCGGTCACCACGCCCGACACCTTGGCGGGCTTGAGCACCGTCTCGAAGCGGCCGAACGTGTGCTGCGCGTCCGGTGCGTCCTTGGTCGCGATCGATCCGGACGTCCAGTCCTTGCCCTGCGCGGCCTGCGGCGAGAGCTTGAGCGTCAGCCCGCTGCCGGGCGCGGCCACCACGTTGTCGGGCGAGAACACGGCCTTGTTGCAGAAGAAGGTGGTGTCCAGCCGGTCCCAGAAGGTGGCGTCGACGTCGGTGAACGTGTCGTCTCGCAGCAGCTTGAAAGTGCCGGTCTGCCGGCCCCACTGCGGGGTGTGCGAGCCGTCGCAGTAGCCCTCGATCTTCTTGGCGGGCACGATCCACGGGTCGGCGTCGGACTGCTGCGCGACGCACGGCGTGTCCTGCACGGGGATCCACGCGGCGGGGCCGTAGAGCACGCCGCCGCAGAACACCGCCGACAGCAGCGTAGCGGCCAGCACGACGTTGCGTCGCTTCATGGTGGGCCGCCGAAGCACGGGCCAGCGGCGCGCGGAGAAGAAGAGATCACCAAGCCTCCAGCTGTCCTTGATCCCGACCGGCGCGACCAGCGCCGACGGGTCGGCGACGACCGCCGCCTCAACCGGCGCCGCGCGCGACACCGCCCGCCAGCGCGCGCGCCCGGTCCCGTAATCCATCATGCCCAGCAGCACGCCCGTGATGTCCAGGTAGAAGGCCACCGGGTACGTCAGGATCACCGCCAGCACCGTGCCCGCGCTCGCTTGACCAAAGCGCACCAGACCCACCAGCAGCAGCACCAGCGGCGCGCACAGGCCGACGATCCCCGCCACCTGCGCCGCGGTCGCGATTGGCAGCGAGGCGCGCGGCAGGTCGGTCAGCAGGATCGCCTGCGCCAGGTTCATGGCGATCACCACCGACGGCGCCAGCCAGGCGAACACAACCGCGATCTCCTCCGCGCGCGCGATGCGGCCGATCGTGCGCTGGGTCGACGCGATCATCGTCGCCAACACCAGGCTCGCGAGCACCGCGGCGACCTGGCTGAACGGCGCCAGCTGCCGCACGAAGAACAGCCCGATCGACACGTGCAGCGCGAACACCACCACCGACATCAGGTAGTGCGACCCGTGGAACACAAACTGCGCACGGTCGCGCCAGCCGAGCGGAGATCCGGGCAGACTCCGCAGGTGCTTGAGGAACGTCTCGGTGTGCCCGTTCGCCCAGCGTCGGCGCCGCGCCAGGAAGCTGTACAGGTCGGGCGACGTCTCCTCGTCGGACCCGCTGTACGGGTTGTGCAGCACCTTGAGCCCCTGCGTCAGCAGCAGCTCGTAGCTGAGGTCGGTGTCCTCGGTGATGCAGGCGCCGAGTGGGCGCTCGCGGAGCAGCGTGGTGTCCATCACCACCGTCGTCCCGGTGAAGAACACGGTCAGGCCCATGTGGGTGAACGCCCCGTTGAACAGCTCGCAGCCCACGTGCTGGTGCAGCGAGTCCCACAGCGAGAACACACCCGACGCGGACAGCGGCCAGCGCCGCGCTTGTACGATTCGTCCGCGCTGCTCCTCCAGCACGACGAGCGACGTGCGCAGCCAGTCCGGGTGCGCCTGGTGATCGCAGTCGAGGATGGCGACCCACGCCGTGCTGACGCGGGGGATCATCCAGTTGATCTTCTCGGCCTTGGGGTCGACGCCCGTGAACGCGATCTGGACGACCCGATCGCCGTCCGTCGACAGCGTGACGATCGGCGCGTCGCCCCGCAGGTCCACGCCTGGGTACCGCGCCTCGAACAGCGCGATCGAGCTGTCGCTGCGGTCCTTGAGCAGCAGCGTGATCGCGATCGGTCCCGCGTGATCCTGGGCCAGCAGCGACGTGATCACGCGCAGCGCGCGCTCGCCCTCGTGGCGCGCAGGGATCAGCACGCTCACCGGGTCGGTCGGGCGCTCGGTGAACACACGCGGCGCTGGGCGACCCAGCCAGAACACGATCGCCGACGCGTAGTGGCCCAGGCCGTAGGTGGCCAGGCACACGATGAGCGCGACGATCAGCCCCAGCAGCACGTGCATTCGCTAGGCCTCGTCGGGGGGGCGGCCGTCGGACAGGTGCCGCAAGATCCGCGACGTCGAGCGGTCCGCGAGCAGGGGCGCCAGCACCACGCGCCCGCCGTGTCCCTCCACCACCTCGCGGCCGACGACCTGATCCACGCGGTAGTCCGCGCCCTTGATCAAGACGTGCGGCAACACGCGCTCGATCAGCGCCAGCGGTGTGTCCTCGCCGAACAGCACCACCGCGTCCACACACTCAAACGCGGCCAACATCGCGGCGCGCTCGCCCTCGGGCATCAC
>CAIOSP010000223.1 GCA_903861005.1 uncultured Pseudomonadota bacterium
CGTGGCCACCGGGTCCTGCGCCATGGCGACCATCGTGAAGAACAACGCGAGCATGTCCCCTCCCGGCGTGCGGAGCGTGCCACGGATGGCGCTCCGGTGGGAAGTGGACCTCGCGGATCGCGAACGGTGCCGGCTTCCTGCACGGGAAGCTAGCGGGTGGCGCGCACGCCGAACAGGAAGACGAGAAACACGAGCAGGCCGACCGCCAACACAAAGGCCGCGGCGATGAGCAGCGGGTTGGCGCGCTCTTCAGGCAGCGTGGGGCGGCCCACCGCGGATGCGACCTGCTCCTCTTCCGCCTCGGGGCGGCGCTTGGTGGCGATCACCGGGGGCGGCGCGCCGGGCGAGTACCGGATGCGCGGCCCGCCCAGGTTGGACGACTTCTCGGGCGTGAACCACGACCCAGACATCTGGGCGGCGTCGAATTCGTCCGTGCCGGGCGTGGTGGCGTCCTCGGCGGGCGGTGGCGCAAACAGCTTGTCCGAGCCGACGAAGTCGCCGTCGGCGGGCTTGCCCTGTGCGCGGGGTCCGGGGGGAGGATTGTGGCTTGGCATGGTCCCTGTCGTCGTTCGAAGGCGCAGTCTAGCGCGCCCAGCGTCTATCGGCTGGATTCGTCCGGACTGTCGCACGATCCCCACACCCCTGACTGTGCGGTACGGGCCTGACGCTCCGCTTGCGCGAGCGGTCCGTCGTAGCGGGTGGGGAGCGCCCAGTCGGGGTCGTAGCGGCGCGCCAGCCCGCTCACCACAAACGCCGCCGACAGCAGGACGGGCGCGTCGGGCGGGTCGTCGAGCACGGCCTGGGCATCCAATCGAAGGTCCGGGCCCAGGCGATCGTCCACGTCGTCGGGTTCCAGCCAGGCCCAGGCGAGCGTGCGACCGTAGGTGTCGACGCACACCTGGTCGAAGCTGAGCGTGACCGTCAGGCCCTCCAGCGACGCGAGCGCCACGGCGGCCGCGTCGGAGCCGCACTCAGCCGGGTTGCCGTCGTGGGCGATCTCCGGCGCGTTGATGCCCAGCACCCGGACGCGCTCGCCGGTGCCGCACGCCTCCAGGTCCACCGTGTCGCCGTCGATCGCGCAGGCCAACCGCGCGCGGCGGGCGGGTGCGCAGGTGTCGAGCACCGTCCCGTCCGACGACAGGATGGGAGCGTGGGCCGCCAGGGTGTCCGGATCGGGGACCGTACACGCAGTGTCCATCGCGCAGGTCCAGGCGAAGCAAAGGGGGATGAGGCGCACGCTCCGCGCTCCGATCGACGCCGCTGGCGGCCTCGCGGGGGGAGCATCGCGCTTGGGGCGGGCCGGGGCGAGGGCGGGAGTGGACCAGGGGGCGGGGATTTCCGCGGCGCTGGGGGAGTGGCGACGGGTCCCGGGGCCGGATCGCGGCGGCCCGATCGCGGCGCCCGATCGCGGCGGCGCGAGGGCTGCGGTGTACGACCGGGCGCTCCCTTTACAGATCAGACCGGGCGCCCCCTTTACACGAACCATCGCTTTCGAGGCGTAGACCGACGGCCTGGCTCCGCGGTCCGGGATTCTGATCGCACGAGCTGGCTCCGCTCGCCATGCGA